>JAFZRZ010000065.1 GCA_017619635.1 Lachnospiraceae bacterium | reverse complement strand
TGTACTATATGCTCCGGCATAAGCATAGCCAACTACTTTCCCGTCATCAACGCAAATCAGGTACGGGTATTTTTCTGTTGTATTCTTTATACGCTTTTCAAACTCTTCTGCTGTAGGAGCCTCATATTCAAAGGAGACTGCCGTGTTTTTAACGTAATATGAATAAATCTCTGCCAGCCTCGTAGCATCGCTTATTTGAACTTCCCTAATACTTAGCAATTCCTTCGTTCCTCATTTTTTCTAAAGATAGTGTCTGTAACTGCTGTGAATAATAAGCCCCTTAGTCATTTATATTTTAAGAAAATAATACGGCGACGGAGAATGATCTCCGCTTTGCAATCGCCTTGCACGGATATAGGTTACGCCGTCTTGCAACCTTGCAGATACAAGTCCGTGCGCAAACTGCAAGGAAGTATTTTGATGGACCTACACCATCACTAAATCTCTATATCTCCGTGATGTTTCTTGCCCATATCCCTGATCTGTAGATAAAGAAACCTACAGCCACCTTTATAAGATCTATAGACTGACAGTAAATAAACATATGCCTTATATCCACATTTGTGTAGTGAGCCAGTACATATGCAAAGGGGAATGCTATGATCCACAGATATACACTGTCAAACAAAAATGTGACAAATGTCTTTCCGCCGCTTCTTATCGAAAAATACACTGCATGCAAAAATCCGTGCACAGGCGTGAAACAGACAATGATCCTTATAAGGCTGCCAGCCAGCTGTTTTACTTCATCCGTCGTATTATAAGCACGCGGGAATATATTGGAGACACATAGCATCATAAGGCCGCCTGAAAGCGCAAAGAATACGGCCATTACTATTATCCTTGTAGCTGTCTGTTTGGCCTTCTCTATATTACCCGCACCAAGCTGCTGACCCACGAGTATGGCTATCGCATCACCCATTGCTATAAACATTATATTGAAAATGTTATAAATGGTCTGCTGTATATTTATTGCAGCAACAACTGCCAGTCCTCTGTATGAATAACATGTATTAACGGCTGCAGTACCCGCAGACCACAATGTCTCGTTTAACATTAAAGGCAGTGCGAGCAAAAACACTTTCGCAAACATATTCCATGATATATGAAAATGCTTATAAACGCCCTCCATATACGGATTGCTCTTAATGTTTGCATGTGACCATATGATGACATAAGCAGCCTGTATATATCTCGATATCACTGTCGCTATAGCCGCACCTGCAACTCCAAGAGCAGGGAAGCCAAGTTTTCCGAATATCAGGATATAGTTTAATATCAGATTCACAAATACAGCTATAACAGAGGCACGCATAGGCACCTTTGTCTCTCCCGATTCACGAAGTGTTGAAGAATAGCTCATCTCGACTGCCATGGGAGGCAAGCCTATCATCATGATCTTAAGATACTCTTTTCCGTATAAAAGTGTAGCTTCAAGATCACCTGCCTGTGAACCCTCATGCAGATACAGCGATATGAGATTCGTATCAAATGTCATGAAGATAATAAATGCAAAGATCATGATCATGATCGAAAAGACAAGCTTGATACGAAGTACGTCTCTTACGCCCTTCATGTTCTTCTGGCCGTAATACTGGGCACCCAGTATACCTGCACCCGAAACAGTACCGAACAGGCACAATATAAATACGAAAAGAAGCTGATTCACGATGGATACACCGCTCATCTGCTCCGTTCCTATACGTCCTATCATGATATTATCCAAAAGATTTACAAAATTACTGATGCCGTTTTGGATCATGATAGGAAATGCTATGGCTAAAACGCCTTTGTAAAATTCTTTGTTTCCAAGAAACTTTTTATACATTCGTCCTTACTACTTTTGGTTTGTACCCTTCTACATCCAGGCGCTTCATGATAGCCTCTTTATGTGCTGTTCCGAATGCTTCTAAAGTTATTCTAAGCTCAACGGCCGCATTTCTGTTTATGGATACAAACTGATTGTGTTCAAGTTTAATGACATTACCGTTCTCTTCAGCTATGATGCTTGATACCCTGCTAAGCATTCCCGGCTTATCGGGAAGGAGTACCGAAACGGTGAATATCCTGTCTCTCATTATAAGTCCCTGCTGTACAACAGAAGACATTGTTATAACATCCATGTTTCCGCCAGAAAGGATGGAAACTATCTTTTTATCCTTGCAGTCAAGCTGTTTTAATGCAGCCACAGTGAGTAATCCGCTGTTTTCAACCACCATCTTGTGATTCTCGACCATATCAAGGAAGGCAACGACCAGATCCTCATCGGCAACAGTTATCACGTCATCAAGGTTCTTTTGAAGATAAGGGAAGATGCTCTTTCCTGGAGTCTTAACAGCAGTACCGTCAGCTATGGTATTCACACTGTCAAGCGTTGTAACCTCTCCCTTCTTTAATGATACCTGTAAGCAGTTTGCACCTGCAGGTTCCACGGCTATCACCTTTATCTTTGGATTAAGAAGCTTTGCAAGTGTCGATACACCTGTTGCCAGGCCGCCGCCTCCTACAGGAACCAAAATGATATCGACTAAAGGAAGTTCCTTAAATATCTCCATCGCTATCGTTCCCTGACCTGTAGCTACTGCAGGATCATCGAACGGATGGATAAATGTATATCCATGCTCTTTTGCAAGCTCGTAGGCATGCTCACATGCCTCATCATAAACATCACCGAAAAGAACAACATCGGCGCCATAGCTCTTTGTCCTGTTCACCTTTATAAGAGGTGTTGTCGTAGGCATAACGATGGTAGCCTTAACTCCAAAGCATTTGGCAGCATAAGCAACACCCTGTGCATGATTTCCCGCACTTGCAGTTATTAAACCTCTGCTTCTTTCCTCATCGGTAAGCGTGGATATCTTATAATATGCCCCCCTTACCTTGTATGCACCCGTAAACTGCATGTTCTCAGGTTTGAGATATACCTTGTTTCCCGTAAGATTACTGTAAAAATCACTGTATATCAACTTGGTCTCCTGTGTTACCTTGGAAACCGCCTCACTAGCCTGTTCAAAATCTTTTAAATCCAGCATGAATCAATTACCTCATATGATCAATCATCAAAATGCAAAGCCTCGATCTTCGAAAGATCCTCAGGTGCACCTTCTGCTCTAAAGTCAAATAATGCGTCAACAAACGTATCGGGATCGAATTCCTGAAGATCATCGATCTTTTCACCGACACCGATGAACTTAACAGGTACTCCTAGTTCACTCTGAATAGCTATGGCTATACCGCCCTTTGCTGTGCCGTCCATCTTTGTGATCACTATTCCCGATAACGGAGCCGCCTGTGAGAACTCTCTTGCCTGCACAAGTGCATTCTGACCTGTTGTTCCGTCTAAAACGATAAGATATTCCTGTTTTACATCAGCAAAGTTCTTCTCAACGATCCTGTGCATCTTTTTAAGCTCTTCCATCAGGTTCTTCTTGTTGTGAAGTCTTCCTGCTGTATCAACGAGCAGAACATCAACGCCTCTCGCATTTGCGGCATTTACAGCATCATACAATACACTGGAAGGATCACTGCCTTCCTTACCTTTTATGATGTCAACATTTGCTCTGTGAGCCCATTCCTCGAGCTGTTCGGTTGCAGCTGCCCTGAATGTATCTGCAGCAGCAATGAGAACTTTCTTTCCTTTTGCCTTATATATGGCAGCGAGTTTTCCTATTGTAGTGGTCTTGCCGACACCGTTTACACCGATGACCATGACAACACTTCTCTGCTTTAAAAACTCATAATCCTCAGCGCCAACACGCATCTGCTCTTTTATGTTCTTTATAAGGAAAGCTTTACACTGCATGGGAGTCTTAAGATGCTCCCTCACAACATCATCCTTGAGTTTTTCGATTATCTGCTCTGTCGCTTCTACTCCGACGTCACCCATAACGAGCAGTTCTTCGAGCTCATCGTAAAAATCATCATTGATATACTGATATGTATCAAAGACACTTATCACATTGTTAACAAAGTTTTCCCTGGACTTAGTAAGCCCCTGTCTTAATCTGTCAAAAAGTCCCATCAGTTAAGATCCTTTTCATCTATGAGATTTACGCTGACAAGAGTTGATACACCCTTCTCCTGCATGGTTATACCATACAGTCTGTCAGCCTTTTCCATAGTTCCCCTTCTGTGTGTTATAACAATAAACTGTGTATGCTTTGTAAGCTTATGCAGATATTTTGCAAATCTGCCTACATTACTCTCATCAAGAGCAGCCTCGATCTCATCAAGCAGACAGAAAGGTGACGGCTTTAAGTTCTGTATCGCAAAAAGCAAAGCGATAGCCGTTAATGCCTTTTCTCCACCGGAAAGCTGCATCATGTTCTGGAGTTTCTTTCCCGGAGGCTGTGCGATGATCTTTACACCTGCATCGAGGATGTCCTGATCCTCCATCAGTTCCAGGTTACCAGTTCCACCTCCGAACAGTTCCTTGAAGACCTTGTCAAACTCATGATTGATCTGAGTGAATTTTTCCTTGAACTGTTTTCTCATTGCAGCATCAAGTTCTTCTATGATTCCGGTAAGAGTCTTTTCAGCCTCAACAAGATCATCATGCTGAGTCTTTAGGAAGTTATACCTTTCACTTACTTCCTTGTATTCCTCTATGGCATTTACATTTACATCACCGAGTCTCTTAATGGAATCTCTTATCTGAGCGACATCTCTTCTTAATACAACAAGATCGGTAAGTTCGGGATCACGCATCTTCTCAGCATCTCTTAAGGTGATCTCATATTCATTCCACATGTAATCGATCTGTGACTGTAATGATTCACTGAACTTGGTCTTTTGTGAATCAAGTCTGTATACTTCCTTATCAAGACCTGTTATCTTATCCCCGAGTTCTTCTCTTCTTGTGAAGAAGTTCTTCTGCTTCTGGGTGAGATTTTCTTTCTCTTCTATGTTCTTATCAAGTCTGTCTTTTGTATCATTCTGAACAGTGTATGAGCTCTCGATCGTCTTTTTGATCTCCTCGATCTCATGCTCCTTGGTTTCAACTTCCTCTTTCGAGCTTCCCATCTTGTCAATGATCTCATTAAGCTCATCAGTGAAACGCTTCTTTTCGGCTTCTATTCTGTCAATATTCTGCTGTTCAAAGTTTGCTTCAAGAGCCACTTTTTCAAGCTCAACATCGGCAGCAGCAAGCTCATCGCTTATCCTGCTCTCCTCGGCACGTTTTTCCTCTAACTGACTGCTGAGCTTTGCTATCATAGCCTCGCATTCGTGTTCAGTATCATCAGAGTTTTTCATCTGCTCGAGGATGTCTTTCTTCTCCTGCTCATTCTGACCTATCTGGAGTTCAAGCTGAGCTGATTCAGCCTTTAATGAATCTGTATCCGCCTGGTTCTCCTCCTGACGGTTCCTTGCAGCATTCAGAGATAGTCTTACTGTATTCTGTTTTATAAACGTGCTCTGCAGCGTGAGTTTGATATTCTCTATCCCAACTCTGACTTCGTTTCTCTTAGTCTTTGTATCCTGGATCTCTTCCTGGAGTCTGTCGATCTCAATGAGCGTCTCTTTCATGCGCTCCTGCATCTCTTCCATCTCTCTTCTTCTTGAAAGAAGATTTGAGTCTTTCTTGAACGCACCACCGCTTATTGCACCGCCGGGAACCAAAAGTTCACCTTCAAGTGTGACCATACGAACGCCGTAATCATATTTTCTTGCGATCTTAACTGCATTATCCACATTGTCGATTACAACGATCCTTCCAAGCATTGCCTTGGCAACATTAACATACTCTTTCTTTGTCTTAACAAGAGCATCAGCCATGCCGATAACACCCTTTTCATCAAGAACTTCTGGTGTCTTGAATTCCTGAGGGTGAACTATACTTGTAAGAGGAAGGAATGTGGCTCTTCCTGCTCTTTCATTCTTAAGAAGTGCTATCATCTTCTTGGCTGTTTCTTCATCATCCGTTACTATGTTCTGGATGTTACCGCCAAGTGCTGTCTCTATAGCTATCTCATATTTCTTTTCTGTCTTTATGATATCCGCAACTACACCAATAAGGCCTTTATTGCGGTCTTTCTCCTCCATGACACGCTTAACAGAGCCACCATAACCTTCATAACGTTCAGTTATGTTGGATAATGCCTCAAAAGTAGATTTGTCCTGATGATATTTTACCTGTGCATCCCTTAACCTGTTATCCAGGCTTTCAAGGGAAGCTTTCATATCAGAAGAGATCTTTTCCTTCTCTTTCTGATCTTTCTCCAGCTCGCCGATCTGTGCTGTAACCTGTTTGAATTCTTCCTCGTAACCGCTGATGATCTCCTGCTGTTTGGCTTCATCAGTCTTTGCGCTTACGATCTTTCCTGTAAGTTCAGCTTTTCTTATATCGATCTGTTCCTGAAGGGTATCAAGTCTTTCCATCCTTGACTTTATATTCGCACGGTCGTTTAAGAGCTGAATGATGGTATTCTTGTTCTTCTCTATCTCAGTATTGCTGTTTTCGATGTCATTCTGAACTAACTCCAACTTCTTCTTGAGTTCTTCTTTCTTGGCATTAGCAGCTTCCAGTCTTTCATCGATAGATGCTTTTCTGTCGACGATCTTTTTGACTTCATCGTCCTTTTCTTTTATCTGTTGTGAAACACTGTCATTTCTGTTGTTTAAGTGCTCCTCATTTCCTTTTGCGGAATTGATCTGCTCCTTTAGCAGTTCGATCTGGTTCTCTAACTTACTTCTGACAGAATCGGTCTCTGACAGTGACTTTCTGTCTTCTTCAATCGAGTTTTCGAGTTCTTCTATACGTGCGGCTGTTGAATCATATTCCTCTTTGATCTTTTCAAATGCATCCTGTGAAGTCTTAAGATCAAAAGTTGCTATCTTTAATTTTTCCTCAACATCATTTAACTGCTTTGTTGTTGATTCATTGCTAAGCAAGAACAGATTAACGTCAGACTGCTTTAACTCTTCCTTTTTCTTTAAATATACCTTTGCTTTCTCAGCCTGTTTTTCCAAAGGTCCAACCTGCTTTTCAAGCTCTGAGAGTATATCATTTACTCGAATAAGGTTATTTCTCTCTTCTTCGAGTTTCTTTTCACTCGCTGCTTTACGGCGTTTGAATTTAACGATACCTGCAGCCTCATCAAATAGTTCTCTTCTCTCTTCGGGCTTACCGCTAAGGATTGCATCGATCTGACCCTGTCCGATAATAGAATAGCCTTCCTTACCTATACCTGTATCATAGAAAAGCTCATTGACATCTTTTAATCTGCAGGCGGTACCGTTTATAAGGTATTCACTTTCACCCGAACGGTAAAGTCTTCGTGCTACAGTCACTTCGTCAAAGTCTATGCCAAGCTGTCTGTCAGAATTATCGAGTGTGATGGCAACATAGGCACAGCTTAAAGGTTTACGCACCTCAGTTCCAGAGAAGATGACATCCTGCATGTTACCGCCACGCAGCTGTTTTACTCTCTGCTCACCAAGAACCCATCTTACGGCATCGGCAACATTACTCTTACCTGATCCGTTGGGTCCAACGATACCTGTGATACCGTTGTGGAACTGGAATACGATCTTATTTGCAAATGATTTAAATCCATGTACTTCTATACTTTTAAGATACACTTCAAAAACTCTCTTTCTTTATTTATTAAACGTTTTCGCTTCCCTTGAACTTCTTTACCGCTTCATAAGCAGCTGCCTGTTCCGCAGCTTTTTTGGTCTTGCCTTTTCCTCTTCCGGCTTTTTTACCGCCTATAAAGACATCTACGGTGAATTCCTTGTCGTGATCAGGTCCTTTTTCACCAACAACACGGTAATCAAGTGAAGTATGGTTTGCTGCCTGTGTCATCTCCTGTAAGATGCTCTTGGAATCCAAAAACAGCGTCTTATCCTCCAGGTCGCTAAGAATGAATTTATGTATGAAATCATGAGCAACCTGCATTCCTCCGTCAAGATAAAGGGCACCTATGAGTGCCTCACAGACATCCGATATTATCGAATCTCTTTTTCTTCCGCCGGTGGCTTCCTCACCTTTTCCAAGCAGTATGTAATTATCAAGTTCAAACTCTCTGGCACAATATGCCAGTGCGGGTTCGCAAACATTGGAAGACCTGATACGTGTCAGTTTTCCTTCCGGGTAATCGGGATATTTATTGTAGATGAATTCACTTGAGACAAGTTCCAAAACCGCATCACCCAAAAACTCAAGTCTTTCATAATCTCCCAGTTTGTTGATCTTCTGCTCGTTTGCATAAGAACTATGGGTAAGCGCCCGTTTAAGAAGGTTCCTGTCTTTGAAAGAATAGCCTATCTTTCCTTCAAGACTATCCAAAGATCTGTTTACCATATACTCTCCTTCAATAAGGCAGTATATTTGTTTAGCCAACAAATAGATTGTTGGTTAAACAAATACACATCCATCATCTAAAAAAGCCCATAAAAATGGGCTTTTTTAAGTTACTGACCTATTTCACTCTTAATAAGCTCCACGGCTTCTTCAACAGTGGTAATGTTTTCAGCTTTCTCCGGCGGAATCTCTATATCAAATTCCTCCTCTAACCCCATTATGATCTGAAATAAATCCAGTGAATCTGCTCCAAGATCGTCAGTGAAAGTCGTCTCCATTGTAATCTCGTCAGGATCAACGCTGAGTACTTCTGCGATAACTTTCTTAAGCTTTTCAAATTCCATAATACACTTCTCCTTAAATCTTGTCTTCTGTATTCCCAATGATCTCTTTTATCTTATCATTGATATTCTGTTCTTTAAATGTAATACACTGTATGAGTGTATTTTTGATCTCTCCTGCTTTGCTCGAACCATGTGTCTTCACAACAAGTCCGTTAAGTCCAAGAAGAGGCGCACCGCCATATTCCGATACATCAACTTTCTTTAAGTTTTGCTTTAACGAACTCTTAATGAGTAAAGCTCCGATCTTTGATTTCAGATTGGCAGTAAGGCTTTCCTTTATCATGCCGATCATCATCTTACCAACACCCTCGAGTGTCTTTAATATCGCATTTCCGACAAAAGCATCACAGACTATTACGTCCGCACCGCCAAGAGGGATATCTCTTGCTTCTATGCTTCCGATAAAGTTTATATCTGGACAGCTCTTTAAGAGCGGGAATGTCTCTTTTACAAGTGCATTTCCTTTTTCTTCTTCAGCGCCGACATTCACGATACCTACTCTGGGATTCTCAATGCCCATAACATATTTCATGTACACTGATCCCATTTTTGCAAACTGAACAAGAAATGAAGGTCTTGCATCCATATTGGCACCACAGTCGATAAGGAGCGCTACGCCGTCCTTTGTAGGGATCAGTGGAGCAAGAGGCGGTCTTTCCACGCCTTTTATCCTTCCTACGATGACCTGTCCTCCGACAAGTATGGCTCCCGAAGAACCTGCACTTACAAATGCATCACATGTCTTGTCTTTTACAAGGTTCATTGCCTTTACGATTGAAGAATCCTTCTTCTTTCTTATGGCCATCACCGGAGGTTCCGCTGTTTCAATGACTTCAGACGCATCAACAACTTCTAGTCTGTTCTTATCATATGAATACTTTTGTAATTCAGCGTTTATCGCATCCTGTTTGCCAACGACATATACATACAGATTATCACGCTCAGCCAGGGCATCAACAGCACCTTTAACGATCTCTCCTGGTGCATTGTCTCCTCCCATGGCATCAAGAGCAACCTTTACGTACTCTGCCATATATTACCTCGCCTTTATACACAGTATAATTTCGTCTTTTTTACTATACTAGAGGCATCCTCAAAAATCAAGTGTATGAGCCATAAATAATTCATGAAAAAGGGCACAAAAAAAGCCTCCCGATAACGGAAGGCTTAAATCAGCAATTATTAGTCAACAGCTACGATTTCTTTCTTATTATAAGAACCGCAAGCCTTGCAGACTCTGTGAGGCATCATAAGAGCGCCACATTTGCTGCACTTAACAAGTGTCGGAGCACTCATCTTCCAGTTAGCTCTTCTCTTGTCTCTTCTTCCCTTGGAAGATTTATTCTTAGGACAAATTGACATGCCGTTACACCTCCTTACTCTGCAACATCACACTCAAATGATTATACATAGGTATAATTTCTTTGTCAACAACTTTTTTTACACCAATTGTGCCTGAACTGCTGTAAGTGCCACAACACCCACAATATCTTCCCATGAACATCCACGTGAAAGATCATTTACAGGCTTTGCTATTCCCTGGAGCATCGGGCCGTAAGCTTCTGCTCCGCATAGTCTCTCAACCAGTTTGTATCCTATATTTCCGGCATCAAGGTTGGGGAATATAAGCACATTTGCCTTACCTGCAACTTCACTGCCGGGAGCTTTGTTCTTTGCTACCGAAGGAACTATAGCTGCATCAGTCTGAAGTTCACCGTCTATCATAAGGTTAGGATAAAGCTCATGAGCTATCTCAACCGCTTTTGTTACTTTATCAACAAGAGGATGCTTTGCACTTCCTTTTGTACTGTGGCTTAACATCGCTATGATCGGCTTTCCGCCAACAAGGTTTTTAAAACTCTTTGATGAAGAATATGCTATATGAGCCAGTTCCTCACTTGTGGGATCCTGATTAAGACCGCAGTCTGCAAAAAGGAATGTTCCGTTACTTCCGTAAGGGCTGTCCGGCACATCAAGGATAAAGAAACCGCTTACAAGTTTAACACCGGGAGCTGTCTTTAAGATCTGAAGTGAAGGTCTTAAAACATCTGCTGTTGCATGACATGCACCTGCCACCATTCCGTCAGCGTCATTTGCCTTTACCATCATCACACCGAATACCAAAGGATCATTAAGAAGCATTTCTCTAGCCTTTTCGGGCGTCATGCCTTTGCTCTTTCTTGTTTCGTAAAGAAGATCCACATACTCATCAAGTTTTTCTGTTGTGGTAGGCTCTATTATCTGTACTTTCGTAAGATCGACTTCAAGCCATCCTGCACCGTCCATGATCTTTTCTTTATTACCGACCAGAATGATATTTGCGATGCCTTCTTCTATTATATGAGCTGCAGCGATAAGTGTTCTCTTATCGTTTGTCTCAGGCATAACGATAGTCTTCACATCTGCCCTAGCACGTTCTTTGATCTTATCAATATATCCTGCCATAACACCCTCCAAATCTTAGTTCGTAACTTACCCATTTGTTACATTTTTCTTGATATAATTATATCTGTCCTAATTATTGTATACAAGAATAAATTGTTCAAAAATTGTATCTTATCAAGGACAATCTCTTCTTGTGAATATCTCTATTATGTTATACAATAATTCTTTGTGGGAACATATAAATAAGAAGAAAGGTTTTATGAGGGAAATGAAGATAACTGGCATCATCTGTGAATATAATCCGTTTCACAACGGACATAAGTATCAGATAGATAAGATCAGAGAATCAGGCTCTGACTATATAATAGCGGTAATGAGCGGTGACTGGGTACAAAGAGGCGGTCCTGCAATAATAGACAAGCATTCGCGTACACGCATGGCTTTAAAAAGCGGCGTGGATATGGTCATAGAACTGCCTGTCATTTATTCGACCGGAGCAGCCGGTGATTTTGCATATGGCGGAGTATCACTTCTTGATGCTTTGGGCTGTGTTGACGAATTGAGTTTTGGCTGTGAATCTCCTTCACTGGAAGCATTAGAAGATGTGACTCAGTTCATGCTCACTCACCAGGAGGAACTGGCTCAGGAGATTGCTTCTTACATGAAAGAAGGAAACTCTTATCCAAAAGCCAGAGAACTTGCTCTTCTCAATCATTTCAATGAGCATATAGTTGAGGGGCTTTGTAAGCCCAACAACACCCTTGCAACAGAATACCGCAAGGCACTCTATAACTTAGACAGTAAGATAAAGCCCTGCCCGATACACCGTATCGGTAGTAACTATAATGAGACAAAGCTCAACATGCAGTCATACAGTTCTGCAACTGCCATCAGAGAGTGTATCTTATCAAGTTATGATTATATGAAAAACGATGATTCATATATAAGGAACGATAATGAATTTGTCGGTATCAGCAACATGTCATTTGTCGGAAATACAGCTGTAAGACAGGCGATGAGCGAGCCGCTCTCTCCCATCATCAATCACGTTCCGGCAAGTACATATGATATCCTTTTGGAGCGTCTTGGAAGATCTTATCCTTTAACATCACAGAACTTCTCACGTGAAGTTGGATATAAAGCCATCCTCGAAAAAGACGAAGGCTATGAGGATTACCTGGATGTATCGAGAGAATTATCAGATAAGATAAAGAAGAATCTCATATATTTCAACTCATATGACCAGTTCTGTACTCTCCTAAAGACAAAAGAGATAACATATTCAAGAGTAAGCAGATGTCTTACCCACATCCTTCTTGATATCAAAAAGGACTGCTATGACAATGATAAGAAAGCAAGTTACGCAAGAGTCCTCGGCTTCAGAAAGGACAGTGAAAAACTTCTTTCGATCATCAAGGAATCGTCTTCGATACCGATGGTCACCAAACTTGCAGATGCAGGCAACATACTCGACGAAAAACAGATGCAGCTTTTAGACAAGGACATAATGGCAGCACACATATTTGACTTCGTATCCGCATGCAAATATCAGAATAATGAAAACGCTAACGAGTTTACACGTCAGATAGTCATAGTATAAGAAATAAGGCAATGGAACATCTTATCCATTGCCTTTACTTTTCTTTATTGATTCTCTCTCATGATAAAATCAACCTTGTGATTAGAAAGATACTTATTCGCTTTTTCTTCATCCCTGACAAAGACGCCCTTATATCTGTCACAAAATGTATCTTTAAGTTCATTCATTCTTTCAGCCGATCCGCTTACTACAAGTATGACAGGTCTTTCGCCGTTAATCTTTTCCACATCCTCTTTTGATAAAATCAGTTCTTCATTTAGATACTTATGTAGTATATTCTCAAGTTCGTTATACATGACAGGCTTAGAAAGATAATCCGTAAAGCCTTCTTTTAAATATGTCTCTCTTGCTCCAACTATCGCATCTGCAGTAAGTGCGATTATGGGCGTATCATCGGCCATATGATCTTTTCTGATATTTTCAAGAGTTTCCGTTCCGCTCATTCCTGGCATCATCTGATCTAGAAGTATCAGATCAAAGTGCTTTTGTTTTAAGATATCAAGACAGTCGCTTCCAGAAAGAGCCGTTGTTATCCTTATCTTTGTTTCACTCATGAGTTCTGATATTACTTCCAGATTCATCTCATTGTCATCGACTATGAGCACTTTTGCTTTCGGAGCGATAAGGGTGGGCTTAAATTCCTCTGTTTGATCCTGTGCCTTTGAAAGACGCTCTGTATAGTCTCCTATGGGAGTAGGATCAACAACCTTTTGTTTGATCTTAGCTGTAAACGTGCTTCCCTTACCATATACACTTTCAACATTTATGGTTCCGTCCATCATCTCAACAAGCTGTTTTGTGATGTTAAGACCAAGACCTGTTCCTTCTATGTTTCGATTCTTTGTTTCATCAAGCCTCTGGAATGATGAGAAGAGCTTATCGAGATCCTCTTTTCTTATTCCCATGCCTGTATCGGCAACTCTTACTTTTAGCATGCTCTCATCATTATCGAATGATACATTGATATTGACGCTTCCTTCAGAAGTATACTTAATGGCATTATTTGTGATATTCAGTATTACCTGTCTTATCCTTATCTCGTCTCCGTTTAATACAGAAGGTATGTCAGGAGATACTTCCAAGTTATACTCTAAACCTTTTTCACGAGCCTTGTTTCTTGTCATGTTTACAACATCGTTTAGTACAGACGCAAAGTCATAATCAACTTTGACCAGTTCCATCTTTCCCGATTCTATCTTACTCAGATCTAAGATATCATTTATTATAGACAGAAGCGTTCTTCCGGCACTCTGTATATCTTTTGCATATTTTCTTATCTTGCCATCCCTTGAATCCCTAAGTATCATCTCATCCATTCCAAGGATAGCATTCATCGGTGTTCTTATCTCATGCGACATGTTTGCAAGGAAATTGCTCTTTGCCTTGTTTGCCTGATCAGAAGCCTCCTTTTCTAGCATAAGGACCTTTGTCTCGTATTCCTTTTTGGCTTCTTCTCTTTCCATCTTGTCGACACGCGCTGTATAATCCTGATCGTTCTTATATCCTCTGTAATACAGTACAGCGATCATTATTAATATCAGTGTACATACAAATATGTTAAAGACAAGCTGGCTTATCACATCCCGGTATAACTCATTATTTGTAAGCACCATGACAACATACCAGTTATTCTTGATGCTGTTAACAAATACCGTGCTCTTTTGTCCGTTTAATGTATATGTGAAGCTTCCTGTACCGACTTCCTTTATAGAATTTAAGAATTCATCACCGCCTGAGATCTCATTAAGATTCATCCCCTTTTTTTCTTCATCGCGGTGGGCAACGATAAGGCCTGTCTCATCAGTGATAAAACCATATCCTTTACCGTTAACGGTAAGCTCACTCATGAGTTCCTGTATGCCGTTTAGCTTTATATCAAGGGAGATGATATTCTGTCTGTCTGAGAGCATCCTGCATACTGATATGATAAGATCATTGGTCTGTGCATCAACATAAGGAGGTACGATAGCGACTTCACCATTACTCTGTTTGGCAACAATATACCAGTCACGGCTTTTTGGATCATAATCTTCAGGCGGGACCCAGTTAAGACCATCCATGTATTTTGTCATGATATAGCCATAGAGTCCGTGATAATTCTCACCAAACTGCTCTGTGACATTTTCTGTTTCTTCTACCAGAAACTCATGTATACGTGCGGGTGTAGAACCGCTTATAAGCATATGATGCACGGAATCGGCAGTGATCTGCAAAACGTTCTCGGCCGTGTTTAAGTGATTCTCTATAAGAGATGAAACGTTTAACATCCTTGTCTCTATCACCGAGTTTGAATTGATTACAGCGACATTGTATATGAGTTTTGATGTATATACGATCATCACTGCAACGAATACAAATATGAGTATGAGCGGTATGATCATACTGTATCTCTTTCGCCCATACTGTTTAGGCTTTTTATCAGTTTCCTTCATTTCAACTTCAGTCATCTTCACTCCAAAATCTACTTGATAGTAAAATATTCTTCAGGCACTTCTACCTTTGTAGCTCCGACAAATCGGCCCGGATCACCCATTATATAAGTATCCTGATAGATCAGAAAAGTATTCTCTGATTTTACTCCTGTCTCGGCATCCGTATATCTCGATCCGTTCCATTCTGCATTTGGCGAGAATTCATGATATGCCTTTGCAAGATCATCTATATTTGTAAGCTCACTCTCACCCAGTATCACATTCCTTGCATGTTCGGCAAGTCCTGCAGAAACAGTATATCCGTATGAGTATGCCCAGGTACCGAATCTTCCGGCACCTCCCTTTTTAACGATCGCATCCTCAACTGTTTTTAGTATCTCCTCAAAATCTCCCGATTCCTCTGCAAGATCAAGATCTAGTGCTCCGGGATAACCCATTAAGGGAGAAGGCAGGTCTGCTTCTATAAAGTATCCGCCATGTTCCAAAAGCATCTTTATAAGAGGCTCCGTGTGGGCATCATTCGTACAAAAATAGGCAGAATTCTGACCATATTTTTCTACCCATTCAGGTGTATGCTCGAGTATATAGCTCTGTGCACCGGGTACTCCCACATCAGTCGTTGGATCAGGAGCTGTCTCCATTGCAAATGTCATCCCAAACTCATCACATGCAGCCTGCATGATCGCTACCTGTCTTGCTACTGATTCATATTCAAGATGGCGTGGGAATGATATATGGACAAATGTATCGCATCCCAGTTCATGGGCTGTACGTATCATCAGATATCCTCTTGCAACAAAGTCACTGTTAACGACTAAGTCTGCAACAGGCTCTATATCAGCAAAATCCTCATATGCTTCTCCTGCTATGCATATGATGTCAGGTCTTATCTCCTTGATACGTCTGAAAGCTTCAGTTGTACCATCTACAGCCTGATTGACTATGATCGCCTTCATATCCGGATCATCAGCCAGATTTACGATTATCTGTATGGTGGTCTCCAATTCCTCAGTAAAGTTATCAGGATATATTGCAAGGACAACGTTCTCTTCACCGTATTTCTTCTGAAAAGCCTCAGCTCCTCTCCTGTCATCCTCAGATTGAGCATATGATCCTGTTACGATCCCAATATGGAAATTCTCACCTGTATCATTAACAGTTACTTCTTCTTTTTCATCGGGAGTGCTTATAGGTGTCTCTTCTTTAGGCTTAGTATCGGTTAGTGGTACATAATCATCCCCGCATGCTGTCAGAGTCAGGGCCAGCATACCAGCAAGAAGCAAACTCATCAGTCTCTTTTTCATTCATTTCCTCCGTTTTCTTCATTCCTTAATGTATTTAAGAACATATCCTTCTTTATCAGGACATAATCCGCATCATGCTTACTAAGATATTTCTCTGCTTTATTAAGATCTGTGACAAAAGTGCCTTTATATATTCCGTCAGTCTTTTCTTTTATCTCTTTCAGGGCATCGCTGTCAGGATCTATAACGACCATAGTCTTTAGTTTTTCTTTTTCCAGTCTCTTCTTTTCATCGGCAGCAGCTATCCTTTCTATATCCTCTTTTGAAAGAAGCAGCTTTTCAGGCAGATGCTGTTTTAAGATGTCTTCAAGAGCCTCTGATTTGACGGGCTTTGAGATATAATCATCAAATCCTTTTTCGATATAGTATTCTCTTGCTCCGGCTACGGCATCAGCAGTAAGTGCTATAACAGCAACACCTCTCATGTCATATCTTGAACGCATCTCATTAAGTGTTGTTACACCGTCCATTCCCGGCATCATCTGATCAAGGAATACTATGTCATATCTTCTTCTCTCCATAAGTGCTATAGCGTCAGTACCTGAGAAAGCAACATCTATCCTTATCTGAGTTCTTTCCATCAGTCCTTCTATGACTTCGAGGTTCATCTCGTTGTCATCAACAATAAGAGCAGATGCACCGGGAGCAATGACCATAGGTCTGTTCTCGCTTCCCTTACTCTGTATCTTTCTTATCCTTTCAGTGAAATCCTCAATGGGAGTAGGATCGACAACTACCATGGGCATGTATACGGTAAATGTACTTCCCTCTCCGTATACGCTCTCTACATCTATATGTCCGCCCATAAGTTTCACATAGTTGCCTGCTATACTGAGTCCCAGACCTGTTCCTTCTATGTTTCGGTTCTTTGTCTCCTCCAAACGGTCAAAAGGCTGAAAGAGCTTTTCTCTGTCTTCCTCCTTTATGCCAATGCCCGTATCCTTTACTATTGTCTTTAAAGTGACAGTATCACCTGCACTTATCTTTACAGGTGAGCTATCTTCTGCTTTATCAAGTTCCAGTCTTACCTCAACTTTTCCTTCTTTTGTATACTTGACTGCATTGTTTATGATGTTTAGTATTATCTGTCTTGCTCTTATCTCATCACCATGGAATCTGACGGGGATATCCCTGGCAGCATCAAAAGCAAAGTCCAGTTCTTTATCCTTTGCTCTCTTTCCGACGATATTTATCATATCGTTAATGACAGAGCATATCTCAAAATCAACAGGTATGAGTTCTGCTTTTCCGGATTCGATCTTACTAAGATCAAGGATGTCATTGATTATGGATAACAGCATGTTTCCTGCTGATTTGATATCGGATGCATATTTGGTTATCTTTGCGTTATTCTTTGCTTCCCTTAAGATCATCTCATCCATGCCAAGGATCGCATTCATTGGAGTTCTTATCTCATGTGACATGTTTGCAAGGAAGTTGGTCTTTGTCTCACTTGCTCTAACTGCTACAGCTGCTTCCTTTTGTGCCTCTCTTACTGCATAGAGCTGATGGATGATGGCAAGAGTTATCGTCCAGAAAAGTCCTATGAGTACAAATGTGCCCACATGACTCTCATCAACTGCAACTATACGAATTATCTCAAAGATACATGAGATCAAAAGCCCTACAAAGCCGATAAAACTTGTAAGATATGCCTTATAATATCCTTTTTTGAAATCAATGAACAAAGTGATGACTATGCACAGGATGATCACGCCCACACTGAATGCCAAAAAAGGAAGCATTGTTAAAAAATCAATAGTCCCGGAAAAATGTAAAAGGCATGAACATATCGTTACTATCTCAAGATAGAAAAGACAATAGATATATACATACCTGTATCTTTTTTCCTGCAAAAGATCGAGGTAATAAACGAACGGATATGGGATAAGAAGCACCATCAGATATGACATGGTACCATCGATGTAATAATACCTGAACGCAAGCTGAAAAAGACTCGAATCAAAGATCATCCATATGGTCATGAACAGAACTCCGATACCCATGGCAGTTATCGGAGAATATATCCCTTTTGAGAATCTCAAAAGAAGACCGATAAAGATGGCTATCAAAGAGATCGCAAGTAAAGCAAATGTAAGTATGAAATTCACTATATCTAAACTGATAATACGTTCTATTATGCCAAGACTTGAACCGATATATACAGGTCTGACATTTATGGTATTGTTCTTGTTTGCATAAAATACTATCTTTACAGGCTTTCCCGCATCTTCCGGATAAAGTTCAACAAAGATATGGAGTCTCTTTAATGCTCCGCCAATGATCGTATCTTTATTCTTGTCATAGTCTTTTCTTAGCTCATTACCTATATAGACAGATGTATTGGAATCACTAAGATAACAGATCCACATATCATCATAAATAACATCGGGAAGCTGAGTCTCAAATACGAGTTTTTCACCTGCTTTAACATTAAAGCTTTCAGGGAAGGAAACCTTTGTCTCACTGTCACCCTTTCGCACAAAATTTGTCACTTCGTCACATCTGTGTGTTATCTGATCCGCATCTTTTCCATGAGATATATATACAAGAAAAAAAGACAGCGCAAATATGATTATCATCAGAAAAATAAATGTGATAAGGGCGACCAGTGTATTACTCGTCTTGTCATCCGCTCTTTCAATCGTTACATCTTTTGGTGTTCTCATATTCACGCCTTCTATAAATGTTTTATCCTGTTTGTGTATACTATTCTATCGCAGGTATTATCTCCTTTATGAGTTCAGCTGCCTCATCATACATAAACTCACCAATATTTGCGGCAGCTCCCTTCAGTTTTTCCTTCTGGGTGATCCTGAATGGATACCCCTTTAGTTTCTCCACCAGTTCAGCTGATGCTTCATCATCAAAATCATCAAGCGCTTCCAAAAGTTTATCAGCTGTTTCTTTTGCTTCATCTGCATTCAGCTCTCCGATCACCTTGACAGCCTGTGCTTCTCCGATCGGTCTTATGGTCTCTATGATGTCTGCATACATCTTTAATACATCCGGTGTCTTTTTATTTATAAGATCTGTATCATTATTTTTTGCAGCAAGTTCGAGCTCTTCAAATGCGGCTCCAAGATCATTGGCACCTATCATCCTTGAATTGCTCTTAAGCGAATGAACCTTTATCGCAAAGTTCTCAACATCCATAGAATTAAGATAATCTTCCACAGCTTTTTTGTTTGTCTGATAACCATTAAAGTATCTTTGGAGGGCAGAGATGTATTTATCATTTGAACCCGTAAAAGACATTCCGTCCTTTAGTGATATTCCTTTTTGTTCCAGCCACCTAAGATCCATATCCATCATTCTTCACTCCCTGATATTTCAGACAAAGCCGCGCGCTCATCAAGCACATCTATTATCTTTGCGACAAGTTCAGATTTCTTGGTAGGTTTTAATACATATCCCTGGGGTTTAAGCTCAACCAGTGTTTTAAGTACTGTTTCCTTTTCAGAGACACCTGTAAGAAATACTATCGGGATATCTCTAAATTCAGGATAATCCCTTAAGCTTAATAGGACTTCCGGGCCATCCATGTCAGGCATCAGATAATCAAGCAAAATAAGATCTATCTTATACTTTCCAAGTGCCTTATAAGCATTCTTTCCGCTGTTTACAAGCGTGACCTCATAGAACTCTTTAAGGTGTTCCTTTATCATCATTAGCTGTTCCGCATCATCATCGACAACGAGGATATGCTTTCTTTCATATTTTTCAGGCTCGACATTGTTGATAAATTCAACAACTCCCTGTCCGCCTTTAGAGTCATCCTCAAAGCTCTCTTCTATCTCCGAAAGTTTCCTGTAAAGAGCAGATATCGATACAGGTCTTGCAAGAAAGAACATCTTACTGAGTTTTGAATTGTTCATGAAAGCTTTTCTATCTTCATCGTTTGCAACGATTATGATCTCTAAAGCACCTATCTTAACGGTCTCTCGCAAAACATCATATGCCTTAACCGAATCAGCGCTCTCATCTCCCGCACATATGATGACAACATGCGGAAGTTCGCTTAAAGACATCTCAAATATAGCGCTCTTTGTGGGAGGACATTTGATGGTGCTGTATTCCCTCTCGGAAGATATATGCTCACATATATCAGTCGCTATCCTTCTGTTCCTTCCGGTAACCATTATCTTAAGGTTCATACGCTTATACCTCCTGTTTGTTTGAGGCTTTTAACTCATCAAGTTCCCTATTCAGTTCTTTTAACTGCTTTTTACATGAAATATAGTTTATAAGCCAGATGATGAAATAAGCTACAGTCATACAGATGAACATGACTATAACGGTATCCATATCTTTTGGTGAGAACCATCTCATCGAAAAAGCAAGGATAAAATATCCGCCAATGGCACCTATGTAATGGATCACAGTACACTTAAGCAGTCCCCATTCATCCACGTCATAGACTACCGTTCCTCCAAAGCAGATCGCTCCGTGTATGCCTGAAGCAAATGCCTGAATGATAAATGCCACCAATGGATTACCAACAGCATTTATAAGCTCTTTTGAACATAACCAGAGATTTCCGTCAGCATACTCCATTGTTGCGCTAAAAGCAGTGATCATTACTCCGATGACGATCCCGACTCCAAATCCGATAGATGATAACATGATAGCTTTATGTTTCAATTCCATGTCCTACACCTCCTGTCCCAAAGAAGATTTAAGAACATTCTTTATGGTCTTGACACAGCTTCTTGAAGTCCATGATTTAGAACCGTTCTCAAACTCTACCCCTATAGTTCCCGAAATATTTATATCAAATCTCTTAACCTTATACAGATTTATGATCTCAGACTGAGAGATACGAACAAATCTGGTCGGATTAAGATCCTCCTCTATTCCTGTAAGAGATTTTTTCAATGAAAAAGTACCATCAGCCGTCTCAAGACTGACCTTTCTTCCGTCTTTATATACTCTGACTATATCTCTTTGTGAAATGAACTCCAATCCGTCATCTCCGTATGCAGGGATAATAGGAAAGTCATTCTCAGAGACATTCTCTATCGCATATACGATATTCTCAACCTGTTTAGTCTTATCCTTCGTTAAGATCATCACCTTTGGATCGATATACTTATCATCCAAAACGACCTCGATATCCACCATATTCTTCATGTGTTTCTCTCCGTTTTTTGCAAACAATAGATAAAGTATTATATAAGTTAACTTTATATAATAATAGTCTTTTTGTCTATTCGGTCGTTTTTCGTGTCTATTCGGTAATTTTATAGAGTCAAAATGGCTTGTATTTCATATTAATGAAATACTCTCAAACCGATATTTCATCAACAAATAAAAGGCCTCAGCTTTCGCCAAGACCTTTCATCTCATTTATGCATGATCACAAAAAATGCCTTTTAACACTTATGTGCTTATATGTCTTACAGATTTGTGATGAAGTTGGGAATTTATCGTACAAGGTATTTTAGTTTTCTTTCTGTTTATTCATCATATCCTGTCCGTCAAAGTCTCTTTTATCCCTCTCTCGGGGCTGTTTCGTATCACCTCCTACTCCTTTCATCATATCTTCGCCATCAGGCATCTGAGGTCTTTCAAAGCCATTCTGACCATCAGGCATATCCATGCCAGACATGTTATCATTTCTTTCAAAATTGCCCTGACCGCCCATTCCTCCTTTGCCGCCAAATGTCTGGTTTGTTATAGTATCTGTCTCGCTTCCGTTCTCAATTATCGTACCTCCGTTAAATTGCGCTTTACCATCATAATCAAATGTTGACTGTCCCGAGATATTAATGGTTCCTCCGTTTATCGTTATATCTCCATTTGAATCTACACCATCCGTATCACCTGCTCCCATCACTATGGTCACATCACCTCCGTTCATCTCAAAAAGCGGTGAATAGGAATCTGATTTTTGTGCTGCATTTATACCGTCATCCGAAGCATCTATATTTATTTCACCTGAGTTTATCTGGATGACTGTTGCTTCTATACCTTCTGCTGCTTTAAGATCAAGACTGCCGTCATCAATCTTTATTATGGTTGTGGCATGTATAGCATCATCAGATGCATTTATCGTTATCCTGCCACCTTTGATATATATATATCCCGTCGCATCATTATCATCATCTTCAGCATGCAGCCCGTCGTTACAATTGTTTACTGTGATATCTCCGTCAGCGATCATTATCGCATCATGTGCTTCTATCGCGTTTTTCTTACAATCAATATTTATCGTACCTCCTGTTATCTTTAATGTATCTTTACTTGTTATACCGTTATCTGATGAAACGATATTCAATGTGCCTGTCCCGTTTAAGACCAGGTCCTCTTTGGAAAAGATGACTGCATCCGTATTTGTATCATTGTCTGATGTAAATTCGTTTTCTACAGTAAGGCTGTTATCATCCGAAACAGTTGTTACAAATACTTTGTCAGCACTCTTAACGTATATGCATGGCTTATCATTATTACTGATGCTTAATCCGTCAAGAACAAGCTGTATCTTTTCGTCATCTTTCGCTTCTATATAGATCGTCACCTCCTTTGCCTGACCGCTAAGTACATATATACCTTCAGAGTCAATTGTCACATCGTTGTTATCAGAAATCTCGATATATGTTGCCTGTGAAAGATCGGGCGACTGTGTAAGATCCCTGTCTGTAAACATATCATCTGTATCTATCTCATCTGCAGCATCACTTCCTGTACTGTCAGAAGATGAAAGCTTTGAAATACTCTTATTCTCGTCTGAAGCATTGCTTGACTCTTCTATCTTAATTGAATCATTTGAACTTATTGCTGTAGTCTGAGTACATGCAGACATCACACACATTGCTGATATAAGTGCTATAACCATCTTTTTTCTCATAACTGTTCCTCCTGTCATTACAGAGCATCAGGTGCTTCAACCATTCTTCCAAGACTGATATCCAGATTGCCGTTTAATGTTCTGAGTTCATCCAAAAACTCTTTTGAAGAAGTCTGTTCTTTTAAGATAACGCTCAATGTAATCTTATAAAGACTTCCCATGTTTGTGAGCTTTACTTCATCATATGTGTATTCCTTCAGATATTTCTTAAGTGTTTCCTCAAATCTGTCTTCATAATCAAGATTTTCAGGTACCATTATCTTTAGCATCCTTATACCCTTATTATCTGTGCCAAACTGTGATGCATTAAGAAGAAGGTTTATAACAGAAACGATTACCGCAAAGATCAGTGCTATCCATATATATCCCATTCCACAAGCCAGACCCACAGCCATCGCAAGGAATATTCCCGTTATCTCCTGACCTCTTCCAGGCGCTGATCTGAATCTAACCAAGCTGAAAGCGCCTGCAACTGCGACTCCTGCGCCTATATTTCCGTTTACCAGGATGATCACAAGTTCAACAATAGCCGGTAAGAGGACCAGTGTTGCTATAAAACTTCTTGAACATTGATTCTTTATCATATATGTTCCGGCAATTATCAGTCCACAGATGAAAGCCATTATCGTTGTAACCATGAACTCATTTGCCGAAAACGTTCCGTTAGATATTATTGATGTAAATATATTGTCAAACATAAGCGACTTCTCCTTTCATTCTTGAGCTTGCTTTTGTTCTTTCAGGTATCATGACTGTCTTTACCGAAGTCATGTTTGTTATCATATCAGTATATCCCGCTCCGTATTTAGAAAATGATGTTGGGAAGATCTCAAGTTCACTTAGTTTATTTGCAAGTGCTATCGGCATTGCATTACTGACCTTGATCTCCATCAGATACTGCCCCGGGTTTAAAAGCTGTTTGCCTTTACTTATATCTCGAAGATCACTGCATCTAACATTCCATTCTATGTTGGAATCGAAAGTAACCCTAAAATCTTTATCTTCTTTTCCTGCCATCGCTATCCTGTCGTAGCAGATGCTCATCGCAGGGATCAGGTCCTTATACTGTTTCATAAAAGATTCAATCTCTTTTGCTATCTGAGTCGATCCTATATCCCCATCTTTTCCTTCCAGATAGTCATGCATTGTATCATATCTTCCGGATATTCTACGCTTATATACGATACCTTCGTATTTTTTCTTTATCTCTATGAAAGCGTTTGTGTTATCTTTTGTATCACCGTAGGTCCTTAATCTAAGTTTCTCCTTGTATAGCGGTTTCTCCATTGAGTTTCTTATCAGCTTAAAATCCTTGGTGTCATAGTAGATATTGTTAATTCTTGATAATCCGTATTGATCTTCTTTGGCCATGGTATCCAGAAACTTTCTAAGTTCTGTATACTGCTTTTCACTTAAGAGATATTTGATCTCTTTTCTTTGAAATACTTCTCTGTATTCACTCACGTCTGTCACGTCCTTTCGTTGTTTTTTCCTTTCTATGGTTGTATGATAACTTTTGAACCTTAAACGAACATTAAAAAAACACCGAAAAATAAATTTTCGATGTTTTTATCGTTTATGTGCATATTCCGCTCCAGCGGTAAGTTGATTCCGCTTCAAACGGTAAGTTCCTTTCCGCCCGTTCGGTAAGACTTTCCGCTCCAAACGGTAAGTGTTTTTATATATGATATAGTTCTTTTCGTAGTTAATAACAAATACGAAAGGAGCTATGATTATGCATGACTACAACACAATCATCGGTGTAATCGGTCTTCGGAACGATAAAGTTTCGATTCCGGTTATCCGAAAACGGTATGGCATTGGATGCAGTGGCATACAATTAATTCTTGACCGGTATAAAGAATCCGGTCTGTCCTGGGATGACATCATTAAGATGGAACCCGCACAAGTGGAGGAACTTATATATCCTCCGAAAAACGTCAGGAGAAAAGATATTCCTTTACCTGATTTTGAACGGTACTATGACCACATGATGACCAAAGGAAGCAAAGTAAACATGTTTTACTGCTGGCTCGATTACAAAAATGAGCATCCGGATGGTTATCAGGTTTCACAGTTCTATGAACTCTTTAAGAGATTCATAGAAAAGAATTACGGCGGTGACAAAGTATCCATGCCTGTTGAACGTATTCCCGGCGAAAAGATGTATATCGACTGGGTCGGCGATCAGCCTGAAATACTTGTTGATACACAAACAGGCGAAGTTAAAAAGGTACATGTCTTCACTACCACTCTTGGCGTAAGCAGTCTTGTTTATGCCGAATGTTTCCTTGATGAAAAACTTCCGAATTTCATGCAGGGAACAGTTAATGCAATAACGTTTTATAGTGCAGTTCCGAAGTACTTCGTACCCGACAATTGCAAAACAGCGGTAACCAAACATACGAAGGACGAATTAATCCTTAATACCGCATATCAGGACCTTGAAGAATTCTACGATGTAGTAATACTACCGCCTCCGGCGCGCAAGCCAAAAGGTAAACCAACGGTTGAAAACCATGTCCGGTATCTTGAAACTCATCTGATAGAGAAACTGAAAGAAAATATCTTCACTTCTCTTGAGTCACTAAATGATGCGACGCAAAAAATAATAGCGGACATCAACAGACGAGAATTTCAAAAGATGGTCGGATCCAGAATGGATGCATACCTTAGGTATGACAAACCGCAAATGAAACCGCTGCCAGGCGATAAGTATTCGACATGCGATTATAAATACATTCTGAAAGTACCTGATAACTATCATCTTGAGTATGATGGCCACTATTACTCTGTATTGTACACATATCGTGGACAGCCTGCAATTGTAAAGGCTACCCCTACAGAGATAATAATCTGCGACCGTAATAACAGGTTCATCTGTAAACACAGACGTTCCTATAAGGATTTTCCTAAATACATCACAGACGACAGTCATATGAAGCCTGAACATCTTTATTACAAAGAAGTAAATGCCCGTGATGGTGCTTATTATCGTCGGTGGGCATCTGCCTACGGAGAATACACAGAAGAACTGATTGATCAGGTCCTTCGTTC
>JAFZRZ010000064.1 GCA_017619635.1 Lachnospiraceae bacterium | reverse complement strand
CTGAAGACGATTTTGATGATGATTTTGGTGAAGAAGGTTTCTACATCTTTTGATCGATCATCTGGTTTTTGCGCTCAGTGATATCTGGGCGATTTTTTTATTCTTTATTTTTTCTGTTGAGAACTTTCCTATAAAGTAAAAGAAAAAAGCTTGTCGTCTGACAAGCTTTTAATGTTTAGATTGACGGAACATTGAATGATTCACTCAAGATCTCCTGAAAATCACCCGAGATATCAACACTTGCCGGGGTAATGATAAATATGTAATGCGATATCTTCTGAAGATTTCCGTGTATCGCATAGCATGAACCCGATGCAAAATCGATTATACGCTGTGCCATATCAACATCAAGTCCTTCCATGTTGAGCACAACCGTACGATTAGCGAGCAATGTATCGGTTATCTCTCTGGATTCTTCAACACTTGTAGGTTTGATCACACAAACTTCCATACCGTTCCCCGTTTTCTTAACACGACTCATTGAAGGTTTAGACAGTACAGGTTTTCTCGGACCGCCCTCATCAATAGAGCTTCCCTGAGATCCTGAGATCTTGCTAACCTTGGGCTGTTCATCTAGTTCTGTATCGGGATCATCGAGGTATTCATCATCCTCATCATATTCTTCGTCATTATCACCCAACTTCATGGCTGATATAAAATTGTCCATAAGTCCCATAATTCATTCTCCTAATAAATCAAATATTGTAATCTCTCTCTCCGAATATCCCCGTTCCCACACGTACATATGTCGCACCTTCACTGGAAGCGACTTCATAGTCTCCGGACATACCCATTGACAAAACATTCATAAAAACATTATCTATGTTTTTCTGCATTATGTCAACAGATAATTGTTTCATTTGTTTGAAATATACCCTGTTTTCCTCAGCATATTCGGTATACGGAGCCACACACATGAGCCCGCTTATCTTAATTCCCTCAAGATCAGCTATCTGTCTTAAAAGATCTTCAAGCTCATCGGGCTTTATCCCGAACTTGCTGTCCTCATTACCGATATTTATCTCTATAAGGACAGGTATGACCCTTCCTGCCTGTATGGCACGTCTGCTTATCTCAGTTGCAAGCTTTACTGAATCGACACTGTGGATCATATATACCTTATCTGCTATATACTTCACCTTGTTTGTCTGAAGATGACCTATCATATGCCATCTTATATCCGAAGGCAGCTTATCATACTTATCGAGTATCTCCTGGACCTTGTTCTCTCCAAAATCCCTCATTCCCGCATCATATGCCTCCTGTAACATCTCAACAGGCTTAGTCTTGCTCACCGCGATAAGTCTTGTGTCTTTATTTGCTTTTTTAATCTGTTCTCTTACATGTTTAATGTTTTGTGCTATATCACTCATAAATAAACTCATCCGTTTCTACCGACTGTGCATCAAGTACGATGTAATCGTATGCGACCAGTCCATATGCGGTATTTGATTTGATGATGCTGTACTCATCATTAGAATCTAAGATCTCTATCTCTTTAAAATCCGCATATCCCTTGTTGATGTTATAAACGCCGGTCAGTGTTCCCGATTTGCTTATCGTGAATGTCTGTGTGGAATCAGGCATGAATATCCTGTCACCGAGTCTTAAAATGGAATCATCCAGATAAGCATTGTTCTCCGAATCGATATTGTAGATGGTAACCGGTATGAACTCAGGGATCATCTCACCGTCTTCGTTGTATGTTTCCCTCATTATGCCGTCCATGCCGTCATTTCCCTTTGTTATATAGTCCATCGGCACCATAAAGAACGCCTTATCACATATCGCGGAATTTGGCACCTTTAATCCCGTCTCGGTATTGAGCAAGAGCTCGATATTGATATATCTGTCAAGGACAAATGTTATCATCGAGTTGGTGAATGTCAAAAGGATATAATGTCCGTCATCCGCCCCCTGGACTTCAGTTATCTTTGCCCAAGACTCATACTGGTTCTTTAAGAATTTTACTTTTACATACTTCTCATCCACCAGCTCCTGGACTCTATCAGCATCCACTTTTATAAGGATGGACCATGTCTCGCTGTCAGAAAGTTTAAATAATGGATCTCCAATGGAAACTATGTCATTATTTATGAGCTGATGCTTGTTTTCCTCATATTTTTCCTTATCAAACCAGCTTTCCTGTGCATTAACTGCAGATTTGCTCTCAAATCCGTCTATGGAATACACAACGACACCGGAAGCAGGTGAATTACAGAGTTTGATAAGTGCGCTCTGTGCTTTAAGATCCTCAAGGGAACTGAGCAGGTTTCTGTTTGAGAACTTCAAAACATCACCCTCAAGCGCATATTTAAATTCGTATACCGATGAAAAATCCTTCTCATTGAATGAAGATGAGAAATTGATCATCTCATTCTTTAATGATGAAAGATCCCTCTCACTTAAAACATCGTTACCTGAATCGATATTCTGATTTATATAATCCTGAAGAGCTCCTGTCTCATCTATTCCGCAGACAAGATTTCCGGTTCCGACTTTCTCGCCCTCAGTTGCAAAATAATTGACATATCCCGCACATCCTGCAGTAACTACCGTCTCGTCACGTAATGCAATGCCTTCATATATGTTCGAGATCGAAAGTGAACCGGTCTTTACCTGATAACCGGTGATATGCTTTGAAGTGAAATACATGACAACACAGATGATAAGATATATCATGATAACAAAGAAGAAGATCATACCGATATTGAGATTAAGCGGCTTGTTTATTCTCGATATCTTGTTGTTATCAGATGCCATGATCTCCTCCTTTCTCTTCTTACCTGTCAAAGAAATTAAAGCCCCGGACAGCTCCGAGGCTTTTTTGGTTTTTTCTTATAATGCTACTATAACTTTCTCCTGTATCTCAGGACTTAATTCGCTCTTATCTATTGATGCACTGACAATGATCTTAAGATCGAACTTGTCAGATATATTCTCGAATCTTTCAACTATCTCTTCAAATGCTTCTTTTGTAAGCTTTGCGATCTTCATAAGACCGTCTATATACATCTGTTCAATATCGTGATCCTGTGAAATTATACCATAGATGAAACCTATGAATTCCGAACTGTTCTCGAAATCGTATTCCGATACATTGATAAGTCTTACTTTGTTGTTAAGTTCAAACATGTGCTTTGAACTTCTGTCTAAAAATACAATGTTACCTGATGCTTCTTTAATCTCTTCGTTGACTTTATCAAGAAGGTGTTTTGTTTTACCCTTACCTTCTTTGCCTACAATTAACTGAACCATTGGTAGCCCTCCTGTAAAGAAAAAATTTGAGCAATAACCCCTAGTGATATTATAAGATAACACCACTCAAAAGACAACTGTTTTTACCTTGAATTTATCTCATCCAAAAGCTTCACCATCTCATCGTATAAAACACTTCTCTCACTGGCATGCAATATCACGGAAATAAAAGGATTGCCCTGTGAATCTCTTGTGACCAGTACAAGACATGAGCCTGCAGCCGTTGTTGTTCCGGTCTTTCCTCCGATAACGGTTATCCTCTCCGGAGCTGTATATGTGCCGTCATGGAACTTGTTTGAGCTCTTGACATCGATATTCTTTTCACCGCCGTTCTTGTCGGTGATCGTTGCAGAATACTCACTGAGCTGGATGATATCCATAAATGTGCTGTAATGTATCGCCTCATTTGTGATCAGATACATATCATATACGGTAGTGTAATGATCTTCTGCAGTCAGTCCGTGAGGATTCACAAAATGCGAGTTTGTGGCACCAAGCTTTTTTGCCTCGCTGTTCATAAGATTTGAAAACTCATCAACGGAACCGGAAATATGCTCAGCTATAGCTATAGCCGCATCGTTTGCAGACGGCAGCAGCATAAAATTTAATGCCTGTTCAAGAGTAAGCTTATCTCCCGGCTTTAATCCGCAGGTTGAGGCTCCGCTCTCAAGATTGTTGATATTCTCGGAACAGATGATGGTGTCTTCAAGATTGCCGTATTTTAAGGCACAGATAGCTGTCATGACCTTGGTAAGGCTCGCAGGATTCATCTGCTCATGAACATTTTTGGCATACAGTACCTGTTTCGCATTCACATCAAAAAGACCGGCAGCCGATTCCTCTTCCAAAGCAAATCCGGTTTTGCCGTTCACATCCTTATCTGTAACTGCTATATTTGATGAAAACCCTTCAGCCTTGCTCTCTATGCCGTTTACGGAAAGATCGTTTGCCACTTTGTAATCAAGCGGTATATCAGAACTGCCGCAGGCACAGAAAGATACGCAAAGCACAGCGCATATCAGAAGATATGATATTGTTTTTTTAAGTCTATTTATACATCTCACGCCACTCAAGATCTCCTCTGTCAAGAGATTTTATAAGTAATTCTGCAGTAGCAAGATTTGTTGCAAGCGGAATATTATGAATATCGCACAGCTTCACAACATTGTTCACATCCGGCTCATGACTCTTGGGATTTAAGGGATCACGCAAAAAGATCACAAGGTCCATCTGGTTGTGTTCGATCTGTGCTCCGATCTGCTGTTCACCGCCAAGATGACCAGCAAGGAATTTATGAACATTTAAGTTTGTAACCTCTTCTATCAGCCTTCCGGTCGTACCCGTTGCATACAGATTGTTCTTGCTTAAAATGCCTCTGTAGGCAATACAAAAGTTCTGCATGAGTTTTTTCTTTGCATCATGCGCAATAAGTGCAATATTCATAGATTACCTTCTCCGTTTACCCCAAAGATTTAATGTGTTTTTGTAGTTTGAAGCCCCACATTAAGGACTACGCCTATCCCCATATACAGACTGACAAGGCTGGTCAGACCGTAACTGACAAAAGGAAGCGGGATACCGGTGTTTGGCATCGAACCTGTGGCAACGGCTATATTCATAAAAGCCTGAAGCGCGATAAGTCCCGCCATTCCGGAACATATGAGTGCTCCCATATCGTCTTTTGCATACCTTGCTATCCTGAGACATTCGATAACTATCAAAAGTATCAGGATGATAACGGCAGCAGCTCCTATAAATCCGAGTTCCTCACCTACTATCGCATAGATAAAGTCTGTCTGCGGCTCAGAGATAAAGTTACCGTTCTTAACCGAACTGATAACATTATTGTTTAAGCCTTTACCGACAAGCTGGCCCGAACTTATGGCTATCCTTGAATTTATCTGCTGGTAAGCTGTCGTATCCGCATATTTCTCGGGATCGAGCCATGCAAGAATTCGTCCTGTCTGATATCCTTTAAGGATATTGTCATCATCTCTCAAAAGAATTGAAAAGAAAACAACTCCAGCCGGAACGCTTATACCGAGTATCGTAAATACGATCTTATAGCTTAATCCTCCGACAAAAAGCATTACCGCAAATATCATAAAGATCATGATCGTCGTGGACAGATCAGGCTCCTTATATATGAGTAAAATCGGACCGGCAAGCAGCATTAACATAGCCGTTATCGTGGGTATAGAATTCAAAGTACCCTTATTTTTCATAATAAACTGAGCAAAGAATAAAATCAATAAAATCTTTGCCAGTTCGGACGGCTGAAACTGGAATCCGATGTTGAGCCATCTATGCGCACCATTGACCTCTACACCGGCAAAAAGCACAAGCAAAAGCGCGACTATGTTAAAGCCGTAGATTATCCATCTTATGTAGTAATATACGGAATAATTAACCAGTGAAAGGATTATCATCAAAATCATCCCGACAAAGATTCCGTACATCTGTCTGACCTGAACCGACTGCCTGGCACTTCCTATGACCAGGTAGCCTATGACTGACAGTGCAAATACCCATAGGATCAGTTTGAAATTGTAATTTTTTATCTTATACTGTCTTAACATTCTTCATTGTATAAAGATCTCTTAAGCTCTCCTCACTGAGAGGCTCACAGATCACCTTATCAAGTGTATTCTTAAATATCGTGGGCGCAAACTTAACCTTCTTGCCAAAGCCCTGCTTGATCTTATCATTGAATTTCACATTTGCGATACTCACAGTCATGGGATTGGCACCGAGACATATGACAACAGAGTTGACATCACCGCTCATTCCCGCATAAACCTGTCCGAGTATATTTCCAAACACGATAACATCGCCCTTTGCAGCCGCGGCACCGCCCATCTCCACATTGCCGTATACAACGAGGTTCTTCTCACTCTCAACGATATCGCCCTCGCCGATATTTCCGACGTACAGCCTTGTATTGTTTTCGACGCTCTCGCTCTCGACTCTCTTAAGAGCCTTCACATATTTGCGGTTGGTCTCCTCGTTCTTTCCGACGATACAGATAAGATTGATGTCGCTGTGATCGTTTATGGCACTTACGATCCTCTTTTCCTCTTCCTCGCTGACTACTCTGTCTTCGATCGACAATGCCATCTTGGCATTTTTGAAGAATTTTCTGGACTCCTCAAATCTTGTCTCGATATCTGCGATAACATCCTCAAAATCCGCTTTGGGATCAAGATGGAGTGCGATACCGTTTTGAAAACTTTTGATTGATGACAGGCTCATATCATTATCCCTTTCTGTTTGGTTAAGGATCAGTCCGCATTCGTTATAGCCGCTTCAGGAACCGCAGCTGTACCTGAAAGGATCTCATCCTCATCTTCAAGTTTATAATAATATTTGTATATATCTCTGGTAACGTTTGCCGCATATTCGGATGTATATCCGAAAGCGATTCTCGTGCAGACGCATATCTCGGGGCTCTCATAGGGCGCATAGCTTACAAACAGAGCATGGTTTGTCCTGCTCTTGCTCTCCTGTGCGGTACCGGTCTTGCCTGCGACGTTCACACCCAGATTGTTATAATATGATTTCTTTAAAACAACGTTTCTCATACCGCGGTGGATCGCATTCCAATATGCTGTCGGAAGTGAGACCGTGTTATGTACCGAAGGTGAATACTCAACGATTATATTATCGTTTGAGTCCGTTACCTTATCAAGCAGTGTCAGGTTATATACCGTACCGCTGTTTGCAACAGCCGTCACATACCTTGCAAGCCCGACTGTGGTAAAGTTGTTTGTACCCTGACCGATGGCTGACAAAACAGGATATTCATCTGAGCACTCAGGCTCCGATTCTTCTATCTCTATTCCAGATTTCTCGTTTAATCCGTACATGTAAGCATATTTATTAAGTCTGTTAAGACCGGTCGTCTCATTGTATCTGTCATCTATCATACTTAACTGATATCCGACCTCATAAAAGAAACTGTTACATGAGTTTTCTATACCGCCCGTTACTGTAAGACTTCCGTGTGAACCCGGATAGATCCAGCAGTGATACTGCGTATCCACGAATTTATCAAAGTAACCCTTACATGTAATGGTGCTCGTTGTTGATACCACGCCCTCCTCAAGAGCTGCTGTCGCAGAGACCATCTTAAATGTGGATCCGGGAGCCGTCTTTTGCTGGGTTGCATAGTTCCAAAGCGGTTTTGAAAGGTCATTCTGAAGTCTTGCATAATACTCGGCATCAATCGAGTTGGCCAGTCTGTTGTTATCATATGAAGGATAACTCACAAGAGCCAGCACCTCTCCGTTTGTGCTAGTTATTACACAGCTTGCCGAATAAGGGTCAAGTGCAAGCTGTCCCGGAGTGATGTAAAGATTCTCTATAAGATACAGCATAAAATCATACGGAGAAGTCCTTCCATCCAGGAACTTGTTCTTTTCCTCTTCGACGATCGATACCACATCCTGTTCAAGCAGGATGCTGCATATCTGTCTGTATGTTATCCTGTCGGATATTATCATGTACTTGAGCATCTTTTTTGAGAATGCGTTGCTCGCTTCCAGATGCTCGATTATGTAATCGACCAGTCTCTCGTAAACCTCATCGGAATCCGAGTATGACGTTTCCATATCGATCTTTGTAACCTCGATCCAGTTCATTGATATGGCATATCTTAAATATTCGGCAAGAGAGATCGTCTCTTCTGTTTTCCAGGCCAGATATGTGGGATCCTCCCTGTCGATCTCGTTTTCCTTTGTTATGCCGTTCTCACTGAGCATCGTTGTTATAAAGCTCTCATAGACCTTATACTCATCGGAAAGGTTCATATATGGTGTCTCTGTGACCGTAAGCTCATCCCTTAACCTGTTCATGACCTCTTCAGTCTTTGAAGTGAGTGCTTCATAAACAGCTTTCTCGTTCTCTCCGGCCTCCTCACTCTTCATGTGTGAGATATCTATTATGTTGTTGTTAAAGAGCTGATATAAAACATCCGTTATGGGGATGATGAAATTGCTGGCTTTGGTGTTCTCAGTCGGCTTGTATTCCCTTATGTTCTGGATCTTACTTACCAGGATACCCGCAAGGTACTGCTCTAGGATGTTGTATGTGGCGACCTGCAGATCCCTGTCTATGGTAAGATAGACATCATTTCCCGCAAGAGGTGTTACCGTCTTCTTACTCTCTATTACCTTACCGAGGTTATTAACATATATGGTCTCACGTCCCTTTGTTCCCGCCAGATATGTTTCCATAGTCTGCTCAATACCGGATTTTCCGACATTATCATTTAATGCGTAATCGTTTCTGGCTTTTGTGGTACGGATATTCGCTTCCGTGATCTCCATATTGTTTAGTGTCTCTAGCTCTTCCTCGGAGATCTTTCCGGTGTAACCCATGATCTGTGCGAAATATCTGCTGTCTTTATACTTTCTTATACTGTCCTCAGCCACGTTGATACCGGGCAGATCCTCAGAGTTTTCAAGTACTGTCGCAACAGTCTTTTCATTTACATCAGAAGCAATGACCGTAGGGATATATTTCTGATAGGAGTTTAATCTCATCGCATATCTTATGGTAACAAGCTGAAGTATCTGTTTCTTTGTATATCCCTTTCCTGGTATGAAAGTATCATTGGGATTTTCAGGATCGGTATATTCACCGATACCGAATCTTGAGAATGCGCACAGATAGTCTATGACTTCCTGGGCCGATGCCGTCTCCTGCTCGTACTTTAAGGAAGATATCTCCTTCTGACCGTATACATCCGCAAGGAAACGCTTGAGTTTCGAATCACTTACAGCAAATTCAAATTCACCGTCCTCATTGATGATGATGTTGAATTCGCTTATCGCCGTATCACCGTTTGATTCGATCATTTCGATCGTGTTTAACAGTGTGGTGTTAAGCTGTTTATTCTTCTCCCTGCCCGATTCATAAACATCCTCGATGGTGATATTGTAGGCCAGCTCATTGTATGCTAAGAGTTTTCCGTTCCTGTCATATATCCTTCCCCTGGCAGGATATATAGTCCTCTCTTTTTGAATCCTTAAAGTGAAATCGTTCAGCGCCTCTTCGCCGTGAACGATCTGAAGGTAGAATATACGGGCTATAAGACCGCATCCTATGAGAAAGATAAAGATAAACAATACAAGCATGCGGCCCTTTATTGAATTCATAAAGCTTTCGCTGTTTTTATTGCTCTTCAATATATGTTTCTCCGTTATGTTTCAAATCAAATGCATCTATCTTCTCAAATATGAAATGTATGAAAGGATAGATGATGCATGCGAGTACGGTCGTGTATATCAGTTCCGGAAGTATGACTCCCCTCAAATAATACAGATAGTCAAACTTTCCCTTTAAGAGGAAAAGAAGTATATAACATACATTTGAATATACAAAATCCGTACATACGATCAAAAGCAAAGGTAATTTGATGTCATGCGAGAATAAGATCTTCTCAAATGCGCCGTTAAGATATCCCACGAACATGTAAAGGCAGGCATAGAAACCTATGATATTTCCGAAAAACACATCCGTAAGAAGGCCGAAAACAAAACCAAGCCACATTCCGGTCCTGTTTCCGAGCAGAAAACCCAAAGTGGCTATCATGACTATCATAAGATTGGGCACAATACCACCCAGTGTGAATCTGCTTAACAGTGTCGACTGAAGCAGAAAACTTACTATGAGTAAAAAGACGGATAAGATCTCTTTTTTCATACTATTCCACCGTCTCCTTAAGTTCCATTATGACAAGCACTTCCTCGAGATGTTTGAAATCCACTGCAGGTATCAGCGTTCCTGATTTTGTCAGATTGTTTGAATCTGTTGAAATAGTCGAAACATATCCGACCAAAAGCCCCGGAAGATACTTATCGCTTATATTTGATGTAACGATCTTGTCACCGATAGTGACTCTTTCCTTGTCATCATAGAGTCTTGAAAAAGGTATGAGATTCTTACTCATCATCTCAAGATCGCCTGTTACCAGAAGGTTGTCACCCGTTGCCAGTATCATGGCGCTTGTGTTTACATTGTCGGAGATTATCGATGTTACCTTCGCATAATTGGGTCCGACTGCGACAACTCTTCCCACAAGACCGTTTCCTGCGATTATGTTACAGTTAACCTGAACACCGTCATCAGAGCCCTTGTCTATGATGAAGTTTGAATACCAGTTTCCCGTATCCCTTGCGATTATCCTCGCACCTACTTTTGTATACTCCTCGTATTCCTTGTCAAGTTCATACAGCTCACGTAACTTAGTGAGCTCATACTTGTCCTGTGCAAGCTCGATATTCTCTTTTGTGAGATTGTCGACCATTATCTTTAACTGCTCGTTCTCTTCCATGACATTCTGAAGGTTCTTAAAATTCTCAGTCCTGTTTAAGATATAAGAACCAACACCCGTCAGACCCTTTTGAAAGGGTACAACAACATAACCGCTTATGGTACTAAGCGGTTTTGTAAAAATGTCTGTAGAAAACGACACAACCATGGTAACCACACAAAGGAGTGTCAATATAAGCAGCACATATTTTGTTGGAAGAACGTAATGTTCCCTTTTCTTCTTAACGATAGGACTCATCTGCCCATCCCTTCGATCACATAAGCAAGAGAATTGAACTTACTGTCTTTGATTACCTTTGCAAGACCCAGTGCCACGGTAGTCGTGGGTTCATCGGGAATGTTTACTCTAAGATCCGTTGCACGCTCGATAAGCGGTGCAAGTCTTACGACCTGTGAAGCTCCGCCGGTAAGATATATGCCCTGTCTTCTTATATCGGCACCCAGTTCCGGAGGAGTACGCTCCAAGATCACCTTGATGTTGTCTATAACCTGTGAGAACAGTTCAAGAAGGCTCTCATCCAAAAGCTTTGTCGGTATCTGTCTCTCTATCGGAAGGCCTGAAACTATATCTCTTCCGAATACAAGAGCGGGTTCTCCGCTTCTTTCAAGCTCCAACATCTGTTCCATCGTCTTTTCGGCACTCTTTTCACCTATGATCAGGCTGTACTCTTTTCTGATTATGTTTCTTATCGCTTCACCGAACTTGTATCCGCCCACCTTGATAAGACGGCTTAAAACGATACCACCCAGTGAAAGTATGGATATCTCGGTCGTTGCATATCCAACGTTGACTACCATGACACCCTGGCTGTTCTTTACATCTATTCCAAGGCCGACACCGTCTGCTATGGCTTTTTCAACGACCATGATCTTGTGAGCTTTTACACCTGCCTCTTTTATAAGATCATAAAATGCTTTCTTTTCAACTTCAGTAACATCGGTAGGAACAGCCACATAAAAATCCGCAGGCTTTAAGCTGCCCTTCGAAAGATCTGTTATGAAATACTTTATAAGAGTCTCCATGTTCTGGATATCTGCTATAACGCCGTTGCATACCGGATATGATGCCACGATGTTAGCGGGTGATTTCTCATACATCGCATAAGCCGAATCACCGTATGCCAGAAGATTTCTCTTGTTCTCAATGGCTATCATATTTCTTTCAACAAAGATACTCTTGCTCTCCTCACTGAATATCTTTATATTGCTTGTTCCCAAATCTATTCCAAAACTGTTGGCCACTTTAAGTTAGCTCCTTTCAAATATATCCCGTCTTTAGACATAAGATTTATTAATACCGGCTCTTAATTCATACCGGATCCATCATTCTTACGAACATATAACTTTATAATTTTATCACAAAAGTCCTCTGTCTGCCATAGTCTGATATGCTTTTAGTATACCTGCCTTGCCGTGAGGCCATGTAAGTCCGCCCTGGAAGTATACGGCAAATGGAGGTTTTATCGGTCCGTCCGCAGATAACTCTATAGAGCTTCCCGATACGAAAGCACCGGCAGCCATGATGACCTTTGCATCATATCCTGGCATATCCCAGGGTTCGGGGGTAACAAAGCTGTCGACAGGTGCTGTAGCCTGTATTCCCTCGCAGAATGCGCAGACTCTCTCCTCATTTCCAAGAGTTATGGCCTGGATGATATCGTGTCTTGATTCATTGGAATCGGGGACCACTTTAAAACCAGCCTTTTCAAAAAGATTGGCTGCAAAGATCGAAGTCTTTAATGCACTTGCGACCACTGTGGGCGCAAGGAAAAGTCCCTGATAGAAATCTTTTAGAATGCCAAGGCTTGCTCCGACTTCTTTACCAAGCCCCGGTGAAGTCAGTCTGTAAGCCGCATTTTCTATACAGTCTTTTCTTCCTGCTATATAACCACCTATTGGCGCAAGTCCGCCGCCAGGATTCTTTATAAGACTTCCGACCACCATGTCTGCTCCGACATCCGTCGGTTCTACAGTCTCAACAAATTCACCGTAACAGTTATCGACCATGCAGATGACATCCGGTTTAATATCCTTGACAAATGCTATGAGTTTTCCTATCTCTTCAACAGAGAATGTCTTTCTTGTCTGATATCCCTTTGATCTTTGTATGGTGACAAGTCTGGTCTTATCATTTATAGCATCTTTTATCTTCTCATAATCAAAAGACGAATCTTCCAAAAGATCCACCTGTCTGTATGAGATACCGTATTCCTTTAAAGAGCCTTTACTCTCTCTTATACCTATAACCTCTTCAAGAGTGTCATACGGTTTTCCCACAGGACTCAAAAGCTCATCCCCCGGTCGCAGATTGCTCATAAGAGCAAGTGCGAGCGCATGTGTTCCGCATGTTATCTGTGGTCTTACAAGAGCTGCCTCGGTATTGAATATATGTGCATAAACGTCTTCCAGCGTATCCCTGCCAATATCGTTGTATCCGTATCCCGTGGTACCGTAAAGACATGCTTCCGACACCTTGCAGTCTCTGAATGCGTTTAATACCTTAAGCTGGTTATATTCGGCTGTCTGATCTATAAGAGCAAATCTTTCCCTTAACAGATCACATATCTCTTGACCTTTTTTTGTTGTCTCGGGTGTGATACCCATTCTTTCATACATATCATTTATGATCATTTCTTAGATCCGTCCATCTTTTCATAAAGATCCGCCATGTAAGCGGTCATCCTCTCATCATCATGATCAAATTCATCCTTACGGACAAATATCGTATCATCCTCATGTCTTAACCATGTGAGCTGTCTTTTCGCATAGTGTCTGGAGTTAAGCTTTATAAGCTCCACAGCCTCATCAAATGTAAGTCTTCCGTCAAGATGATCAAACATCTCTTTATATCCTATACCGACCCTTGCATTGCTGTTAGGAGGCAGGTCTAATCCATGCAGTCTCTTTGTCTCATCAAGCAGGCCGTCTTTTACCATGATATCAACACGTTTATTTATGTTGTCATATATCGTTTCTCTACTGTCATCCAAAACAAAGTAAAGATAATCATATATGGCTTTCTTTTCAGTCTGCTCCTTGTTGTACTGTGAAAACTTTATACCCGTATGGTTAAAGTATTCAAGTGCCCTGATCACACGCTTGCGGTTGTTCATATGGGTCGACAGAGCATATTCGGGATCTGTTTCTTTAAGCATCTCATAGAGTTTCTCATTATCAAACTGAGACAGATACTCCCTGTACGAATCATCCTGCTCCTCCTGCGTGAAATCGATCCCGTACAAAAGAGCCTGGATATAAAACGCAGTTCCTCCAACTATGATCGGCACTTTATTTCTTGAACAGATATCGTCTATCGCTTCTGAGGCAAGCTTTTGAAACAGTGCAACATCAAAGTTCTCGGTACATGGATCGAGAATGTCTATCAGGTGATGTTTGATCCCCTGCATCTGATCAGGCATTATCTTTGCAGAACCTATATTAAATCCTTTATATACCTGCATCGAATCTGCGCTTATTATCTCTCCGCCAATCTTTTTGGCAAGTTTTAATGAGATGTTTGTTTTCCCGACACCGGTCGGTCCAGATATGATTATGATCTTATTCATACGATCCTTTTGAATTTCTTATCAAGCTCGTACTTGCTCATGGTGATGACCGTGGGTCTGCCGTGAGGACAGTTATAAGGATTTTCAAGAGTCATCAGTTCCTTTAAAAGAGCTTCCACTCCCTCAACAGTCATCTCTGTATTGCCTTTCACTGCCGCTTTGCAGGCCATTGTTGCTATCCTGTCGTTAAACACCTCGGGAACAGCACGTGTTGAACCCAGTTCTACCAGCTCGTCGAGCACTTCCATAAAGACTTCTTTCTCATTAAGCCCGTACAGATCAAGAGGTACAGTTCTGATCGCTATCTCTCCTCCGCCGAAATCCTCATACTCATAGCCTATTGCATTGAAGCTTTCCGCAAATCTGTCGAGTGTGCTCCTTTCGTTTCCGGCAAGAGTAAGTATTATCGGAGGATCAAGCTGCTGTCTGTTGACTTCGCTTGTTTTTAACCTCTTTATTATCGATTCATATTTGATCTTCTCATGCGCTGCATGCTGATCCATTATTAGCAGTTTATCATCATACGTAAAGAGCCAGTATGTTCCAAAAAGCTGACCTATTATCTTATATTTTGAAAGCGCTTCCTGTGATATCAGCTTATCGTCAAAGAGGTTCATCTGTATCGGATTCGTGGCATATACCACATCGTGAGCCTTTATCACATTTGATGGCTTCTTTTCTTCCTCTTCCTCACTGAATCCTATAAGTTTTGCAGGTTTGGACTCCGTCAGCACCTCATAGCTTATATTTTCAGGTCTGACCTCAGTCTTTACTTCACTGCTTATCTGTTCAGCGAGTATCCTGGCTGTCTCAAACGGTTCAGGCCCTTTTATCCTGCTCTTTTCCTCCTGCTTTTTCTTTTCCTCTTCGAGTAAGACATCAGGGATCATCTCATTTACCCGGAGCGCACTCTCTATCGAGGTCTCTATGAAATCGGCTATGAATTCCTCATTGTTGAATTTGACCTCCATCTTTGTCGGATGAACGTTCACGTCCAAAGAAGCTGTGTTTATATTTATATCCAGAACAAAGAAGGGGAACTTATGCTGCATAAGATACTGTTTGTATCCAAGTTCTGCGCTGTTGCTCAAAAGATTGCTCTTTATAAACCTCTTGTTAACAAAGAATTTCTCAAAATTTCTTGTGGAACGGTTAATGACAGGCTTTCCGAGATATCCCGAAATGCTTATATCTTTTGAATCCCTTGATATCGGAACAAGCTGGCTTGCTATCTCTTTTCCGTAGATCCTGTAAATCACCTCTTTAAGATCCCCGTCACCGGATGTGTTGAACTTTAACTGGCCTGCAGAGATAAACTTAAAGGCTATATGCGGAGAAGAAAGAGCCAGATGCTCACAAATGTCACTTATATATCCCGCCTCAGTCTGCGAAGACTTTAAGAATTTACGTCTTGCGGGAGTATTGAAAAAGATGTTCCTTACTATGATGGTCGTACCACCGGGTATTCCGATCTCACTGAATTCTTTTTCTATGGCACCCTCTATGACATACCTGGTCCCGATCAGTTCATCAGCAGTCTTTGTCATCATCTCCACCTGTGAGACAGCGGCTATGCTGGACAGAGCCTCCCCTCTGAAGCCAAGACTCTTAAGTGTCTCAAGATCACTGACACTCCTCAACTTACTCGTGGCATGTCTGAAAAAGGCCTTCTTGACCTCATCTTTTCTTATTCCGTTTCCGTTGTCGGTGATACGGATGAACGATATACCGCCATCCTTTATCTCCACCGTAATGGATGTGGCATTCGCGTCGATCGCATTCTCCACGAGCTCTTTCACTATGCTGGCAGGTCTTTCAACAACCTCGCCGGCTGCTATCTTGTCGATAGTCTCTTCATTTAACAATTCAATACTTGCCATAGGATCATCCTTTTATCAAAAAGAAAACCTGTTATTGAGTCTGTTCTGAAATTTGTAAAGCACATTCATCGCATCAAGTGGTGTCATAGCCGTGATGTCCAGATTCTTTAACTCTTCGATGATATCCTCATCTTTTACGGTATCAAAGAGTGACATCTGAGCCAGATCAACCTCATCGAGATGCTCGACTTTTGCTTTCTTGTTTGTGTTGTTCGATTTTACTTCTATTGACTGTATCTTCTCGATTATATCGTTGTCTACAAGCTGTGCGACTATCTCTTTTGCCCTGTCTATGACCATGTCAGGAACACCGGCGAGCTTTGCAACCTGGATACCGTAGGATTTGTCGGCACCGCCTTTTACTATCTTTCTTAAGAAGATGATGTCGTCTCCCTGTTCCTTTACAGCAATGGAGAAGTTCTTCACATTGCTCATACGTCCTTCCAGTTCCGTCAGTTCATGATAATGTGTCGCAAAAAGAGTCTTGGCACCCAGAAGCTTTGTATTTGCTATATGCTCCACAACGGCCCATGCGATACTCAAGCCGTCAAACGTTGAAGTTCCCCTTCCTATCTCATCCAGGATAAGAAGACTGTCGCTTGTCGCATTCCTTAAGATGTTTGACACCTCGTTCATCTCCACCATGAAGGTTGACTGACCGCTTGCCAGATCATCACTCGCACCTACCCTTGTGAAAATCCTGTCAACGATGCCGATATCAGCTTTGCTGGCAGGTACGAACGAGCCGATCTGAGCCATCAGAACGATAAGTGCCGTCTGTCTCATATATGTTGACTTACCGGCCATGTTGGGTCCGGTTATTATCGATATCAGGTTTTTATTCTTATCAAGCAGAGTATCGTTTGGTATGAACATTCCGTGATCGATCATCTTCTCGACCACAGGATGTCTTCCGTTCTCAATATTTATGACACCCTTTGTGTTAAGTGAGGGTCTCACATAATCATTACGTTCCGCAACAACCGAGAACGAACACAAAGCGTCAAGATGAGCTATGCTCCTTGCGCTCTCCTGTATCCTGTCGATCTCCAAAGCTATCTTTTCTCTTATAGCGCAGAAGATCTCATATTCCAAGTTTATGAGTCTGTCCTCACTGTTTAGGATTACATCCTCGAGTTCTTTAAGTTTAGGAGTTGAGAATCTCTCAGCATTTGTGAGAGTCTGTTTCCTTATAAAGTCATCCGGGATCATTCCGACATATGAGTTTGTGACCTCAAAGAAGTATCCGAATACATGATTGTACTTTATCCTGAGATTAGGGATACCCGTTCTTTCCTTTTCAGCAGATTCAAGCTGAGCAAGCCACTGCTTTCCGTCACGTTTGGCTGCTTTTAATCTGTCTATATCCTCACTGTAACCGTCTTTTATTATCCCGCCTTCCTTAACATTTATAGAAGGCTCTTCAAGGATGGCATCATCTATCAGTTTGCATATGTCTTTAAGCTCATCTATACCGTCACTGAGTGATCTTATAAGATCGCTTTTTGAACCTGCCGATAACATCTTGATATACGGAAGGACCGCAAGCGAATTCTTTAAAGCCACCATGTCTGTTGGCTTTATCGATTTGTAGCTGACTTTTCCTATTAGTCTTTCAAGATCATAGACCGCATTGAGATACTCTCTGATCTCATCTCTCTCGACAGGCTCCCTGCATAAGGCTTCAACCGCATCAAGTCTGGATTCTATCTCATCCTTGTTAAGAAGAGGCTGTCTTAAATAACTGCCCAGCATTCTTGCACCCATCGCAGTCTTTGTCTTATCGAGTATCCACATAAGGCTTCCGCGCTTGGTCTTGTCGCGCATGGTCTCATGAAGTTCCAGATTCCTTCTTGTGGAACTGTCGATCAGCATGAATCTGTCCGAAGCGTACGGATATATGTGTGTAAAATGACTCAGATCACATTTCTGCAACTGTGTCAGATACATAAAAAGAGCCCCGGCAGCAGTTACGCCATGCGGAAAGTCCGCTATACCGAGCCCATTGATACTGTTAACTTTAAAATGTTTGATGAGGATATTTCTGCATCTGTCATCATCAAAGAAATGCGGCTCCAAAGGAGATATTACACATCCGATCCTGTTCTTAAGATCGTTCATGTCTATACCGCATACAAGAAATGCCTCATTGCAGACTATCTCACTTGGAGAAAATTTGCATAATTCATCCATGAGGGCTCTGTTGTCATCAACTTCCGTGATGAGAAAATCACCGGTCGTGACATCCGCCATGGCAATACCGGTCTTCTCCTCAAGATGACATATGCAAAAGATATAGTTATTGCTGTTATCATCAAGCAGATCACTCCTGGTGTTTGTTCCCGGTGTGATTATCTGTGTGATCTCTCTCTTAACAAGCCCTTTGGCAAGTTTGGGATCCTCCATCTGATCGCAGATGGCTACCTTGTATCCTTTTTTGATCAGTCTGTTGACATAGACATCGACTGCATGATAAGGCACTCCGCACATGGGAGCACGCTCATCGAGTCCGCACTGTTTTCCGGTAAGAGTTATCTCAAGTTCTCTTGAACAAAGGAGCGCATCCTCAAAGAAGATCTCATAGAAATCTCCGAGTCTGTACAAAAGGATGGCATCCCCTGCCTCTTCCTTGGTCTTTATATACTCCTTCATCATAGGAGATAATCTTTCTATGTCTACATCCTTGATCTGCAATGTTGTCAAACCTCTTCGCCGAAATAATAGAATCCTTTTGATTCCGTAAGCTTAACATCAACAAGCTTACCGATATAAGATCCGTCCCCCTTGATATGTACGGTGATGTTGTTGCTCATCCTGCCCGAAACATATCCTTCTTTGTGTTCATTTATCTCTTCAACAAGGATCGTCTGAACACTTCCCAGAAGACTGCCCACCTTTGTGGCAGCAGTTTCCTGAACTGTCTTTAATACCCTGTCAAACTGCTCTTTTACAAATCTCTCTTCACACTGTTCCATTGAGGCAGCAGGCGTACCTGTTCTCTTGGAATATATGAATGTGAATGCGTTTTCAAAGCCGCATTCCTTTATGACTTCTATAGTGTCATCAACATCTTCTTTGGTCTCACCCGGAAATCCGACGATTATATCGGTGCTTAGAGCAATTCCCGGAACTCTTTCCCTTATCTTGTGGGCAAGAGCAAGATAACTCTCCTTGGTGTATCTTCTGTTCATTGCTGTTAGGATCTTGGTTGAACCTGACTGTAAAGGAAGATGAAGATGTTTGCATATCTTTTTTGAAGATGCCATCACGTCTATGAGCTCATCGGAAAGATCCTTCGGATGAGAAGTCATGAATCTGATCCTCTCAAGACCTTCTATCTCTTCAATACGTCTTAAAAGCTCAGCAAAAGTGATCTCCTGCGATAAACCTTTTCCGTACGAATTAACATTCTGTCCAAGAAGCATTATCTCAATACAGCCGTCGTCAACAAGATCTTTTATCTCTTTGATGATCTCTTCCGGTTCACGGCTTCTTTCCCTGCCTCTCACATAGGGCACTATACAGTATGTGCAGAAGTTATTGCATCCGAACATGATGTTAACACCCGATTTAAAGGGATACTTTCTAACAGCAGGAAGATCCTCGACTATCTCGGGAGTAGAATCCCAGATATCTATTATCATGCCTGCATCTTCTGTGTACATTCTGTAAAGGAGCTCAGCGAATTTGTAAATATTGTGCGTACCAAAGATAAGATCAACGAACCTGTAACTCTCCCTTATCTTATCGATAACAGTCTTTTCCTGCATCATGCATCCGCAAAGAGCGATCTTAAGAAACTTATTTTTCTTCTTAAGATGATTAAGGACTCCGAGATGCCCATAAACCTTCTGGTCTGCATTATCCCTTATGGTGCATGTGTTCATTATGACAAAGTCAGCATCATCTTCACTCTCAGTCAGATCAAAACCGCCTGACACAAGTATGCCTTTGAGTTTCTCACTGTCTTTTGCGTTCATCTGACATCCGAACGTTGTCACATTTGCTTTCGGAACATGGCCTGTCTTTTTACAAAGATCAGCCGTTACCTCCTTAAGCTTTTCTATATATTCATGTTGTCTTATTGATTCATTGGATGATGTCATTGTCTGACCTGTCCGTTTCCGGTGATTATATACTTATATGTTGTCAGTTCATTAAGTCCCATTGGACCTCTTGCATGGAGTTTCTGAGTGCTTATTCCTATCTCCGCACCCAGACCAAACTCAAAGCCGTCTGAGAATCTGGTCGATACATTCGCATAAACGCAGGCAGAATCGATCTCCTTTAGGAATCTGTCGATATTGCTCTGTATATTGCTTATTATGCATTCTGAATGTCCTGTGCTGCATTCATTTATATGCTCTATAGCCTCATCCAAATTGTTGACTGTTTTGATCGACATTATATAATCGAGATACTCTTTATAGAAATCCTCTTCAGTTGCCTTGACTCCGCCGGTCAAATAACCGATCGAGTCATCATCAGCTCTCAGTTCAACATTCTTTTCTGCAAGTCTCTTTTCCATTGCAGGAAGGATCTTTTCCAGAGACTTCTTATTAACAACGAGACTCTCTGCCGCATTACATACACCGATCCTCTGAGTCTTGGCGTTATATATGATATCAAGAGCTTTATCAAGATCGAAGTCCTCATCAATATAGATATGACAGTTTCCTGTTCCGGTTTCGATAACGGGTATAAGACTGTTCTCCACTACAGTTTTGATTAGTCCTGCACCGCCTCTGGGAATGAGAACATCAACAAAGCTCTTCTGCTTCATGAACTCTGTTGCCACAGCCCTGTCGGTATCCTCAATAAGGATGATGGCATTCTCATCGATCGAAAGCTCATTCAAAGTGTCTTTGATACTCTTTGTTATGGCTATATTGGATTCAATGGCATCACTTCCGCCCTTTAAGATAACAACATTTCCGGCTTTGAAAGTAAGTGCCCATGCATCAACGGTGACATTGGGTCTGTTCTCATATATGATGCCCACAACACCGAAAGGAACAGATACCTTTTTGATCACCATTCCGTTGGCATGTGTATATTCTTTTAAAACATGTCCAAGGGGATCAGGAAGCTCTGCTACCTGTCTTACGCCTTCAGCCATCTGCGCTATACGCTTGTCATCGAGCTTTAATCTGTCCATACGGCCTTCATTCATGTTTGCCGCAACAGCTCTTTCTATATCCTTTTTATTCGCCTGAAGTATGCTGTCTTTGTCTTTGATAAGATTCTCAGCAACCTTTAAAAGCGCTTCGTTTCTCTTATCTGTATCGAGTTTGTTCATAAAACTCTTTGCTTTAAGTGCTTTCTTTGATATCTCTTTAAAATCTGTCATCCTTTTCACCTCCGGGTGACTATAATCCCGTTTTCATTCACCAGTTTATCAAATCTTATATCAGTTTCTTCTGGAGTTATCTCACATTCCTGCAGACTGTATGCGATGCCTATCCTAATCCCTGTCTCGTGTGATACAAGGAATCTGTCATAGTAACCTTTTCCGTAACCGATCCTGTTTCCGCTTCTGTCATATCCGACAAGCGGCATTATCACCACTGCATCTTTATCACCTTTAAAGATCTTATCCGGATCTCCTTTTGGTTCCTGTATCCCCCATGCGCCATTTACCAGTTCTTCTTTAGACGCGATCAGATAAAAATTCATATCCTCACCTTCTACTCTTGGGAGGTACACCTCTTTATCTTTTAGTGCTGTATCTATAAGAAGATCGGTCTTTACTTCACTCGCAAACGATGAATATAGAAGCACTGTCTTTGCTTTTTTAAATTCATCAAGAGATAAGACCATATCGGTAATAGCCTTTGAGTACGAATCGATCAGATCTTTATCAAGTGAATTTCTCTTTGCAAGAAGTTCTTTTCTTATGATCTTTTTATTTGTTACCAAATTTCTTTCCAAGGTTGGTTATACTTCCGTCTTTTTCCTGTATATTGATGTTGTTAAGCTGAGATCTTAGATTCTTCTTTATGCTGTCTATGTAGTCTCTTCGAAGCTCAGCCTGTTCTTTCTTTTCCTCTTCAGTAAGTCCGACTTCGGATTTTGATTTATGATACAGCTCGTTTATACGGGCTATCTTTTCTTCCATGTTCATGTTATTTACCGTTTATGAAATCTATTACGTTGAAATTCTTGTCTTCATGAGCAGCAAAGAACGTGCCTATGTTTCTTCCGTCCATTATCCTGTGAATGATACGTATATCCTTGCTGTTTGCTATTATCATGTCAGCACCTGCGCTTGTCGCTATCTTGGCAGCATTCATCTTTGTGTTCATGCCTCCCGTACCAACACTCGATCCGGTCGAAGCCTTTCCCATGTTCATGTACTTCTCATCCAATACATCAACATACTCAATAAACTTTGAATCGGGATTCTTTCTAGGATCGTCAGTATACAATCCGTCTATATCTGACAAAAGTATCAAAAGGTCCGCATTGATAAGATTTGCAACTATGGCACTCAGTGTATCGTTATCACCGATAAGCATATCATCGTCATCAAGTAAGATCTCATATGTTGAGACCGTATCATTCTCATTTACTATCGGGATTACTCCGAGTCTTAAAAGCTCTGTGAACGTATTGAACGCATTTGTACGATTCACATCATCGGTAATGGTGTTCTTTGTCATCAGTATCTGAGCAGCTATCTGATTGTACTCGGCAAAAAGCTTCTGATATGTCATCATGAGTCTTGCCTGACCAATTGCTGCACATGCCTGCTTAAAGCCCATCTTTTTGCTCTCCAGTGTGACAGCATATTTTCCAATGGCCTTTTTACCTACGGCGATGGCACCTGAACTTACAAGGACAACATCCTTGCCCTGGTTTCTTAAGTTACAAAGTTCTCTTACAAGAACATCCAGTTTTGTATAATCGAGATCTCCCGTTTCGGGATGCTGTAATGAAGACGATCCTATCTTTATAACTATCCTCTGTTTGTCTTTGATCGCTTCTCTGTAATTTTCCATTTCTGATTGCCTTTCTTACATATCTTTTATGATATCCGCGGCTATCATTTCCGCGATATATATTCCATCCATGGCGGCCGAGGTGATCCCTCCGGCATATCCTGCACCCTCACCACAGGGATACAGCCCTTTTACTTTGGAACTTCCCTCTTCATCTCTGATTATCCTGACAGGAGAAGAAGTCCTGCTCTCTATGCCTGCCATTATCACATTGGCATCATTAAAGTGCCTTATCTTTCTTCCGAAGGCTTCCATACCCTCAACGAAACATTCATTCAGCACCTGTGGCATTATACCATTTAATTCGCAATATTCATAGTCTCCCTTGCAAACAGGTTCAAATTCAGGCAGTTCTTTTTTAGTGGCAGTGTTACTGACAACAGACTTTGCAAAGTCACCGTATCTTTGAACAGGTATCTTTCCATTTGCAAGATCATATGCATTCTTTTCGAGCTTACGTTGAAAATGCATTCCTCTTAGAACATCATCACCTTCAAAATCAGCTTCTGTCACCTGGACGACTATAGCACTGTTTGCGGTTTTGGAATCCCTTGCATGATAGCTCATACCGTTGACTGCAAGCCTTCCCTCTTCGGATGAGGCGTTAACGACATGTCCGCCGGGACACATACAGAATGAGTAAACTCCCCTTTCACACTCACAGGTATGCGTCAGTTTGTATGAAGCCACCGGTACGTCGAGCCTGTCATAGTCCTCTCCGTACTGATTGCTGTCTATCACCGACTGGGGATGCATCACTCTGAAACCTACAGCAAAAGCCTTCGGCTGCATGGGTATGTTCAGATCTTTTAACAGCTCAAAGGTATCTCTTGCACTGTGTCCGACAGCAAGTGCAACATGTTCGGTATTAAAACTCATTTTTCCGGCTGATACGCCTCTTATACCTAAAGGCGAGATATCAAAGCCGTCTGCTTTGCATTCATAATGTATCTCACCGCCCATTGCTGTTATGCTGTTTCTTATCGAAGATACTATCTTTGTCAGCCTGTCAGTTCCGATATGCGGTTTATTGTCATACAAAATGTCCTTATCGGCTCCGTGTTCAACAAAGATCTTAAGGACCTGTTTATTTCTTCCGTTTTTGTCTTTAACAACGGTGTTTAACTTACCATCCGAGAATGCCCCTGCACCGCCTTCTCCAAACTGTACATTCGATCCTGTATCGAGAATGCCTGTCTCCCAGAATCTCTCCACATCTTTCTGACGATCCTCGATCCTTTTTCCCCTTTCAAGAACGATCGGTCTGAATCCAGCCTTAGCCAGCATATAAGCGCAAAAAAGCCCTGCCGGACCAAGACCGATGACTACAGGACGTTTTTCATCCGGGATATCGCTTTTTAATGTATACGGAAAGAAATATCCCTTCTCAGGATCAATATGCATTATATCTTTATTCTTGATATGCAGTGCCTTTTCATTTCTCACACGTACATCGATGCAGTATACGTAGTTGACCTCTTTCTTTCTGGCATCAATTGATCTTTTGACTATGTCATAAGATACTATCCGCCCAAAATCGATATTTAAAAGCTTGCATATCTTCTCAGTTAATATATTGGAGTGATCATCCACAGGTATCTCTGCGGATATCTTTATCTGATTAATCCTAAACATATCATCTAATATGGAATAAGCCCGCGATGAATCTTAACGGGAAATATACGAATGTACCCTGCAATGCAGTGAGCTCTTTCTGATTCAGTCCTCTCGCCAAAACAAATACCGTCCAGTAGATCACATATCCTATGATAAGCAATATGAGTATGATCGGTATGTTCATGGTAACGAGTTTAACAAGTATAAGATCAAGTATGAACATGGGAACCACTCCGATAACCACCTTGATCGCCTTCGATGCAATATCGTATGATTTAAGCCCTATGTAGCTTACTGCGTAGAATCCGTGTATGAGCATCGATACGATGTAATACATCAAAAGAGCGACCGCATAAGCGATCACCGGAACACCCTTTTTTCCGGCAACAAGTACATATATCAAAAGAACCACAAATCCGACTGCATTTCCGAGAAAATCAACAAGTTCATAACCTGTTGCTCTAAGTCCCGAAGAGAAGAACGCATCCACAGCTGCGAACAAAAATGTAAATGCAGCAACGACCGCAAGCAAGAAGGCTTCCTCAGCCTGGCAGTTAAATACTGCAGTGCATATGGGCTTTGAGAATACCAAAAGAGCAACAAATGCCGGTACAGCTATAATAAGTGTATTCTTTGCATAACTGTTGTATCTTGCAACGAGACTCTTTTTGTCCTCTTTCTTTACGCTTGCCTTTAACTTTGCATATATGTATGTCGCATAAGAGCCAAATGCCCTTACACCAAAGAGCAGAAATGCCGTTGCGGGACCTGCGATCAGTCCAAGCTTTGTGTATACATCGGCTTCAGTCGCACCAAGCTGGAAATTAACCCTTGTAAATACGATGACTGCCGTAAAGATCGCTATGATCGGGAATATGAATTTTCTGATGTATCTTATATATTCGGGAAGGAAGCTTCTCATGAAAGTCCTGAAACCATCCTTCGTTCTTACCTCATTAAACGAATAATCATGTCTTATCAGTCCTCTTATCCCAGCCAAAAGAATGAGAAGACGTATGAACAGTGCTCCGCAGATGATAAGAACAGCTCCAATAGCCGCATATACACCTACCTGTATATCATCATTCTTTAAAGCAGCGACCTTTATTCCTATCTCAGTAAACTTATCAATAGTGAAATAAAGACCCACCGGCAGTATGATATCTCTTACGACATCGGCTATCGTCTGAAGCGAATTACCGCCACAACCTATATAGTAGTATTTGATGTTATGAGAGAATCCGTGGACAAAGAACAGCATTCCGATAAAGCAAATGGCAGCACCCACTGTGGGATTCTTAAAGATAGCACTGCTTATCGAATCTGATGCGGATATGAAAATAAAGAGGATGAGCGCACCCATAAAGAATGTGTACAGCATGACATAACCGAACACTTTGCGTGCATTCTCCTTAAAGCCCCTTCGTACCCTGACGGCGACCATCTTTGCCATTGTGTTTCCCACACCCTCGATAAAGATCACATAGAGGATATAGTAGAAAAACATGGCTGCTGCAAATATTCCTGCTCCGGTGGCACCCGCTTTTCTGAAAAATATGATGAAAAAAGAAATAACGCTCAAACAGTCAATAAACTCAAACAGTCTTTTATTGTTCATTATTATCTCCCCTGGTAATCTTTAATCCGTCAAGGATCAGTCTCTGTCTCTCTTCCATGACAGATGCTTCGTCTTCTGTCATGTGATCGTAACCGCACAGATGAAGCATACTGTGGGTTATCAAAAACGCATATTCCCTTTTGATACTGTGACCGTATTCAGCGGCCTGTTCCTTTATCTTATCAAAACTTAAAACTATATCTCCCAGAACAACAAGTCCGCTCTCGGGATCAACAATATCAGACATGTCCATCTCACCGACATCAAATACGGCCGGACTCTCAAAGAACAATCCCGGGAAAGAAAGCACATCGGTAGCCTTATCTATATCCCTGGTCTGTTTGTTTATCTGTCTTATCTCATTGTCATCCGTTATCGTTATATTGATCTCACAGCCAAACGGACATTTTTCTTCATTAAGTACAGCTTTGCAAACATCATTTGCAACAGCCTCATGATCAAAATCAAAAACGGCCTCAACCGCATTGTCTATATAAACTCTCACCCTTTATGCCTTTCCGGTTTTCTTTGAGATGACTGCCTGCTCTCGTAGGCGTCATATGCCTTTACTATCTTTTGAACAAGCGGATGTCTAACTACATCCTTGCTTGTCAGATTGCACATCTTTATTCCCTCTATCCCGCTTAAGACCTTTACAGCAACATCCAGTCCGGATTTCTGCCCCTGAGGCAGATCCTTCTGGCTCGCATCGCCTGTAACTATAACCTTGGAGCCGAATCCTATACGTGTTAAAAACATCTTCATCTGAGCGGGAGTCGTGTTCTGTGCCTCATCCAGGATTATATAAGCATTATCAAGAGTTCTTCCTCTCATATATGCCAAAGGTGCCACTTCGATAAGCCCCTTTTCCATGTTCTTTAAAAACGAATCCGCTCCCATTATCTGATAAAGAGCATCATATAACGGTCTTAAGTACGGATCGACCTTTGACTGAAGATCTCCCGGAAGGAATCCCAGCTTTTCTCCCGCTTCTATTGCAGGTCTTGTGAGGATTATCCTTTCAACCTCATCGTTTTTAAATGCTGTTATAGCCATTGCCATGGCAAGGTAGGTCTTACCTGTTCCCGCAGGACCCATACCAAAGACGATCATATTGTCCCTGATCGCATCCACATACTGTTTCTGACCTATGGTCTTGGGTTTAACGGGCTTACCCGATACGGTATGACAGATGATATCCTTATCAATATCTATCATTTCATCCGTATTCTCACTTGAAGCAGCCAGCTCGACTGCATAATTTACATTCTGATCCAATATCTCATTTCCCCTTTTGGAAAGTTCCTGAAGAGTGTTTATTACCTTCCTCGCATTATTCACGGCTGATTCACGTCCTCTGACGACCAGCGAACCGTTTTGCGAGTAAATATCGACCCCCAGTTCCTTCTCAATCGTCTTCATATGAACATCGAACTGACCGAATATGTTGCATGCATGTTTGGCATCAACATCCAGTTCAACGATCATGTTATCATCCGTGTTGTTTGACATAGTAAATCCACTCCTAAAAACCTATATTATTATACTAAAAATCGGCATAAAAAAAAAGGCTGTCCTAAAGACAGCCTCAAAAAATTTTATTTCCTTACAGGCGCAAAATTCTTATATCCAAATCCCTTGGTCTTCTCACGCCACTCATCAATGATACCAGCATAATATATCATCTGCTTCTCATTGAGTTCTCCACTCTTTCTCAAAGTCTCATAAAGAGTCTCAAGCTTGTTCATATCGGAAATAGTAGCGTCCTTATAGTTATTGGACATATTCATTTGTAAGCTGAAAAGTATGGCTTCAAGCGGCTTGCATTCTTTTTTTCCAAAATCAAACAGGCCCATAACAACACCCCCAAACGTAAATAAAGATAACGTTTTTTCTTTTTGGTAAAATTATTATATCATAATTATTCAAAAATGTATAATAATTTCAATCAAAAAACAGAATATTTATAAATTTTTCACAAAATTATATCATTTGAATAAGTTGTTATAAATTTTATCGGATATATACTCCAAAAATGAAGGGTCAACGCTTTCAAAGTTGGATACTATCATATCCTTTATGGTCTTTAATCTGCCAAAATACAGCGATTCTTCGCTCTCTTTACTGTTCTCACCTGATGTTATCATATCTAATGTAACAGATTTTTCAAACCACTCAAGAATGCTTGTTTCCAGCGCCTCGTCCTCACCTGACTGAAGCACTAGTTTTTTGTATGTTTTTACCGAATTCAGTCCGACGACCACAAAGATGATGAAGAGTCCTCCCATAACTATATTTATGAGGACTTTACTCTCACCGCTTAACGCCAAAGGTATCAGGCCTATATCAACAAGAACAAGAATGATCAGTCCGACTATACCCACAAGAAGAAGTGTCTGTGCTCCGCTCTTGTATTCCGCAGCTCTCTCTGAAGGCTTTTTGTATCTCGGGATATTAACAGGAGGCTCGTTCATAACAGGTTCTTCAGCATCCATTTCAGGGATCTCTATAGGTGAGATCTCAGTGAAATACTTCTTCATGAGAGGTCTGATCTCTTCTTTTTTACTCTTCTGGATAAGGACCTCATACTGACCGTCACTGTTATTGTATTTCTTATAAGCATAGTCTATACCGTTTTCAGAAAGGTAATTAACTATGGCATCGGCTTCTTTCTCAGGACCGAAAAACGCGGTCATCTCCTCGCCGATACTATCCATGAGTTTACATCCGCAGTCTGCGCACACCTCATAGCCTTCTTTATATTCATTTTTACATATGGGGCACCATGGCATGGCTCATACCTCGTATATCAATTATTTTGATGACAAGAACTCATCAATACCTTTTGCTCCCGCTTTTCCTGCACCCATGGCAAGGATAACGGTAGCTGCACCTGTAACCGCATCTCCGCCGGCATAAACACCTTCTTTTGATGTCTTTCCGTCTTCTTCGTTAGCGATGATACACTTACGGTTATTTACATCAAGTCCGATAGTCGTGCTTGAGATAAGAGGATTGGGTGATGTTCCAAGTGACATGATAACGGTATCAACCTCAATGTCAAACTCGCTTCCCTTAACCTCAACAGGTCTTCTTCTTCCTGAAGCATCAGGCTCACCAAGTTCCATCTTTACACAACGGATACCGTTAACCCATCCGTTCTCATCACAGAGTATCTCAACAGGATTTGTAAGAAGGTCAAAGATTATGCCTTCTTCCTTTGCATGATGAACTTCTTCAACTCTTGCAGGAAGTTCCTCTTCGCTTCTTCTGTAAACGATATGTACCTCAGATCCAAGACGCAGAGCTGTTCTTGCAGCATCCATGGCAACGTTACCGCCGCCTACTACAGCAACCTTCTTTCCTCTCTTTATCGGAGTGGGGCTCTTCTCGTCAAAGGCCTTCATAAGGTTACTTCTTGTAAGATACTCATTTGCAGAGAATACACCGTTTGCTGTCTCGCCCGGTATTCCCATGAACTTGGGAAGGCCTGCACCCGATCCAATGAATACAGCCTCGAATCCTTCCTCTTCCATAAGCTCATCGATCGTGATCGACTTACCTATTATGACATTGGTCTCTATCTTAACACCGAGACTCTTAACATTCTCTATCTCTTTTGCAACAACATCCTTTTTGGGAAGTCTGAATTCAGGGATACCGTATACAAGTACGCCGCCTGCTTCATGCAATGCTTCAAATATGGTCACATCGTAACCCATCTTTGCAAGATCGCCGGCGCATGTAAGACCTGCAGGTCCTGAACCGATAACAGCTACTTTCTTGCCGTTCTTAACAGTGGGTGCCTGAGGCTTGATTCCATTCTCTGAAGCATAGTCAGCTACAAATCTCTCAAGCTTACCAATGCTTATAGGCTCACCCTTGATGCCTCTTATACATTTGCCTTCACACTGGCTTTCCTGAGGGCATACTCTTCCGCATACAGCGGGAAGTGAGCTTGATTCAGATATCACGTCATATGCTTTCTTGATATCTCCGAGTTTAACCTGCTCTACAAAAGCAGGGATATTTATAGCAACAGGACAGCCTTTCATGCACTGTGCATTCTTACAGTTGATGCAGCGGCTTGCCTCTTCCATCGCTTCTTCTTTATTATATCCGAGACATACTTCATCGAAGTTGCCTGCTCTGACTTGCGGATCCTGTTCACGTACAGGAACTTTCTTTAAAACGTCCATAATATCCTCCTGATCACAATCAATTGCAATTACCGCATCCGCCGTGGTGTGTATCACCTTCGGTCTCGGCAAGCAGTTTACGGCCTTCTTCTGTCTTATATAACTGCTGACGCTTCATTGCCTCATCAAAGTTGATGAGATGACCGTCAAACTCAGGACCGTCCACACATGCAAACTTAACTTCATCGCCAACGGTAACACGACATGCACCGCACATTCCTGTTCCGTCAACCATAATAGGATTCATGGATACTATGGTAGGTATACCAAGCTCCTTTGTAAGCTTAGCGACAAATTTCATCATTATCATAGGACCAATTGCTACGCAAAGATCATATTTCTTTCCTTCGCCAACAAGGTCTTCTATAACCTTTGTTACCATTCCGCTTCTTCCGTAAGAACCGTCATCAGTGGTAACATAGAGGTTTGAAACCTTACTCATTGCTTCTTCCATAATAAGAAGATCCTTGGTCTTAGAACCGACAATGGCATCAGCCATGACACCGTGCTCACTCAGCCATTTAACCTGAGGATATACTGGAGCTGTTCCTACTCCGCCGGCAACAAATAAGATATTCTTTTTCTTTAATTCATCAACGGGTGTATCTATCAGTTCACTCGGCCTTCCCAAAGGACCTACAACATCATGGAAGCTGTCGCCGGTCTTTAATTCTGCCATCTCTTTTGTAGAAGCGCCGATAGTCTGAAATACTATCGTTACGGTACCCTGTTCTCTGTCATAATCGCAGATCGTGAGCGGTATTCTCTCACTGTTCTCACCTGTTCTTACGATGAGAAACTGTCCGGGCTCACATTTCTTAGCCACTCTGGGGGCTTCAACGATCATTTGGTATATATTGGGAACCAATTCTTTTGCATCAATAATCTTATACATATGTCCTCCAACCAGTACAAAAATACAAAAACACAAAATATAGTTTATAAAACTATGTTAAAAAAATCAACAAAAAGCTGAGTTAATAATTTAACAATCAAAAATCTCTCAATGTATAAGTATTATTGCTTCCTGCCACGGCCTGATATAGGTGGCCATCATACACATCCACCGCAAAAATGTTACCGGTCGACATTCTGATAGTTCCTTCCTGATAATACTCACTTATAAAATACAGCGTTCTGTTCTGAACATATCTCAGTTCGCTGTAAGCATACATATACTTGCCTTCGCTTCCGGGCACCGATCCGTCTATGCTCTCTACCCTTCCTATCTCGAACTGTCTCTGAGCAACGATGTCTATCGCTGTCTCCTGTGAGACCCTGGTATCGACATCAAGAGTATATCTGCATATGATCTCATTTGACTCTGTTCCTGAAGCACTTACCGCGATGAAATGATATACACTGTCTCCCAAAGGTATCGCTATCGGATCAGTATAGATGGCACTCATCGTTGTAGGTCTGCTGTCATCAGTCGTATAGTAGACATTTACTCCGGGCGGTACAGCAAGGGTTATCAGCTGCGGAACACTGTATGAACCGTCAGGCGGCATAACTATCGGATCATCGGGTACATCCGTATCTATCACGTAAGTCCTGCCGACTATCTGTGAACAGATACCGTTGCCGTTAACAAATACCGCATTCACCTTATAGGTTCCGTTTCTTAAAACGATAGGCTCCGTATAAAGCAGACAGTCACTTCCGGGTTCCGATCCGTCAAGCGTGTAATATATGCTTCCCTCTATGGACGGTATGAGTTCCAGCTCCATAACATCCTCGTATGTGCCTTCCTCAAGAGAGAATGCCGGAGGTTTTGCCATGTAATCTATATACTTTAACTGCATATCTTCATCAGCGTAGTTCATGAGTACCGAATTGATATCATTGTATTTCTTCTCGCTGATATAGATCTGTATCAGTTTATCTATGGCATCCTGATCATTGCTGTAAGATATTATCTTACCATAGATCTCCTCTGCCTTCGGAAGATTCTGGGAAAGCTCATAGACCTTTCCTATCTCAAACAAAGGCTCTGTATTGTCCCTGTTAAGAGAAAATGCTTTTTCATAATGATCTATCGCAAGCGCATAGTCTGATGCAGCCAGTGCTTTACTTGCGCACTTCATCTGATAATCATATGAATTGTCCCTGAACATGTAAAAGCAGATAAGTCCTATGCACGAGATTATGAGTAACCCTGCAATGGCTATCGTTACAAAGAACGTTTTCTTTCTTATGACGACAACATCTTTTGCTTTTTCAGGCTCGGGATCAGGCTCAAATTCCTCTATCGGGTCCCTGTCTCTTCTGGGACTGTCATTTCTTCCCTCGGGAGATATCTGTTCCGCAACGTCATTCATGACATCCAATATGCTGTTTTCTATCTCAGGCTCAAAATCGGGAACGTACTGAACCTCTTCACCGCATTTCTCACAGTAAAGATTTCCTTCTCCCAATTCATGACCGCATCTTGGGCATTTCATGATCAGAACAAACCTGTAATCCTTCCGTTTGAATCAACATCTATATTGTATGCAGCAGGGTTCTTTGAAAGTCCCGGCATCGTCATTACATCACCGGTAAGCACAACAACGAATCCCGCACCTGCAGATACATACACGTCTCTTATTGTAACCCTGAAATCCTTCGGTCTTCCAAGCTTGGTAGGATCATCGCTTAACGAATACTGATTCTTTGCTATACATACAGGGAGATCAGAGAATCCAAGCTGTTCGATCTTATCCAGCTTCTTTTGCGCAGAAGCCAGGATATCTATTCCGTCTGCTCCGTATATCTTTGTTGCGACTGTGTTTATCTTATCCTTAAGTGACATATCATCCGGATAAAGCAGCTTAAAGTCTGCAGGTTTTTCCAGTGCTTCGAGCACTTTGTTTGCAAGATCTATTCCGCCTTCTCCGCCGTTTTCCCATACTCTGCTGAGTGCAAATGAAGCACCCATGTTCTCACAGAAAGACTTCACAAAATCTGTCTCAGCCTGCGTATCACTTATAAATGAATTGAGCGTAACAACGATCGGAACACCGTATCCTTTAAGATTCTCTATGTGTTTCTCAAGATTTGATATTCCTTTTTTGAGTGCCTCAAGATCCTCTTTGTTAAGGTCCTCTTTCTTGACACCGCCGTTATACTTAAGTGCTCTTATCGTTGCGACTAAAACGATCGCATCGGGAGCAAGTCCTGCTTTTCTGCACTTGATATCAAGGAACTTCTCCGCTCCAAGATCTGCTCCGAATCCTGCTTCCGTGATACAGTAATCAGCCATCTTTAAAGCTGCTTTTGTAGCTCTTACAGAATTGCATCCGTGAGCTATATTTGCAAAAGGACCGCCGTGAACAAGTGCCGGTGTATGCTCAAGGGTCTGAATGAGGTTTGGCTTGATCGCATCTTTTAAAAGTGCCGCCATAGCGCCTACTGCCTTGAGATCCTTTGCAGTAACAGGATTCCCCGCAATATCGTAAGCAACGATAATATTAGAAAGCTTTTTCTTAAGATCATCCATATCCTGTGCAAGACACAGTATCGCCATGATCTCAGAAGCCACGGTTATTACAAAATGATCTTCTCTTACATATCCGTCCGCTTTTGAACCAAGTCCCACAACTATGTTTCTTAAGACTCTGTCGTTCATATCCTCACATCTTTTCCAGATTATCTGTCTGGTATCGATGTTAAGCTCATTTCCCTGCTGTATATGATTGTCGAGCAATGCTGCGAGCAGATTGTTTGCGCTTGTTATCGCATGGAAATCACCTGTGAAATGCAGGTTAAGGTCTTCCATGGGCACAACCTGTGCATAACCGCCTCCTGCTGCACCTCCCTTTATGCCAAAGCATGGTCCGAGTGAAGGCTCTCTTAATGCTATTATCGCTTTTTTGTTAAGCTTTCCGAAAGCCTGTCCGAGACCTACGGTAGTGGTCGTCTTTCCCTCACCTGCAGGCGTGGGATTGATGGCTGTAACAAGTATGAGCTTTCCGTCCGGGTTATCCTTTATACGGTTTAGATACTCATCCGAAAGCTTAGCTTTATATCTTCCGTAAAGCTCGAGTTCATCCTTATTGATACCGATCCTTGCGGCAACATCCTCGATATTATCAAGTTTTGCTTCCTGTGCTATTTCAATATCTGTCTTGGGCATAAAATCTCCTTTTTAAAAAGCTTTAAACATATTCCTCAACAAACTGTTCAAACTGTTCTCTGCTCATTATGACTTCTCTTGGTTTGGTGCCCTGTTCTGCACCGACAACTCCCGCATCGCACAGCTGATCCATGATCCTTGCTGCACGGTTAAATCCGATCCTGAACTTTCTTTGAAGGTTACCTATGGATGCTTTGTTTGCATCTATGATAAAGTAGCCTGCCTCAGCAAAAAGATCATCATATCCGGAATCATCTCCCGATCCCGATGCGGCATTCGGAGACGAGCTTATCTTGTTAACGCTCTCAGACACCTGCTCACTGAATTCGTTATGTAGTCTCTGGTCTTTTATGAAATCGACCACATCCGATACTTCCTTATCGGATACGAAAGCTCCCTGAATTCTTGCAGGCTTGGTATAACCCTGAGGATAGAAAAGCATGTCACCTTTTCCTAGCAGTTTCTCAGCTCCGTTCATATCAAGTATGGTACGCGAGTCTATTCCGCTGGATACGGCAAATGCGACTCTGCTTGGCATATTTGCCTTGATAAGACCTGTGATGACATCAACGGACGGTCTCTGTGTTGCCAGGATCAGATGGATACCGCATGCTCTTGCAAGCTGAGCAAGACGACATATAGCCTCTTCAACCTCCTTTGCAGCGACCATCATAAGGTCTGCAAGCTCATCTACGATTATTACTATCTGAGGAAGATGTTTATGTTCCTCATCGTTCATCTCATCAACCTTCTTATTGTATCCCTTAAGATCCCTGACATTCATATCGGCAAACTTCTTATATCTGTCAGTCATCTCAGCAACAGCCCAGTTAAGTGCTCCTGCAGCTTTCTTGGGATCTGTCACAACAGGTATCATAAGATGCGGTATACCATTATATACATTCAGCTCGACCACTTTGGGATCGACCATGATAAGCTGGACATCCTTGGGATCGTGCTTATATATGATACTCATGATTATCGTATTTATACATACGGATTTACCTGAACCCGTACTTCCGGCTATGAGCATGTGAGGCATCTTGGAGATATCAGTGACAATTACTTTTCCTGCTATGTCCTTACCGACAGCAAACACGATATTTCCCTTGAAATCCTTAAACTCACTGTCCTCGAACAGTTCTCTTAACTTAACACCGCTGCTCTCGGAATTCGGTACCTCGATACCAACTGCCGATTTTCCGGGTATAGGAGCCTCTATTCTTATATCTTTTGCCGCAAGATGCAGTTTAAGGTCATCTGCAAGTGAAGTGATCCTGCTCACCTTTACACCGATCGCAGGCTCAAGTTCATATCTTGTGACACTGGGGCCCTGACTTATATCGGTAACTCTTGCACTTACACCGAAGCTGTCAAGCGCATCCTCTAACTTTCTTGCGGTTTCCGTAAGAACATTCTTTGAATCTCCGCCCTTTGAAGCTTCTCCCTTTGAAAGGAGTGACAGAGGCGGGAATTTATATTTCTTGTTTGAAGTCTCTCTCTTTGGAACGATCGTGTTCTCTTCCTGTTTTTGAGATGTGACTTCAGCTTTTTGTGCTTTGGGGCTTACAGTTCTTACAGGAGTCTGCGGAATGGGTGTGACTGTCTCAACAGTCTCTTTTTCTTCAGGTTCGCTTTCTCCTGCCATATGGAAACGTATACTGCTGTCCATGGGATTTGAATCCTTGACAGTTATACGTTCTTTAACAACCTCACGCTCTGTCTCCTTGAATGTTATCTCATGCATGTCATCATGCTTTTTAAGAGACGGATCTTCTTTAAGCGTTGTGTTTGCGGATACTCCCGATATCCTCTTGTCCATTCTGAGGATATTTTCAGTCTCAGCTGCTTCCTTCTCGCTCAAACGTCTTTCTCTTTCAAGCTGTTTTGCGCGTGCCTTTTCCTCACGTTCAGCTCTTCTTGCCTGTCTTTCGAGTTCGCGCTCGTCCTCATCATATTCCTCACGTCTCTTTTCGAGCTGTTCTCTCCTGAACTCTCTTGCCTCTCTGGCTGTGGTCTTTATGCGATCACCGCCATCAAGAAACATCTCTATAAAGCCTTTTCCGAGTATAAAGAGGATGCATATCACAAGAACACATACATCGATAAGTATAGTTGCGAACTGACCGAGATATTTATTCATCGCATAACCGATAGAACCGCCAAATATACCACCGCCGGCTCTATCAACATATCCTGTCTTCCACAACTCCACAAAACTGTACTCATCATTCATTGAGCTGTAGCCTTTTGTGACTTCAAAGATAACAGAAACCGCAAAGAACAATACGATTATGGCTATCATCTTTGTTTTAAGACGGCTGTCCGACTGTTTCGATATCCAAAGGAAAGCCAGTATCACCAAGAATACCGGGAAAGCAAAAGCCATCTTACCGAAAAGCCCGAACATTATGTTGCTCAATATATCACCGACAACGCCGAGTTTTATGAAATTGCACAGAAAAAGAAGAACACAAATACAGATCGACCCTATGATGACCGCATAGTTGATGATCAACAGATCCTCATCGGAAATCGTCCTTGTGTTCTTTCTGTTTTTTGAATTGTTTGTTTTCTTTGAAGAAGCAGGTTTTCTTCCTCTGTTTGAGGAAGAAGTGCTTCTTTTGCTACCACTAGTGGCCATAATATATCATCCAGCCTTATCTATCAGATATCATAATGATCATTCCTGCTGTCAAGTTCGACATCGTAATGCATCCAAGCCTCAGGTATGGACCTTCCGTAATCCATCTCTCTGTGAACATGTTTCTTCGGAAGCGGAAGCGGATTCTCAATGAGTTCGACCTTCTCTTCTTCAGGCTTTTCATCAGATTTCTCTTCTGCTTTTACAGCTTCTTTCTGAAGAGCTTTGTCTTCAGCTGTCGCGGTTTGATCGCTAACAGTCTCTTCTGTTAATGTCTTAGGTTCATCAACTATTGGAGTCTCTTCGAATGCCTTGAATTCCTCGACTATAGGAGTCTCTTCAAATGCCTTGAACTCCTCAACTATTGGAGTCTCTTCGAATGCCTTGAATTCCTCAACTACGGGAGTCTCTTCAAACGCCTTGAATTCCTCGACTATGGGAGTCTCTTCAAATGCCTTGAATTCCTCGACTACAGGAGTTTCATCAAACAGCTTAGATCCCTCTGTTGATGCGGTATCCTCAAAGTTCATCTCTTCAAGGACACTTGATCCCTCAACTGCCTTTGTCTCTTCTAAAGGTTTTGTCTCTTCAAAAGAGAATTCCTCACCGATATTCTTACCTGAGAAATCAAAATCATCTTCAGTTATGAGATGCTCAGCCTCAAATTCAGCCAAAGCCTCCTGGTTCTGTGCTTTTTCGATAGATCTTTCAACATCCAGTTTCTGTTCTATCGCTTCCTGGAATGAGAATGCATTATCACTTATGTTGTTCTTGATACCATCCTCAACAGCCATCTTCTGTTCAACGGCCTTGACATATGATATGTCACCGAGTTGGTCTGCCGTATTTATGGATTCCTCAGTAACGATCTTCTCATTAAGGGCATCCTCAAACGAGAACTCATTCTTGTTCTTTGCATCAAGTATGGACTGCTCAACATCGAGTTTCTTCTGAAGAGCTTCCTCATAAGAGAATCCGATGTGCTTTTGAATCTCTTCATCCTCGATCTTGTTCTTCAGTGCGTCTTCATAAGAGAAATCCTCATCGATCTTCTTATCGAGCATCTCCTCAAGCGAGAATTCTTCCTCGTTCTCTTGAGTAGTTTCTTCATTGAAGAATGCCTCGGTCTCGCTGCCCTCAAATTCCTCATCTATAAGAACAGCTTTATCTTTTGCGGATTCATCTTTTATGTTGTCAACTTCACTGAGAGCTTTAAAGACTTCAAGCTCATCAGTTACAAACGTGTCAGTCTTTTCTATCGAATCCCAGCTCTTTATATAATCATTCTGCTTGGGAGCGAAATCAAAGACAAACTCGCTTTCAATATTTTCTATCTCACGCTTACCGTCTGTTTCAAACTCATCGATGCTGAAATCATCCGCCTTAACCGGTTCTTCTTTGATCTCTTCCTCAAATTTAAACTCATTTTCACTTGCAGCGGGCGTTTCAACTTCAACTGCTGTAGATATTTCTTCAACAACAGGCTCAGCAGCCTTAGTCACTTCATCTATCGCAGTATTTTCAACAGTGTCAGTCTGTGATGTGCTCTCTTCAACAGGAGATACATTCATGTTGTCAAATGCATCAAAGCCAAGATCCAGATCCAGATCAGCGAAGTTGGATGCATGAGAGACATACTTTTCTTTCTCAGGTGTTACAGGCTCTTCAACCGCAGTTTCCTGAGACGGTTCATCATACAGATAACCGAAGAACGAATCAACATATGCCTTCTGATCCTTTGAATTGTCTCTTCTCACGCTTTCATCCTCTTCAAGAATTGTTGCTTCACTGTTCTGAACACTTTCCTGTTCAGTCGACTCACTTGTTTCGACCGTATCTTCGGTCACTTCTTCTTTTTCTTCGGGAACATCATCATATATATCTTTTGAAACTGATTTGGGAGGAATCGTTCCTCCGCTGAACAATGACTCAAAGTCCACATCGTTCATGCCAAAGTCTGTTGTCTGCCTTACTTCGGCCGTATTGTATTTTCTTTCAGGTTTCGGCTCTGTATCAGGTTTCTTTTCTTCAACAGGTTCCTTGATCTCTTCAGGCTGTTCATCCTTTACTATGACCGGTTCTTCCTTTTTCTCTTCCTGTACATCCAGCGTTTTATCTTCGACTGAAGGAGTCAATGTGGGTTGAGCTTCACCAACAGGTTCTTCAGCCTTTACAGGTTCTTCTTTAACCGGTTCATTATTTTCAGGCTGTGCTATCTTTATCTCTTCATTCTTTTCAGCCACGGCTATCGTTTCAACGTGAGCGCTGGCTGCTATCTTTGCCGCAGCTATCGATACCGGTTTGTCATCGATGGTCGTGATCTCGGCAGGCTGCATATCATCATCGATCCTGTATACCTTCACGGGACTCTCCGTGCTTCCAAGATCATAGAGACCGCATCCGCCTATAATAAGGAGACATACAGCAAATATCATGATATATGCCGGTCTGTTATTTACATTTATAAATATCATCTGCAGGGCTAAAACAACCCAGTAAGGTATGATGATATGAGCTGTATCATCCTCATTTCTCCAGAACATCACACTGAAGAACACACTTAAAATGAGCAGTACAAATATGCCTCTCTCATCTCCTAAACGTGTAAGGAAATTGAAATCAGCCCTGAATCCGAATCTGTAAGATAAATGTGAATTTAAACTGTTTATGAAGCCGTCAACACCGGTTCTCTCAAACAGATATGCACTTAAGATTATCGGAGCGATAAATCCTATCAGATGTCCGCACAGTATACATACGGAATTTATGATCCTGTCACGCAACATCTCTGTATTGCATCTGAAAAGAACAATAACAGGGATCAGGAATACAAGTATGAACACAGTACTGTACAGTGCAAAGATACCTGTTAAAAGTCCGATAAGAATACTGAAAACAGACTTAATGGATGTCTCTTCTATCGACTTTTTGTATCCGGCACTCACAAGCATTATCACGCCAAACATGAACAGTACAAGGCAATCCGAAGAATCTCTTGCTATGTTCCTGTAAAACAAAGGCATGACAGCAAGTCCCAATGCGCATATGGCAGATGGGAAGCTTCCGAATATCGCTCTGACAGCACCGACGATCATCGCAAATGCACCGATTCCAAGAAGTGTCTGTAAAAGATATACGGGGAAGAATGTATTACCGAATATCTTAAACAAAAACGAGAGCATGGTCGCAAATATGCCGTCAACTGTAGATGCACTGGTAAAGATCTTTCCGTCAGAACCGATCTTTGCCATCTCATAAACCTTGCCTGTATTAAATTCCACTTTGATGATATCGCTTATGATAAGCAGTCTGAATACTATGAATAATACAGATGCTACGATAATGCTTATCAGATATGATTTATCAAAATTGATGTTAACATTGCTGTCCTCATACTTTTTGACAGCCTTATTAAGCACAAAAGCCAGCCCTACGACCACTCCGCAGTATACAGCAGTTATGATCATACGGCTAACTATATTGTCAATCCCGAATTTTCTTCCTACGCAGATACAGAACAGCGCAAGAAGAACACCCGTGAATAATACGCACATCGCGTTGCTGAATTTATTTCTGGAAATATCCATAAAGATACCTCTGTAAGTAAACTGTTAACTAGCAATCCACTTTGTCAATAGCCTGTTTGAAATCAGCTATTATATCATCAGCATTCTCAATACCGACACTCAGTCTGATGAACTCGGGAAGTATTCCGGCTGCGATCAGCTGCTCATCAGTCATCTGTCTGTGAGTATGGCTTGCCGGATGAAGCACACATGTCCTTGCATCAGCAACATGCGTAACGATACATGCAAGCTTGAGATTACTCATAACAGCCTTTGAAGCCTCTCTTCCGCCCTTCATACCAAATGCCATAACGCCACAGGTGCCGTTCGGGCAGTACTTCTGAGCGAGATCATAGTATTTATCACCTTTGAGTCCGGCATAATTAACCCACGCTACCTTCGGATTCGAAGCAAGGAATTCCGCAACTTTCTGGGCATTCTCAACGTGTCTGGGCATACGAAGATGCAATGTCTCAAGACCGATATTGAGATAGAACGCATTCTGAGGAGACTGGATGGATCCAAGGTCTCTCATAAGCTGCGCGGTAGCCTTTGTTATATATGCAGCCTTACCGAATTTCTGGGTATATACGATTCCATGATATGAATCATCCGGCTGTGTAAGACCGGGGAATTTATCAACATACTTTTCCCAGTCAAAATTACCGCTGTCTACGATACATCCGCCAACTCCAAGTCCGTGACCGTCCATGTACTTTGTTGTTGAATGTGTAACTATATCTGCGCCCCATTTGATGGGATTACAGTTAATGGGTGTCGGGAAAGTATTATCGATTATAAGCGGCACGCCATGAGCATGAGCCACTTTTGCAAACTTCTCGATATCAAGCACGATACATGAGGGATTCGCGATCGACTCTGCAAGTACGCACTTTGTGTTCTCCTTAAATGCGGCATTCAATGTCTCCTCGTCATCATCGGGATGAACGATAGTGCAGTCAATGCCCATCTTCTTCATGGTTGTGAGAACAAGATTGAATGTTCCTCCGTATATCGGGGAAGCCATTACAACATGTCCGCCGTTCTCACAGATATTGAATACAGCATAGAAGTTGGCTGCCTGTCCCGAACTTGTGAGCATTGCAGCAAATCCGCCTTCAAGTGCGCAGATCTTGTTAGCCACATTGTCATTTGTGGGATTGGCAAGTCTTGTATAGAAATATCCGCTGTCCTCAAGATCAAAAAGTCTTCCCATCGCGTCAGAGTCTTCATATTTGAATGTTGTGCTCTGAACTATGGGCATATTACGCGGCTCACCGTTTTTGGGTGTATATCCGCTCTGTATACAAATAGTCTCTTTTGATGTGTATTCTCCCATACCCTTTTTACCTCGTATTCTGTTTATTCCTGTTCTTCCCAGTTTGTGTAAACTGACTGAACATCATCATCTTCATCAAGAAGATCGATTATCCTGTTAATAAGTTTTACAGTGTCCTCATCCGTTACTGATACGTAATTCTGAGGTATCATTGTCACTTCACTTGATACATATGCGATCTTGTTCTCATCAAGAGCATTCTGTACTGCAGTAAGATCATCGGGTGCTGTTACGATCTCGTAAGCATCCTCCTCATCAGCAAAGTCCTCTGCACCTGCATCAAGAGCGATCATCATAACATCATCAGCATCCATCTCGCACTCTTCCTTGTCAATGATGATCTGTCCCTTCTCATCAAACATGAAAGATACGCAGCCGGGAGTTCCGATGCTTCCGCTTCCTTTTGTGAATGCGCTTCTTACATTTGCTGCTGTTCTGTTCTTGTTGTCTGTAAGCGTCTTAACGATGATAGCGATACCGCTGGGTCCGTATCCTTCGTAAGTTATATATTCATAGTTTACATTGCCCATATCGCCACTGGCTTTTTTGATACCTCTTTCAATGGTATCGTTGGGCATGTTGTTAGCCTTGGCCTTTGCAATGACCTGTGCAAGTTTAAAGTTATTTGAAGGATCAGGTCCGCCTTCCTTAACCGCAACTGCGATCTCTCGGCCTATGATGGTAAATATCTTACCCTTGGCTGCATCATTTTTCTCTTTCTTGTGCTTAATGTTGGCAAATTTTGAATGTCCTGACATAAAAACCTCTTTCCTAATATATTATTCTGTGGCTTCAGCCTTTTCGGCCTGAGCCTGTTTATCATCTTTAAGTTCGATCCTTGTTATCAGGATCTGTTTTATCATGTTGTTCTCAACCGACAAGACCTTGAAATTATATCCCTTATAGGCATACTCAAACTTTTCTTTCTTATCGGGTATATGCTCAAGTTTTGAGATCAGATATCCGTTTATGGTCTCAAAATTATCATCCTCAAAGCTGATATCTAGATATTTCTCAAGATCTTCGAGTTTTGTGAGACCGTCTATGATATATTTGTTCTCTTCTTTTGCTATGATGACATCGTCTTCTTCATCATATTCATCATCGATATCACCCACTATCTCTTCGAGAATGTCTCTCATTGCAACGATACCCGCAGTCTGACCGTATTCATCGACAACGATCACCATCTGAAGCTTTGCGGCACGCATTGTTGAAAACAGCGCATCGACCTTTCTGGTCTCAGGGATGAACTTAGCTTCCCTTATGAGGCCCTCAACGCCTTCAATGGTCTTTTTCTTGTTTGTCTTATCCCTGCCGGCACTGATGGCATCCTTTATATGGATGATACCAACTATATGATCAATATTCTCCGAATAAACAGGAAATCTTGATTTTCCGCAGTCAAGCATGACCTCTATGGCATCCTCGAGCTTTTCTGACATATCTATCGCAACGATATTGCTCCTGTCAGTCATGATATCCTTTGCTGCCTTATCTCCGAATTCGAAGATATTGTTGATCATAACAGCCTCGGATTCCTCTATCTCACCCGACTCGGTGCCTTCATTGACCATGGAGATGATCTCATCTTCCGCAGCCTGGCCTTTGAACAGATTCTTAATATCTTTTAAAAAGTATCCGACCGCAAGACCCAAACATAAAAACACGGCCGAACACACGATGATAACGATGTTCTCCATTACACTCCAATGGCATATTCTATGTTCCCAAATAACACAACATGCCAAGATATTACTATATCATTTTACGCAATTTGAGTCAATTCCCTGCGATCACAATTCAACGACGGGAACATCTTTGAAATAATCCTTCTGATATACGTATTCCCCGTCTTTGACAAAGAGTCTGGGAACTCTTTTTCCTATATCACAGACAAGCTCGTAGTTAAGATGATCAGAAAGTTCGCTCAAACTCTCCATTGTTATCACCTCATCACCGTCTTTACCAATAAGAGTTACAGTATCTCCCTCTTTTGCCTCAGGTATAAAGGTGACATCCACCATAAGCTGGTCCATGCATACTCTTCCGAGAACCGGAGCCTTCTTGCCATGTATGAGCACATGACTCTTGTTTGATAATGCTCTCGGATATCCGTCGGCATAACCAACAGGAATGGTAGCTATCACTGTCGGCCTTTCAGTTACAAAAGTACCGCCGTAGCTTACAGGTGTTCCCTTTGGAACAGTCTTTATAAACGTGATATGACTTATCAGGCTCATTACAGGCTTAAGCTCTATCTTTTCCTTGGTGACTTCATCGGAAGGCCACAAACCGTAAAGTATGATACCTGCACGTACCGCATCCATATGGGCATACGGCATCTCGATTATGGCTGCAGAGTTTGAGCAGTGCTTAACTTTGAACTTAAAGCCTGTCTCCTCCTCAACTCCCTCCACAAAACTGTTAAACAGCTCATACTGCTCATTTGCATTTGTTTTATCTGTCTCATCCGCTCTTGCAAAGTGTGTGAACACTCCTTCAACTTCTATATGTGGCAGATTAAGCGCTTTTCTTATCAGCCAGAGGCCATCATCATACGGTGAGATACCTATCCTGCTCATACCTGTATCGACTTTGATATGAACTATGGCATTTTTTCCGAGTTTTTCGGCACATTCCTCAAGCTGATCGAGCATGTCATCACGAAAGACCGTGAGTCTGATGCCTCGTTTTATCATCTCCTCATACGCATAAGGAAATGTATAACCTATAACAAGGATATCTTTTTTGATGCCCGCATCAAGAAGCTGCAGTGCCTCTTCAGCTGTTGCCACAGCATATCCCTTTACCTTGTCATGGTTTTCCAAAACCTTTGCTATCGGTACAGCTCCGTGGCCGTATCCGTCCGCCTTTGTAACAGCATATATACCCTGCGGCGCCTTTATAGTATTCTCAATCTGTGTGATGTTATGATCTATGTTGTCTAGATCTATAAGGGCACAAACCCTTTCATATCTGTCAAGCATGGCTTGTCCGATGCAAACGCATCCTTCCTTTCATAAATGTTATTCCTTTTTTATCGGATTATCCGAAGGATTGTATTTCATGTCAAAAAGATCAACGACCTCCGCCCCGAAAATATCATGCATATATGAGTATATCTCCTGATTGGCTATCTCATATTCCTGCTTTCTGACAACATTTTTCTTAAGCTCCACTCTGATCTCTGCCAGCCACTTCGCAAGCTCATCGATGCCTTTTTCATTTTCCTTAAGCTCGTCATAGCACGTTTCCATCGTATGGATCATCAGCTGCTTGTTGACTTCTGCTATCTCCTTTGGCATCTCCATAAGATCATCGTTATATGAATCGATCTTGTCATTGCAGTCATTGATAAGCTGTTTATTCCTGTCTACCTTCTCCTGACCCTCGTTATCATCCATAAGGGTAACGATCTCGTCCATGAGTTCTTTTTTGACACGCTTTATCTCTTTTATCTCATTATTTATACGTCCCTGTTTTCTGAGCAGCTCATTCAATTTCTGCTCATATTCCTTGACCTCATCAGTCTTTACGACCTTGGTAAAAAGCTTATGCCACTTGTTATCAAGTGTTGCCACAGGAACCTTTCTTGCAGATAAAGCACTTATCATCTTATCAACGTCTTTTGCCATACGATCACCTCATCGTAAGATATTGTTTGTCCTATTGTACGAAAGCCTCATCAGACTCTCCGAAAGATGAACGCTCTCAACCGTTACATCATCCGGCACCTCAAGATCAACATGCGCAAAATTCCATATAGCCTTTATACCGCATTTGACCAGTCTGTCTGCGACTTCAACCGCTCCGCTCTTTGGGATCGTTATGACAGCCATATCAATGTTGTTCTCTTTTATGAACTCCTCCATCTGCTCCATTGGCATTATCTCGATACCTCTGATGTTCTTGCCTATGAGCTTTGGATCGCTGTCAAAACAACCGTCAAATATAAATCCGCGTCTTTCAAAATTCACATAATTGGCCAGACAGTGTCCAAGATTTCCCGAACCGATAAGGACCATATGATGCTGTCTGTCGAGTCCCAAGATCTTTCCTATCTCTTTATAAAGAAGCTCAACATTGTATCCGTAACCCTGCTGTCCGAATCCACCGAAATTGTTGAAATCCTGTCTGATCTGTGATGCAGTGGCATTCATGATATCAGCCAGTTCCTGACTGGATATCCTGTCCACTCCCTTGTCTTTCAATTCTCCAAGAAATCTGTAATAGCGTGGCAGCCTCGTGATGACCGCCTGTGAAATATTCTTCTCGTCCATACCAACCCCCAATGGTATAATTCTTATCCCTGAAAAAAGCAAGCTATCTTACTTTTCCATAAGAGATATTATACTCCGCTTGTGAAATTCTTGTCAATGTAACCGTACAAACTGCATCATACAAGACTTGAACAGTGCCCGCTTTATCTGTATAATCGTGGTGTTATGATCATTTCATGTAATAATATCAACAAAACCTATATAGACAATCATGTGCTTAAAGATGTGAGCTTTCACTTAAACGAAGGTGATAAAGCGGCCCTCATCGGAGCAAACGGCTGCGGAAAGACTACACTTTTAAAGATCATCATGGGGATTGAACATCCTGACAGCGGATCAGTCACATTCTCAAAGGATCTTTCTGTAGGATATCTGCCCCAGAATGCCCTTCTTGATTCGCAAAGATCAATGTATGATGAAGTCCTGTCCGTCAAACAGGATATGATCGATATGGAAAAAGATATCGATGATATCAGTCATGCGATGGGTGAAGCTCAGGGCGATGAATTAGATCAGCTGATACATAGGCACACCAAGCTGTTATCTGAATTTGAAGATAAAGGCGGATATATATATAAGAGTGAGGTCCGCGGTGTTCTTTTAGGCCTTGGCTTTGATGAATCGCAGTTTTCACAGACTGTCGATACTCTCTCAGGCGGTCAGAAGACCAGGGTTGCACTCGCAAAACTCCTGCTTGATTCTCCTGATCTTATCATTTTGGATGAGCCTACAAACCATCTGGATATGAGTTCAGTCACATGGCTTGAGAATTATCTTTTAAATATAAGGAAATCCGTGTTCATTGTATCTCATGACAGATATTTCCTTGACCGAATAGTCGGAAAGGTGATAGAGATCGAAGCCGGTGTATCTACCACTTATGAGGGCAATTATTCCGCATACTCAGTGAAAAAAGAGATGTTAAGGAATGCTGCGATGAATGCATACATAAAGCAGCAGGCACAAATAGAACATCAGGAAGCCGTAATAGAGAAACTCAGAAGTTTCAATCGCGAGAAATCGATAAAAAGAGCCGATTCAAGAGTTAAGGCTCTTTCCAAGATTGACAGACTCGAAAAACCGGTCGAACTTAACGATGACATGCAGCTTACTCTCACTCCCAGAGTTGAATCAGGTAAAGATGTACTTCACGTTGAAGGACTCTCAAAGGCTTTCGGTGACAATAAACTGTTCAGTGATATTTCATTTGATCTTAGGCGTGGCGAACATGTGGCCATCATTGGCGATAACGGTACCGGAAAGACAACTCTGCTAAAGATATTAAACGAGGCAGAAACAGCCGATAACGGAAGATACTCTCTCGGCTCAAAGGTATGCGTCGGTTACTATGATCAGGAGCATCATGTACTCAATGATGACAACAACATATTTGAAGAGATATCAGATGCTTATCCGAATCTGAATAATACAGAGATAAGAAACGTACTAGCCGCTTTCCTTTTTACAGGCGAAGATGTTTTCAAAAAGATATCTTCCTTAAGCGGTGGTGAAAAGGGACGTGTTTCGCTTGCAAAACTCATGCTCAGTGAAGCAAACCTGCTTATCCTGGATGAGCCGACAAATCATCTGGATATCACATCAAAAGAGATCTTGGAAAGTGCTCTTAACAATTATGAAGGTACTCTTCTATATGTTTCTCATGACAGATATTTCATAAACAGAACGGCAGACAGGATCCTGGAACTTAAGAATCATTCTTTCACGGAATATGTTGGAAACTATGATTATTACCTGGAAAAGAAAGATACCATCACCGATTTCGCATCGTCCGTAGCTGATAGTAAAAACAATGAAACATCAAAAGCTGTTACAGAAAGTGAGAGCAAACTTGACTGGAAAGCCCAGAAAGAGCATCAGGCTGTTTTAAGAAAGATCCAGAACCGCTTGAATGATGTCGAAAAGAAGATCGAAACACTCGAAGAGAAAAAAGAATCATTGGAAGCAGCATTGGCTGACCCGGTCAATTCTTATAATTCCGCAAAACTCAACGATCTTACAGCTCAGCTTGCCGAAGTAGATGAAAAGCTCCTTACACTCATGGATGATTGGGAACAGGTATCCCAGGAACTCGAAGAAGCAAACGAAAAATAATAATACCCCGAATGCCACATTCGGGGTATCTTCACATTATCAGATATCAATCCTCTCCCACCAGATGAACAGTCATATAATCATGTCCTGTTGCAGGAAGGAATCTTTCTATAACATCCTTTGTGCTCATCTTAAGACTCGACGTACATACACACGGATGACATCCTATATCTTTTCCTTTTAAAACATCCTCATCGATAAGAAGCTTAACAGCATGCTCCTTATCATTCATAAGACCCATGATACTTACTGCACCCGGTTCTATATCCAGATATTTGAGCATATCTTCGGGATCAGCAAAAGAAAGACGTGCCGAGTTAATCTGAGCTGAAAGCTCCTTTGTCTTAAACTTCTTATCTCCCGGCATCATCAGAAGATAGAATGCAGTCTTTTGTCTGTTACACAAGAACAGATTCTTACATATGACAACACCCAAAACAGCATCTATCCTGTTACATGCTTCCATGTTGTTTGCAGGCTCATGATCTGTTCTGAAGTATTCTATCCCAAGATCATCAAGAAAATCATATGTTCTTATCTCTCTTGGCAATCTGTCTGAATTGTCTTCAGGTCTGCCTTTATAAAGTTCCAATGTTATCAGTCCTTTTCTTCTAAGATTTCCCGTATTCTTTCAAGCAGGTTAAATATCCCATCCTCAGAGAGCACTCCACGCTTTAGATCCTCAGGCAGATTACCTTCTTCATCTGCTTCAAAGTCGTATCTCCACTGCCTGCTCTCATAATATTCTTGAAGCTTTTTGATCTCAGGCTGATACGCCAAAAGCTCAGTTATATTACCTGTATTTGCAATCTCACAGGCCTTATCGAATACAGATTCCATCTTCTTTATTCTGGATCCTATATTACCAACATTTCTGTTATCCCAGCGATATCTTGTAAGATCGACTTTTCCGTCTTTTACTTCAACGCCCTCTTCGATCAGTCTCTGTCCCTGTTTCCATGCTCCGCCGAATACATACTCGCCCGCAAGCTCACCTTTTGCGTTAACAACACGATGACAGGGAATGCTTAAAGGATCGGGATTTTTGTGAAGTGCATTTCCGACAGCACGTGCCATCTTCCTGTCTCCCGCTTCCTCTGCGACCTGCGCATAAGTTGCCACACAGCCTTTCGGTATCCGCTTTACCGCCTCATATATCCTTTTAGTAGGGCTGTCAGAAACAAGATCATAGCTTTCAGCTATCATAAGCTTCACATCTTTATCAGGTACAGATCCGTCAAGTATGATAGTATTCCAGTGGTCCTTGTTCTGATGATATCCGGGAATGACAGACTTATATATATCTCTCCAAAAGAAAGCTTTATGCGGATCGACCTTGACATTAAGATTTATATAACCGTCTCTCTCATATGTCCAGAGAAAAGCTTTTTTATTTCCCTTAAATCTGATCAACTGCCAGTTTGGATCATGAAAAGGTGCATCCTGATAAGTATCTGGAAAAGAAAGGCCATATTTTAACGCCTGATCTCTTGTCTTCATACTTTATTTAACCAGTATATCTGTATATCCGTTATCGGTAAGGACAGCAAACACTGGGCTGTTTCCTGATCTCAAATAAGCACCATTACCCTGTATTACATCTTCACCGACCACATTGAAATCCTTATCGATGATATCATAAGAATAGCCGTCATCAGAAACAAGAGCATATCCGTAAATATTGAATTCGGTAGCATCCTTATACATCGCTATCTCATTCTGATTATCATCAAGATATCCCCAGTGCTCTTCGTATGCATCACCCACAAAGAATCCTGTCATACCTGCATTTATCATTCTGGTGATGAAGCTGTACTTACTCTTGTCATAATCATAATCTATTCCCCAGAGAACATGATTCTGTTTCTTTGCTTCTATGAGTTCCAAAGTCTCTGTATCAAGCCAGTATGCGACCTGATAATTCTCGGCGTTTGCCTCGGCAAGATATCTCTGATCGTCAGCTACTCTTGTCAGATATATATAGCTGTAATCAAAAGGATATTTTATCTCAAATTTCTGTATTTCTTTTCCGTAAGGATCATAAAGTGTTATGGTTCCGTTTTTACTGCTATCAAATACCGTCGACTGGAAGCCTATCTTATTGTTGATATCACTCGGCATCGTATAGCTCCATGAATAGGCACTTGATATCGAATATGAAAACTCATTGAGCACTGTACCGTTATAATCATAGAATCCAACGTTTACTTCTTTTCCATTGTCCCTTGCACAGACAACAGAATCCTCATATGCACAGATATAATCCCAGTTTCCGCCTGTTATATCTTCCATGGAGATGATATCAACGCTTATGGCATCTCCTTCTGTCGCACCACAGTTTATACAATGCTTTGGCTCAGTAATGGTCGCATATATCCATTCATGCTCAAGAGGCTCGCCTTCAGTCTTATCACATCTTTTACATGTTTTTGGTTTTTCACAGGTGGCTTCTTCCCAGTCATGGCCCAGCGGTTTACCTTTAGTCTCACCACAGACACTGCAGGTCTTTGGTTCTTCACAGGTTGCTTTTTCCCAGTCATGACCGAGTTCTTCACCTCTGGTCTTTCCACACTTGCTGCATGTCTCAGGTTCTTCACAGGTTGCCTCCTGCCAGTCATGCTTTATACAGCAGCCAGAGAACACGCAGAGGAACAAAGCCAGCGTGATCATATATGTGATCTTTCTTATACCGATAGTCTTCATTTTATTATCCTTCTTACACGTATTATATAAGCTTATCAAGCTCTTCTCTTATAGCTTTGATGAAATCCTGTGAATTAAGGACTGTAACATCTGTAAGGCTTGTGATAAGCGCAAGGTCCTTTGTCATCTTTCCTGACTCGATGGTAGAAAGTGTTGCTTTTTCAAGTGCATCGGCAAACTTAATAAGCTCGTTATTTTTGTCAAGCTCGCCTCTCTTTCTTAAAGCTCCTGTCCATGCAAATATAGTAGCTACAGAGTTTGTGCTCGTCTCTTCGCCTTTAAGATGCTTATAATAATGTCTCTGAACAGTTCCGTGAGCTGCCTCATACTCATAAACTCCATCAGGTGATACAAGTACGCTTGTCATCATGGCAAGTGAACCGAATGCAGAGCTTACCATGTCACTCATAACGTCTCCGTCATAGTTCTTGCAGGCCCATATGAAACCGCCCTTACTCTTCATTACTCTAGCAACTGCATCATCGATCAGTGTATAGAAATACTCTATACCAAGTTCGTCAAATTTTGCCTTGAACTCATTTTCAAATATCTCTGCAAATATATCCTTGAATGTATGATCGTACTTCTTTGAAATGGTATCCTTTGTTGCAAACCAGATATCCTGTTTCAAAGCGATAGCATATGTGAAGCATGCACGTGCAAAGCTCTCGATGGATTTATTGGTATTGTGCATACCCTGAATCACACCTGCACCCTTAAACTCATGGATGACTTCTTCCTTGGTGTTGCCGTCCTTATCTGTGAACACGAGCTTTGCTGTTCCTTCGCCGGGAACGATGATCTCAACATTCTTATAAACATCACCGTAAGCATGTCTTGCAAGAGTGATGGGTTTCTCCCAGTTTCTTACACAGGGTTCGATACCTTTTACGATAATGGGGGTACGGAAAACCGTTCCGTCAAGCATGGCTCTTATCGTACCGTTAGGACTCTTCCACATCTCCTTTAAGTCGTATTCACTCATTCTTGCCTGGTTAGGTGTGATGGTAGCGCATTTAACTGCAACGCCATACTTCTTTGTGGCATTTGCACTGTCTATGGTAACCTGATCGTTTGTCTCATTTCTGTGTACAAGTCCGAGATCATAATACTCTGTGTTAAGATCGATATAAGGAAGTAAAAGCTCATCCTTTATCATCTGCCAGAGTATCCTAGTCATCTCGTCTCCGTCCATCTCAACGATAGGTGTTGTCATCTTAATCTTATCCATGCTGTCTATTCCTCTCCTTTTTTAGTGCCCTCATAGGCTTCTTTAAGTCCGTTCTTTACCATATTATCATATGCATTAACAATATGTCGATTGGCTGCTTCCTCGGCTCTGTCAGCATCACCTGCTTTTATGGCCTCCATTATCTCCCTGTGTTCCTTGGTCGATTCACTGCTTCGTTTAAACTGAGACAGTGTGCGTTTTCTTACCCTTAGAACATATTCATGGAAATCTCTCAGCTGATGCTCCAACATCTTACTGTTACATGCTTCATATAATATCTCATGAAACCTGTTGTCCAGTGTCGCTATCTGCTCTAGGTGCCCCTTTGAAGCATGAAACTCGGAAAGGTAGATATTCTCTTCCATCTCCTCCATCTGAGCTTCGGTGATGTTGGTCGTTGCCCAACGGGCAGCAAGTCCCTCAAGCTTTGACCTCATCATGTATATATCCTGAACATCCTTGACTGTAATGCCTGTAACATATGCACCCTTGTTGGGTATTATCTGTATAAGCCCTTCAAGTTCAAGCTGTCTAAACGCTTCTCTGACAGGCGTACGTGAAACTCCCAGTTCTTCGCCGATAGCGACTTCCTTGAGTTCCTCGTTTTCCTTATATACACCGTTTAAAATATTGTCCCTGATCTTATGATATACCCTGCCTCTCAGGGAATACTTATCAGTGACCTCGTTTTTCACATCGTAATTTGCCATAACCTACACCAATTCGATCCCGAGTTTCTTACAGTTTTTATCAATTACAGCGATTAGCTCTTCATCAGTGAGGACTGTTACACGTCCGGATTCATATTCTCCGTCAACCCAGTCTTTCACATCACGAACAAGCTGAGAGCTCTTGTCTACCTTCTTCTCATCCGGAAGTTTATAATATGTGTTTATCCAGTGAGCTATGCCTGCGAGTCCCGATGTATTGCTGACCGCACAGAGTACAGGGCGGTTTAAGAACTTCTCTGTGTCAAATATGTTGTATATCTCCTCATTCTTAAGAAGACCGTCTGCATGTATACCTGCTCTGGTAACATTGAAATTCTTTCCTACGAACGGTGTTCTAGGAGGTATCTTATAACCTATCTCTTTCTCATAATACTGTGCGAGCTCTGTGATAACAGTCGTATCCATACCGTTAAGATCACCTTTAAGCTGTGCATACTCAAATACCATAGCTTCAAGAGGTGTGTTACCTGTTCTTTCACCTATACCGAAAAGAGATGTATTTACAGCGCTGCAGCCATATAACCATGCAGTGGTCGAATTAACGACAGCTTTATAGAAGTCATTATGTCCATGCCACTCCAAAAGCTCATGAGGCACACCGCCGTTTGTGTGAAGAGCATAAATGATGCCCTGAACGCTTCTTGGGATTACCGCACCTGAGAAGTTAACACCATAACCCATGGTATCACATGCTCTGATCTTAACAGGGATATTGTATTCCTTCATAAGCTTCATAAGCTCTACGCAGAAAGGAACAACAAAACCGTAGATATCCGCTCTTGTTATATCTTCAAGATGACATCTTACGGCAATACCCTCGTCAAGGCACTGTCTTACAACGCTCAGATAATGCTCCATAGCCTGTTTTCTGGTCATCTTAAGTTTTAAGAAGATATGATAGTCAGAACAGCTTACGAGTATACCTGTCTCTTTCATGCCGATCTCTTTAACGAGCTTAAAGTCTTCCTTGCTCGCTCTGATCCAGCTTGTGACTTCAGGGAACTCATAGCCTCTTTCCATACATTTATAGACAGCATCTCTGTCCTTCTTACTATATAAGAAGAATTCGCTGGCTCTTATCATTCCGTTGGGGCCGCCGAGTCTGTTAAGATAATCGTATATTGTGACTATCTGTTCTGTGCTGTAAGGAGCACGCGACTGCTGACCGTCTCTGAAAGTTGTATCAGTGATCCAGATATCCTTTGGCATATTTGTAGGAACTATCCTGTTATTGAAAGGTATCTTCGGGATCTCCGAATACGGAAACATATTTCTGAAAACATTGGGTTTCTCAACATCATCCAGAATATACATGTGTTCTTCTATCTCTAAAAGATTGTTTTTGGGGTTCATCTGAACCGGACTGTTGTGAAATCCTTCAAATTCGTACATATCATAATCTCCCTTATAAGCGAAAATTGTTCACTCGTATGATTGTATACAATTATACCAACTATGTCAACCTTTAAATCCTATTCTTATACCCCAGATACTCAAACGTTATATCTAAGAGCAAAAAAATACCCCAAAGACTGTTTACAGGATGTCCCTAATACTGTCTCCGGGGTAGTTTTTATATGTTCATGATATAACTCTATTCAGTTTTAAATGCAGAGATTTCAGTTTTTAATCCTTCCATGTTTCTGTCCAGATTTTCTGAAACCTTATTGAGGTTACCCACATTTTGGATCAGTTCGTCAATAACCTCATTGACTGCTGATGCTCCTGCCGCACTGTCATCGATTATCTGAGACATGTTTCTTACCGTTTTAAGCGTCTCTCCTCTGAGCATGTCAGCACGCTCAGTGTTGCTTACTATATCCTGCAGAGACTTTACGACCTCTCCCATCTGTTCATTCATCTTATGGAAGATAGCGACAACTTCATCTACTGCCTGAGTCTGAGCGGCAACCATCTCAACAGCCTTATGAGCTGAAGAAACAGTCTCCTGAGTGTGACCGGTGATCTTCTCTACATTATTCTGTATCTCTTTAGCAGCGTTCTTTGACTGATCAGCAAGCTTTCTTATCTCTTCAGCGACAACACTGAATCCTCTTCCCGCATCTCCTGCTCTTGCAGCTTCAATCGAAGCATTTAGCGAGAGCAGATTTGTCTGACCTGCTATGTCAGATATCATAGTTACAAAGTCGTTTATCTGTTCCGTCTCTTTACGAAGTTTCTCGATGCTGTTACCAACCTCTGTGGTGATCTCATTTGTATCCTGAGCTCTTTCACCTAGGAAGCTGACTTTCTCCATACCTTCGTTTATCATCTTCTCAGTATCAACAACAAGGCTCTCTACTGAACTCATTGTGTTATTGATGCCTTTTATCTCTTCAGACAACTGTTTCGTCTTATCCACACAGTCATTTGCATGTCTCGACTGTCTCTCCATTCCCTGATTGATGGTTCCAACAACATCAGATATCTGGTGAGAATAGCTGTCTATGATCTCAGCCGCATCTTTTACGTCTCCCGCAGAAGCTTCCAAATCCTGCGTTGCGTTATTCACCTGAGTGACGAGACGTTTATTGTTTGCGATCATGTTGTTTGCCGCAAAAGCAAGATCAGAGAACTCATCTCTTCCTGTAGCCTTAACTTTAACAGTAAGATCTCCCTTTTCAACTTCACCCAGAGATTTACCGATACGCTTCATATTTCTCTGTATGCCGTAAGCTATGAAGAGTCCGAACAGTCCGGCTATAAGGCTGGCAAGTATAACGAGGGATATGGTTACAACCTTTATCGACTCGGCCTGTGATGTGACTATATCTTTCGGAACAAGTGCACAAAGAGTTGCCCCGCAAACACTGCTCCTGCTGTAAATGAAAAGATACTTCTCTCCAAGATACTTTATCTCAGATGATCCTCTCATCACTGCTTCGCTTTCCTCTGTTTCTTCGCCTTGAGTATCAGCCGGTATTATCTCATTATAAAAGTCCTGTCCGTAGAATACGGCCTGTCCTTCTTTCAAAGCGGACTTACCGCCTTCTTTTATATTCTCACTGATGACTTCACGGCCGTTTTCGGTAACAAATCCGATTATGCTTCCCTCACCGAGATCGATCTCTTTTAAGGAATCCTCTATATAAGCCGATGATATGTCAAATATGATGGCTGCCGTCTTCTTTTCGGAATATGTCTGATAAGATATGATCGAATCATCTGCCTTTAGACCCAAATGCGAATCCAATACCTCATGTGAATCGATCCAGGGCTTGAGCTTTTTACCCTCCATCGGAGTAGATGCCACATAGTCCTCGAAATTACCATATACAAGTGTTCCCGAATCATGCGCTACAGTGGTAAGCGCCTGAAGGTCAGATCCTGTATTGATGATGATATTCATGATACTCGGATTACTCTTTTGTATCGTTGCAAGACTCGATCTGGTCTTTTTGAGAATATCCGCAGTCTCACTTGCCTCTGAAAGACCAAGGAAATATGAACCCAGATCTTTGTCATATGCATAAGTATATGCCTGCTGGGCAATAAAGCTGTTGTTCAGATCAATCTTTTCCATGGCCATATATATGGTCTGGCCAGTGGATTCCATGAACTTCTCCTGCATACCGTCTGATGCCTTATTGTATGCCACGAGACCGATAATTACCATGAACACTATAGGTATCAGGAAACATAGAATTATCTTATTCCTGATCGAATACAGTGCTCCTGCCACTTTTGAATTTTTCGCAGTGGGGACTTTGCTCTTCCCGGCAATCTTTCCAAATAATCCTTTGAGGTCCGCCTTTTCCTTCAATGAAGCCGCTTTTAACTTAGCGTCTTCTGCCTTCTTCTGGATGCTTTCTTTTAAATCCATACTGTAACCCCTTCCGATTGATTTGTTTTCCCCTCATATATGATATTACCTGACTCTTTTCTTTCTGCTGAATACCATTATCAGTCCGACAGATAAGAATAATATCGCGATCACATAATATACAGAGAATGAATGATCTCCCGTATCGGGTGATTCATCAAGCCTGTAATTCTTAACAAGTTTGCCATCCTTTACATTGAGTACCAGGTTATCTTCTCCTGTTGTATATATACCAAAATATGAAAGATGACTCGTCTCAAACGTTATGCTCTTGTTAGCGGTATCAACACTGGCTTTCAGCTCCTCAAGCTGACCGTCATCATCAAGCGTTATTACATGATACATGCTTCCCTCTTTTTCAAGAGGTACGGTAACATAGAGCACTGACTGTCCGAGACGTTTTATATCCACGTTGTCAGTGGGATCTTTAAGCTTAATATCGTAAGCTGTCATATCAACAACATTGGAACCAAACAGTTTGCTGTATGCCAGATTAAGTGCCTCTTTTGCACTCAGGCTGTCATCTATATACAGTCTTCCCACATTCTCATCTTCAGAAAGCCTTGCGCTGTATGCAGTGTCTGAAGAGTTATTGTGAAGAGTTTCAAGATTCCCCGATGCCTGTCCGTATTTATATGGCTCAGATGCAGGTTGAACACTGTCGAGCCCTTTTATCCTGTATTCTTTTGAGTTGTATATAAATGTATCACTCATCGCTGCCAGGACATCACCGCTGAATATCCTGTTTGCAACAACATCCGCAGTCTGATCATCTTCATTGATATTAACGACAATACCTGAGAATCCCAGTGTATCATTATCCAAAACCGTGCCTTCAAGCATTGACTCATCAATACCGTCATCAACTATGGCATAAAGCACGTTGTACAGAGCATCTTTCCTGTAATCATCATTGGAAAGTCTCTCACTTGTCTCATCTGCCGTTACTATTGCAAGATCATTTCCCTTTAGAGCAACAACCTTGGTATTGTCTGCCTTTGAAGTCTTGCTGAAATCAAACGCCTTTAATCCGATATAATCAAGACTTTCAGGTAATGTCACATCACTTAACGGACATCCCATAAAAGCTCTGTCGCCAATGGCTTCAACACCGTTCATGCCATTTACAGATATAAGATTCTTACAGTCCCTGAAAGCATCCGAATCAATGAGTTTGCAACTGTCAGGCACATAAACCTGTCTTATGCTCTCATTTTCCGAAAAACTTCCTGCCGCGATACTCTTTACATTATCAGGTATATTAACTGTCTCATCAGATCCGTTATAAGCAAGCAGTATGCCATCGCCCACTATCAGGAACTTATCACCTGAGATGTCTGACATGAATTTCTTCATATACAATGTATTGTCAAATGCATACTCATCGATATAAGTGACACTGGAAGGTATCGTAACATCAGAAAGGACATCACAGTGATAAAAAGCTCCGTATCCTATCTTTGTAACACCTTCAGGTATACGTACGCTCTTAATGTTACTCCTTGCGTAACTGAACCTTCCTATCTCTTTTGTCCCGACAGGTATCACAAAATCATCCTGATTTGTTGATGCATAATATGCCTGTGATGCCACCTTATCTCCGACATAGGTATACTTTGGAAGATATCCTCCCTTTCCGGAATCATATATGACATTTCCGTTATCTGATGAATCCGTATCTGACTCTACGGTATCCGTATCAGTAACTGTCTGATCTTCAGTCACTGAAGGTATTGTCTCAGTAACGGCTGTATCATCCTTTTCTATCTGTTTTACTTCCATCTCTCTGTTTATGAAGAAAACAGCCTTGCCTCCGACTATGACAGTCTTTCCAAACAGTGAAGGATCATTCTCAGCAAACATTGGTGAAACACTCGGCATCCATTCCACGTTACTGGGATCTCTGCTCGCATCTATAAGTCCCGAAGAAGGTGTATAAACATTTTCAGGTGATGAATAAATGTTGGAATCGTCTTTATTCTGCTCATTGTTCCTGTAATATATGTCATCACCGACATTATTGTATATGCCGTAAGCGTCCTGATTCTCCGAATCACTTACATCTGACTTCTCATAGTTCTTGAAGTAATCATATGCATATGTCCCCTCATCAGCGATGATGTTAAGCTTTGGACATCCGTCAAATGCAGTAGGTGAGATATATGTTACAGAACCCGGGATCTCTACATCGGAAAGATTAACGCAATTCTCGAATGCTTTGGCATCTATGTAATTCACACTGTACGGGATCTGTATGCTCTTTAGATTCTTACAGTTGGAAAATGAATATGCTGGAACCTCACACAGTCTGCTGCTCAAATAAACCTCAGAAAGGTTTTCATTCCCCCAGAAGCTGTATGGGCTTATGTGTTCAACTGAGTTTGGCATCTGATATGCCGGATACTGATTGCCCGAAAGATATGTATAGATCTTCTGCTGTGTGTCATCATACAGAACGCCTGCTTCATATTTGAAGTTATCGTTCTTTCTTGAAACGCTTATACCCGCAAGATTCCTGCAGCCTGCGAATACTCCGTCTCCCATCTCTTCCACACTTGCACCCAATGATACATTAATAAGACCCGTGCAACCGCTGAAAGCAGCCGAGCCTATGGATGTCACACTGTCAGGAATGACAACCCTGTTAAGATATGTACAGTTTGCAAAAGCTCCGTGTCTTATCTCCTTAACATTCTTGCCTATGTTGATAACACCCAGATAAGGATTATTGGCAAAAGCCTCTTCTCCTATAACTTTGATATCATCAGAAACAGACACGGTTGTAGCCGTGCCTGTATATTCTGTCAATGTGTCTTCATCCAGCAAAAAGTATTCTTTGGCAACCGAAGCTGCCTCTGCCAGATGTGGCGGGATCTGTGTAAAGATGATCGCAGTTATTATGAACATCCCGCCTATAAGTCTTCTGATCCTTCTGGTCATACGCAGTTACCTGTCAGGCGGTCTTTGGTACCTTTACAACCTTGTCCTTCTTTAAGAAAAGTATCAGTGACATTGAGAACAATGCTATCGATACGAACCACTTGGGATGTATTCCGTCACCTGTCTTGGGTGTTGAATCAATGGTTCCGTATGTAAGATTGCTCGTATCAACATATATCGTATACGGTGAGAAGTGTGTTGCGGTAAATGAAACACACGGTATTCCGTCAACCGTTACAAATTTGCAAGGCAGTTCTTCAAGAGTCATGCCGTTTACAGCACCGACTCTGTTATTTCCGGCATACTGCTTAAGCGCATCCGGTATAGGCATTGTGATGTTAACCGAAAGTCCGTTGACATTGGTTATCTTATTTGTACCCGTTGCATCATACAAAGATATATCCATCGCAAAATACTTGATCGGTGTCATATCTCCGTATTTCTGTGAAAGGGCTGTAGCAACAGCATTGGCTGCTTCATTACTCTCTGTGATCTTAACTATAAAGTTATCCGTTGAACCGCTAACTGAAGCATAAGCCTTATCAACATTTGATATTCCGGGTTTAGATATATCAACAACTGTACCTGTATTTCTGTTAGGTACGGTACCAGTTCCCGGAGTACCGTTTCTTGTAGAAACACTTGTACTTGTTCTGGATGAACTCGTACTGTCCTTATATGTAGCGGTTACGATACAGTCTCCTGCCGGCATCTTAAGCGTTGTAGCTTTTGAAGTTGTACTGTAGATCGTAGGTGTAGAGTTACCGCTTGTTACCCACTTATCAAACACCTTTCCAGCCGGTGCATCGATAGCTTCGATTATAACCGTTGTATCTGCCGCATATGAACCTGAGCCTGAACCATATACAACCTGAAGATTATACTGCTTGGCTGTAGGTGTGGGTGAGGTCTTGGGTGTAGGAGTCGTACTTCCGGGTGTTGTTCCGGGCGTTGTTCCTCCGGGTGTTGTTCCGGGCGTTGTTCCTCCCGGTGCATTTGTGGGTGTAGGTGTTGCCACTCCGGGAGTAAGCGAACCTTCAGCTGTATAAACCGCAAGCCTGAAGCCATCAGATGTTATATTCTTAAGGCTCTGATTCCATCCTGTGAATGTATATCCGGGGATAACAGGGATCAAAGACTCATCGGGGCCCTCGGCATTCTTTCCGTTCTGAACATGTTCTGTATAAAGAAGGTCAGTACCTGTCTGATCATAGAACTTGACAGTCCATACATCATCAAGTGTCTGATCAATAATGTAGCCCTGCTTCTTTGCTATCTTTCTTGAAGGAGCATCCTCATAGGTCACATAGTATGCGGTCTTGACTTTATCTCCGGTAGGTCCGTTAGAGTCATCTCCAAGATAAAGATTCTTATTTCTTACTGTAGCCTTGAGATAATCACCGCCCGTTGCGAATGCTTCCTCGCCTATCTCTGTGACATTGCTCGGAACATCAACCTCTGTGAGGTTGTAACATCCGCTGAAGCAGTCCTCAGGTATCTCATCTATTCCATCAACACCTGTGAAGTCTGCAGCTCTTAAATACGTACAGTCAGTAAATGCACCTTCTGCTATATCCGTAACATTTGCAAGATCAGGATCGTTACTTACATTTACAGTACCGCTTCCAACTATGCTTCCTCTTGTTTCAAGTCCTTCTATTATCTTCTTTCCACTTGGCGTGTTCTCATAAAGAACACCGTTATTGCATACGAAGTTATCATTTCCGCAGGCTACGCTTGATATCTTTGTACATCCCGCAAAGGGTCTTACTCCGACATCTTCTATATCATCACCAAGATATGCCGTCTGAAGGTTTTCACAGCTTTCAAAAGCATTGTCAGGAAGATATACAACGTCATACATCGTAACAGATGTAAGACGGTCATTTCCTCTGTCAACATTCTCAAGTGAACTTGTGGGGTCATATTCACGAGGGCCTTCTGTTCCAGTCTCATTTCCAAAGTATCCTCTGAAGAGTCCTTCTGTTGAATATGTGTTATAAGGCGTCATTCCCTTATTAAAGTATGCTGTGGCACTTGCTTTATTAGAATAACTTGCCACCTTATTCGGATTATCACTCGTATCGTTAAAGAATCCCTTTACGTCAATTGATTCTATACCTTCCGGGATAACAAGGTTCGAGCAGTTCTGAACCATGGTCTCTTCCCAGTAATTGAGTGAATCACCGTTATCCAGTTTGTCCTTGATGGTCTGACCGTAATACGGATCACCCGCAGAAGGCGCAACATCAAGTTCAACGAGTCTTCCTTTGTTTGCATCATAAGCAACCCTGTCGAGATACTCATAATGAGGATAATCAACAAGTGTTGCCAAATCGTTCTGATTATCAAGGATAACAGACAGGCTCGTGGGAGCCGGTGTCTTATACAGAGTTCTTATACTCTGTGATTTATTTGCATAGTTCTCGGTATTTGTCGCCCACTCAAAAGGTGCATAACCGTTTCCGATCTCACCATGGATCGTAAGTTTTGTTCCACCTGTATTGAATGCATCCACGCCGATATTTCCATCAGGGAATGCAGACAGATCAGAAGGTGATTCAAATGTTATGTTCTCAAGCTTAGGACAGTTCTGGAAAGCCTCGTCACCTATTGATGTGATCGTAGGTGAGAAAGTTACTTCAGAAAGTCTCGGGCAGTTTTCAAACGCACCGTTTCCGATCGTTGAAACACTGTCTCCAAGATAAGCGGTCTCCATCTTGTCGGCACCCGCGAAGGTATTGTCATCAAGATGATCGATATTGCTTCCGTCTTCTATGATCAGATTGATTATATAATCAAGTACACCGGTATTGGTGGAATCACCAACAAAGCAGCCTTCTTTTATTCCTGTGACTGTTGTAAGACCAACTACCGCCGGAATTCTAAACTCATTAATATCTGTGGGTGTATCAGGGAACGAACAGCTGATAAGCTCACCTGTGTCCTTCTCGATTACCATCAGATAATTACCGTCTGATACCTCATAGTAATCCTTACCGTTCTCGTTATACACGTAAGGTACATGTCTTCCAACATTTCCTGTTGCCGCGTAATCATACAGAGCTCTCCAGGTTGATTTTCTGGGATTAGCAGCCTCGAATGCAGAGATCTGTTTGGGACCTCTTACATAGAAGTTGGGATTTGTGACAGTATAGAACATCGTATTAGGATCGTTCTTGTTAGCCGTACTGTCATATGAGGCATTTACACAGTTGTCATTAAATGTAACACTCTCCAGATTTCTGCAGTTGTAAAGGATGGTATCATCTATCTCACCGTTGATACCACTTGGGAATGTAACATACTCAAGGCTGTCTCTTCCCGCAAAGGCATATTCTCCGATATTTTCTTTTGTGCCTGTTGTTGTTATGGTTGAAGGCAACAAAAGATCCTTAAGATTGTCACTTGAACCTGAAGGAATGGCAAAAGCAGCCTTTCCAATGCTGGTTATCTTTGCATTGTTGAAGTTAAGGTTTTCAAGTGAGGTATCATTATAAAACGCAAAATCACATATCTCTTTTGCAGTCTGGCCTACCGCTCCCGTAGGATCAAAATTAACGGTCTTAAGGTTCTCACAATCTGCAAATGCGCCTACTCCAATATATGAGCATGCTTCAGGAATCGTAACCTCATTGATAGCACTTCCCTTGAAAGTCTCATCAAATACCTTTACGACACCACTGATATCGGCATTTGTCAGTCTAGTACAGTCCGCAAATGCACGGTTTCCGACAAGTGCTCCGTTCGGCAGAGTCGCAGCTGTTATGAAACTTCTCTCAAAAGCTCCATCACCAATAAACGTGATCTCAGGCGCCATATCAAGAGTATTTACATTCTTTACATCAGCAAAAGCACCCGCGCCTATACCTATGATCTGATCCTGTGATTCACAAAGGAAACCATCGTTATCCACCCAATAGGTGTGTCCGTCGATAGAAACCGAATGACTTCCGAATGAACTGCCAACATTTGGAAGAAATACTTTTCCATCAACGCCTGTCCTCTGTAACTCCTGATTAACAGCAGAAACAAGACTTACAGCCGGTGTACCATCACCAAATACTTCTCCGCAAAGAAATACTATTCTTTCTGCATCAGTTTTATAATAATCAGCATTTGTTTTAATGATAGCATCCGGTTTATGATGATTTATCTCTTCAGGAGTACCCAAATATGTAATATAATCCGTGTATTCAGTTCTGTATTTTGCAACCTCATTCGGGAAATGCTCATTCAGCCAAAGATGGATCACATCTGTATCGTTATATGCACCGTCAAGAACGTAATTATATCTTAAGCTTTCAACAGTCTTGTTTTCAGACGAAGATTCTCCATAATGAAGTTCAACATCAATATATCGGTTTGTTGATTCATTATAGAACTTTTCGACATCCGCCTGAGTAAGATATGCATAATCATAGTAGACCTCATTGCTAAGAGAAATATTATCTGTAGGATAAAGGTCATTATAGTCAGTGATATATCCACCGTTTGTGGTCTCTGCATAATCAAACTGTCTGTCAAGCAGCCATGTGCCTGCAGAAGTCTGCATAACATTGTAAGCAGATTTGCTCGTATAACTTGAGAAATCCTCGTTTGAAGCAAAACTATGTCTGCTGTCATTAAAGTTCGTATTATATGTTGTCGGCTGAACATAGGCCGGTATATCTGCAGTCGCAGTATCATATGCGTATGAATCGGGGAACGGTATGGCTGCAACTATTATCGCAGATGCCATGAACAATCCGCCGACAGTCTTTCTGACAGACTTTTTCATCCTTCTTTTTGTAGAACTGCTTTTAGTCTTTTTCATAAATATATTCTCCACAATAGAAATATTTACATACTCTGATAGATTTATCGGAATATTGCGTACAAAAATTTACATAATATCCCTATTTTCATAACATACCATTTTTATTTTACTATATATAGCGCTTTTTGCAAGCGTTTTCCCACATATTGTATGTGTTTTAAAAAGTTTTTTCCAAAAAGAAAAAGAGACCGATCAATTCAGTCTCTTAAACCTGTAATGTATTCTATTTTACCTTCTTTGCGACTACAACAAATCTGCCGTTTGCCTCATTGTAATCACAGGTAGAAAGTGTTATCAGCTTATCCCCGTAATGTGCTGTCACTCCCGTATCATAAAGAGATATAGCAGCCATCTCATCCATATTCGAATTGAACTCATCCTCACTGGTAGCATCAATGAACTTATAATACTTGAATACGATCTCTTCTTCGCTGTATATACGCGATCGGAAGACATACATGATATCGTAGGTCCCTTCTTCATATATGGTATCAAACATGATGGAGGGATGTTCCTTATAGTACTCTTCCTTCGAATACAGATTCAGATTGCCAAACATCTTACCCGACTTCATATGATGGCCGTATATGATCATGTTGTCATTGGGATGAGCGGCATCGCAGTCCTTATCCATGAATATCGATCCGTTCTTGTCATACTCCTGGTTGTAATTATGATCCAGATAATATTCATTATTCACAGTCTGCATTACCGGATAATCAATATTTGTACCCTCTATCTTAAGCCACCCTACCAGCTTTTTATTCTTCTGATACAGCTTCTCATATTTCTTAAGAACAGGCGGAATAGTCTTATCCTCATGAACAATGTTCACACTGTATTCTTTTGATGTGACCGTATCATCTATCAATTCTGACAGATCACTGTACTCCGCATCATTCTTGGCATACATCGTATAATAGAAGATCAGATATCCTATACATGCAAGAGCAACAACAGAAAGCAGTGCTACCATGATCTTTCGTTTACGTTCTTTGATCTTTATCTGCCGCTTTATCTCAGCTTCCAGCTCTTCATCATGGCTAATGTTTTTCTTTTCTCTTATCTGCTCTTTTACATCTTTTGTCTTCTCTTCTTTATTAAACAGCTTAAAGCCCTTCCTCTCATTTTGAGAAAGAGCTTTATCTTTTTTCAGTGTTTCAAGCAGCTCATCGAGTTCGTCCAAGAAATCGTCTCCGAGCATCGTCTCGAACCGATAGTTGCCATTGATTATGTTGTCACGGATTCTTTCGACATCTTCTATCCTGGTAAGATCATGTCTTTCCTTGATATCTTCGATACTGTCAAAGTCTCTCCTTGCAGCCTTGTATGATTCAATATCCCTGAAAACACGGCCGCCGACTTCCATATTTGCCATACATCTTACTCGCTTTGTGCTTTAAGTTGTTCTATATCCGTAATAAAAGAATCGGGATAATAATTGGTTATTGTATATACCTTATCACTTCCCTCGACCTTTGCAAAATATGTGCCTTCGATCTCATAACGATCACCGATGAAATATGTGCTCTGCACACCGGCTGCGTCAGTGAAGCTTACGATATATGACGGAGAATCAAGTCCGTACTCTGAAAGATCAGAAGGTTCTTCTATCTCTGTTCTGGCATTTAGGTTTGATGCATAACTTACGATATCCTCAACCTTGTCAGCATCAAGCTTGATGCTCTTGTCTGAATCAAGTGTCCAGTTTCCTGCATCATCCTTTGACAGGCTTATCGTAACACCGTCATGGATATATGAAACATTTCTTACCGATGCGGTGTCAGTTTTTATCACTGATGTGATACCCACCTCATCCAAAACCTCGACATTGTCTACCTTATATATCGCGATCACATATCCGACAATACCGAGGATCAGCACTATGAGCAAAATGATCAACTGTTTTTTCTGCTTTTTCATTATCTTTTCCTTCTCTTTGCCCAGATCACGAATCCGGCTACAAGTAATGCAACAGGAACGACCACGAGCAGAATGATGAATATGATGAGTCCCGCAGAACTCTTGATTATAAATCTTTCCGCATTAACAGATTTAGCGGGAACTATCACAGTCGAAGCATCATCGCTGACACATTCATTTACGATATTTGTGAATATCTTCAGGTTGGCATTTGATGTGAGCTGGTCAGCCTGATCACTGAACATGTAAGGAGAACCCACAACATATGCATAAGCCTGCTCTCCGCTTTCAGTGGTCCTGCTTGATGTTACTGCCACATTCAAAGGTCCGACCTCATCTGTAGATGAATCATAGGCATAATCACTTACATCCACTATGCTGTTCTTTCTGAATGAAGTCTCAGATGACTTAAGGAAAGGAACAACGTGAACAGTCTCACTGTTCTCATCATATACATATATAGCTTTAGCATAAGGCATCCAAGCATTCTTCTTACCATAAACTCCGTTTGTTACAACGTTGTTGAACACCTCAGGTATTATATAGTAAGGATCGCTCGCATAAGCCTTCAGATCCACTATAAGACCGTTCTCACAGTATATTCCGTAGTATTCAAGAATCTTATCAAAGTTAGGCATTGTCTGTCTTACATCATCAACAAGCGGGATCGATATAAGAATCTTTCCACCCTTTTCAGCATAAGCCATTAATTTTTCCACATCATTGTTTGAAAGATCTGACATGGGTGAGAGCATCATCAGCATCTCACAATCCTCAGGTATGTCTTTGCCAAGAAGATCAAGACTCTCTATCTGATAGTTCTGTTTCTTTATAGCATCGAGATATCCTGCGTCAGGCTCCATCTCATCATGACCTGTAAGGTAATAAACCTTTGCTGCAAGACCCTTGTTTAGATAGTTGATAGCAGAAGTTATCTGACCTTCTATATCATACTGCTGGGTCGTATCATAAGAACCGTCATCATTGAAGCTGTAGTCATATACATACATATCCTCATAATTGACATATCTGGTCCTTGATGCAGTCTCCATGAACAATGAATTGTATGTTGGCTGTGAATCTATATATTTCTCGTAAAACTTAGGGCTCTTGTCAGGGTTCTTGTATTCGACAGTGATCTTATCGGACAGATTCGTATACAGTTTCAGCATACGGTCTACCGCTTCATCCTTGTCGTCTTCCCTTGCATAAACATAGATCTTTACGTTCTCGTTGATCTCACCCACAACTTCCTTGGTCGAATCACAAAGTGTGAATATCCTCTGCTGTGTAAGATCATGCTGCATAACCTTATCAGGGAACTGTCTGACGATAAGGTTTGCCACTATAGCGATAGCTACTACAAGGATAATACTTGTGAAGCTGAATGCTCCAACAGCAAAATTCTTAACGCTTGTTGTATATCTTCTCTTCTGAACGGACTGAACCGTAAAGAACAGGAACACAGCCGTTATGGATATAAAGTAAACTATACATTTAAAATCAAGTATTCCCGAAAGGAACGGATCATATCTGTCTGCAAGATCAAGAGCACTCAGTCCCTTTGCTATAACCTTGAACACGCCTACTTCCGTGTTCTCAAGGAGATTCTCTATACCTGCCATCAGATAGATGACAAACATTGAGATGATACTTAATATCGCTGCAATAACCTGGCTCTCTGTAAATGATGAGATGAACATACATACAGCAAGACATGCACATCCATACAGGAAGAAGCCAAGCATACCGAGTGCATTGATACCCCAGTCGATCTTGGTATATGCACTGATGATAAGAGGAAAGGCTCCGATAACAAGTACTGTTATGCCTAAAACAGCCACCATGGCAAGATATTTGCCAAGTATGATCTTTCCTACACTTACAGGTGAAGTAAGTGTTAACTGGTCAGTCTTTTGCTTTCTTTCCTCAGTAAGTATCCTCATGGAAAGAACAGGCAGTGAGAATACCATTATCATCAAAAGTCTGATAAGCACTATAAGGATATCTGACATTCCGCCAAGGATATTTATAGCATAGAAATACAATGCTGAAACAAATACCATGGACGCAATGAACACCCATCCTATAACGTTCTGGAAGAAGTTTTTGAATTCTCTTTTGAATATAGCCAACATCTTATTCTTCCTCCTTGCTTATTTCTTCATTTTCTTCTGTTTCTGCATTCTCAGCAGCCGTATCGTCTGTTTCCTCTTCAGACTCATCGTCTTTGAGTTCTTCGACTATCTCTTGAGCAATTGATTTTTTCTTTGATTTCTTTTCCTCTGCCTTTTTAGCCTTCTCCTCAGCTTCTTTAGCAGATTCCTCTTTTTCTATCTTCTCAACATAAGCATCATCCGTAAGCTCAAGGAAGATATCCTCCAAGCTCTTGGAATCATTGAGCAGTCTGTATATGCTGATATTCTTAGCAGCCAGTTTCTTGTTAAGCTCATCTCTGATCTCAACATCGTTATTGTAACTTATGAAGCATTCAACACATCCGCCGGACGCATTGTCAACAGTACAGCTCTTTACACCGTTAACAGACTTGATTATCTCTGTTACTTCCTTCTTGTTTCCTTTAGCCGTAAGTTCGATCGTATTGTTGCTTCCCAGTTCTTTAAGCAGGCTCTCTGCAGTTCCTGAGGCAACCATACGTCCCTTAGCTATTATCATGATCTCATCACATACTTCAGCAACCTCGCTTAAGATGTGTGAACTTAAGATAACAGTATGATCCTTCTTAAGTTCTCTGATGAGTTCTCTTATCTCTATTATCTGCTTGGGATCAAGACCGACCGTAGGCTCATCAAGGATGATAACATCAGGATTGCCTATCATGGCCTGAGCAAGTCCGACTCTCTGCTTATAACCTTTTGAAAGGTTCTTTATAAGCCTTCTCTGCATGTCGGTTATGAAAGTCTTCTTCATGACTCCCTCAACCTGATTCTTTCTTTCCTTCTTGTCAACCTTCTTAAGTTCCGCAACAAAATCAAGGTATTCCTTAACTGTCATATCCTGATAAAGCGGAGGTATCTCAGGAAGATATCCTATACACTTCTTTGCTTCCTCTGCATCTTTAAGTATGTCGTGACCATCGATCTCAACATCTCCTTCAGTTGCAGCGATATAACCTGTCATGATGTTCATGGTCGTGGATTTACCTGCACCGTTAGGTCCCAAAAATCCGTAGACTTTTCCTTTATCGATTTCAAAGGAAAGGTTCTTTACTGCGTAATGATCACCATACTTTTTTGATAAGTTGCTAACGCGGATCATATGTTTACTCCTCTCTCCTCATAATTATCCAAAACATCCTGCATATTAATCTATTTCCAAATTGTGTTCGAATTTACAAAAAACTGTGAAAAAAATGTGTTCTTTCCGCAACAAATTCCATGGCGTACCATGGAATAGAAAGATCAGCAAAAATGCCCTGTCGTGTTCCATGCCTTCACATGGAACACAACGGCATAAGTTTAATTATTTAACCACGATGTTGACGATCTTACCGGGAACGTAGATCTCTTTTACAACAGTCTTTCCGGCAATGAACTTTGCAACACCTTCAACCTCTTTGGCCTTGGCAAGAGCGCTGTCCTTATCCTCAGCAACACCAAGAAGGACTGTTCCCTTAACCTTACCGTTTACCTGAACACCGATCTCGATCTCATTTTCCTTAACGGCTTCGGCATCAAATACAGGCCACGGCTCGTATGCGATCGTATCATCATGACCAAGGATGCTCCAGATCTCCTCACCCACATGAGGACAGATGCATGAGAACATCTTTATGAATCCGTCCGCATATTCCTTAGGACATGTAGACTTGGTAGCTGTGTTCATGAAGATCATCATCTGAGCGATAGCTGTGTTGAATCCGAGAGTCTCAAAATCGGAAGTAACCTTTTTAACTGTCTGATGATAAAGCTTCTTAAGTGATTCCTTGTTGTCTTCAGCGATATTTGAAGGATCAGTAAAGTAATTCCATACTCTTCCGATGAATCTTCTTGCGCCTTCAACACCCTGAGGACTCCATGGCTTGCTGACTTCAAGCGGTCCCATGAACATCTCATAGAGTCTCAATGTGTCAGCGCCGTAATCTCTTACGATATCACTGGGATTAACAACAAACTCAGGGAATCTCTTACCCATCTTTATACCGTTCTCACCAAGTATCATACCCTGATGAACGAGCTTTTTAAACGGTTCTTTAACCGGAGACAATCCCTTATTGTAAAGGAATCTGTTCCATATACGTGAATACATGAGGTGTCCTACCGCGTGCTCCGGTCCGCCAATATAAAGATCAACAGGCATCCAGTGCTTAAGGAGTTCCTGATTTGCGAATTCCTTATCATTATCAGGATCTATATATCTGAAATAATACCAGCTCGATCCTGCACTTCCGGGCATGGTCGAAGTCTCTCTCTTACCCTTTACGCCATGTTCGTCGTAGTTCTTCCACTCTGTTGCATTCTCAAGAGGAGCCTTGCCGTTCTTGCCCTTGTAATCCTCAAGTTCAGGAAGCACAACGGGAAGATCCGCTTCGGGAATAAGATGGATCTGACCATCCTCTGTGTAAACAACAGGAACAGGCTCACCCCAGTAACGCTGACGTGCGAATATCCATTCACGGAAGTGATAGTTTACGGTTCTCTTTGCAACACCCATCTTCTCGAGTTTAACTGTGATGGCTTCTTTTGCATCCTCGACCACCATACCTGTGAACTCTTCCGAATTGATAAGTGTGAATCCCTTTCCAAGATAATCATATTTCTCAAGTGCTGCCTCACTGACATCAGCACCCGGTCCGTCGATTACCTGGATCATGTCTATGTTATGGGCTATAGCATATTCAAAGTCACGCTGATCGTGGCTCGGAACAGCCATAACCGCACCTGTACCGTAAGAAGCAAGAACAAAATCACCTATAAACACTCTTACTTCCTTACCGTTTACAGGGTTGATCGCATGTATACCCTTAAGCTCACAGCCTGATTTGGTCTTGTTGAGCTCGGTTCTGTCCATGTCATTCTTTTTAAGTGTCTCTGCTATATAGGCATTGACCTCATCCTTATTCTCGATCCTGTCCATGAGACTCTTAACGATATCTCCGTCGGGAGCAAGAACCATGAATGTAATTCCGTAGATAGTCTCTATACATGTTGTATAGATGCTGAACTTACCGCCGCCTACTATCTCAAATTCAACTTCAACACCTTCAGAACGTCCGATCCAGTGTCTCTGCATATCCTTTGTGGATTCAGGCCAGTCTATCTCCTCTAATCCTTCGAGAAGTTCGTCAGCGAAAGCAACCTGGTCGATGACCCACTGTTTCATCATCTTTCTGACAACAGGATATCCTCCACGCTCAGACTTTCCGTCAATGACCTCATCATTAGAAAGAACCGTACCAAGTTCTTCACACCAGTTAACAGGCATATCGATGAGCTTTGCATATCCTGCCTCGTAGAGTTTCTCAAATATCCACTGTGTCCATTTATAGAACTTGGGATCAGATGTGGCAAGGCACTTAGACCAGTCATAGTCAAATCCGAGTTCCTTAAGCTGTTTTGTGAATGTCTTTATATTCTGTTCCGTGAATCCGTTGGGATGATTGCCAGTTGTAACGGCATACTGCTCGGCCGGAAGTCCGAATGAGTCATATCCCATGGGATGAAGGACATTGTAGCCCTGCATACGCTTCATACGTGAAACGATATCTGTAGCTGTATAACCTTCCGGATGACCCGCATGAAGTCCTACTCCCGAAGGATAGGGGAACATATCAAGAGCATAGAATTTAGGCTTTGAAAAATCCCATACATCAGTCTTGAATGTCTGATTCTCCTCCCAGTATTTCTGCCATTTTGCTTCCACCTCATGATGGTTGTAAACTTTTTCCATTTTAATCTCCTTTATGATCAAAGCGTACAAACGCTTTACTTAGCAAACCTATTTATCTCAAAATGTCGCATATATCAGATACAGGACTGTAAGGGTTACAACTATCTGAATGATAGAGAATCTGTAAACACACTGTGTGTTTGACCAGCCCATGTTCTTTCTTACCTGATCATGCAAAGGTGTCCTTATATTCTTTAATATATGTATCTTAAAGAATCTCAAAAGCGCAACCTTTATAAGTCCGAGTCCACCGTCCAGTATCAGTACGATCGATAAGAGCAGATACAAAAACAGACTTCCGCTCTTTATTGCCGCTATAGCGATCACGATACCCATCGAACGCGAGCCGGCATCTCCCATAAGTAAAATGCTCGGAGTCGCATTAAACCACAGATATGCCAGCAGACATGTCATAAACAGGATGAGATAATAACCAAGATCATCTCTTTGAGCGAATCTGCTGAACATATAGTAACCGCCCAGTGTTATTATGGTCAGGGTCGCAGAAAGACCGTCAACACCATCTGCGCAGTTCGTAACATTTATGGCTCCCCATACCAGTCCCACAATGAGTATTATCATCAGCCATTGCGGTATCGGATATGTGACACCCCCAAAAAGCCTGAACGTGATCTGTGACTCGTTGAACTTAAGATAATCTGCAGCCACCAGGACTGCGATAAGTAGATCAAGAGCGCCTTTCTTATATTCTCCCCATGGATTGGCTGCCCTGTCATCAAGGTATCCCGATAACATACAGGCGAATACCAAAAGAAGATACATGATCAGCTCTGCGTTAAGATCAGCAAAGAGCATTGCCGCACATAGAAATACACACACAAAAAACAAACCGGCACCTCTTGGTTTACCGGCAGAAAGCTTGCCGTCATGAGCAAATTCCCTTCCCTTATCCGTAGGAAGCTTATTCATCCCACACTTAGTCAGAATAAAAGTCGCAAAGAATGCAAATATGACTCCGACAAGTCTTATAAATGTTGTGTTACCTGACATAGAATTGATCATATATTCTCCGTATAGGCAAACTACACCAAACCACACTTATCTTATTATATAAGAAATCTGTTATTTTTCAAGTCCGAGCTGAACTTATGCCCGCCATCTGATAGAACGCAAAAAGAGCCCGGATAATCCGAGCTCTCTTCTTTGTCATAGATATCATTAACCGAAAGGATCCTATTCTTCCGTAGCGTTCTCTGCAACCTTTGCAGCTCTTGCAGCAACTTCCTTCTCCTGAACATCTGAAGGACACTGCTCATATCTTGCAAACTCATAAGAATATTCGCCTGCTCCACCGGTCATGGAACGAAGGTCGGTACAATAATTGAATATCGTACTCATAGGAACTTCAGCCTCTACAGTCTGTCTTCCGTCTGAAGTAGGATTCATGCCAAGCACTCTTCCTCTTCTCTTATTAAGGTCACCCATAACATCACCGGTATTTGCATCCGGAACAGTAACCTTAAGGCTCATGATTGGCTCAAGGAGTACGGGCTTTGCATCCATGAAACCTTTTTTGAAAGCCTGGATGGTAGCCATCTTGAATGCCATCTCCGAAGAGTCAACTGGATGGTATGATCCATCGTAAAGAACTGCCTTAACACCAACAACAGGATATGCTGCAAGAGGTCCTCTCTGAATAGAATCCTGAAGACCCTTTTCAACTGCAGGGAAGAAGTTCTTAGGAACTGCACCACCTACAACTATCTGCTCAAATACATAAGCTGATGAGATATCTCCGCTGGGTTCAAATGTCATCTTAACGTGACCGTACTGACCGTGACCGCCTGACTGCTTCTTATACTTATACTCAACATCAGACTTCTTATTAATTGTCTCTCTGTATGCAACCTTAGGCATAGAGAGCTCGATCTTAACCTTATATTCATTTTCAAGACGACTTGCAACTACATCAAGATGCTGCTCACTCATTCCGTAAAGGAGAAGCTGCGAGTTCTCGGAATCGTTGACATTCTTTAATGTCATATCCTCATGCATCATCTTCTGCAAGCTCTGGCTGATCTTATCGATATCAGCCTTGTTAACTGCTTTATATCTTCTGTATGTATAAGGAACAGGAAGTTCAACCTTACCATACTGGATAACATTTGCTTTCGTAGAAAGCGTATTGCCTGTACGTGCAGCTGTGAGTTTTGCAATCGCACCTATATCACCGGCATGAAGCTCATTAACCTCATAAGGCTTATTACCCTGAAGGACATACAGTTTACCGATCTTTTCCTCAACATCCTTATCCTTGTTATAAATCTCATCGCCTGCTTTGAATACACCTGAATAAACCTTTATAAGGCTGTACTTACCAATGAACGGATCAACGATAGTCTTCCAGATATAAGCACTCTTAGGCTTAGAGAAGTCATAGTTTGCTTCAAATACTTCGTTGGTCTTCATTGAAACGCCTGCAACAGTTCTGTTTTCAGGGCTAGGAAGATACTTAACGATATCATCAAGCAGTGTGTAAACACCCTGGCAAAGTGTGTTGCTTCCCATTGTCATGGGAACTATAGAACAATCGTTAACGCTTGTTCTTAATGCTGCTCTGATCTCAGCTTCCGTGAATGTCTCACCACCGAAATATCTATCCATAAGATCTTCGCTTGTCTCAGCAACAGCTTCCATAAGTGTATCTCTGCAGATACCAAGGTTTTCTTTATTGTAATCGGGGATCTCACATTCCTTAACTTCTTTGCCTTCCCAACGATAACCCTGCTCAGCTATGACATTTACATAGCCTACGAACTTCTCGTTCTCTCTTATGGGAAGATGGAAAGGAGCCAGCTTCTTTCCGTATTTAGCTGTCAGATCTTCAACGACCTGCCTGAAAGAGGCATTGTCTATATCCATGTTTGAAACATAGATCATGCGGGGGAGTTTGTACTTTTCGCAAAGAGCCCATGCCTTTTCTGTTCCGACTTCTATACCTGCCTTGCCGTTTACAACTATGATAGCAGCATCAGCAGCACTTGCAGCTTCTTCTGCCTCACCGGCAAAATCAAAGAATCCGGGAGCATCTATAAGATTAATCTTGCAATCACCCCACTCAAGCGCGATAACGGAAGTAGATATTGAGAAATTCCTCTTGATCTCCTCCTTACCGAAATCACTTATGGTGTTTCCGTCAGAAACCTTACCCATACGTGAGGTAATACCTGCCAGATAGCCGGCAGCTTCAGCCAGTGAAGTCTTTCCGCTACCACCGTGACCCAGCAGAACGACGTTACGAATTTTGTCAGTAGTATAAATGTTCATAAAGTAACCTCCAAGTAGTTTTTGGCTTGTGCCCTATGTTAAATATTCTACTAAATTTTAGACAACTTATCAACATCTTTGTGCAAATTGTAACAATTTTTCGTTCAAAAGTGCCATTGTGCGTTCATTGTTGAATTTGTCAGAAAATTGTTAGTAATTAAACGCATAAAAATACCGACAGAGTATATAACCCTGTCGGCTGATCTTACTTATATTCTCACATCTATGTATTCAAACTCACCCGAAAACTTCATGCGCGCATTCTTTGCGGGAACAAATACGCAGTCGCCCTTTTTAAACTCGAGCCTGTCTCCCTTGTGGGATATACTTCCGCTGCCCTCTAATATTATCAGAGCCGCAAATGATTCTTCCGTAACTATCAGAACACCGGAGTCCTGGCACTTTTTGATCCTTACATTGAAGTATTTACTCTCTTTTCCGGGAACATACTGTTCAAAATCCACGACATCCATTGCTTTGTTTATGTCGAGTTTACGTTTGTTACCGTACTTATCGACACGGTCAAAGTCATATATCCTGTATGTTGAGTTCGAATTCTGCTGGACCTCACATATAAGGCATCCTGCTCCTATGGCATGGACTGTGCCGGCAGGTATGAAATACTTCTCACCGGGTTTTACCTTGACCTTGTTCAAAAGATCAAGTATCGTCCCATTCTTTGTAGCCTCAGCCACATCTTTATCTGTAACATCTCTGTTAAATCCAAGATAAATGTAAGAGTCCTTATCACAGTCTATGATATACCAGAATTCACTCTTTCCGTATTCATTCTCATGAACAAGAGCATATTCATCTCCGGGATGAACCTGTATGGAAAGATCCTTCTTGGCATCTATCAGCTTTATCATAAGCGGGAAATGATTAAGTCCTTGATATTTCCATCCGAGAGCATCCTCACCGATATGATTAAGGTAATCTCCAAACAAAAGGCCCTCATATCTTCCTGATGATACGGTGCTCTGTCCGTCCGGATGAGCGGAAAGCTCCCAGCTCTCAGCAAGAGGTGTGAGCTCTGTCTTCTTTTTATAGAGCTTTTTAAGTCGGGTTCCGCCCCACAGATAATCTTTATATGCAGGTCTTAAGAGTACAAATGGATCGATCTCAAATCCAAGATCTGTCTCAGACATATCCTTGCTCTCTACAGCGACTATATCGTCCACTCTGTTCTCGGCACCGAGTGAAGTCTCTATGAATATCAGATTGTCTTCACTGATACAGCTTATCTGATGCTCGGTCTGTTCAGGTATAGAGAGTATGTCTCCGGGATTTAATACTACCGAAGTATCACCTACCACCGCCTTGCATCTTCCGCTGACAACATTTATATTCTCTGTCTTTCTTAAATGCTTGTGAAGATATATGGTCTTACCGGGTATCACAGATACCTTTCTTACCTGGTATCCCTCATTTGCATCCTCGCTAATGATCTCATAACTGCCCCATTTTCTGTAATACAAAGGGCTCTTATTGAAATAATCCCACAGATCCCTGCTCTCCAAGATTATCTCTTTAAGATCGTTCGACTGTCCCTTCTCACCTATATAGACAGCATCATCCGTATTCACAACAAGTACATCCTTAAGATGATTGACCATTACCAGCTTCTTGTCACATCTGTTTATGACAGTGGTATTGTCGCATCTGTTAGAGATGACCGGATCTCTCTTTCCGTTCGTACCGATGACCATCGCATCCTGAAGTGCCACATTCTCAAGATCATCCAGTCCTCCGACATCCTGCCACTCAAAATCGCAATATACGACCTTGCAGTTTCCGTCAACATTTATCAGGATGTTCTCCATGTTAACATGCGGTATGTCCTTTAAGACATCGCTGCTGTAATAAACATAATTACCCTTTATAGACTTGTATGTATAAGCTTTTTCACAAAGCTCTTTCATCTTCGGGTCAGTCTTTGAAAGCTCGTTTAAGAAATCACCATTACGGTACATATACATACCGGCATTTATGTAGTAATTCCCTGCACTCTTAAAAGACATCGCCTCAAGTTCATTAGGTGATGAAATGAAATCTATGATATCGTTCTCGGAATACTGTATATACTCGTATCTGGTATCGGGATTGACTATATCCATACCAAATGCGACCATATTCCCTTTTTCCGCGAGTTCTCTTGCTTTAAGTATGCTGTTTTTATACTTTGTTCCGGAGATAAGCTGGTCAGATGCGACCACGAAGATCATCTCAGACTGTGCAAGCTGAAGACTCGATAACACAACGGCAGGTGCTGTTCCATGACCTGTCTCTTCAAATATGCATCTGTAGGTAAGGCCTTTGAAGGCCTTCATCTGATCTTCTATGATAGATTGAAAATCCTGATTTGTGATGATTATGAACTCATCACAAAAAGCCATATTTCTGGCTATCGTTTCCTGAAATATGGAATGGTTGTTCTTTATTTTGATAAACTGTTTGGGATAATTCTTTCTTGATAACGGCCACATGCGGTCTCCTCGACCGCCGGCCAGCAATATGCATTTCATTATAATCTACTTCTTTGTCAGTTCTTCCACCTGCTGATATATCTCGATCCTCTTTGAATCCATATCAGGCATACCAACAAAGATAGCTCCGTATTCGAAATAATCCTCATGCATCTCTATTCTTACTACTTCGAGAAAAGCATGTATGACTTCCTTCGTCCATATGGTCAGGAAGCCCTCATAAATACCGCCTATGGTAAGTGGCTCAGTACAGTTGAACCCGACACCTGCCTTGGAGATATCGCATACCTCGATCGAAACCTCTTTATGAGCGCTTCCGTCAAGCTGCTTTAAGACCAGTTTTGATTTGAGTTCTGTTCTGTTATAACGTCTCTTTTCCATAAATTGCTCTACCCTCTGATAATTGTTTGTTAACGACAACTACAATTTTATAATACATAAAAAATCGCAGTTTAACAATAGCATGTAAAAATCTGCGTCTGTTAATCCAAAAGATCGTCGTTTGTTATGAACATCGCATCGCCGAATGAAAAGAATCTGTATCTTTCATCAACAGCGATCCTGTATGCCTCAAGGACATTTTCCCTGCCGGCGAGTGCTGATACCAGCATGATAAGAGTTGACTCCGGAAGATGGAAATTGGTTATAAGACAATCCAAGACCTTGAATCTGTATCCGGGATATATGAATATGCTCGTATCTCCGGAACACGGCTTTGTATTTCCGTTCTCATCAGCCGCACTCTCTATCGTCCTGCAGCTTGTGGTCCCAACACAGATCACTCTGTGTCCGTTTTCCTTTGCCCTGTTTATCTTTTCAGCCGCCTCTTTATCTATGCTGTACTGTTCGGTATGCATATGATGCTTTGTGACATCATCGACCTTTACCGGTCTAAAAGTACCAAGTCCCACATGTAGAGTGACATATGCGATATCCACTCCCATCTTACTTATCTTATCCAAAAGATCATTTGTGAAATGAAGTCCCGCAGTCGGAGCTGCCGCACTTCCCTCGTACTTGGCATAAACAGTCTGATATCTGTTTTTATCCATAAGTTTATGAGTTATATACGGAGGCAGAGGCATCTCACCAAGTCTGTCCAAAACCTCTTCAAATATACCCTCGTATTCAAACTCTACTATTCTGTTGCCCTCATCGACAACTTCTTTTATCTCACACTTTAAGAGACCGTCACCGAAAACCGCTCTGGCACCCGGTCTTAATTTCTTTCCGGGCTTAACAAGAGTCTCCCATCTGTTTGCATCTATCCTTTTAAGAAGAAAAACCTCAACAGCTGCCCCTGTATCCTCTTTGACACCAAGGAGTCTGGCAGGTATGACCTTGGTATTGTTTAATACCAGACAGTCTCCGGCTCTTAAATAATCCGTGATGTCTTTAAATACCTTATGAGTTACTCTGCCGTTATCCTTATTTAAAACAAGAAGCCTTGATGAGCTTCTGTCCTCAAGCGGATCCTGGGCTATCAGTTCTTCGGGAAGATCATAATAAAAATCTGCTGTTTTCATATTAGCAATTCTTTAAGAAAGCAACATATCCGCACTTTGCCTCGTACAGATCAGCTTTACTTATGCACTCCCACGGAGCATGCATGTTAAGTACCGGTACTCCGCAGTCGGTAACGTTCATACCATACAACGCAAGGATGTATGCTATCGTTCCGCCGCCACCCACATCAACTTTTCCAAGTTCACCTGTCTGATAGATGACCTTGTCTGCTTCAAATACAGATCTGAGTTTTGCAAGATACTCGGCATTCGCATCATTTGATCCTGATTTTCCTCTTGCTCCGGTATACTTCTCAAGCACGATACCATGTCCTAACTTTGTTGCATTCTTCTTATCAAAGCTTGAACCGAATGTGGGATCGTAAGCAGCATTTACATCACTGGAGAGCATATTTGAATTAGCAAGACATCTTCTTAGCGCAAGGTCTGAATACTGACCGCAAAGATTGATGATCTCCGCAACAACATTCTCAAAGAAGCGCGAACGCATACCTGTTGCGCCCACAGAACCTATCTCCTCTTTGTCAACAAGGATACAGCATGTTGTCTTCTCACAGTTTCCTGCTTCAAGAAGTGCCTTGTAGCTGGGGAATGCACATACCCTGTCGTCATGACCGTATCCAAGTATAAGGCTTCTGTCGAATCCTACATCCCTAGAACGGCCCGCAGGAACGACTTCTATCTCTGCAGATTTGAAATCGTCCTCCTCTATATCATAGTTATCTTTAAGAAGCTTAAGGATATTTGCCTTAACAGCTTCTTTTTCTTTATCCTTTGCATCCTTGTTCTGTGAAAGAGGCATGCTTCCGACTATGACATCAAGCTGATCACCCTCGATGACCTTTGATGCCTTTTTATCCATCTGTTCACTTGCAAGGTGGATCAGAAGATCTGATATGAAGAATACCGGATCATCCTCATCCTCGCCTATATTGATCTCAACTGTTGTAAGGTCTTTCTTTACAACAACTCCATGGAGCGCAAGGGGTAATGTGACCCACTGATACTTTTTAACACCGCCGTAGTAGTGAGTATCCAGATAAGCTATCTCTGTATCCTCATAGAGCGGATTTCCTTTAAGATCAAGTCTGGGAGAATCGATATGTGCACCCAGGATGTTCATACCGTTTTCCAAAGGCTGTTTGCCTATATTGAACATGATCACTGCCTTGTTCATGTTTACGGCATAAACCTTATCGCCTGCCTTAAGCTTCTTGTTTGAATCGATAAGCTTCTTAAGCTCAACAAAGCCTGCCTTCTCGATCTCATTAACGATAAGATCAGTGCATTCTCTCTCAGTCTTTCCGTTGTCAAGAAATTCGCGATACTCTTTCGCGAAAGTATCTATTGCCTTAACCTTCTTCTGGTTGGCTTCACTCCATACATTCTTATCCATCATTAAGCCCTCAGTTCAATACCCATGCTCTCAAGACCGTTTAAGATCTTCTTCATTGCACCATTGATATCCTCTTCATTCAGAGTTCTGTCTTTAGCTCTGAATGTAATGTTATAAGCAACTGACTTGTAGCCTTCCTTTATCTGGCTTCCTTCATAGATATCAAAGAGATTTAAGTTCTCCAGTATCTTACCGCCACGCTGAGCTATCATGGTCTCTATCTGACCTACCATGATCTCTTTGGGAACTACCATGGAGATATCTCTGCTAACAGCCGGATACTTTGCAAGTCCGACATACTTTCTGTCGAATGAAGCAAAAGGAAGTACATTTGGCATATCTATAACAGCCACATATGTCTTTGTTCCAAGTTCATAATTATCTGCAACCTCAGGATGAACCTCACCGAGATATCCGAGAATGCTTCCCTGGTACTTAATGAGAGCCTGTCTTCCGGGATGAAGGAAATTCTTACCTGCATTGGGATCATACTCGATCTTTCCTGATATTCCGACAGCATCGAAGAACTCTTCAACCACACCCTTCATGCCAAAGAAATCTATATCTCCGTATCCACCGAGAGTAAACTGCATACGCTCATCGGGAAGCTTCTCAAGAGGAAGCTTATCAGCGATATATATGTTACCCATCTCATAGAGACGGACATTTGCGTTTCTTCTGTTATAGTTTGTTGAAAGTGATGTGAGCATACCGTTGAGTGATATCGTTCTCATGATAGAGAAATCCTCACCCAAAGGATTTGAGATAACGATGGCATTTCTGATGACATCATTTTCATCTATCAACAGCTTGTCATATACCTTGGGACTCTCAAAGCTGTAGCACATACCCTGTGAGAAACCGCAGTACTGAGCAACCTGACGCGCTATAGCCTCAACACGTAACTTAAACGGAAGTTTACCTGTTGTTGCTTCGCCGCTGGGAAGTGTGCTGGGTATCTTATCATATCCGTAGAATCTTGCAACTTCCTCTGCAAGATCAGCTATACCCTCAAGATCCTGACGGAATGAAGGTATGACTATCTCACCGTTTGCTTCATCATATACAAGCTCAAGCTTTTTGAATATCTTAAGCATTGTATCAGCATCTATATCTGTTCCGAGAAGTTCATTTATCCTCTCGGGTCTGAATTTGATCCTGTTGAGTTCCTTTAACGGCTCGCATACATCAACCACACCGCTTACCACTTCACCGCAGCCAAGCTCTTCGATAAGAGAACATGCACGGTTTATGGCATCAAGTGCATTTCTGGGATCAAGTCCCTTTTCAAACTTTCCGGAAGCATCTGTACGAAGTCCGAGTCTCTTTGCGCTCTTTCTTACATTGGCTCCGTTAAATGTAGCAGCCTCAAAGCATACAGTCTTTACATCATCGGTGATCTTTGAGTTCTCACCACCCATGATACCTGCAATACCGATAGCCTTTGATGCATCGTTGATCATCAGCATCTCGCCGTCAAGCTTACGCTCCTGACCATCAAGAGTCATGAAGGTGTCTCCGTCATTTGCTCTCTTAACGATGATCTTCTTACCCTCTATGGTATCAAGGTCATATGCGTGCATGGGCTGACCATACTCTTCCATCACATAATTTGTGATATCGACAAGATTGTTTATAGGTCTGATACCGCTTGCTGCAAGTCTTCTCTGCATCCACTCCGGAGAAGGAGCGATCTTTATGTTCTTAACGACACGTGCGCAGAATCTGGGACACAGATCAGTATCCTTTACTTCAACGCTTATATAATCCTCGATCTTGTCACTGCACTCATTAACCTTTACCTCAGGTGCGATAAAAGGCTTGTCAAATGTTGCAGCAGCTTCTCTTGCTATTCCAAGAACACTGTAGCAGTCAACCCTGTTAGATGTGATCTCATATTCAAAGACAGTATCATGAAGTCCCAAAACCTCGATCGCATCCGCACCGACTTTTGTATCCTCAGGGAAGATATAGATTCCGTTTTCGGGTGCTTCGGGATACATATTTCTGTCAGAGCCAAGCTCTTCGATAGAACACATCATACCAAAGCTCTCAACGCCCCTTAACTTACCGTTCTTTATAACTATACCGTCTTCCGGAAGCGGACCGCCGTCATGACCGCCTGCAACCTTTCCTCCGTCAACAACGACCGGAACCTTGTCACCGACCTTTACATTCGGTGCTCCGGTAACGATCTGAAGCTTCTTGTCACCAAGATCAACCTGGCATACGATAAGCTTATCTGCATCAGGATGACGCTCGATAGAAAGGATCTGTCCAACATAGATATCCTTAAGGTTCTTATCCAAACACTCATATGTTTCAACCTTTGTACCGCTAAGTGTCATCGCATCAAGGTATTCCTGAGGCGTGCAGTCAAGCTCGGGTACATAGGCTTTTATCCAAGATAATGCTGTATTCATAAGATTAACTCTCCTAAATCAATTAAAACTGCTTCAAGAATCTTGCATCATTTTCATACAAGAGTCTCATGTCATCTATCTCATACTTAAGAAGCGCTATACGCTCAAGTCCTATACCGAACGCAAAGCCCGTATACTCCTCAGGATCGATCTTGCTCATCTTTAATACATTGGGATGAACCATACCGCAACCAAGTATCTCTATCCAGCCTGTTCCCTTACAGAAACGGCATCCTTCACCACCGCACTTAAAGCAGCTGATATCCATCTCTGCTGAAGGCTCCGTGAAATTGAAATGATGAGGTCTGAACCTTACCTTCGTATCTGCACCGAAAAGCTCCTTTGAGAACTCGGCAAGTGTGCCTTTTAGATCCGCAAATGTGATATGCTTGTCTATTACAAGGCCCTCGATCTGATGGAACGAAGGTGAGTGAGTCGCATCCACCTCGTCAGATCTGAACACTCTTCCGGGTGCGATCATACGGATGGGAAGCTTTCCCTGCTCCATAACGTGTACCTGTGTGCCACTGGTCTGTGTACGAAGAAGGAAATCCCCGTTTATATAGAAAGTATCCTGCTCATCCTTTGCCGGATGGTCAGCAGGTATGTTCAAAGCTTCAAAGTTATAATAATCAGTCTCTATCTCAGGTCCTTCAACAACCTCATAACCCATACCGATGAAGATCCTCTGAACCTCTTCCATCGCTATAACATTGGGATGTGAATGACCTACCTGGTTTTTCTTTGCAGGCAGAGTAACATCGATGACCTCAGCCTTCATCTGAGCCTCACGCTTGATGTTCTCCATCTTCTTTATCGCCTGTTCCAAAACCTTCTCGATCTCGGCTCTTGTCTCATTGACAAGCTGTCCTACCTTGGGACGGTCTTCAGGCGCCACATCTTTCATACTCTTTAAAACAGCGGTCAGCTCACCTTTCTTGCCAAGGAAATTGACCTTGATCTCATTAAGCTTCTCAAGAGCATCACTGTTCTCGATCTGTCTGATCGCTTCCTGTCTTATCTGTTCAAGTTTTTCATTCATAAATCAAAACCCTTTCATATCTATTTGGTCATGCCAACTTTAATATTCTATACTTTTGTTACCAATATATCAAGTGTTTACGCCTTTTCTTTACGGCTCAATGCTGACTTTATAACGCTTCCGAAATACCTGTTCAGGTTAGCACCGATAAGCAGTATATACATACACACATACATCCAGATCATTATAAGAAGAGGTGTGCTTAAACTGCCGTATACACTGAAGCCGTCATAATAATCAAGATAAAGCGCATATCCCCAGGATATCACTGTCCATCCTATGGCAGAAAACGCAGCTCCCGGTATCTGAAATCTTATCTTAAGCTTTTTGTTTGGAAGAAAAGTGTAAAGCAGAGCAAAAAACAGTGTAAGAAAGCCCCACACGACTAAGAATCTCAAGTTTCCTATGATACCGAAATACTCAGCCAGTTTTGGTGCCAGTCTCCTTATATATCCCACGAAGTTCTCACCCGCTATTATCATACCGAAGCACATGATGAGCATTATCAGCATAAGTACCGAGTAAAATGAAGCCCTGATACGGACAAAGACTATGTTCCTGTCCTCCGTCACCTCATTTGCGGTATTAAGTCCCATCATCATGCCCCACATACCCTTGCCTGCAGACCACAGCATGACTATGATAGCGATAGGCAGTATACCCTGTGACTGATTGTAGACCTGTGAAACAAGGTTTTCTATCACATCATCTATAAACCCGGGTGTGAACTGCTCAAGAGTGCTTACCACCATTTCCTCCGTAAAAGGAAGATACGACAGTATGACCGTACCTATCAGCAGGATGGGGACAACAGACAACAAAAAGAAGAAGGCCATTGAAGAAGCATACGCCCCTATATTGTCCCTCTGCAGCTGCTTTCCGAATGTATAAAATATAAGGTAAAGTCGTTTGATCATAAATTCTCACATCTTTGCATGTTTCTTCACGATTATATACTTTTTTTATCAAAAAATGAAGTATCGAAGGCAAAAGAAAAAGTGGCTTAATCGTAAGCCACTTGAAATATTCTCCCTCGTTTGGTCCCAAGAGTGTTCCTGAATTTTGACTCCTAGCTAAGGCTAGGTGGGCGACCGCAACTTAAGCGTCTGTCTTCCACTGCGCATTCGGAGGCCTGACATGTTCTTAAGCGATATAGGAATCCCGTTTAAAGTAGATGTAGGTTCAAAATGTCAGGATAAATCCCTCTCGGGTAAGTTTATTATAACAAAATATGTTAAAAAAATCAACATGCCAAATGTTATGTAAAAATGACAATCACAGTTCTCTGTGATAAAATATCCCCATGCGAAAAATTATGATAATCCTTATAACAATTGCATTACTATCATTCTCATCATGCACCGGTAAAGAACCTGAAGATCCAAGTGAAGAGATTATCGAAAACCAGGTATCTCCCACCATAGAGGTTGTCAAAGACAATACCGCTGATATCCAATCTGATGAGCCTTTAACCACAGAAGAAAGGATATGTGAACTTTTAAATCTCAGGTATAAGGGAGAGTCTGCTCCCAAAGGTGGTTTCACTCCCTCAGATATAAAGATATCTAATGTTTCAAGAGCCGATAATGATACCGTATTTGAAGCTGTATGTCACAGCACGGTTTATGATGATGATTTCAGGGTTTATATATTTGATAAGAAGAATCTTCTGACCGATGATTATGCCAGACTCCTTATCGGTGAGTATATAGAAGCTGATATAACAGATGCACTTTCAACATATACCGGAAACCATATATCAGACAGCCACTTTGTTTACGAGATGAGCGACAAGGCGTATGCCGATAAGGAAGCGGTAAATGATTATAAAACAAAGACTGACAGTCATCTTATCATAGAGATCGATTGTGCTGACGGTCTTATAAAGGATGATGTATCTGCTATCAAAGAACTGTGTGAGGAACTCAAAAACAGAGGTTACAACTTCACACTGAACTGCAACATGACAGATTCCAAGATCGTCATGTATCACGATCCCAGACATGAGACATACATCACGGATGACCAGTGGGCACAGATCACCTCAAATGAGACAGAACCCGAAAACAAAACCGAGCAGGTTCAGACATATAACCCTGACAATCAGAGTAATGTTATAGTGATAGATGCCGGACACCAAAGAAAAGGTAATTCTGAAAAAGAGCCCATAGGTCCCGGCGCAAGCGAGACCAAAGCCAAGGTTACCGGTGGTACAACCGGTGTCGCAAGCGGCCTTACAGAATATGAACTTAACCTCATGGTAGCAAAAAAACTTGAAGCCATACTTACTGCGCGCGGTTATTCAGTAATAATGGTAAGAACTGAAAACGATGTAAATATAAGTAACAGCGAACGAGCAAAGGTTGCCAATGACAATAACGCTGCCGCATTTATCCGCATTCATGCCAACGGATCAGAAAACCCGTCCGCAAACGGTGCGATGACCATATGTCAGACATCAAACAATCCATACAACGGTCAGCTCGCTCCTCAAAGCAAACTCCTCTCTTCATGTGTTCTTGATTCACTGGTCGCATCCACAGGATGTAAAAAAGAACGTGTCTGGGAAACAGATACGATGAGCGGTATAAACTGGTGCACAGTACCCGTAACCATAGTCGAGATGGGGTACATGACAAATCCGGATGAGGATCTTAAGATGGCAAGCGATGACTATCAGGATCTCATCGCTGAAGGTATAGCAAACGGTATAGATTCATATATGGCAAACAGATAAATGGCATGCATCACAAAAGGGAGATCAATACGATCTCCCTTCAGAGTGTAGACAAAGTCAGAGGCATTTGCCTCTGGCTTTTTTTAATCTAAAGGCTGGAAAGCCTTGAAAATACTGAATTTATTGTTGCTTTGTGGTATAATAATTATAGTATTTCAAGGAGAATTGATGCCTATGATGACACAGAATGCTGATAAGAAAAGAGAACAGATTCAGATGTTCTGCATGGATGATCTGGTACCTAAAGACCACCTGTTG
>JAFZRZ010000063.1 GCA_017619635.1 Lachnospiraceae bacterium | reverse complement strand
TAAACTGCATTTTCTTCAATTTTTATCAGTTGATGAAACAATTTTGGCTGCGAAGGTACACCATAATTATTCATCTTTGCCGAAGAAAATACTAAATCAGGTCGATTTTGAGTCTTGATAACATTTGAGTATAATTTTGCAGAAGAAATCATACTCAAAACTTATCAAATGTTATAATCGTAAGGTATTGTTCGATGATATTTTTCCAAGTGGCACAGGAATACTAATTTTGCACCATGAAAAAATCAATACTCGTAATACTCACATCGGCATTTGTTCCGATTGTAAGTTTCGCCCAGTTCAATACCATCGGTGATGTAGTGAATCACCAAACCGTCAAGACAAAAGTAAATCCTTCAGAACAAACAGTTGCTCCAAAGGATAGTATAAGGAATGTCGAGAATATGGACAGCGTGTTATTCAATTCTGGTGGTGTTCTTGAAATGGAAGAAAAGAAGAATCTAATACCATGTATTTCTTATCCATTAAAAAGAATCCATATCAATTCTGAGTTCGGAATGCGTTTGCATCCTATTTATCATAGGTATATCATGCATAATGGCATTGACCTAAAAGCGAGGTATGAGAATGTCTATTCTATGTTCCATGGTTTAGTAACTGCTGCTTCATATTCAACTGGAGGTGGATATTTCGTCACTGTCAATTACGGAGTTTGTGAATGTTCGTTTCTACATTTGTCAAGAATTGATGTGCAGAAAGGACAAAAAGTATTTGCAGGACAGAAGATTGCCATCAGCGGAAATACGGGTAAGCATACGACTGGTGCACATCTACACATTTCCTGTAAATGGAACGATACAGGTCAGTATTTTGACCCCCAAATACTACTTGTCTTCATTACAAATGTATTACAGAAATACAATAACGCTAAATAATATGTTTTCTTCTTTATTTTTGATAGTATCAAGAATGAGTAAAGGAAATATAAAGTAAAATCGGACTACTTTGAAGTAGCCCGATTTTGAAATAGATTGTGATTGAATATAACTTCTTTGAATGGTGGAAACACATCAAACGATCATGTGTTTTTTCCAAGTTTTTAATGCATTTTCAATTGTAGGAGCCATATCGTAGTACTTGTATTCAGCTAAACGACCGCCAAAGATAATATCTGTTTCCTTATCCGCCAAAGCCTTATATTTTGCATATAGTTCCATATTCCTGTCATTGTTGATTGGGTAGTACGGTTCCATGCCAGTTTCGTATTCTACAGAGTATTCACGAGTGATGGCCGTCTTGGGATTGTCATATACCTCATTGCCGAACTTCTCAAAGTGCTTATGCTCCATGATACGTGTGTATGGAGCATCATGCGAAGTGAAGTTCATAATGGCAACGCCCTGATAGTTGGGTTTATTTATTATTTCTGTTTCAAACCTAACTGTACGATAATCAAGATTGCCATAACAATTACCGAAAAAATCATCAATCTTGCCGGTATATACCAACTTATCTGCAAAGTTCCTCCAGTTCTTGCAATTTGGCTTATCATCATTACTATCAAAAAAATTGGTGTTGAGCATTACGTCCACACCTTCAAGCATCTTTTCAATCATTTTGTTATATCCATCAATAGGAATGCCTTGATAGATGTCGTTGAAGTAGTTGTTGTCGTATGTGAACCTTACAGGGAGGCGACGAATAATGAATGATGGCAAGTCCGTACATTTACGTCCCCATTGCTTTTCCGTGTATTCCTTGATAAGTTTCTTGTAAATATCACGTCCAACAAGAGACAATGCTTGTTCTTCAAGATTACGAGGCTCGTCAAACTTCAATAGTTCTTTTGCCTCTCGTCTTGCATCTTTAATCTTTTTCTCCGCTTCCTCTGGTGTACATATTTCCCACATCTGATGGAAAGTATTCATATTGAATGGTAGGTTGTACAGTTCTCCTTTGTAGTTGGCAATAGTGTGCAACTCAAAGTGATTGAACTTAGTAAACTGATTTACGAACTTCCACACCTCTTCATTGGATGTATGGAAAACGTGAGGGCCATACTTATGTACGTTTATGCCCTCCACATTCTCCTGATACACGTTACCCCCAATGTGAGGGCGAGAATCAATTACCACAATTGATTTACCTGCTTGCTTAGCGCAATATGCGAATGTGGCTCCAAAAAGACCGGAACCAACTATAAGATAATCGTACCTCATTGCATTATATTTCAAAAGAATAATATTGATGTTTCAGGGTTTCCCTCCAATACTTGAATCATTGTATCTTGTCTGAGGCAAGGCATCGTCATGCCCACTATGGAAAACTCACAATCGTCTTGTGCCATATCCTTAAATAACTCATTTATTTGATTCACGTTCATTCCACACATTTCATCTATTAAAAAGAAATAATCATATTCTTTTAGTAGATAGTTGTGATTGTTAAAATAATCTTTTATCAATTCAACTTTTCTGCCTGTTTTACCATAGACAAAATCTGCATCATCATAATGTTTGCCAAATGACATGTCATTAACTATAAGATGTACATCATAATTTCGTCTCACATTACCTGTTATCCATTCAATATGCCTGCTGTGTTCTCCAACAACAGAAAGCAAGCAATAGTGCTGATACGTTATTTTACTAACCTTTTGTTTTATTGGATGGTAAATCATATTCTTTTCAAATGACTGTACATACAATGGCGACCAGTTATGTGTGCTGTCTGAATAAAAATGAAGATTTACACGTTCATTTAATCCAAAGCCTTTGCCATTCATGTCTCTTAATGTCAATCCATTTTTAATTAGGACAGTAGGAACGACTCCCTCAAAATGACCTCTCCATCCGTTACGCACTTCCGTATATAGGCAATCTATTGCTTTAGCTGAAAGACGATAGATTGGAATGAAACAGGCATACATTATATTTTTTGAAATAGTCTCGTCCATACCTGCTCTCATTGATTTCCACCAGTACCATGTAGGTTCTTCTTCATAGCATCTAATCTTTGTGGCAATCAAATCGGCAGGATCATCAGTAAAGGTATCGAACAGTACGCTCCAGTCACCAGAAAAAAATACATCATCCTCCACAATCCATAAATAGTCATATTCTGGGTATTCTTTATGGAATGCCAATACAGGATAATGACAATTGCCAAGAAAACCTTCTTTCAAGGCAGTATAGCCATCATCGATCATTGTGTTCACGTTAAATGGATATACGTGTTCAAAATTTACTAATTCCTGTTTATTATAACCTTTGGTAGCGTCAAATAGTAAATAGATCTCAGCCTTATGTCCATAATCTTTAATTAACTTGTCATACCTATCACGTACAGAATAATCTGTTCTGTTAGAGAGCAAAAGAATCGCTTGTTTCATTCTGTTTTTATTTAAATGTAACGATACTAAGGTCTTTTATAGGATGATAGAATGTATTATCTCTTGCACACTCTTTATATATCGTCTCGTATTTATCGACAGGACCCCATGAAACATTAAACTGATATCCAATGTTTTCAAACTGCTTGACCATATAATTCCCATTATATGCCATTGTTGGCAATAAGAATTCATAGTGGAAAGAATTGTTTTTAGCCATGAATTGCTCAACATCTTTCAAGAAATTGTGACTGATATAGAATATGTGACACCAAGCAAAGTATAATTTCCTGAAAGGATTGTTCTGTATATATTTTGTTGGCCAATGATTTTCTGGTGCTCCTTCTGGGTCATATCCTATATGAATATAGTCAATGTCATCAATAGAATTAACCTTCTTTATGAAATCCCCAAAACGACCATTCAAAACTATATCAAACTCCATGACTAAGTAGTGGTCATAATGCTTGCTTTGGGCAAAATCAAGCAATGCTACTAAAGCATTAGGCAAAAGCCTATTACCAGCAAAGAAAAAGTCTTCCAATTCTTTCGAATTGTACTCAAAAATATTTACGTTTGGAATAGATGAAAAATGTGGCTTGCTGTTAGAACAGTCAAATAACACATAGAAGTCCATTACACCTTCTGATACTTTCGCTATATGCGAAATATATCGTAATACATCTTCATCTTGTTTATGAGTAACAAGAACTATACAATTTTTTTTGTTCATACTTATTTGTTAAATTACAAAGTGTTAATACAAAATGGTTTCATTTCATTTACTATGTAGCAACTTATCAATCTCTCAGACAAGAAACCAACAGCTCTGCATTGATAATCCACATTATCATAACGGAAATCACGTTTTGCTTTTTCCATATATTTATATGGGTTCATGTTCAGATTATTTTTTTCATCCCAAGCAAAAATGATAGGGAACAACCAGTTGCACAACTTTTCAAAATCAGTATAGTTCATGATGAAACAACAGAAAGGTATAAAGACTTTACTCTCAAGCAAATATTTTGAATATTTGTTACCCTTACCATATTTCTCATTGAGAATGTCTATTGCATCATAAATGTCCTGATAGTTATGAGCAAACTTGTAATGGTTTAAAACAGAATTGTTATAATTGATTGACAATACTTGGCACTGTCCTTCTTCCACATCGCATATCTGAGGGAAAAGTCTTCTGTAATGTCCAAAGCCAATTATTCGGCTTCTGATATTGTTTCTCCATACATAGTACAAAGTCACGATCTCAGAATAGAACTTATTTAAGTAGTTGATATTTTCTCCATCAACATCCTCCTTATTGCCTTTAAACAACTTAAAAATATCACTTCCTTTAAGTCCATATTCTTCTATCTGCTTATCTTCGTGGTACGTAATCCAAAATGTAAGTTCTTTTTCTTCCATAGTTTATAATTTTATTATATTTTTAATACCTTGAGCAAAGAATCTGTCATATACATTCGAGTCATCAAGAGTAATATATCCAATTGTTTCTTGCTGTGTCATGATTATTTTGCTCTGTTTAGAATCTTTTTTGTATACAATGGTATAAAAACCATTCTCATCAGGAATTGATGATAGTTCTTTTACTACATAAATGTCCTTATTCTCTTCTGTTGTCATAATCATGCCACATCTAATTTTTTTTGCACTTTCCACATCAACAAAAGATCGAGCATATATAGTAGAAGTACGAATTTCGCAATCTGACACAAGTATGGTTAGATTACCTGACTTTATGAAATCACCGCAATTATAGCCTCCAGATATATATGCCATGCCATTATATGGACTTACATATGTTATAGTGTCATTCTCGTATGCAAAAACTCCAAGCGTGTCACCACTGCAGACATTAGATTTGAGATATGGAATGATATAAAGTACTTCTACATCTCTCGTGTTTACGAACTTCTTTGTATTTACATTTGGTGAAAGTGTCACAATAACCTTTAGTTCATCTGGGTATGGTACAAATTTACTTGCCACAAAAGAACAACCCAGTAAAAGCAGAACCACACCAATTCCATATCGCAAAACACATGATGGTTTTTTGTCCATCAGTTCTTGCACTTCTTCGCTTTTCAGTTCTATAACAGGAAAGTCTTCTTCTTTTTTATTTTCCATTTAAAATACAAGTTTATGCATTTAGTTCCAATTGGTTTTTTACTAATGTGTAATACTCTCCACGTTTAGCAATGAGTTCAGCATGAGTACCAGTTTCTACAACCTTAGCTTGTTTCATAACGATTATCTGGTCAGCATCCTTTACTGTACTCAATCTATGTGCGGCGACAACTACAGTTTTACCCTTATAGAATTCATGGAGATTGTTCATTATCTTACTCTCGTTAGTGGCATCAAGTGCATTAGTTGCTTCATCAAAGAATATCAACTCAGGATTCTTGTATATTGCACGTGCAATGAGTATTCTTTGTCGTTGTCCTTGACTTACTCCATTTCCTTCCATTCCTATTTTGGTATTGTACCCCATGGGAAGTGAAGATATGAATTCATCTGCATTTGCCATTTTTGATGCCTTGTATAGTCGCTCAACATCAACTTCATCAGTACAGAGTGCAATGTTCTTTGCAATAGTGTCTGAGAAAATAAAACTTTCTTGCATAACAGATCCTGTTGCACGTCTCCATAGATGTGGATTTATTGCCGATAGTGCAACACCGTCCACAGTTATACTACCACTATTAGGAGTATAGAATCCTTGAAGCAATTTTATAAGTGTAGTCTTGCCACATCCACTTTCTCCTACTAATGCCGTTACTTTATGTTCTGGTATGGTTACACTTACGTCGTTTAGTGCATAATCTCTATCTGCACCGCTATAGCTGAACTTCAAATTCTTTACAACGATATTTTTTTTCTGTGGTAATATAGATAATTTGTCCATAATATTCATTTCCTCATCTTCTTGTGAATGTATTTCATTTAGGCGTTCGAGACTTAACTTTGCATCTTGTAAAGACTGTGCAAAGCCAATGAAGTCATGTATTGGTGCACTAATTTGACCAAGAATATAAGTGAGTGACATCATCATTCCAAGTGTCATATTTTCATTTACCACGGCATTTGCGGCCATAAATGATATTATTATATCTGTGGTTTTTGTAAAAAATACAGAACCTGATTTCTGGATTTGACCTATTTTTAATCCTTTAACACTTATCTTGAATAACTTCATCTGAATACGTTCCCATTCCCATCGTTTTTGTTTTTCGCAATTGTTGAGTTTTATGTCTTGCATCCCTTGTATAAGTTGTATTACATTGCTTTGTTCGCTTGCAGACAGGTTGAAACGCTTTGTATCCAATTCACGTCTATAACGCATAAAAAACAATATCCAAATAACATACATCGTATTTCCAATAAGGAAAATACACAATATCTTTAGATCATAATATCCAAGTACTATAGTAAATACCACAAAATTAACTAATGAGAACACAATACCAATGCTGTTACCCATTAAGAAACCTTTTATTCTTCCATGATCTCCCATTCTCTGCATAATGTCACCAGTCTTCTTTGAGTCAAAAAAATGTAGTGGCATATTTGTTAACTTTATTAAAAAATCGGAGATAAGAGATATGTCTATTCGAGAGTTTACATAAAGGAGAATCCAACTACGTATATAACTGATTATCAAATGAGCAACAAACAATACGAGTTGCGATATAAGAATCAGAGTTATAACTCCCATGTTTTTCCCATTAATTCCTTTATCCACCATTGCTTGGGTAAGAAAAGGAAAAATCAAACTTAGAAAACTTCCTGCAACCATTGCAAGAACAATTTGCATTAGAAGACCTTTATAAGGATAAAAATACTTTATAAAAGAGGTTATTCCTTTTTTCTGTATTTCTACTTCTTCTTCTCTTTCGCCAAAATCTGCTGTTGGTTCAAGTAACAAAGCCAAACCTACGTCTTTGCTACCACTCCTTGTTGAAATCCAGCATTTTGTGAATTCATCTTTCGTATAGCATAATTTTTGCGATGCTGGATCCGACACATATATCTTATACTTCCCACTCCATGTTTTCTTTATGTCATAACAAACCACAAAATGATTTTGATTCCAATGAAGTACACATGGTAGCAAGGCCTCATTGACCAATTGCTCGAATGTAATCTTTACTCCAAGTGTCCTAAATCCAATATATTCTGCTGCATCACTGATACCAAGCATGGATACCCCTTCACGTGAAATAAAACTATGTTTACGCAGCATCTCAGCAGAATATGCCTTGCCATAGTGTTTTGCTATCATCCGAAGACACGTAGGACCACAATCAGCTGAATCCATCTGATGATAATGAGGGAAAAAGTAAGAATTCATAATCAATACTTTGTTAAACATATATTTAATCGGCAACAAACAGCGAGTTACATTGATGTTATATACTCAACTTTAGCATTTGGGACATTCATTCATAATCAGCCTTTATGTTGTCATAAGACATAAAGAAAAAAAACAAGTCAATAATACAGGAAAATTTCCAGCAAAATGACGGTTTGGCTTATTTTGTCTTATGGTGTTGTTTCTGTTAAACGTTTGATTATTAACAACAATGTTCAAAAGCTAAAGTTGAATTATATATCTAATTAAAATTTGTCAAGTTTATGTTTTAAGTAACCTAGCTGTCTATAACCTTTACTAGGAATAAATTGAATTTAAGAAGCCCCTAACCAATATACGGAGATATACCATGAGTCCATCATGGACTCCATAGCAAAGTTAAGCAAAAGCTTTGAGAAAATCATCATCATGAAACAATTTTTATACATAGTCATATGTAGGAAATATAAAAGTCACCCTGATGGGTAAATATGGCTATTACGGCGAACTGCACTATCGTCAGTACTTCGAGCGTTTATGCTCAAGAAGCTTACAGACTTCACTTTAATACATATCTCGCTCCTCGCAACTTTGTTAGTGTTTGACGCAAGGCCATTACCATTAATCCGAGCCAACATCATCAAAGCGGGGAAAGATAACTCCGCATATTAATTGTTTCTGGTCAGGATTCGTGGGTACCGTGAAGCATGGTTTTGAAATTGGTTTGTATCAGATAGGAGATAAATATGAGTTGATCAAGCTGGCACTGACAGATTACTACATAATAGCTGACATTAAACGATATCGCAAGAAACTGCTAAAACAATCACTCCTCATCTTTTATCGATACATTCTTCTCGCCTCGCACTTTCTATGAGGGCATCCAAAAGCATGGTTTCCATCTCATCAATTATTTCCATGGCATGCCCACTCTTGTGTTACACTAATGAAAGAACAGTTAAGAGATACGAACAAACTTGATTATGCTTTCAACGTATCATTCGCATCGCAGAACGTGTCAAAGAACATAAAAACATTCATCGAGCTTTAAATTAACGTTTTACTGCAGTCCAGATAAACTTTTTTTTGACAAGTCCTTTCAAAAGCATATAATTACATTACAAATGAAATTATAGAATTGGAAATCTCATTTCAAAATGGCAATAGTTGATACACTTCTAAGTGACCGCAAATCAGAGAACCAATTTTTTGATATCTATGCTTTGTTTGATTTTGCCAGACACTATGATTATCAACACATTTTTAATGAAACATTTTTTGACGCATCTCAATACCGTTCGAACCATACTTTATTAAACAAATACTCAAAGAATTATAGACATGTGGCTTAGCCGTTATGCCGTATATTGAATATTTTACGAACTTCTGATAAACTAGAAACAAGTTAAAACTTTACTTTACATAAATTATTACGTTTCATTACCTTTTCATAATTGGATAATGGAGGACATAAATACTGATAAAGGCAATTACTGCATGGCTCACAAAAACGTATTTTTCTCCATGCCGTATTTTTAACCATTTCAGTATTAATTACATCAACAATTCCATCATCATTCAAATTACCTATAGTTTCTTCGTTCGGATTAGCCTTTATTTCTCCATTTGGAAAAAAATACAAACTACCAAAAAAATTCGCATTCATTTTTTGATTGCGAAAAATTTCACGCATAGAAGTATTATTGTCTAAAATATCTTCTTTTGACATAAATACATTCTCTTCAAAAAAGAAACTGTTATTTCCATTATAACATGGATGAACTTCAAAGTCTTCTATGTCAAATTCTGACATTGTTGATTCAAACATATTATATTGCTCCTCGTCTTCAACTATAAGATGATATTTGACATTTTTCCCCTTTGTAATTGACTTTACATCACGAAGTCTACTTATATTTAGAGGAAAGTTCACTATAATGTGGATATTATGATTATCAACATAATGATTTTCCTGATAATTCAAATAATGAACATAAAAGTTAAACTCTTTCTTAGTGTTAACATTTGTTATGTCAAAGAGTTCCAAATGCTGATACTGGTAAATGTTACCGCCTGTAATGTTTATTGTACGAACAGGATAGTAATTTATTTGACGTAAAATCTTTATCAACGATTGTTGATTCATCTTTTCTGTAGAAGAATCCTTAAAACAACAAAAAAATTGTTTATGATAATTCTGACATTGTGAACAATGTTGATTACAAGAGTTATTTAATATAATATTAACATCTAACAAATAGTTACTAATGTCTCGAGCAAGGCATAATTCGGCGTTTGTAATATCTTTGAACTTGTCCACATCAAAATTCAGAGAGAGTATAGGAAGAAGAACAACTGGCTTAACTGGATATTCTTGCTGACTCTGTAACTTCCCCATTCCATTTATAACTATAGTATCTATAAAATTATGAGTTTCTAGGTTTGACATATCAGAAGTATCAATTTCAATACTACCAAGATTTTCATTCTCGTAAATCTTATTAACAATTTGCAAGGCTTTTGTAGACTTGAAATGTAAATGCCTACCATTATGTGTGTCATATAGTAACATTACTTTGTCCTTTATGCATACATATATGTATGATTCTAAATAAAACCAAAATTTATTATTCATATTTACAATTATTATATTTACTTTCACATTTATGCAACTTACTCAGTTTAAAAAGTTAAAGTAGTACAAGTAGTTACGCTCCTAAAGTCGCTTAAGTAGTACAAGACGATAGTTTTCATCGTTTGATACATCCGTCTTGGACTCCTTGTGCTCCTTACAAGTGGAACCTGCGAAACTTGAATTATAAGTCCACTTGAAAAAGTACCATTTTTGAGACCACCTTCAGAGTCGCTTACATTCAGCTCTGAAATGTCGCGAAAAATAGACTTTATGTCAGTCGAGACTCATTATTATAGATTAGTATAACTTTGTCCATATTGCAAAGAGAAGGTAAAATTTTTACATATACTTTTTCATATGGACTCAATTATTTATTATTACAGGAACTTGAATCTTACTGTACCAATAATACTCCTCGGTCTTAGTTGTGATGTCTGAGTGAAAACATCAAGTCCGTTGTAGTTTATACGAGCATACTGACGTTGGTCAAAGAGATTGTCAAGATGTAATTCCATATCAAAATGTTTTAATTTTAACTTGGCTGAAGCGTCACAAAACCAGACATGACGGTTATCCGTTGTAAGATTGTTGTAATTGTCTTCTGTAGAAGCGGAAATCGTCAATTGCTTAGTTACATAAAAATACATTTTCAAACTTTGTGTTGCTAAGCACACCATTTTGGCTAAAGCGTCATTGGAGGCATCTGTTTGAGTGGCATGCCAGGAGTAGCCGCTTCCAAAGGAAACATTCATCCAAGGCAATGGCTTTAAAGTACCACCAGCACCAATGCTTGTAGTACGAGAGTGGAATGGATAGACCATGTCAGAAATCAACCGTTCATTAGTAGAGTAAACATAGCCACATGATACACGAAGGGTTGCATCAAGCCAATCAAGTCCCTGACTACATTCTGCCTTAAGGCTATAGCTGTTTGCCTTTGTGACTTTGTCAACAGCCTGTATCATACTTGTAGCGTCTTGATAGTTAACACCATATATTTGGTTGTCACGAGTGTGACTATAACCACCATTTATATTTAAGAAGGTTGCCGTTATTGCATTACGGTATCTGATACAACCACCTACGCCCATGCGCTCGGTCTCAGATAATTGTTCTATATACGAACGTTGGAAGGAACGGTAGTTATTCATTATATATCCACTATATATTCCTCCTGGATCACCTACATTCTTATAGTAAGAGGCATTGGCATTAACAGACCATTCACGCCATTCATAATTTGTATCTAATGTTGGTGTAACAAGCAGATGAACATAACCATGACAATCCTTGCGGATATGGTCATCCAAAGTCTGGCTATAAAGCGTCAACGGACAGCCAAGTGATATACGAAAGCCATGACGCTCATATTTGTATTCCTGTGCAATGTCTAATTCGTATATATTGTACCACAGATCATTGCGTGGCGAGTAGCTACCTGTGTCGAAACCATTAAGTTCTGTCGCGATTCCATGCAAGCCAGCATAGGCAAGCACACCATACTTCAAAGTGAAGTTTCCGAACCTAAAATCAACGAAGGTGTTGAAATCACCTACAATGTTACGTGATGTAATGTCCTGCTGATATGTCATTGATGTGCCTTGAAGAAGGGAGTCAATACATACTTTAAGTGTGTTAGGACGTTGCGAATAACCTGCTGAGAAATGAAAGTTCAGCGTATGTTTACCAAAGTTGCGTAATGTATTGAAAGTGTTCGATACGGACAATTGAGGACGGTCAAAGTATTGGCGTACATGATTGTCGCCATAGTTCTTTAGCTGTGAATCACATGCCGATAGTTGTGAATTCAACACACCTTCCACTTCATCATTATTCCAATTTATATCGAACTTCATTACATTTGTCCAATATCCATCAGTTGCATTTTTACAATAATGGTTCTGAATGTTTAAGTTGTTTAATTTTGTCTCACTTATTAATGATTCTGTCGTTTGCAGACGTTTATCATCACTTACAAATAAATCACTCTCACTAAGACCTTCACGACGGATATAATCGTTGTTGTATGCGACATTTATCCCAATCTCTTTATCATTTGGCAGTTTCTCTAGATGATTCATTGTAACAATATGAGTGTGATTGTCAAAAGTCCGTTTCTGTGGCAACCCAGAGCCACTCGGTATGATAGCCGCCATAGGACAGAATGGATAAAGTCCAACACTATTTACACCAGAGTAATGCTGAGTAAGCTCCTTTGTAACATCTTCTCCAGTATTGTTCCCCTTATACAATGTCACGTTTTGTCGTTTCTTACCAAAGTACATGCCTACAAGTTCCATAGACCATAGAGGATTCTGGCCAATAATATTATGTTCCTCATTAAGAGAACGAGCACCGAGCCTCCAGTCTCCAGCCTGCTGCACTCCACCACTAAACATACTATTGATAGCAATTGTTCCCTTGGCTGAGTCCTTTAGCTTTAGATTAATTGCAACATCATCAGTAATTGTTTTGTTTTGCAAAGCCTTCACTGGCTGGTGCTTTTCAAGAACTTGAACTGTTGCAACGTCCTGTGCGTTGATATTATTCGTAGCCAGTCCGTAACGCCCCTGCAAAAGATCTATATCCTCCACGTAAAATTTCACTATGGATTTACCATTATACTTAATGCCGCCATTAGAACTCACCTCTATACCTGGCATACGTTTAAGTACATCGCCAATGACACGATCTCCTTGCTTTTGATATGCTCCGACTGTATAATTCAGAGTGTCACCATTCTGACGAATTTTCTTGGCACGAACGCTGACCTCTTTCAACTGTACACTGCGTTCTTTTACTTTTATGTCAAGTCGTTGTGAACGATTAGCCACAATATATGTCTGATTGACGATTGACATACCTGACACATTGATTGCAACACTATCTACAGTTGCCTTGAATTCTAGTTTATAACGTCCATTGTTGTCTATATTGGAAAAACAAAGAATATTTTTGGAACCATTTGGCGATGCTGTTATATATGCTCCGGAAGTTTTACCTTGCGTGTTAATCACTTTACCCTCTATGATTGTTTGTGAAAGAACCTTATGAGGAATAAATATGAGAAGAACTAACCACAAGGCAAATATAAGATTTCTATATATACTCATCTGCTACTCTAATTCTAACGGCTCGTATGGATAGGTTTTTGACTTAGGATTACCTTCTGTGTCCTTATAACCTAATGTCTTATACGGATTTTCATTTACTTTTCTTTCAAATTTCAAGACAGTTTCACGTTTGATTGGTTTTCGTTGACTATATTTTGCTCTAACCATAGGCATGTTAACCTGTTCAACATTTGTACACTCGAAAGTATAGTAACGATTCGTATCATAAACTTTAATAATTAGTCCAGGCAAGCCTCCAAACTTCCATGGTCCATAACTCAATGGTACTTCCGATGTAAACCAAGCCTCGAAATTTCGCCCATGGAAACTACATGTTGCTTTCTGACAATTGTAGCCACAGATAGTTGCAGTATCTTGAACAAGCGTCCATTTCATATCAGGATAAGGTTCGTCATAATATCCTTGATATTCCAATAGAGGTTCACGATTATATGTCCTAATGATTCCGTTTTCTGCAACTAATACATGATATTCCAATTCATTCCAGTTACCATTTCCCACACGTCCACGTGGAAGCAACTTGCCAGACCAACTTCCAGAACGATTCACTTTACCATCTTCTGTTCTGAGAGAATCTGATTCCCAAACAAAATAACTATAATACTTATTACAATGGTTCCCGACCTCAAGAATCTGCCAATCAATATAAGTATTTTCATCCTTAATGTCAACAGCATTCAAAGCATACCAAACACGAACTGTTGCAGTATCAATAGTAATGTATTTGTCAATATTGGAATGAGCAATATAAGCAACGTGGCTTTGTTTATTTTGCGCAAACAGCACAATACTTGTACAGAAAAAGAATAATGTTAATATATTTCTTTTCTTAATTAAATTTTTTTTTCCCATTATATTATGATTTCTCATTAAACATTTAGTATAAAATCAAATAGAAGTTAACCAATTACTAACTAGCTCATTTTTACATATTGCAAAGGCTATTTCGTACATTGTTAAAATCTAATAACTTCATACAAGTAATTTTCTCTTTTAGGCAAAAGTACAGAATTTTTAATAAACCTGCAAATTCAGATAGTTAAATAACGCTAATTATTGTCAACCATAAAAATAATAAAGATAAGTTTTGTTGGGTTAGGAAAACCTCCCAATCCCCAAAACAACACTCCAGCTCATCAACATCCTTCTGCAACGCTCCATTGCTTCCTTGCGTCTCTAAGTAATACATCATATATAGCCTCTCCGAGAGTCAGTTCGCCCAGCATCCTGGCAATAGCACGCCACTCTGCAGGAGCATCCTCACGAGTCACCTCCAAGGCGAGATGTCGTTCCTCTTCAGGTGTTGTCTCACCTGCTAGATAACGTTCTATTTGCACGTTTATATCCTTTGTCGTCATAGACTCATTTTTATTTCCATAAACAAATTTTTTCTTATCATAGATATCATGTTCTGCACTGACGTCTTAGGTGTTCCTTCTTGTTATAATCCATCGTAAGTCCTTTCGACTGTCTCACCTCGAACAATTGCCTTTCCAAAGGGGTGTCGACTCTGAATAATCCCCTTTGTCGCACCTTACATCTCCCTAGCTTCAAGCGCATCATGGGAAGAAGGACTTGTGTCCGTTGGCAGTGCCTTAGGAAAATCACCATTACCACAACCAATGTCATCCATCCGGATAACCTTCAATTGTTGCCGTCGGTACATATCCATGTATACATTATTCGTTTTATTGGGGTAGGAAAAATTCCTACCCCTAAAGAAATACCATTGTGATACTTTTTAGTCATCATCAGTGTCTCTTGGCATACCTGGGACTTCTTCCCAATATCCATCATCATCACAAAGCCAATAATTAATGTCTGAAAAATATCCACCAGCAAAGTTTGCACTTTTGTTAGCATCTGTGGTAGAAACACTAGGATAAGGACATCCACAACCGCAGATGCTACCGCCCACTACGGAATTCATCTCTTTCTGCTGTAAAATCTCGCAAGAAAGAGAATTCAACTTAAAACGTTTAATTTTCATAAATTAAAAAATTTAATAATTAATAATATAATTAAGCGCAAAAAACGCTTAATGCTATATAACTAAAATTTCTTTCATAATCCTCCCATAAGCTTCAGGATGTTTACGCATGAATTGAAATTGCTGTTGTTCGAATTGATCCATCATCTTGCCACTCATAAATCCATAACATATTGGATTTCTATCTATGTCTTTAATATTGAACATACATTGTATACAGGAAGGCTTATTTTTACAATGAGAACATTGATTATTCATTTTATCAAAATAAGCATTATATCTCTTTGCTATTTCAATAGCATTTAATTCTATATCAGTTTCTGAAACGTTGCCAAGATAGAATTGATGACCAATTCTTTCACAGGGCAGAATTTTACCATTAACTGTAACAAACATTTTCCTTGAAAATGGCATACATGTTCCCGTAGGAACATACTTTATTTGCTTCCTGTCAAAAAGCAAATCTGTATAATCACGATAGTAATTCTGACTATACCTGCGTAGATATATAGCTAAATCATTATAACCTTTAGTACCTAGAAATAAATCTTTCTCAATTTTCTCATAATTTTCGGCTTGCAGAAGACTTTCTTCGGAATTCCTATAAGTAAGATTAAACTCATCCAACATATCTGATCGTATACCGGAGTTGTTTAATTCGCTAATTGAAGGAATTTTATTGTAATTATTTCTAAAAAAGTCATAGATCTCTTCAATTGTACTTCTATTATGGAATACAGAATTAAAATTGACATTTTTTTCAAAGAATTCAGGGTACTTGTCACGTAACAAATCAACATTGCATACAACACGTTCAAAACTGCTGTTTCCTTGATGATCTACTCTATAACTGTCATTTTTTTTATTACCATCTAGACTTATAAGAATATTGAAATTATGTTCTACCAAATAGTCTATATAACGATGTAGAAGAATGGCATTGGTTGTCAACGAAAAACGAAATGTTTTACGTGAACAATTCAAGAATTTTTCCACATATTCTACGATCTCCCTTATGAAGCTGAAATTCATTAATGGTTCGCCTCCATAAAAAGAAATGTACATGTAACTTTGTGCTGATGTGTTTCTTTCCGACTCCCAATATTGGTTTAAATAATCAATCAATCTTTTTGCTGCGGATACGGAAAACATTTTGTTTTCACGTTTATCAAAATCATTATAAAACTCACCAAATGCACAATACTTGCATTTAAGGTTACATGCATCTGTGACCTCAAATACCAACTGTGGTAAGTTGGCTAGATTATTTAATATCTGTTCTGACGTAATATATTCTTCCATTTTACCAAGTTTTTATGTATTCAGTTAATTCTTCTTTATCCATGGAACAAACCTTCACTAGTTCGTTTTCCATCTTACATTTATGTCTTTTACTGAAAAAATTTGAATTCTTACTACGAGGATGATTAAGATGATAAGCTTTTCCGTTACATATCCATCTGTATCTGAATCCCATTATTTCAACACGCTTCTGACGTTCCACATCTTCGGGTCCCCAGCCATTGAAATGTTCGTTTTCACCTCCTAAAGACAGATAACGTTCTCTATTGACAAAATATGCACCTCCACAAAAAGGTCGCGCATACAAAGCTTTGGGTTTACTGTTAATTAAACTATTCAAGTTTGATGTATCAACAAGATTAGCAGAAGCAATGTTATTAAGCAATACATAATCCCCACAGTAAGGATATGTCAAGATGTAGTCTTCATTTGCAATATATTGATACGCCTCTTCTATCTGTTCGTATGATGTAACAATATCTGCATCCCAAACAGCAACTACATCGGTACTTGACATACGCAAAAGTATATTAATGTAATGTGTTCTAAAAAAACACGGATTAGCATCTTCTACAAAATGATATTCAACATTCTGAATGTTAATATCCTCTGCGTTGAGATGTGCAAACTTATCAGCTTCCAAGATAATGATTTTACAACCAAGTACACTAAGACGTTTTGTAACATATAACAGGTTACGTTTTCTTGCATCACTATCAATCCTTGTGGGCATAACAAACGTGAGCTTTTGGCATATATCAGTTCTCATATTTTACAATTACATATTTTGATTGTATTACGCATTACATCATTACCATCATACAGACAAGGAACATTGTCTTCTATACCAAACGCTTTTATCAGCTGTTTAATTCTTATCTTAAAGAATCCACACTTATTCATATCATGTAATGTGTATTGCAATTCTTCGCATACTATCATATCATCGTTATATTCATTTTGTACATAGTACCACAACCAGTCTAGATAGTATATCATATGTTCGTGCAGTTCACCAAGTGTAACTTGCGAATCAATGTCTTTCTTTTTTCTCAACAGACATATTCTATACCATAGATACACTCCTATACCAGCCAATCCATTGTATTCCAAATCAAAATCTGGACGTTGATTGATATAATGGAACATTTTTTTATCAAATAAAGTATAGATGTCTGTCGGAACAACATAATCTTTTCGTTTAAATGACTTTTCTATGACAGAATCGAAATGTTTTATCATACATGAACGAGTATAGCGTCTTTTGAATATTTCACACATCTGACGTGATTGTTTCTGACGTAATACTTTATCAGATAAAAGATAATCCATCTTATTAGCCAATGAACTCACAAATTTTTCTCTATTAAATCTTCCTTTCGGAATTGAGACTATATTTTCAGGCATCTCACGTAAAGTCTCCTTCAACCCTGTAGAAGACGTTATAACAAGCGGAAGACCATGACGTAACATTTCAATGGCAGAATAACTGCATTGTTCATGAAATGAAGGTAGAACACCTATAGTAGCCTTACAATACAACTCGTTTAATTCGGAATAATTTAATTTCCCAGTAAAAATTACTTTATCACGTATGGAGGCACATAATGGCATATATTTGTTATAATCACCCTCGCCAACAATATAAAGAGAATAATCAGTGTACTTAGTCACAATTCTTTTGAAAGCATGAATCAGATATTCAACACCCTTTATTTTATCCACACGCCCAACATAAAGAATAATATTTGATGTGGTTTTCTCATACTCTTCTGCTTTACCATTCAATCCATTATAGACTAGATGCATCTTTTCAGTAGAGATATCATAATCCATTGCTAATATAGATTTTGTATATTCTGACAGTACAATTATCTCGTCACAAGAACAAAAAAAATTCTGTTCGGCTAAATATGAAGAATACACTCCGTTCTCTTTCTGATTACGCTGTCCATAACTACGGACAATTGACTTAAACCTAGTATAATTCCCTTTGAGTTCAAAGCACCATTGTAAATAATGTACAGTCAATACAATCCTACAATTAGTATAATATTCTCTTAACATATTCACCATACAATCATGGTGAATGAAATTGAAGTGAAAAACAATATGTTCTTCATTATGAATATAACGTGTTAAAAGATAGATGACCTTACGGCAGTACTGCTCATGATCGCAGTCAACGGACGGAATACTATATGTAACACAACCAAATCTATCATGTGTTATCGTGTATTCTTTTTCGTTTGAAAAAAGATTGATGTACGATATATCATATTTACCTGTGGAACGTAGGCCTTCAGACATCTGACGGATATAAGTGCCAACTCCGTATCGCGAACCACGGAAATTGCTATTTATCAAATAATACTTTATCATATATACTTTTTAATAGATAATATGAGCTACCTTGATGAATACTTATGGATCCAGATAAATAATCCGTTGCTTTCCATACGGGGGATTCAATGTCGTCAATAAGAGATTTGACCATTTCCAATTGTACGGATTCTTCAGCTTTACTCATACGAATTGAAACTTCATTCAAATATAATGAATCGAAAGATGTTACCATCCCTTCCGTTTCTTTACGAAGATTGATATACGCAACAACTCCAGCCAATCCCTTACGGAATGATAGTTCCTTGCATCTACGAGGATCTGTTTCCATTATTTTTGAATCTATATCAAACAAGACATCATTCAAATCACAGTCAATTAGTCCTGCTTTTTTTAGCAATGTAATACCATAACCAATACCAGATAATCCATATTCCATACCAACAGGCATTCCGTCATGAATTCCTACGTATATATCATTAAAATGTTCCTCTGCAAAATCTCTCACAGGAATAGAATCCATACACTTCGCATACATCATCAATGCTAACACGATGCCTGTCTTACCATGATACAAACTTACGTCTGGCGATTGCCCATATACCAGCAAAATATAATCTATGATTTTTTCAATATTATTCGTTTTCAGCATATCCATATTGTTTATCATGACAAAAACTGAAGTATTTGATGGTAGAAGACAAACCTGACTTTAAATCAACTACTGGTTTCCATACAAGTATCTTATTTGCTTTTATATAGTCTGGCTTCCTCTTCACAGGGTCGTCCTGTGGTAATGTTTTGTACACAATACGAGAGTGCGAACCTGTAAGTTTAATAATCGTCTCAGCAAGTTCTTCTACAGTATGTTCTTCTGGATTGCCAAGGTTTATTGGACCCGTTATAGATACTTCTGTCTCAACCATCCTCATAAACCCTTCAATAAGGTCGGAGATATACTGGAAACTGCGGGTTTGGTGTCCATTACCATATACAGTTATGTCCTCGTCACGAAGTGCTTGTACAATAAAGTTAGAAACAACTCGACCATCATTCTCAGCCATTCTAGGACCATATGTGTTAAATATGCGAACAATTTTCACCTTCGTGCCATACTGACGATGGTAGTCCATACAGAGTGTTTCGCCTATTCGTTTACCTTCATCGTAACAAGAACGAATGCCTATAGGATTGACATTCCCCCAGTATGTTTCGGGTTGGGGATGTACCAGCGGATTACCATATACTTCACTCGTTGATGCCTGAAGCATGACACAATCATTTTTACGAGCTAATTCCAGCATATTTAGAGTGCCTAAAAATGCCGTTTTTGCTGTGTATACGGCATCTTTCTGATAATGCACAGGTGATGCAGGACATGCAAGATTAAATACAAGTGATAATCCTGGCACATCGTAAGGTGTCATCACATCATGATTCACAAAGGTGAATCGTGGATGCGACATAAGATGTTCTATGTTATGAAGGCTTCCAGTATATAAGTTATCGAGACATATAACTTTATAACCATCATCAATCAAACGGTCACAAAGATGTGAACCTATAAATCCTGCTCCTCCTGCCACTAATGCGATAGGAGATAATGCTATCTTTGTCATGATGTTAAATTGTTTTTCCTTGGCTGTGTTCTCTCTTGGTACCGTAGGATGGTTCAGCTTTCGGATTATATCAGATTAAAAGAATGAGAGTATAAAAAAATGAAATACATAATACAGACAATTCATGGATTATTTATCCATTTCAAGTCTTATTATGCATCCCAATAATTTTAACACTTCTATTCACATTGGCAAGGCTAGTTGTCAAATGCGATGCAAATGTATGCATTGCTCTTTTACCAACCAAAAGAAAACGTGCGTTTATTTGTTGTTTTTATCACTTTTTTGCATAACCGTATTTTATTGAACTATGAATATGTAAAATGGCTATTATTTTATGGTGATTATTGTTTATTTAGTCGTCCCTTAAGAAGACTACTTAGAATTTTGGGCTAATCGATAAGCAGAATATTATGGAGTGTATAATAGCATAAACTCAATATACCGTCTTCTCTCGATTGACGGTATTTTTTTGCCCTTCCAATGGCAGAACTGGACGTAATCATCTTTGAAATCTCGGTTTTCTGCTTCAATCTTCTTCAGAAGTGTGCTTTTCGGGTTCTTAGTTCGACTGCCGAGAATCCTATAAGGCCCAACATTGTATGCCAGTGCAGCGAGCAGGAGGGAGTCTTTTCCGTAATGCTGAAACATGGTGCATAGTTCCGTCAGGTCTTTGCGAAGGAGAGCATCTGCCTCTCTTAGGGACATATTGGATGAATAATGCTCACCAGCTCTGAGCTTATGGCCATAGCCAACATAGGGGTAATCCTTCTTTCGATGAATGCCCTCATAGTATTTGATGCAGCAGACAGCACGCTCAAAGGGTTGTAATTCAAAGATGGATGTTTGTTTGGGTGACTCATTCGCCTGGGCATCCATGCCCAGACAAAGAGTAAGGAATAAGGTCGTTAATACTGTTTTGAAAATCATTTGGTCTTGAATTTGTTGATTTCGTCAATCATATTCTTCACGTCAAGATTAACCTGGCAGAAGTTCTGATACAAGATGCGTTCCTTGGCATCTTTAGACGGGAATTTGTAGAATTTGGGGAGTTTGAAGTTCTCGTAATCGGCTTCTTCTGCCTGTATCTCTTTCATGTCGAAGTCGGTCTTGCAGTAGAATTTCGAAGTTTGAAACTCTGCTGATTCCTGTATGTTCATGGAACCATTGCGCCCTGTCTTTGTCTTGATGAAGTCACGAGCCGTCTGACCAGCTATCCATCCAGTCGGCATATCTGAAATCTTGGATGCAGGAACAAGGCTGTCCATGTTCTCATTGAGGTTGATGGATGTCTTATCTCTGTCGATGGTCACACCTTTCTTCAGCTGAACAACCTTGCCAAAGATATCATTGGAAAGCCATTCGAGTGTTTCCTTGGCACGGGCAGAGCCAGACACGACATTGCCGACAGTTGTAATGACCTTCTGCATACCGACTTTGCCATAGTCAGATTCGAGCTGTGGAAGTTCCTGAAATCCGAGGGCAACACTCACTTTGTTGCTTCGTGCCGTACCAATCAGACGGTCAATCTTATGGAAATAGAGCGTAGGCAACTCATCGACGATGATGCTGACAGGGATATTCTTACCTTGACCTGTATTGACACGGGTGACCAATCTGTTCAGGATAAGGGCATTCAACGCGCCAATGATGCTTTCCATTTCTGGATCGTTAGCAATCAGAAGGTAGCTTGG
>JAFZRZ010000005.1 GCA_017619635.1 Lachnospiraceae bacterium | reverse complement strand
GTACACTTCTATAGTATAACACTAAAACGTTTTTATGAATGTTAAAATTATATGAACTATTTTCAATTTTCTACGGACTTCAGACATAAAAAGGACAGGTCGATCGACCTGCCCCTTATAAATCATTATTGGCTTCAGATTAAAGCTGAGGACCTGCTGAAACAAGTGCCTTACCTGCCTCATTGCCTTCATACTTCTTGAAGTTCTTGATGAATCTCTCTGCAAGATCCTTTGCCTTTGTCTCCCACTCAGAAGCATCAGCATATGTATCACGAGGATCAAGGATTGCAGGATCAACACCCGGAAGTGATGTAGGAACTTCGAAATCGAAGATCGGGATCTTCTTTGTCTCAGCCTTGTTAACATCACCGTTAAGGATAGCATCGATGATACCTCTTGTATCCTTGATAGAGATTCTCTTGCCAGTGCCGTTCCAACCTGTGTTAACGAGGTAAGCCTTAGCACCGCTCTTTTTCATCTTCTTAACGAGCTCTTCACCGTACTTTGTAGGATGAAGCTCAAGGAATGCCTGACCGAAGCAAGCTGAGAATGTAGGAGTAGGCTCTGTGATACCTCTCTCTGTACCAGCAAGCTTAGCTGTGAATCCGCTTAAGAAGTAGTACTGTGTCTGCTCAGGTGTAAGGATCGATACAGGAGGAAGTACTCCGAATGCATCAGCTGACAGGAAGATAACGTTCTGTGCAGCAGGACCTGAAGATGTAGGATTAACATTAAGTACTATATTCTGAATGTGGTTGATAGGATAAGATACACGAGTGTTCTCTGTTACGCTCTTGTCAGCGAAATCGATCTTACCGTTAGCATCAACTGTAACGTTCTCAAGAAGAGCGTCTCTCTTGATAGCGTTGTAGATATCGGGCTCTGAATCCTTGTCAAGGTTGATAACCTTAGCGTAGCATCCGCCTTCGAAGTTGAATACGCCGTTGTCATCCCAACCGTGCTCATCATCACCGATAAGGAGTCTCTTGGGATCTGTAGAAAGTGTTGTCTTACCTGTTCCTGAAAGACCGAAGAAGATAGCTGTGTTCTTACCTTCCATATCTGTGTTAGCTGAACAGTGCATAGCAGCGATGCCCTTAAGAGGCAGATAGTAGTTCATCATAGAGAACATACCCTTCTTCATCTCACCGCCGTACCATGTGTTGATGATAACCTGCTCACGGCTTGTGATGTTGAATGCTACACATGTCTCAGAGTTAAGGCCGAGCTCTTTGAAGTTCTCAACCTTAGCCTTTGAAGCGTTGTAAACAACGAAATCAGGCTCGAAGTTAGCTTCCTCATCAGCTGTAGGCTGGATGAACATGTTCTTTATAAAGTGAGCCTGCCAAGCAACCTCAACTATGAAACGAACAGCCATACGTGTGTCTTTGTTAGCGCCGCAGAATGCATCTACAACGAAAAGTCTCTTGTTAGAAAGCTCTTTCTTAGCAAGATCCTTAACTGTAGCCCATACATCCTCGCTCATGGGATGGTTGTCGTTCTTGTACTCGTCAGATGTCCACCAAACTGTATCCTTTGAATTCTCATCCATAACGATATATTTGTCTTTAGGTGAACGACCTGTATAGATACCGGTCATAACGTTAACTGCATTAAGCTCTGTGTTAACACCTACATCATAGCCCTCAAGGCCGGGAGCCATCTCTTCCTTGTACAGATCCTCGTATGAAGGATTGTAAACAATTTCTGTGGTACCTGTGATACCATACTTGGTTAAATCGATGTTTGCCATTTTATTTTTTCCTTCCTTAAATATATATTTTTATCATTTGCGCCAAATGCACATCAGCATTATTATTACAAACCATCAATCATAAGTCAACAACTTTACGTTCAAAAATGTATGAACAAATCATGAATTATTGATAACAATCATGCGGTCTGTTATCGGATTGACAAAAAAATATCATATAAGAAACTCTCTTATCCACTCCGCCTCTTCATCTGACAGATATTCCGACACCGAATCCACAGCGAGTTTTTGATATGCCCTTAACTGTTCAATGTCGCTCCTGTCAAGAAGTTCAATATCTATTGCCCTGGTATCCACAGGCACTAATGTGAGCGGTTCAAATTTTAAAAATGTCCCGTCAGAAGTCTTTTGTCCCTCTGTTACCAGAAGTGTATTCTCTGTTCTTATACCGTACTGTCCTTCTTTGTATACTCCGGGTTCATCGGTGACTACCATACCGGGTTCAAGCTCAGTCTCATGACTGTTCTCTATATATCTCCATCTGATGGAATGAGGTCCCTCATGAACATTTAAGAAACATCCGACACCGTGGCCTGTTCCGCACTTGTAATCCATCCCAAGTTTCCACAGCGGCTCACGAGCCAAAATATCCAGATTCCTTCCGGTACATCCCTTTATAAAAGAAGCATTCTGAAGATTTAACATTCCTTTGCAGACAAGTGTGAAGTCTCTTTTCTGTTCCTTAGTAAGATCACCCAGTACTATCGTTCTTGTGACATCAGTAGTCGCACCTATATACTGGCCTCCGCTGTCAACAAGTAAAAAGCCTTTATTCTTTAATAATGCTCCTCCGTCTTTGCCTGCCTCATAATGCATCATGGCAGCATTTGCCTCATAAGCGCTTATGGTAGTAAACGATAAACCCTTAAATCCGTTTATCTGACTTCTTAATCCGTCTATATATGCAGCCGCACTGCCTTCTGAGAGAATGTTGCCTTCATCGTCTTTTAAATACTCCGATCCGTTCTCATCCTGTTCACATCTCTTTTTGCATCTGTCCAGATAGTACATGAATTTGCAGACTGCGACCGAATCGAGTAAAAAGAACTCTTTCATGTTCTCGATCTCTGTTGCATTCTTAACAGCCTTAAACAGTGTTGTCGGATTCACGGAATCTATGATATTTGTCTTTCCTTTTAAAAGGCCGTATACCCTGTAGTTGACCTGTTTAAGATCAGCACATATATTTGGTTCAACACTGTCGACGGTGTTGAAGTTCCTATCTTCCCTGAAATTCTGCTCCAGGAATGTGTATACCTCACCATAATCCATTATCACGATATTGTTGATCTTCGCATATAAAGAAAACTCCTCAGTCACAGCTTCAGGCTGCACGAAAAGATAACAGTCATCTTTTGATATGCAAGCGAAACTCAGAACAACAGGGTTGTAATCAACATCCGAACCTCTCATGTTAAAGAGCCACATAATATCATCGAGTTTGCTCAAAAACAGGTACTGGCAGTTATATTCGGCAAGATATTCCCTCACCCTTTTTATCTTATAAAGATATGACTCACCCGTGAATTCCGTTCCTATGACATATGCTTTTGAACAGTTAATAGCAGGTCTGTCCTCCCAGATGCTCTCACAAAGATCCACATCATATCTGATCTTCATGTCTCCGCCTATGGTGTGACATATCTCATTGATGTAATCGGCATTCACACATCTTCCGTCAAAACCAAGGACCTCTCCGCTTTTCATATGCTTTGCCAGATAGTCCTTTATCTTCGGGACTCCTTCCTCACCCATGCGCATGAGCCTTATCCCTGAGTATTTCAGTTCATTCGCTGCCTGAACAAAGTATCTTCCGTCTGTCCACAGCAATGCAGTATCGCGGCTCACCAGAAGGGTTCCGTTCGATCCCGTGAATCCGGATAACCATTCCCTGCATTTAAAATATTCGGAAACATATTCAGAGTTGTGAAAGTCAGATGACACGACAAGGTACCAGTCAATGCCGTTCTTCTCCATCTGCTCACGAAGCAGGGTTATCTCTTTTCTTACATCGTTCATAGCTTTTCCTCAAAAAATACCGCCCCGGATCTCGGGGCGGGAATGATTCAATCTCTGTCTTCTAACTCAACATAGTCTTTCTCTACACAAAGAGTCTTATATGCAGGTCTTATTATCTTACCGTTATTTGCAAGCTCTTCAAGTCTGTGCGCACTCCATCCCGATATTCTGCCTATCGCGAACAAAGGTGTGAACAGCTCTTCCGGAAGTCCGAGCATTCTGTAAACAAAACCTGAATAAAAGTCAACATTTATGCTGACACCTTTATACATCTGACGTTCCTTGGTGATGATCTGTGGAGCAAGTCTCTCGATCATCGTATACAGGCCATATTCATCATCAAGACCTTTCTCGTGAGCAAGCTTACCAACAAAGCTCTTTAATACCTCTGCTCTTGGATCTGATTTTGAGTAGATAGCATGACCCACACCGTAGATCAGGCCTGATCTGTCAAATGCCTCACCGTGAAGGAGTTTCAAAAGATAAGCACTTACCTCTTCCTCATCCTTCCAGTCCTTTATCTCATTTTTCATACACTCGATCATGCGGACGACCTTGATGTTGGCACCACCGTGTCTAGGGCCTTTTAACGATCCTATAGCCGCTGCGATCGTGGAGTATGTATCAGTTAAAGACGAAGTTATTACATGTGTCGTAAATGACGAATTGTTACCACCGCCATGCTCCATATGAAGCACAAGCGCAACATCCAAGATACGTGCTTCAAGCGGTGTGAAACTGCTGTCAGGTCTCAAAAGATGAAGAATGTTCTCTGCAGCAGAAAGCTTTGGATCCGGCTGATGTATGAACAGACTCTTTCCGTCATGATAATGACTGTAAGCCTGATATCCATAGATAGAAAGCATCGGGAACAGGCTTATCAACTGCAGACACTGCCTTAAAACATTGGGCATGGAAACATCATCTGCCCTGTCATCATATGAATACAGGGTGAGCACACTTCTTGCAAGAGTGTTCATCATATCCTTGCTGGGAGCCTTCATGATTATATCTCTTACAAAGCTCGTGGGAAGTGTCCTGTAGTATGCGAGCATGTCGCAGAAATCTTTTAGTTCCTTCTGATTGGGAAGCTTATCAAACAAAAGCAGATAAGTCACTTCCTCAAAACAGTACTTTTTATCTATCTTCGATGTATCTATAAGATCCTTAACATTGTATCCGCGATAGAAAAGGCTTCCGTAATCCGGAACTGTTTCTCCGTCAACGATCTTTGTAGCTCTTACATCACTTATATGGGTAAGACCGGCTAAAACACCCTTTCCGTTTAAGTCTCTTAAGCCTCTTTTTACATCATATTTAACAAACAGGTCCGAATCTATGACTCCGGCCTCCCTGCTCATGGCAGCAAGTCTTTCGATCTCCGGTGTTATCTCAGAATATTTGTTGTTTTCCATCATTTACCCCCTTGGTCTTAATCGGCCGTCCCCCTCGGCCATTAAATGTCCGAAAGCTTATATTCCAAGAAACGACCTTACTGCATCCGCCATCTTATCTTTCTCACAGACATGATCATGTCTGGTGGGAGCAGTCCTAATCTCATCTATTGCACGGGGCACCTTTACCCCTGAAATACTGCTTAATCTGTCTACAAGCTCGAAATCGGGTTCATCCGATTTCTTACCCTCTATCGCTTCCATAACGGAAGTAGTGAATTTGAACGGGCTTGCTGTCGAAGCGATCACAGTCTTTGTTCTGTCGCCTGTCTTATTTACATAGTCATCGTAAACCTTTGATGCCACAGCAGTATGTGTATCAAGGACATAACCGTTCTTCTCATACATATCCTTGATCTTTGCACATGTCTCTTCCTGTGTCGCAAAGCCGCCCGTAAAGCTGTTAAGCTTGTCCTTCATGTCTTTGCTTATCTCATATCTTCCTTCTGTGACAAGACTCTTCATAAGAGAAGCATTCTTATCAGAATCCTCACCTGCTATAAGATAAATGAGTCTCTCGAGATTTGAAGATATAAGTATATCCATTGACGGAGAATTTGTGAGCATGAATTCTCTGTTACGGTCATATACACCTGTCTCAAAGAAATCAAAGAGCACCTTGTTCTCATTTGATGCACATATGAGCTTGGCGATCGGTATGCCCATGTTCTTTGCGAAGTATGCAGCGAGTATGTTACCGAAGTTACCTGTGGGTACCACTACATTTATCTTTTCACCTTCAGCTATCTTGTTATCTGCCAAAAGCTTCGCATATGCGTAAACGTAATAAACGACCTGTGGAACAAGTCTTCCTATATTGATAGAATTTGCCGAACTGAACTGATATCCGTTCTCTGAAAGCTTTTCTGCAAATTCCCTGTCACCGAATATCTTCTTTACTCCGGTCTGGGCATCATCAAAGTTGCCTTTGATTCCCACTACCATCGTATTGTCACCCTTTTGAGTGACCATCTGTCTTTCCTGGATAAAGCTTACTCCACCCTTTGGATAGAACACTATGATCTTTGTTCCGGGTACATCTGCAAATCCTGCAAGTGCTGCTTTACCTGTATCTCCTGATGTTGCAGTAAGTATGACTATCTCATTTGATATATTATTCTTATTTGCTGCCGTGGTCATAAGATGAGGCAGGATACTTAAAGCCATATCCTTGAATGCTATCGTTGAACCGTGATAGAGTTCAAGATAATATGCTCCGTCTGCTTCGGTTATGGGGACGATCTCCCTTGTATCGAATTTCTCATCATATGCATTCTCGATACACTTTTTAAGCTCATCCTCTGTAAAATCGCTTAAGAAGAGTTTCATCACCTCATAAGCGATACCCTTGTAATCCATCTTTGAGAGTTCATCAATGCTCTTGTCAAGTTTGGGGAGTGTTGTAGGAACAAACAATCCTCCGTCATCACTTAAGCCTTTTAAGATAGCCTGAGATGCTGTAACAAGTTTTGAACTGTCTCTCGTACTCTTATATAATACTTTTTCCATGATACTAACCTTCCGATTTTTCACAAAACTTAGGTCAAATTATACAGATTTTTCCATACAATTTCAAGCCATATCAAAAAGAAGCTTGGAAACACTGACGCTCGAGTAGATATCGGCATAAACCTTTCCCGATATGTTATCTATGTAATTGATGGTATAGTTTTTATCAATACCGTTTCGTTTCAGTATATCAACTGCCTTATTGTATGCTATGGCTGCTGTGACCGCATCATCATAGTAACCCACTATTATGTTTGATCTTAAATGGATCTTTGTCCTGTAGCAGTTCCTTTTCTTATGAACACACTGCTCGACACCCTGATATGTGTTTAAGACCTCTATGTTCTCATATCTGTAATCAAGCTCATCACCGTTTATGAAGTTATGATCCTTTCCGGCAACAGAATATGGCTTCATACCGTAACGCACACCCAGCGAGAGCTGCATTCCGTAATCCGCAACAAAGAGATGTCCGCCTCTTTTTTGTATCTTATGAGACATATAGTAAAACAGATCGTCCATGGAGAATTTCATCTCCTCATTGGGCGACAGATAATATGAGAAATATTTCTTTCTGACATATATGGGGTTGGACAGATAGATGTTATTGTCCCTGTAATTGATTATGAGCACATATTTGTCAAATGACAGAGGACAGTTGTCATCATAGTCTTCTATCCCTCTGTCATTATCCTTTATAAGCCCGTTCGCATACTCATATTTTCTTGCTGCTTTATCATAACTGTCACTGCTTCCGAGCGATATGTGTTTATTCTTATATGTAAATGAAGCCCTGTAGTATACCTCTCCGTTACTCTTTTTTGCAGTATATACACCTCTGGCGATCTCTTCCACTTTTACTTCCCGTTTCTTTGTCTATTGAGCGGCATAATCCACGAAACATATATCCATGTCTACCGCACCGTCTATACCGTAGAGTTCTCCTTCAGTCGTGTACTGCCATATATCATATTTATACGGATAATCCGGATACTCATCATCCTGCGAAAGCCAGAATGAACTGGTAGTAAACTGGGATATGTCTATCCTCTTTAACAGCCACTCCTTGTTACCGTAGATCATGGGACGGTATCCCGCTTCCTTTATCTTATTGACAAATGCGGCTGTGACCAAAGTCTTCTCTTCTTTTGTGAGTGTATCAATCCTTGACGTGTCATTTTCTATGTATTCCATATCAAATGCTATCGGATAGGTTATCTTCTTTTCAGCTATGGCTGCAAGTACGATATTTGCCTCTTCCTCTGCTTCCTGGGCATTAATAGCCTGAGAGAAGAAATACACGCCCACATCAAGTCCGGCTTCAAGTGCCGAATTGAGATTATTCTCAAAATACTCGTCCATTGTAAGAGTGCCGTTCTTGTATCCTCTTGCACCGACTCTTATCATGACGAAATCGATACCCTGTTCCTTGACACGTTTAAAATCAATGTCCTTTTGATAACGCGATACATCTATACCGATAAAAGATATGTTCTTTCCATCGGACATGTATCTGTATTTACCGCCTGATTCAACCAGATTGGTAAAATCATAATTATTCTTTTCTATCTTGTCATTTATCGTGATCCACTCTTCGGAACCGTCTTTGTATGTTATCTTGACATGCTTGCCGTCATCGTAATCAGGCTTTGCGGTCGGAGTCGCAGTCACTGTGGGTGTCGGAGTTATCTTGGGTGTCACAGGTAAAGTAACACTCATTTCGTCTTCCTCATCATCCCTTTCAGGATACAGATCCCAGATATCAAGATCTGAGGCCACCCTTTTTGACACCGATTCAGGTGTCGGGACCGGTTCAGCCTCATTTGCCGCAGCTGTAAGCTCAGCGGATTGAGCGAACGTGATCTTATCCTTTGAACTGTTCTTATCCTTGTTAAGTGATATCACCACACATAAGATAAGAAAGATAAAGAAGGAAACACCAAGCGCCATATATATGATGGGCAGGCCACCACTGTTTTCATCAAAATCATCGTCGAGTTTCATTTATCAATAATCGCCTTCTTGGGACATTTCTCAACACATGTCTTACAGTCGATACATTTCTCATAATCGATCTTTGCAAGGTTGTCATTTACTTCGATAGCCTGGCTCGGGCAGTTCTTCGCACAAAGTGAGCAGCCTATGCATCCGACACTGCAGGCTTTCATAACAGCAGGTCCTTTGTTCTTTGATGAGCATGCGACCTTAACCGTGTTATCATAAGGAATCAGTTCGATAAGATCGTTTGGACATGCACTGACACATGCACCGCAGGCCTTACATTTTTCCTTGTCAACAACCGCTATACCGTCAACCACATGTATGGCATCAAAAGCACATGCCTTTACACAGTTACCGTATCCAAGGCATCCAAACTCACAGCTTTTTGGTCCGCCGGAGGGAACAAACTTCATGACACGGCAGTCCTCTGTACCGGTATATTCATAAATCGGATGGGTCTTTTCGCAATCTCCCTGGCATTTGACAAATGCTGTCATCCTCTTTGCCGCAGTTGCTTCAACACCCATGATCTTTGCGATCTCTTCACCCACAGGCTCACCGCCCACGGGACATGCATTGACCTTTGCCTGTCCTTTTACTATAGCGGCAGCAAGACCGCTGCATCCGGGATATCCGCATCCACCGCAATTATTACCAGGAAGAGCATTTAAGACCTTCTCTTCTCTCTCGTCTGTCTCCACTTTGAATTTGATCCCGGCTATTCCAAGAAATATTCCTATAAATAAACCAACGATTCCCACAAGGGCCGTTGCCGTCAAAATACTGTTGATCATGAGATCTTTCCCCTTATCAGTTCAATCCTGCAAATCCGCAAAATGCTATAGCCATGAGTCCAGCTGTTATAAGGACCATCGGCATTCCCTTTACGGATTCGGGAAAATCATTGTACTGTGTCTTTTCTCTGATACCTGCCAGGATTATGATCGCAATGGTAAAGCCCAGTGCAGTCGCAAATCCGTTAACAGTACCTGCAAGTATTCCGTATTCCTTCTGCACATTTGTGAGAGCAACTCCCAAAACTGCACAGTTGGTGGTTATGAGCGGCAGATACACACCGAGTGCCTTATACAAAGAATCAACATACTTCTTTAAGAACATCTCCACAAACTGTACAAGCGCAGCTATGACAAGAATGAATACTATAGTCTGCATATATTCCATGTTAAGAGGAACGAGCAGATAATGATATATGCATCCGGTAACAGCACTCGACAGGGTGATAACAAATATGACAGCTCCACCCATTCCGGCTGCGGTATCTATCTTCTTAGATACACCAAGGAAAGGACAGAGTCCCAAAAACTGGCTTAAAACAACATTGCTTACGAGTGAGGAGCTTATCAGAATGACAAGCAGATCTTTAACCTGTATCATTTTTCAGCCTCCTTTCCCACACGCTCGAGTTCTTTTTCTATCGCTTTAGCATTTATCTTTGCGGTAGACTCTATATCTTCCTGAGTGATCTCGATATCATCATACTTTTTATGATCACATTCAAGTGTGCAGTTCATGCAGTCATTCGAACAGCCTGACTGTATCTTTGATACATCCTTGCCTTTTTTTGCACCTGCGATCTTTATCTTATTCTGTATCGCACACAAGAGCGCAAGTACAAAGAAAGCTCCGGGAGCCATCTTGAATATCGCAACAGGTGTGAACCATCCAAGTTCCATTCCAAAGAAACTGCATCCGCCGATAAACTCTCTTAACATACCTATTATCGTAAGAGCGATCGTGAATCCGAGTCCCATACCGATACCGTCGAACAGACTGGGTAAGACAGGATTCTTATATGCGTATGCTTCCGCTCTTCCAAGGATTATACAGTTAACAACTATAAGAGGGATATATATACCCAGAGACTTATAAAGATCAGGTATATACGCCTGCAGTAACAGTTGCATCATCGTAACAAAGCTCGCTATTATAACGATAAACGCAGGGATCCTTATCTTATCGGGTATCACCTTTCTTAACATTGAGATGATCATGTTACTGAGCGCAAGCACGACTGTTGTCGTAAGTCCCATTCCCAGACCGTTTGTCGCTGATGTTGTAACGGCAAGGGTAGGACACATACCGAGCATCAGTACCAACGTCGGATTTTCTTTTACTATTCCGTTATATAATCTTTCCAGGCATTTACTCATAGTCCGCACCTCCCAGATATTTATTGAAATAGTACAGACCTGCATTAACACCTGTGGTGATCGCATTGGTGGTTATGGTTGCACCGCTTATCGCATCTATCTCATTGGATTCAACCGCACCTGTCTTAGTATAAACGAACTGCTCTGCTTTCCTGTTTACAAACTGTGGCTTTAGAACCTTTTCAGCTTCCATACCAAGACCTGCTGTCTCTGATATGCTCAAAATAGAGATGCCGTTTAACGTGCCGTCAGCTCTCAGTCCCATTGTGAAAGTAATGTCTCCGCCATAGCCTTCATGTGAGGTAACGTTAAACACATAACCCAAAAGCTCTCCCGATGCTCCGTAAGCCTCACACAGCTCATTAATGCTGACGCCACCGAATCCTTCATTATTAAGCGCATTCACTTTCATATCATCCATGAAAGCATCCACATTTTTAAAATCCTTTGCATCTTTGAACACTTCCACATAAGCAGCTTTCTTATCTTCTGCCTCATGAGCGCTTATTATGCCTTTTGTATTTTCATTAACGACACCCAGAAGGCTGCCTGCGATTAGTGTTATAACAAGAAGGATGAACGTATTCTTAAACATCTCTTTCATCGACGCTCACCTCCTCTTCCAAATGACTTCGGATAGGTGACCCTCTCGATAAGAGGAACAAGCAGATTGGCGATTATTATGCTGTAAGAAACGCCTTCTACCGATGCTCCGAAAACTCTGAATATGCCCGTAAGGACACCCAGTATTATGCCAAAGACAAACTGTCCCGCTTTAGTGACAGGTCTTGTGACATAATCGGTTGCCATGAACCATGCCCCCAGCATGAGTCCGCCACCTGCAAGCTGGCTCACCAGATAATATGAGTTAAAGCCGTATCCGGCAAATATCCCCATAAATATGATAAACGTAACTATATATGTCATCGGGACTATCATGTCGATGACACCTACCAAAAGTAAGAATACAGCACCTATCAGGATCGCTATCATCGATGTCTCACCGATGGTTCCCGATGTTCTGCCCACTATCATGTCAAAGAGCTCGATCTCTTCACCTGCTCTTATCTTAGCCAGCGGAGTCGCACCGCTGTATGCATCACATACAAAATTCGTCATTGCCGCAGGGAATGAGATTACCAGGAAACATCTTGCTCCAAGTGCAGGATTCATGATGTTTTGTCCTATTCCTCCAAACAGCATCTTTACCACGAATATGGCAAATATACCGCCTATGATCGGCAGATAAAAAGGTGCAGCCGGCGGCATGTTAAGTCCAAGCAGCAATCCTGTCACCACAGCCGAAAGATCACCGACCGATATCTTCTTTTTAAACACAAGACAGCAGACGATCTCCGTTAAAACACATGTCGCAACCGATATCGCAAGTGTTATAGCTGCCTTGTATCCGAAGTTTATTATTCCGAAAGCAGTGGTCGGCAAAAGCGCGATTATAACACACAGCATTATCTTTCCTGTGCTTATAGCCGATCGTATATGCGGATTGGATGATACCTTTAATAGTTCATTGTCACCCATGTCTATCATTTCCTCTTTCTCTTAGCGAGAATTGTCTTTCTCATAGATTTGATGTTTTGTGTGAGATGCCTCTTCGCAGGACATATGTAACTGCAGCAGCCACATTCACAGCATTCCATGCCTTCTTTTTTAAGGAAGCCTTCCTCATCACCGTGTTCAGCCATATCCGAGAGTATCTTTGGAACAACTCTTCCGGGACATACCTGTGCGCAAAGTCCACAGTTTATGCATGCAGAAGGTTCTACCTCACTGACTTCATCTCTTGCAAGACACAAAAGAGCAGAAGCCGTCTTTGTTGTGGGCACATTTACATCGATCAGGCCAAATCCCATCATCGGACCACCTGAAACGATCTTTACGGGATCATATCTGAGACCTCCCGCTTCTCCTATCAGTTCAGAATACAGCATTCCGATATTGACCCTAAAATTCTGAGGTTTTCTTATACAGTCTCCCGTTACCGTTACTATCCTCTCCATGAGAGGCTTTCCGAATCGCACCGCATTATAAATGGCAACTATCGTATCCACGTTGTCGACGATACATCCCGCATCTGCAGGGAGCATATCACAGTTTATCGCTCTTTTTGTCGTAGCAAATATGAGCTGCCTCTCAGAACCCTGCGGGTATTTTGTTCTAAGTGTCTTAACAAGGATCCTGGGTTCATCTTTAGTAAGCTTCTTTAATGTCTCTATACAGTCACTCTTGTTATCTTCTACAGCAAGGATTCCCTTTGCATTATCAAACAGACTTAGGATTATCTTTAAGCCTTCGATAAGCTTTTCAGGCTCCTCCACCATCCTTCTGTAATCACTTGTAAGATAAGGTTCACACTCCGCACAGTTAGCTATGCAGTAATCGATCTTGTCAGGCTCTTTCGGGCTTAATTTGACATGAGTTGGAAAACCTGCGCCACCCATACCGACAACACCGGCATTCCTTATCTTTTCGATGATCACTTCTTTAGACAAAGAAGACACATCCTCAGTCTCTTCATATTCAACTTCTTCGTATTTGTTGTCATTGGCTATGACTATGCTCATGACCATATCACCGGTAACGATACGTCTGGGTTCGATAGCTGTGACCTTTCCGCTTACGCTCGCATAGATAGGAGCAGATACAAAGCCACCCGCTTCAGCTATCATCTGCCCTCTCAAGACCGTGTCACCTTTAGCCACGATCGGCTTTGCAGGTGCACCTATATGTTGACTAAGGGGATATACAAGCTCTTTGCCCGGTAATATGTCCACTATAGGTCTGTCTTTTGACAGCTCCTTACCGTCGTAGGGATGTATTCCGCCCATGAAAGAATGTTTAGCCATATAAAAACTCCAATTCGTTCTTTATCACTATATAGACTATACTATTTTTGATGTAAAATTACCACAAAAAAATCCCACTGAGAGCATTTATATGTTATTATATTTGTGTTGGGTCATTAAACAAAGTTTATTTGAGGTAGACAAGATGAAAACTGACATTAGTACTGTGAATCTGCAGGATAAAAAGATCGATACTTCCGGCATAGGTAATCCTTCTGAATGCGTATTTATCGACATTGAGACAACCGGTCTTTCATCAGAGAATGCCTATATATACCTTGTCGGTGTAGCATATTTTGACAGTTTTAAAGACAGTTGGGAGATAAAGCAGTGGCTCATCTCTTCTGCAAACGAAGAACGTGAGATGTTATCACAGGTAACAGACTTCTTACTCTCCTATAAGACTATCATCCACTTTAACGGTAACAACTTCGATCTTCCTTTCATAACCGCACGTTGCAAAGCAAACGGTCTTAATGTGAATTTTGATACCATGAACGGTGTCGATATCTACAGAAGGGTCGCTTCTTTGAAGCACTTCTTAAAACTCGACAGCTGCAAACAAAAAAGTATCGAAGCCTTCTTAGGCATTGAGAGAAAAGATGAATTCAGCGGCAAGGATCTGATCAAAGTTTACAAGGAATACTCTTCAGACAACGATCCTGAAAAAGAAAAGCTTCTCTTACTCCACAATCATGATGATGTTCTTGGTATGTTAAACATCCTTCCGGTGCTTAAATATGCAGATATCTTCTTTGAAGGTGTAAATGTAAGAAAAGTCCAGACAAACATATATAATGATGTTTTGGGTATGTCAAAGAAAGAGCTCATCATCTCGATAAGCCTTCCTTCTCCCATACCGGCAGCCATAAACTACAACGCAAACGGTTGCTACTTCAGTGCAAAGGACAGTGACGGTATAATCAAGGTTCCGCTCCTTCACGAGGAGATGAAGTACTTCTATTCAAATTATCATGATTATTATTATCTTCCCGAAGAAGATGTCGCAGTTCACAAATCAGTCTCTGAGTTTGTTGACAAGGATTTCAGGGAACAGGCCACCGCTCATAACTGCTATACGCGTAAGGTAAGTGATTATCTTCCCCAGTGGGCACCTGTTGAGTTCGAGCCTTTCTTTAAGAGGGATTACGATTCATCTCTTCTGTATTTTGAACTGACAGATGAGCTTAAGACCAACAGAGATGCATTCAAAAAATATGCTGATCACATCTTAAAGATGATGTACAATTGCAGATAATCGAGTAGGGGGGAGATTTTAATAATCTCCCGACCTCTCACACCACCGTGCGTACGGTTCCGTACACGGCGGTTCAATCAACTTAACAAGTAACACACCTTTCGGTGTAGTAATCTAACATTGAGACTAATCCAAATGAGGTTAGTCTCTTTGTACTTATAGCCTTTTGTACCCATCCATTGTGGGCGAGTCTTGCATATCTGTTTCCACAGTAGGCAATTCGATACGCTATCCAACTTGGTACGTCTAGCTTCATCAGATTCTTAGCTCTATTCTGCGGAGTTTTCCAATGCTTCCAAATACACATACGAAGTCTATATCTGATATTACTATCAAGTTCTTTACAGAGTGTTTTCATACTTCCTATCTTGAAGTAGTTAATCCATCCTCTGATGAGCTG
>JAFZRZ010000062.1 GCA_017619635.1 Lachnospiraceae bacterium | reverse complement strand
TACTATCAGTAGCGAAAGCGGCCGCACATTTTGGCATTCGTGTCAAGTGTTTTTTATAAAAAAAGACCCCTATATCATTTCTGATATAGAGATCTTTGTTTTGTCATCTTAACTTAATGACATTGGTCGATCGACCTGTCCTTTTTATGTCTGAAGTCCGTAGAAAATTGAAAATAGTTCATATAATTTTAACATTCATAAAAACGTTTTAGTGTTATACTATAGAAGTGTACGTACACATGTAAAAATCTGAGATTAAGGCAGTAGTTTTATGGTTAAACGATTACTCAAAGAGGTTAAGGAATATAAACTCGCATCCATACTCACACCCGTCTGTATGATATTGGAAGTTATATTCGAAACTCTCATCCCATTTCTAATGGCTTCGATCATAGACGACGGTATCAATAAAAGTGATATGGGACATGTTGTCATGATCGGTGGTCTTATGCTTTTGGTTGCCGTCATGAGTCTGCTCACTGGTATAGGCGGCGGTGCATTCGGTGCAAGAGCTTCGACCGGATTTGCAAAGAATCTGCGTGAAGCGATGTATAAGAATATCCAGACTTTCTCATTTAAGAATATAGATAAGTTTTCAACCGCAGGTCTGGTCACCAGACTTACGACTGATGTATCAAATGTTCAGAACGCATATCAGATGGTATTAAGGATGGCCATGAGGGCACCTTTCAGTATGATATGTGCTCTTGTCATGGCATTTTATATCAATTCAAGGATAGCCAGTATTTATCTTGTTGCTGTTTTGATACTTGCTGTCATCCTGGTATTCATCATAAAGAGGGCAACGGCAACCTTCAGACAGGCATTCCCGAAGTATGATGAATTAAACGAATCTGTTCAGGAGAATGTCTCAGCAATAAGAGTAGTAAAGGCTTTTGTAAGAGAAGATGAAGAGATAAAGAAGTTCAAGACTGCAAGTCAGAACATATACGATATCTTTAAGAAGGCTGAATACAACATAATAATAAACGGTCCGATAATGATGGCAACTGTTTATACATGTATCATACTTATCAGCTGGATCGGTGCAAAGATGATAGTCAGTGACTCATTAACAACAGGTGAGCTTGCATCGCTTCTTGCATATTGCATGAACATCCTGATGAGCCTTATGATGCTAAGCCTTGTGTTTGTTATGATCACCATGAGTTCGGCTAGTATCGAAAGAATAGCAGAAGTGCTTAATGAGAATGCTGACATAGTCAATCCTGATGATCCTGTTATGGAGGTCAAGGACGGAAGCATTGAATTTAAGGATGTTGTGTTCTCATATAATGATAACGGTCAGGAACCTGTTTTAAAGGATATTGATATAACGATCAATTCGGGTGAGACCATCGGCATCATGGGTGGAACGGGAAGTTCAAAGACGAGTCTGGTCAATCTTATAAGCCGTCTTTATGATGTGAACGCCGGTTATGTAAAGGTTGGCGGTATCGATGTTAGAAACTATGATCTTGAAGTGCTTAGAAACAGTGTATCGGTTGTACTTCAGAACAATGTACTCTTTAGCGGGACTATCTATGATAACCTTCGCTGGGGTAATAAGGATGCGACTGACGAGCAGTGCAAAGAGGCCTGCCGCCTTGCGTGTGCAGATGATTTTATTGAGAATTTCCCCGATGGTTATAATACGATGATAACTCAGGGAGGTACCAATGTTTCTGGTGGACAGAAACAGAGGCTTTGTATCGCCAGAGCTCTTTTGAAGAACCCCAAGGTGCTTATCCTTGATGATTCGACGAGTGCTGTAGATACGGCAACCGATGCGCGTATAAGGAAAGCTTTCAGGGAGTATCTGCCTGAGACCACGAAGCTTATCATCTCGCAGAGGGTAAGCTCGGTCATGGATGCCGACAGGATAATCGTCATGGAGGAAGGACGTCTTGCGGGATTCGGTACTCATGATGAACTGCTTGCAGATAACGAGATTTATCGTGACATATATGAAACACAGACAAACGGTGGCGGAGATTTCGACCAGCCGAATTAGAACTAGGAGGATAAAGATATGCCGGGACCTGGTCAGAGAGTGCCCAGAGGCGTAAAACCGAGTGTAGAAAATCCGGGTAAGCTGTTTAAAAGGCTTATGTCTTATGTCTTTATAGATTATAAGGTGCATTGCATAATCGTATTTATCATGATAGTCATGGGAGTACTGTGCAATGTTCAGGGAACGCTTTTTACTAAGTCGCTGATAGATGATTATATCACACCATTTTTACTTACGGATTCACCTGATTTTTCACCTCTTGCTCACGCGATAGGAAGAGTTGCCTGCTTTTACGCGGCAGGTGTTATATGTAACTATACACAGAACAGGATAATGGTAAGCGTTACACAGGGTGTTATGCGTAACATCAGAAATGATGTTTTTGAGCATATGGAGCGTCTGCCTATCAGATTCTTTGACAGTCACACTCACGGCGATATCATGAGTGTCTATACCAATGATATAGACACATTAAGACAGCTGATAAGCCAGTCACTGCCACAGATCGTGAATGCGTCATTTACCATTGTCAGCGTTTTCATCAGTATGTGTATCTTAAGCATACCGCTTACCATACTTACTGTTTTGATGATATTTGTCATGCTCTTTGTGACTGCAAAGACAGCAAAGATGAGCGGTAAGTTCTTTATGAAACAGCAAAAGGCGCTCGGAAGTGTTAACGGTTACATAGAAGAGATGATAACAGGACAGAAGGTTGTAAAGGTTTTCTGTCATGAACAAGAAGCCGTAAGCGGTTTCACAAAGATCAATGATGAACTTGGAGACTGTGCTTTCAGAGCCAACGGATATGCGAATATCATGATGCCTATGAATGCACAGATCGGAAACCTGAGCTACGTATTGTGTGCTATATTCGGAGGCTTTCTTGCAATAAACGGATATACAGGTCTCACGATAGGAGCACTTGTAAGCTTCTTGTCATTCAATAAGAGCTTCAACATGCCTATCAACCAGGTGAGCATGCAGGCCAATGCCATCGTTATGGCAATGGCAGGTGCTGACAGGATATTTAAGATAATAGACGAGAAACCTGAGGTTGATGAAGGCTATGTCACTCTTGTAAATGCTAAAGAGGTGGACGGTAAGCTTACGGAGTGTGAGGAAAAGACCGGAAGATGGGCTTGGAAGCATTTCCACAAGGCAGACGGTACCACCGATTATATAGAAGTTAAGGGACATGTTGTATTTGACGGAGTGGATTTCGGATACAACGATGACAAGATGGTCCTTCATGATATAGAGCTGTTTGCAAAGCCCGGTCAGAAGATCGCGTTTGTAGGTTCGACCGGTGCGGGTAAGACAACGATAACCAATCTTATAAACCGTTTTTATGATATTCAGGACGGTAAGATAAGATATGACGGTATAAATATCAACAAGATCAAGAAAGATGATCTGAGACACAGTCTTGGAATGGTATTGCAGGATACTCATCTGTTTACGGGAACAGTTGCGGACAACATCCGTTACGGTAAGTTGGATGCCACCGATGAGGAGGTTATAGCAGCCGCAAAACTTGCAAATGCAGATGGATTCATAAGAAGGTTACCCGATGGATACAACACCGTTATAAAGGGTGACGGAGGAAGCTTAAGTCAGGGACAGAGACAGCTACTTGCGATCGCCAGAGCAGCTATCGCCAATCCGCCAGTTCTTATCCTGGACGAGGCAACAAGTTCTATCGATACCCGTACAGAGAGGATCGTACAAAGTGGTATGGATAAGCTGATGAACGGAAGGACAAGCTTTGTTATAGCTCACAGGCTTTCAACTGTCAGAAATGCAAATGCGATCATGGTCCTTGAGCATGGAAGGATAATAGAGCGCGGAACACATGATGAGCTTATAGAACAAAAAGGAAAGTACTATCAACTATATACCGGAAATTCCATAGCCGGTTAGATTAAATATATTACACAGGAGGGTTACATGGAGATCAAAGACAGGATTTTGGAAAAGAAGACTTATCTGGGGATTGAGTTTGGTTCTACCAGGATCAAAGCAGTTCTCGTAGATGAGAAAGGGACACCGATCGCAGGAGGCGACCATGAGTGGGAGAATAAGTTCGAGAACGGAGTATGGACTTATTCCATGGACGATGTATGGAACGGCATACAGGACTGCTATGCTAAGTTAAAGAAGGATGTAAACGATAAATACGGCGTTAAGCTTACCGGTTTCGGTGCACTCGGAATATCTGCAATGATGCACGGATATCTTGCATTTGACAAGGACGGAAATCTGCTCGTTCCTTTCAGGACATGGAGAAACACAATAACAGAGCAGGCAGCCGTTGAGCTGACAAAGGCATTCAATTACAACATACCTCAGAGATGGAGCATCGCTCATCTTTATCAGGCTATCCTTAACAAAGAGGAGCATATACCGCAGGTTGATTTCTTTACGACACTTGCAGGTTACGTTCACTGGAAACTGACAGGGGAGAAAGTCCTCGGTGTGGGTGACGCATCAGGTATGTTCCCCATAGACATATCAACAGGTGATTATGACAAGAAGATGATCAGGATCTTCGATGAGCTTGTTGCAGGAAAGGGTTATTCGCTTAAGTTAGGCGACATACTTCCCAAGGCTTTATCAGCAGGTGAAGAAGCAGGAACTCTTACATCCGAAGGTGCAAAGCTTTTAGATCCTGCAGGAGATCTCGAGGCAGGAGTAAGACTCGCACCTCCTGAAGGTGATGCAGGCACAGGTATGACTGCTACCAACAGCGTAGGAAAGCGTACGGGTAACACATCTGCAGGTACCAGTGTATTTGCAATGGTTGTTCTTGAAAAGGATCTTTCAAAGGTTTATCCCCAGATCGACCTTGTTACAACTCCTGACGGAGCACTTGTTGCAATGGTTCACTGCAACAACTGTACATCAGACATAAATGCATGGGTGAATCTTATGGATCAGAACCTTAAGCTGTTCGGATGTGAAGTGGATAAGAATACTCTTTACACCAAACTGTTTGAGGCTGCTCTTGACGGTGATGACGACTGCGGCGGACTCATCTCTTACAATTACTTCTCAGGTGAGCCTGTGACTGGATTTGATGACGGTGCACCTCTTGTTGTAAGAAAAGCTACCGACAACTTTACATTGCCCAATTTCATGCGTATGCATATTTACAGCTCACTTGCAGCATTAAAGTCAGGCCTTGATCTTTTGCTTAAGGAAGAGGGAGTCAAGGTAGACAACATGTATGGACACGGCGGACTCTTTAAGACAAAAGGTGTTGGTCAGGCAGTTCTCGCAGCTGCGATCAACAGTCCGGTTTCCGTAATGGAGACAGCAGGAGAAGGCGGCCCTTGGGGAATGGCTATACTTGCTGCATATATGGCACTTAAGGAAGAGAATGAGAGCCTTAAGGATTACCTTAACAATAAGATATTTGCAGGACAAAAGGGCAGCACTCTTGAGCCTGACAAGGCTATGGTTGACGGATTTGATAAGTTCATGAACCGTTACATGGCAGGTCTTAAGATAGAGAAGGCTGCAGTAGAGAGCATTTAACAGGAGGGGAAAATGTTAGAAGAATTAAAAGAGAGAGTCTATGAAGCGAATATGCTCCTGCCAAAGCACGGACTTGTCACATTCACATGGGGCAATGTCAGCGGCATGGACGCAGACAGCGGACTGTTTGTAATAAAACCCAGCGGTGTTGACTACGAGGTGATGACTCCCGATGACATGGTCGTTATGGATCTGGACGGAAATAAGATAGAGGGAGATTACAATCCTTCATCCGATACACCTACCCACCTTGAGCTTTACAAGGCATTTCCCGAGATAGGAGGCATCGTACATACACACAGCTCATATGCAACGAGCTTTGCACAGGCAGGAAGAGATATACCCTGCTACGGAACAACACATGCCGATTATATCTACGGTCCCGTTCCGTGCTTCAGATGCCTGACAAAGGGTGAGATAGAGGATGCTTATGAAGCTAACACAGGTCATCTTATCGTAAACGAGTTTATCAGAAGAGACCTTGATGTGATGAGTGTTCCTGCATGCCTTTGCAAGAACCACGGACCTTTCATCTGGGGTAAGGACTGCATGGATGCCGTGCACAATGCGGTTGTCCTTGAAGAGGTAGCCAAGATGGCTATGTGGACGGAACTTATCAATCCACAGGTAAAGACTGCACCTCAGGAGCTTATGGACAAGCATTATTACAGAAAACATGGCGCAAATGCTTACTACGGACAGAATTAGAACGGGCAGAAATACGGTTGGATTTTTGTTAAGTGCTCGTGAACTTTTTTGTTGTTTATAGCATTTTCATGTGTTAAAATGATTAAGTGTTTTGTATGTATTTGGGAGCGCGAAAGCGACTTACTATTGAGAAGGAGTTAGAAAAACAATGACCAATTTGGAACTTAAGCAAAAAGCAAACGAAGTTCGTAAGGGCATCGTTACATCTGTTCACAGTGCGAAAGCCGGACATCCCGGTGGATCACTCTCTGCAGCAGATATGTTTACATTTCTCTATTTTGAAGAGATGAATATCGATCCCAAGAACCCTAAGAAAGAAGACAGAGACCGTTTCGTACTGTCAAAGGGTCACACTGCACCCGGTCTTTATTCTGTTCTTGCAAACAGAGGTTATTTCCCCGTTGAGGATCTTACAACTCTTCGTAAACTCGGTTCTTACCTTCAGGGACATCCCTGCATGCAGGAGACTCCCGGTGTTGATATGTCATCAGGTTCACTCGGACAGGGAATATCAGCAGCTGTAGGTATGGCACTGGCAGGAAAACTTGATAATAAGGATTACAGAGTATACACACTTCTCGGTGACGGTGAGATCCAGGAAGGACAGGTTTGGGAAGCTTCAATGTTCGCAGGAGCACGTAAGCTTGACAACCTTGTTGTTATAGTTGATAACAACGGCCTTCAGATTGACGGTAAGATCGAGGATGTATGTTCACCTTATCCGATAGACAAGAAGTTTGAAGCATTCAACTTCAATGTAATAAATATAGATGGACATGATTTTGATCAGATCAGAAGCGCACTTAAGGCAGCAAGAGACTGCAAGGGAATGCCCACAGCTATCATCATGAAGACCACAAAGGGTAAGGGTGTAAGCTTCATGGAGAATAATGCAGGATGGCATGGAAAAGCTCCCAATGATGAAGAGTACGCTACAGCTATGGCAGACCTTGATGCTATAGAGAAACAGTTAAAGGAGGGCAACTAAAATGGGTGACAAGATCGCTACAAGAGAAAGCTATGGTAATGCGCTGGTAGCATGTGCCGAGGACTTCCCCAATCTGGTTGTACTCGATGCCGACCTTGCAGGCGCAACAAAGACAGGTACATTTAAGAAGGCATATCCCGACAGACATATCGACTGCGGTATCGCCGAGTGTAATATGACAGGTATCGCTGCAGGACTTGCTACCTGCGGTAAGATCCCTTTTGTTTCTTCATTTGCTATGTTCGCAGCAGGAAGAAACTTTGAACAGGTTAGAAACTCTATCGGTTATCCTCATCTTAATGTTAAGATAGGTGCTACACATGCAGGTATCACTGTAGGTGAAGACGGTGCCACACATCAGTGTAACGAGGATATCGCTCTTATGAGAACCATCCCCGGAATGACAGTTATCGTTCCCAGTGATGATATCGAAGCAAAGGCTGCTGTAAGAGCTGCTCTTGAGATGCAGGGACCTGTATACTTAAGATTCGGACGTGCAGCTGTACCGGTAATAAATGACAGACCCAATTACAAGTTTGAGATCGGTAAGGGCGTAAAACTTGCTGACGGTGATGATGTTACAATCATCGCAACAGGTATCTGTGTTGATTCTGCTATGCAGGCAGCAAAGATCCTTGAAGAGAAGGGTATCAAAGCAGACGTTATCAACATCCATACGATCAAGCCTCTTGATGAGGAGATCGTTATAGCTTCAGCAAAGAAGACCGGCAAGGTGTTCACAGTTGAAGAGCACAGTGTGATCGGCGGACTCGGAAGCGCAGTTTGTGACTGCCTTGCAGCAAACGCTCCTACAAAGGTTGTTAAGATCGGTATGAAGGACGTATACGGCGAGTCAGGTCCTGCAGGTGCACTTGTTGAGAAGTATGGTCTTGACGGCAAGGGAGTTGCTGAGACTGTTCTTGCAAACATCTGATAATGAACTTAAAAGTGGCAATTAATTTTGCCACTTTTTTAACGGGAGAAGGGGACAGGAGGTTTTCATGAATATACTTGCACCATCAATACTTGCCGCTGATGTGGCAAAGCTTGGTGAAGATATAGCAAAGACCGCTGATGCGGGTGCAAAATATCTGCATATCGATGTCATGGACGGGGTGTTCGTTCCGAGACTGAGTTTCGGCCAGTGTGTCGTTGAGAGTATAAGAAAGTGCACTGACATAGTATTTGATGTCCATCTTATGATAGTGGATCCCATCAAATGCGTTGATGACTTTGCAAAAGCAGGTGCCGATATAATAACGGTACATCTGGAGGCTTGCAAAAATGTTGCGGCTACACTCAAAAAGATAAGAGAGTGCGGATGCAAGGCAGGACTTTCTATAAAACCGGCGACAAAGGTGGAAGAGATAATACCTTATCTTGAATACACGGATATGATACTCATCATGAGTGTTGAACCGGGACTTGGCGGACAGAAGTATATGGAAGATGCCACTGACAGGATAAGACAGACCAGAAAGATCATAACGGATCGCGGTCTTGATATAGATGTCGAAGTGGATGGCGGTATTTGCAGGGAAAATCTTAAGATGATACTTGAAGCCGGAGCCAATGTGATAGTATCAGGCTCATCTATCTTTAAGGGTGACATCACAGACAATACAAATGCATTCCTTAAGATACTTAAAGAGTGCGAGAGATAAAGAATTTTATCAGATATAAACTAAGGGAGATCGTATTGATCTCCCTTCAGACTGTAGACAAAGTTAGTTGCGGGATTCGATTTCCGCAACTAATTTTTTTGTATCAGCGATAAAAATAAACCACCTGCTATGCAGGTGAGTCCTCAAATAGCTTTAGCTTCAAGTAAAAAACCTCCAGGGTATATAATGAGGTGCAGGTTCGCCAACCGCACATAATGAATACCAAGGAGGTTATC
>JAFZRZ010000061.1 GCA_017619635.1 Lachnospiraceae bacterium | reverse complement strand
GCTTAGTCTTAAGTATAGTGCTGTATTGTTTTCCTGTTGTTTCATCTCATTCTTCTCCTTTCGCGAATGAAACAACCCACACTTACAATACATGATTCAACTATATCATAAGTGTGTTTGTCCTACAATTACCGGATCATACTTTTTCATATATGTTTTGATCATGTCTATCCGACTCCTCTAGGTGGGAGTGCTGCGTATCTGTTTTCTGCTCTCGCCTGCCTTATGATGGATTCCTCGATCAGATTCTCGTAGTTCTTTCCTTCATCATTGAAGTGTTCATTTATTATGATCCTTATATTTCCATGCTCAAAGTATTCTTTTCTTTCCTGTTCTTCCATATGATCACCTTCCCGTTCTTCTTCAGTCAGTCTGCATGTGGTATAATCTCCATAAGTATTGCAATCCTTATATGATCATTTTATGGAGACGGAGGTCTTTTAACATTGATGGCGGATTGATGTGAAATTGATGACTTTTAATGGAAAGGAGTATCAGATGGAACGCCTTGATTTTTGTTCTGTCACAGGTATCATAAGAGAATACTGTAATGAAGAGAAACTGGGTGCCCAGCTCAACTTTGTCGAAAAGCTCTTCTATACATGTGTCTATGGTGAAGATGAAGACACCATATATTTTGATGAGACTCAAGTCTGCCGCTGGCTCAAAGGTCAGGTCAATTTAAGCAGGACCATCATTTCCTATTACATAAACAGCAGTAAACATCAGGAAGCTCTTAAGAATGATATATTAAACGGTATAGTCAATATCCTTTACGATAAGGAGATGGCTGTAGATAAGCTTAAGCAGCTCCTCTTAAATGACACCACCATATCTGGATCACAAAAAGAAAAGTTGTTAGTAAATTGCGGTATAGATTCGGATGAGATGATCGCATCCTTCATAGCTGATCTTCTGCTCTTTTCAATGGAGCGAAAGTTCATAAAGCGTGACAATGATAAAAATCTCATCACTGCAGCCGAATACTCACCGGTCATTGCGGATTACATATTTGAGAATGATACTCCTTCCCCGTGCCGTTTCTTCTGTGGCAGGGACAAGGAACTGTCATCCCTGCATGAACTGCTGACAAAAAAGGGAAAGATATTCCTGTATGGCTTAGCCGGTATAGGCAAGAGCGAGCTTGCCAAGGCCTATGCCAGAAAATATAAGAAAGAATATAACAACATACTCTATATCATATATACGGGGAGTCTCAGTGCTGATATAGCAGGACTTGATTTTGCCGATGATCTTCCCGGCGAATCATTGGAAGAACGTTTTAAGAAGCACAACCGTTTCTTACGTTCTTTAAAGGATGACAGTCTCATCATCATAGATAATTATGATACTACTACGCAAAAGGACACATTCCTGCCTGTACTCATGAAATACAGATGCCGTATCCTCTTTACTACAAGGAGCAGTTTCTATGATTATGAGAAGTATGAACTGAATGAGATAACGGACAGGGAGACTCTGATGTCACTCGTTTCGGATTTCTATGAATATAGTGATGATGAACGTGATATCATCAGTCAGATCATAGATGTCGTTCACAGTCATACGTTTACAGTTGAACTGGCTGCAAGGCTGCTCAACAGAGGCATGCTCACACCTGTTAAGCTTCTTGAAAAGCTAAAGGCTGAGAATGTAAAACTCTCTTCTACCGATACCATAGGTATCAAAAAAGATGGTGCCGTTCATAAGGATTCATATTACGGGCATATACATACACTGTTCTCATTATCATCTCTTGATGATGATCAGACTTCTGTAATGCGATACATGTCGTTTGTTCCTCTCGATGGGATGAACAAGAGGCTCTTTGCCGGATGGGCCTGTCAGGATGACATGAACACCATTAATAGCCTCATAGAACTCGGATACATAAAGGAGCTGACGCTCAACCGCATCTGTCTCCATCCAATGGTAAAAGAGATAACGGTCGCGGATACTGTACCATCAGTATCTGTCTGCAGTAAGATGCTCACATATATACAGGAGAACATCCTGACCATGCATGGCATCGATGTTCTCTATCCGGAGCTGTTATCCGTTTTCATCACAAATGTGATGGATCTTATCGTTAAGGATGACTCTTCGTTCTTTCTAAGGTTCATCGAAGATGCTTTTGCATATCTGGACGATTACCATAATGAACAGCTTATGCGCAGGATAGTCGATGAGATGGATGAACTGCTGGAGTCTGATGATACAGGCACAGTGTCCGACAGGGTATTGCTCTATGACTTTAAGGCAAATATCAAAGAGACCTTTGAAGATGATATATCCGAAGCAATAGAACTTGAAAAGAAAGCCCTTGAGCTCTTACCGGATATCTCTGCTGATACAGCGCTCTTACACTCAAACATCAATGCCAACTACGGAAGTCTCATGCAAAAGACAGGAAACTTAAGTGACGCAGTCTTATATATGGAAAAAGGTATCGAGATACTGCGCGATTACCATCTTGAACATATGAATCAGATGGTCGTTCAGATATGCAACTACTCAGCTGTCGTTTCGGATATGGGAGATCCTCAAAAAGCTCTTTCCCTTCTTCGTAATTGTCAGAAACTCGTCAAAGGGTTCAACTCTGATGTATGTCACGATAATGCTATGCTCGAAGAATCTATCAGCATGATCTACCTGATGACAGGTAGGATAGATGAAGCAACTCTTCACAGAAAAAAAGCATTGAAGATATATGAGACTATCTGGGCTGATCAGCCCTTGCTCATTCAGCAGAAACAGGAAGAGATCAGGCAGGATTATCTGAAAGCCGGTCTGAGCATTGGATCTCTCATCACTGATGTTTTAAACGAAATAAACAGCGGATGACTCTGTCATCCGCCTAATCTTGTTTCTATGCTATAAGCCATAGCTATATAGTTTGTATCCTCTCAGTTCAGTGCTTCCCGCACCTTCTCCACCGTTAAACCCTACGCTTACACTCTGACCTGGTTCAATATTAGAATTATGCTGTACATTCTTTATTATATAATGTGCACCTTCATGACTGACTATCTCAGCATTCCAGATACTTGTGAGCTCGGCATCAAAATCAAACTCCAATACCCAGTCTTCTATAGTTGTATCACTGTTATTGGTAATTGTCATATTTCCATTGCATCCGCTTCCCCAATCATCGTATATCTGAACATTTATGCTAAAATCATTTGTATTTCCTTCATTTAATCCACTGATCAATGCGTAGTCCGTAGGTTCAGCCACAAAGTTTTCTTGTCCGCTCAAGCCTATCTCTATTGTTTGACCCGGGGCGATATCCTGATTCCATCCAACATTTTTAATGGTATATTTACTTCCATCATGTGAAAGAATTTCTGCGTTCCAAACATATGATATTTCTCCGTCATAATCAAATGTAAGTGTCCAGTTATCGATGTTCTCTTCCGAGGTATTTTCTATCCTGATTAATGCATTGTATCCGCCTTCCCAGCTATCTGTAATCTCAAAGGAAGCTCTGAAGCCGTCTGCTATCTGGTGATAATCATTACCATCATCAATAACATCTCCATTATGTTCAATAATAATACCATCATCACCTTTAGAAAACGCCGCTCTTGTAGTATTGTGTGGGAGAATAATCGGATCAACTTCTTCGTTATACTCATTTGCCAATTTAACTACCGCTTCAGTAAGATTATCAGCTTCAACATAAAACCTATTATCGCGAACACCAACCGATATTTTTGAACCTTCTAATGATGATACATACATATAATTCCAAGGATTTTCAATTACTCCACCATTCATGCCCATAATAACAGTTTTGTTTGTATGCTCAGTAGATTCAATTGCCACGTCGCCTACCTTATTGAAGTATATAGTACCTTTATCCTCAATGTTTATATAAGTCGTAAAAAATTCTCCACCAAAATACATTTCAAATCCGACTTCTGAATTAATACTGTAATTCTCAGAATTTGGCAAGAATATCGTAATATATGACTTATTGACGTCCGCATCATCATCTGGAATAACACGAATTTCAGAATTATCTCCATCAATAATACCTTGTTCATTAATGGACGCTTCACCTCCATCCCAAGTAATATTATATTTCTTGCCCATCTCTAATCTATATTTTGTTGAACTTGTATTCGATCGAACAATCCCTGAAGGCGATCCAGTATAATAATCTATAGCGTTTATATAATCTCGATCGCATACAACTCTTTTCAAGTAATACCTATTATCACCAACTCTCTTCTTTATGTTCTGTGAAGGAATGCAAAAGGATCCATAATCATCAAAATATATGTTATTATCGGAATTTTCGGATACCTCAACATCATTTGGATCATACAATACTGCACAGTACTTATAATCAGATATGTCATAGCCTTTATTGGTGGTTTCATGCGGATGCACATATCTCAAACCTAAGCCACAAACTGCATGAGCAAGTACCGCACCATTATCATCAATAAAGGCATATGATATTAACGCTAAGTTACCTTCTTCTAAGGCTTTCTTTACAGCATCTGTTCGTTCTTTATCTTTTAATCCTGTGAATTCATCAACAATATTTGTATTTACTTGCAGATTCTGCTGAAAATGATAGTAGTTGATTTCAGATGCAATCGTATCATTAAATAATACTCCTTTTAAACCACTTGGTAATCTTACCCAATTATTATTTTGTAAAATGGTCCATGAAGACATACCATAACATGATCCACTCCATTTAGTTTTCTTCAAAAAAACTTCATCAGGATCCTGATTAGGATACAAATAGTTTTCCCCCCAACTGCCAACCACATTCAAGTAATCCATTGGTGTCAATTGACTAACTAACCTTTCTAAATCATTTTCAGAAATATAATAGTACCCATTATTAGTGTTATTCACAAACCAATCTCTTGAATTTATAAATGTATTCCAATGGTCGGCTGCACATTTTTTAACATATGTTTCACTATCCGTTTGATTGGAGAGAATAGTTGGTGTTTGCACACCTCTATCCGAATTCTCCCAATAGAATAATCCCCTAGTCTGATCATCTAAAAATAACTCAATCTTTGCTCCTCCCGTAGTGCATGGACTTATTATCTCCTGTAAACCATAGCATTGGTAAAACACATATCCAGCATTATTTGATGTGACCCCTGAGAAATCCAAATTCTTTATATTACATGACTTCATATTGTAGCAATACGTAAACATACAACTAATGTGTTTCAATTTTGATGATTTAACAGCATTTTTCCAATGAATATCGCTTATACTTTCACATCCAAAAAACATATAAGACATAGTCTCAACGTTAGCCGCATTAAATTGGCTTAAATCTATTACCTTTAATGATATACAATTTGTAAAAACTGCATTCATGTTTTTAACATTTTTTGTATCGATCGAACCCCAATGTATATTTTCCAAGCTGTAACAATCTGCAAATACACCTTGCATATTATTAAGATGTAGAGTTTCCGTATTAACAAATGATACACTTCGAAGATTCACACATTGATAAAACATCTGTGAAAAATCTGTAGTTTCTTTAAGATTCACCACCGCAGTAGTTATCTCGTCAGCGAATTCATGCCATGGTGCATAATAGAATCTCTCCTCACTAGGATTTTCTGGCTTGAACTCACCTGTTCCGTTTATAAGTAAACAGCCATACTTATCTATGCTCCATTCAACATTTAAGTATTTCCCTTCATGTATCGGTTTTTCCTCGTTTACAGATGATCTTAACCCCTTTTTGCTATACCCATAATTATCTGTATAGTCCAATGCATTATGCTCATCAATTTGTACATATCTATCATCAATAAAAGCTTGTTGCAATGCAGTAGTCGTTCCATAAACAAAAGGTTCCGAAGCTTCGACTTCTCTTACATCGTTCGTTTCTGTAGCATAAACCATACAAGGAAACATGGTTATAAAAAAACCTAATAAAACTACCGACAATATGGTTTTGCTAATTGTATTTCTTATCAACATATTATCCTCCTGATATTACATATTTGAATTAATATTTTATTGATTGGCTGGTATAATCGTTAAAACTAATATATCGAATTTCGCAGCTGTAGATGGAATATGTTCAGTTATTTCAAAATGAGTCTCAATATCAGCTGATTCTTTTGAAACTTCTAGTTTGTCATATACAAAAACCATATCATCACATATGTAATCATCATAGCGCGATACATATGCCCATACTAATTCTTCATCTTCAAGTTCAAGATTTTTTTCTTCTACAACTACGGGTGATCTATTAGCCTCTCCCATTGGGAAGTCTTTCTTCAATTCTAACATCGTTGTCATTATTGGCTTTTCATACTTTCGGGTTACGGTCTCAAAATCATATTCAGGTCGTCCTTTTACTCCAACATGAAATTCTAATTCGTAATGCGCAACCTCTATCGTACTCTTCTCACGTGTTGCTTTCATAACCAAGCAACCAGCAATTGTATAAAAAACAATACTCAAAAATATAATAAAAGATACAACAATTACGATTTTTAATACATTTTTTTTACATCGTTCTATCAACAAATCGCCTCCTCGTGTTCTTTTAAGCAATTACAAAAAGCGTAATACAATTCTTTAGTATCACGCTTATATATCATTCACAATAACTTTGATATACTTTACATTTTTCTTCAATTGCACATCTCCCCCCATATTTATCCCACAAATTAAATATATCATTCACAATGATCTGGTTCAACATAAAATCCTTGATATCAGAAATCCTCTTTTAAAATATCACCCATGGATGTTCTTACATAGCGGATATCTTGATGTTCTTTTTTATCAATTTACCATCAATCTGCCATCAAGGCTTATTTTCCCTTTTCACAATAAGATTAAGTCAGGATCACAAAACAGCTGATATCCCATCAGGCAAAATGTTGATCACTACTATCAGGAAAGGAGGAAGACCATATGCCAAGAAGTAAAAAGAGTTTCGATGAACGCATTGATGCAAAGGATAGCGAGATCAAGAAGTATCGCGAAAAAGCAGAGCAGCTCATGGCTCAGAAAAAGCAACTTGAAAAGCAGAAAAAAGATGCCGACCGCAAAGCCAGGACGAGACGCTTGATCGTGATCGGTGCCACTGTCGAGAAAGTACTGGGCAGGGAGTTTAGGGATGATGATGACATACGTCTGACGAACTTCTTAAGACTCCAGGAACACAATGGTGGCTACTTTACCAAAGCTATGGAAAAAGAGATCACGGCAGATGAAAAAACACAGGCCTCTGAGAGCATTTCTTAGTTCCCTGTTAAGGGCGCACTTATATATGGGCGCAGCCCATATATACCACTTCACTTCGTTTCGTTAGTGCGGCAGGGCTTTGCCCTTGCAGCCCAGTCCTGTGCGGACAGCACCAAAGGGCTCTGCCCTTTTGGATATCCCGCAAGGACGCTTCGCTCCTTGACCTAGACCATTTCATGGAGACCAGGTTTCACCTGGAGGGAGTCAAGGCTGGCTGCCTTAACAAACCGCTCCTGCCTGTAAAGATGTTTTCCTTATAAGGGGGAAATCATCTTTACGGCAGGGATATCCATTTAACAGTGATCGTAGAAAAAAGGGGGTGATGTTAAATGTCTATCTATCACTGCTCAATTAAGATCATAAGCCGTAGCAGCGGACGATCCGCTGTTTCAGCTGCAGCTTACCGATCAGGCGAAAGGCTGTATAACGAAGAGACAGGGCTCATACATGATTATACTGCCAAGGAAGGTGTCATCATGAACGAGATAATGCTTCCCGATGATGCACCGGTCAGACTGCTCGACAGAGCCGCTCTTTGGAATGAGGTACAAAAGATCGAAAAAAGGTCGGATGCACAGTTTGCCAGAGAGGTTGAAGTTGCTCTCCCGTGTGAACTCACACGTGAACAGCAGATCGAATGCGTAAGATCCTTTATAAAGGAAAACTTCACTTCAAACGGGATGATCGCTGACTGGGCATTACATGATAAAGGTGACGGCAATCCGCATGCTCACATACTCCTTACAGTCCGAGGGATAAATGAAAAGGAAGGATGGCAGGTAAAGCAGAAGTCGGTCTTTGCAAATGCGAGGGATGAGAAAGGAAAGCCTGTCTTTGATCCTTCAAAGCCATCATACGATCCTGCCAATAAAGAAAAGACGTCAAGGTACCGTATACCGGTACTTGATGAGAATGGCATGCAAAAAGTAAGGATACGTGAAGGAAAGGGAACGGAGTTTTTATGGGAGCGCATATCCATACCTGCAAATGACTGGAACGAACATGGCAAATGTGAACAGTGGAGAGCTTCGTGGGCTGAGCACTGCAACACTTATCTCCCACCCGAGCTTCGTATAGACCACCGTTCCTATGAGAGACGGGGGATAGATATGGAGCCGACGATACACGAAGGAGTGACTGCAAGAAAGATTGAAAAAGAAGGAAAGATATCTGACCGGTGCGAGATGAACCGTTCCATAAGACTAAGGAATCAGATACGACAAAAGATAGCTGAACAGTTTAGTGAACTGTCGCAGCGCATCATCACGAAAGCGAGGGATATATATGAACGATTTACTAAGATCATCACAGGTAGAAAATCTGGAGGAGCTGATAGGGATACTGGAAAAACAGGAAGAGATGGTATCTCTCATGGAAGATCTGCAGATACTGAACGATT
>JAFZRZ010000060.1 GCA_017619635.1 Lachnospiraceae bacterium | reverse complement strand
GAAAGACTGATAAACAGTGGCTTCTATGATTTAGCCACAGCCTATCAGTCTGTGCACGTCAACTATTGAAGGCGCCGTATACCGAACGGTACGTACGGTGCTGTGAGAGGACGGGAGCTAATCACTCCCTCCTACTCGATTTTATTAAGATTTTTCTATTCTCCCTGAGGCACGTTGGAATTCAAACTTTTATTCCTGTAGTTTAGGTTTGTCCTGAGTGAATATCCCTGTTTCTCCCAGAAAGCATTTGCTATATCGTTATCTTTAAAGACAAGACCAAAGATCTTATTTATACCCTCTTTTTTTAGTGCTTCCTCAGCTTTTTGAACCAGGGCATGCGCTATTCCTTCACGGCGGTGATCCTCATGAACGCACATGTGATGAATGATGGCACGGCGTCCGTCGTGACCTGTTAAGATCACACCTATTATCCTGGAAGAATCTGTGGGGCATGCTTTGAAGCATGTTGTGGGGTTACGTTTTAAATAACGTTCTATTCCTTCTTTCGTATCGTCAACAGGATTAAGAGCTCTTTTTGACTGTTCGCTGTTGCACCATAAATCATATAATGCATCATAGTCATCTATCGTGACAGGACTTATATCGTAATTCATTATTTCTTCTCCTTTTGGTGTAAATCTTTGATTCCCCTTTTACAAATACCATGTCATGATCCCGTTCCGTCATATCTTCTTGCACCAAGCATCCAGAATTTGTAACTTAGCCAGAAAAACAGGATACCAAATAACGGTGACAGTTTTGATAATAGCGGTATCTCGTCAGGTCTCAATATAACAAGTCCCGGATAGTATGCTATAAAGGCTATAGGTATGACAAATGTAAATATCACTTTGAATATTCCGTCAAAGATACTGGCCGGATATCTGGCATAATCTTTGAATCTGAACATCAGTATCATGACGTAACCGGATCTTAAGATCCAGAAACATGTAGCTGCCGCGGCATTCATGATAGCTATCATGAACAGTGATGCGGTTATTAATAAAAGTATCAGCTGGACCATGGTCACAACAGTTACGGGAATACCCAGATGTGACCATGAATATGCCAGCAAAACAATACCAAATGCCAACTGTCCCAATCCCTTTACATCAAATACTTCAGAGATGAAGTAGAAAAATATGTTGATCGGCCGGAAACAATATTTTATGAAATCTCCTGATTCGACCGCATATCTTAAACTCCAGTTGTTGTCAAAAAGACACTGAAGGGGTGTAAGGGCTATCAGTGAAAAGCCGTATAAAAACAGCATCTCATGATAATTCCATCCGTTTATCGACGGAAAGTTCTTAAACAATATATAAAATGACATAAAACCGACAACGTTGGTCAGTATCATACCGAAGGTTGATATGATAAAGTCAGCTCTGTAGCTCATCTTGCTCTTAAGATCCTGAACTAAGACTTTGCGGTATATATGAGCATAAAATCTGAATCCTCTTTTGGGTCTTACTGATAAAGTGTTGTTCATATTATCACCCCCCATTCACGGTTATTCTTCTTACCGAGAAGTTCCAAAAAGCGGTTGCTGCCAAAGACAGTATCACAAACCATGCAGCCTGGATGGCAAGCATTGTCCATATTCCTGAGTTAAGGGTATATCCATCTTTCATCAGAAGTATGTTAAGCGGAGTATCATATATGCATCTGAATGGCAGCCATTCTACAAAGTTTCTAAGTCTTTCCGGAAAGAATACCAGAGGAATGGTCGCACCGCTCAGCAACAGGACGATGCTTTCTTTTACTATGTTTATTCCCCATGTTGATTCCGTGTAGAGACATATGGTCGCTACCAGCATCTCTATGTTGAAGTTGACCATCAGAGCAAGTACAACCGAGATAACAAACAGTATGATGTTTATACCTATATGTATGGCACCGTTTGTTACGAAATAAACGACTATGAATGTCGGCAGGAACGTGAGAAAAAACGTCATCACGTTGTTACCGAAGAAATTAAAGAACATCAGTCTTCTGTAGTTCATGGGTTTTAACAGATCCAGTATTATCGCCCCGGATTGTATGGATCTGCTCATGTTCCAAACGATATACATTTCCAGGAAATTAAAAAGTGCGGTTGCGAGCACCAGATATATTATCGTGTCTGTAAATGTCATGCCGTTTACGATATCGGAACCTGAAGATGCATATATCGATTTCCAGAGATAATAGACCAGTGTAAGGTATATCAGGTTTCCCAAAACCGTTACGAAGGTACCGAGCCTGAAGGAAAGTTCCTGTATGATACCTGCACGTGTCAGTGAAATATATTTCTTTATCCTCACTGTTTTAATCCTTTCTTTAAAAATGTACGCTGTTTACACTGCGTGAGGGTTAGCTGAGTCTTTTGGGTATATGGCTTGAATCTTGGAAGCGCTTTCCTCGACTGCTTCACCCTCATAGATCTTCTTGATGACTTCCTCTGTTGAGATCTCTTCAAGTTTGATATCAAGGATCTTTCCTTTTTTCTGATGCTCTGAGATGACACTCATCACATCGGTTTTTGATTCATCTATGAGAGTCTCTTCCCATACATCTCCGGGAAGTCTCAACTTAAGGGTTCTGTATGAACCGAAATAGCTCTTAAGGTGTTCCATATCGTTATCGTAGATCATCTTACCGTGGTCTATGATAACTATCCTTTCACAAAGGGCATCCACATCGCCCATATCATGTGTGGTCAGGATTACTGTTGTGTTCTTTTGTCTGTTAAGCTCCTTGATGAGTTCACGTATCTTTGCTTTCATGGAAACATCAAGCCCGATAGTTGGTTCATCCAGGAAAACTATCTTGGGGTTATGTAGGAATGCTGCCAGTATGTCACTTAATGTTCGCTGTCCCAAAGACATTTGACGAACAGTTTTATGTAATATGGGTTCCATATCCACCAGGCTTTCGTAAAGAGCCATCATATCCTCATATTCTTTATCAGGTATAAGATAAATATCTTTTAAAAGCTTGAAAGATTCTATCAGCGGAAGCGACCACCAAAGCTGGCTTCTCTGACCGAATACGACGCCTATGTTCTCGGCGTTTTTCGCTCTGTTTTTATAAGGTATGTTTCCATTTACGATGATGTCACCCCTAGTCGGCTCCAAAACGCCTGTCATCATCTTGATCGTGGTTGATTTGCCGGCACCGTTGGGTCCGAGGTATCCCACTATCTGTCCTTTTGGGATCTTTACCGATATATTGTCCACTGCTGTCACAGTACGATAGTCTCTCGAAAAAAGATCCAGTAAGCTTCCTTTTAATCCTTCTCGACGGTTGAGTACCTTGAACTCTTTTACAACACCGTTCATTTCGATTGCGTAATCTGTCATAATCTCTCCTCCTCTTGAATTTTGTTGTGATTTGGATTATACTCGGGATGAAAAAAGAAAAATAGTAGTAAAATTCGCAGATTTTATAACAATATTGTATGAGGCGTGGAAAATAGTGATAAAAGAGTACAGAGGACTGGTTAGAACAAGAGACGACGGATCGGAGATGATCAACTATGATGATGCATCATTTCCCTCATATATCTATGACGGATATGTTTACGGAGGATGCACGTGGGAGAGGGTTCCGCATTTCCATAAAGACATTGAACTTATAAGTGTTCATTCATCGTGTATGGGGTATTCCGTCAACGGAACAAATATTTTTCTGGAAAAGGGTGACACGATATTCATCAATTCAGATCAGCTGCATTATTCGTATGCGATACCTCCAAGAGAGGGCAGATATATAATAGCTGTTCTTCATCCAAGGATACTGTGTTCCAATTTTGCGGTTGAAGCAAAGGCTGTACTCCCGGTCATATCCAATAAGAAGGTTCCATATATACACTTTAAGAATGGTGACAGGGATGCTTTATTGATACAGGAGCTCATGTTTGAACTTCAGAGAAAAGCATTTGGTAATGAGTTTCTAATAACAAAGATATTCTTTGAGATTTGGGAGATCATCATGAACCGTATAAGTGAATCAGGTGATTTCTCGACGGATGTACAGTATAACCAGGATGTTCATAATGAGGTTTTGAAATCCATGATGAACTATGTGGATAAAAACTACATGAACAACATCACATTAAACGAGGTCGCAGGTGCAGGCGGAGTCAGCAAATCGCTATGTAATTCTATATTCAATAAGTACACCAATATGACTCCGATAGAATATATCATGCATTTCAGGACAAGGAAGGTGGCGGATCTGCTTCAGTCCGGCGATATGTCAATGAGCGAGATCGCAGAACTTACCGGGTTTTCAAATGCCAGCTATATGGCTGAGACATTCAAGAAGTTTTACAGGTTTTCGCCACGTGAGTATAAGAAAACCATGCAACAACAACAGTAGCATATGTGGTATACTTAACAGGTAGCAAAAATGCGGTTTGATGCCTCTTAGAAGAAAGGCTGGAGAGAAATGTCGGTAAAAACTACAGAAGAAGCAAAGAAATGTCTGGATTCTCTAAAGGAGAATATCAAAAAAGTCATAATAGGCAATGAGTATACCATAGATATGGTGATAACGACCATGCTTGCAGGAGGACATGTTCTGCTTGAGGATACTCCCGGAACAGGAAAGACAACTCTGGCAAAAACGGTTGCCATGTCTATAGACGGGGATTTTTCAAGGATACAGTTTACACCAGATCTGCTTCCTGCGGATATCACAGGACTTAATATATACAGTCAGAAAGAGGATGCGTTCACATTTGTGGAAGGACCTATAATGACAAACGTGCTCCTTGCGGATGAGATCAACAGAGCAACGCCCAGAACACAGTCGGCACTACTTGAAGCCATGCAGGAAGGACAGGTCACGGTAGACGGTGTCAGCAGATCACTTGGAGAGCCTTTTATAGTAATAGCGACACAGAATCCTATTGAGACAGCCGGTACTTTTCCGCTTCCGGAAGCCCAGCTTGACAGATTTACCATGCAGCTTTCCATGGGATTTCCTACTCCTGAAGATGAAGCAAAGATGCTGACAAGATTTGAAGAAAGTGATCCTTTAAGCGATATAAAACCTGTATTGTCCAAAGAAGATATAGCGGATATGAAGGCAATGAGCTGTAAGGTGAAGATAAGCGAAGAGCTGGTCAAATATATAGTAGACATTGTACAGGCAACAAGAAAGAATCAGGCAATCCTTATCGGAGCCAGTCCCAGAGCTGCATTGTCTTTGCAGAATGTTGCAAAGGCTCATGCCCTTAGCGAAGGAAGGGATTATGTGACACCTGAAGATATCAAAGGTCTTGCGATACCTGTTCTCACACACAGAATGCTTTTCCATTCTGCTACAGATTATGAAGGAAAGGTTCAGATAGTAAGGAGTATGTTGGAACAGATAAAGGTACCGGGTGAGGAACTTAAATGAAACTACTGATCGCATTTGTCCTTGCGGGTGTGATCTATTTTCTTCAGGCTGCTGTATATAAAAGACTGTGGAACAAGAATCTTGATGTTTCCATTTCCTTTGACAGGGAGATTCTGTATGAGGGTGAGGAGAATCAGTTAGAAGAGGTCATCATCAACAGAAAGTATCTTCCCTTGCCGATACTACAGGTGAAGTTTTCCATTACAAGGACTTTTTTGTTTGAAAGACAGGAGAATACGAAGGTAACAGACCGTTATTATCGAAACGAGTTCTTTACTGTTATGCCCCTTCAGAAGATCACAAGGACATATCCTTTTGTTTGCAGTCACAGGGGTTATTTCCACATGGAAAACATGGATATCATATGCCGGTCTTTTTTTGTGGATAACAAGATGATTGACACCAGAGTCCATGAGGCGTCTGTAAGCGTATTGCCTGCACATATCACTCATGAGGATATCCCGACCAACGTTAATGATCTCCTGGGTGATATAGAGAAAAATCTTCATATAAATGAGGATCCGTTTACATTTGCGGGCATAAGAGATTATCAACCGTATGACAGTATGCATAGCATCAACTGGAAAACAACTGCAAGACACGGATCTCTTAAGGTGAATACATATAATACCACATTTTCAAAAAAGGTGGTTTTACTGTTAAATGTCGAGGCAAACAGCATGCAGCATGCGGAAGATGTTATTGAGTGGGCTATCCGTATCGTTGCTCATATGGCAGCTTACTATGTGACGGGACATATCCCGACAGCAATGTATACTAACGGGATTGATGCGTCTGTAGATGTGGATCATTCAGACAGGGCAGGCAGGAGAGGTCACGTTGATGGCAGTCCTTTACAAATGGATTGTCCCGCCATAGATGCAGGTGCTGATATGGCACATATAAGGACGATAGAGATCGCACTTGCAAGACTTAACACCGCACAGGCTCCCGCCTCATTTTTAAAACTACTTGACGAAAGAGTCACGGCAAGCAAAGAACCTGTGGAATATGTGATCGTATCCAATTACAGAAAGCGCGATCTGATAGATAGGTATGAAGCGTTAAGAACCGCAGGATACAGCATACATTTCATAATACCTGAATATAAACTGACAGGCATTGAGGAAGAGTTTAACACATCCGAATTTACAGGATGGCTGGTATAGAACATGACAACTAAGAGATTTCCTATATATCTTGATATGATAAATCTCATATTGCTCTACTTTTTGATAATGAGCTTTGACATGACGCTCAGTTCAGGTATGCGGTTTGTGATAAGACCATCTGAGTATATCGGAATGGGGCTGGTTGTGTTTGTATCATATCTGATAAGAGAAAAGATCAACAGAATGTATCTATATGTGATACTTCATGTTGTTATGATCGCATTGTGTATACTTCCTCCGCTGGATGTGATGTGCAAGGTCAAGCTTGTATTTGTTGCGATTCTGTTTTTTATATTTGATATATATAACTGGTTCAATGGTGTTGAAAGCACACCAGATATATACTGGGGAACAGGATTTATTGTCTTATTGGCATTTTTTTTGAGCACGGGTGAGTTTGAGTTCGGATATTCAAAAACGATCTTTAACATGGGTATAATGTTCGCGGCTCTTCTGCTTGTAAGGATGCTGATAGCAAACTTCTATGAACTCAGCAGATCGGGACAGCTGACGGAAGATATGCCTGTAAGGGAGCTTTTCAGGAATAATGCCTTAATAGCGACAGGTATAATAATACTGGCTGTTTTACTTATGGCATTTGTAAGATCGGATCCTCTTATCCGTAAGATAAATGAGATCATTTACCGTCTTCTTAAAAAGTTTTGGGATTTCATATCTTATTATGTTACTTCAGATGAGGGAAGCATGTCACAAAACAGACAAAGACAGGTAATGCCGGACCTCCCCGAGATGGGTGACAGTATCTGGGCACAGCTCCTTCAGATATTTGAAGCATTAATGACGGTTCTGATAGCTGTTCTTATCATATATTTTATAATAAAGTGTGTGATCGGGATCATTGGAATGATGTCGGGTAACAGGACAAAGAGAATACGAAGTCACAGAAGTTACAGAGTAAAGAATGAAGTAAGAGAAAGACTTACAAGAGCTGATACAAAAGAAGATAAAAGAAGGGGTTTTTTCAAAACTAATGCCGAGAAGGTAAGGCATATATATAAAAAGGGACTGCTTTCTTATAAACATAAAGGCGCGGATGTAAGAGAGACAAAAACGCCTGATGAGAACAAAAAAGAAGTTTTTGATTACAAAGGACATGATATAACGGCTGCAACAAAGATATATGAAAAGGTGAGGTTTTGTGTAGGATATGAAGCCACCAAGCAGGATGTATCAGATATAAAAGCCGGCTTTAGAAGTTAATAAACAGGAGTAGTATTAAAGCATGAACAAAAAAGATGTGATGGAACTAAAGAGAAGATTCAAAAAGGAGAGTTGCACGATAAGCCGTATGGCAGGCTGTTATGTGGATGCGAGCAGAGAAAAGGTGTTAAAGCTCAATGAGAGTTTTCTTAATCTTGACGAGGAGGAATTTTACAAATTCCTTGAAATAGCAAAGAAGACTATGGCAGGTACCATAGGCAACAACATCCTGGAACTTGACTTTCCTTTGGACGAAGAGGCACCGGGAGGAAAGCAGCAGTTTTTGTATGGTTTAAGATCCAGCAACCTGGACAATGAGGAACTTTTGGACAGATTATATGATCTTATAATAGACAACTATCAGTATGTCGGGAATTATCTTATCCTTGTATTTCATGACTCATATGATATCATCAGCCGCACATCAGATAAACAAAAACTGGATGAGTCTGAAGAGGTATATGAGTATCTTTTGGTATCCATATGTCCGGTGGCACTGTCTAAACCGGGACTTGGATATCGTAAGGAAGAGAACAGGATAGGAGCACGTATCAGAGACTGGGTGGTAGGCGTACCTGATCTGGGATTTTTGTTCCCTGCGTTCAGTGATTCGAGTGCCGATATCCATAAAGTTGATTATTTTGTCAGAGATGCAAAGGATTCGCATCCTGAGTTCGTGTCTGATGTTCTTGGCTGCGGACCAAAGTTAACTGCGACCGAACAGAAGCAGACTTTCCATGCGATAGTAAAGAAAGCTTTTGGACCCGATGAGGAGATTGGAGAGAAAGCACTTATCGGAGTTCAGGAGTGTCTGAATGACAAGATCGACACATCGGAAGAGATGACGGACGCACAGCTGGCTGAAATAGTCTTAACAGGAGAAGATATAGAAGAGGCTCTCGTTGAACAGGGAATGGATGCTGTTGTAGCAAAGAAGGTCAGCGAGACTGTAAAAGAAACATTTGGCGATGAGATGCCTCCTGTTGCAAACCTTATAGACAATAAGGCATTGGAAGCAAATGCAAAGGTCAAAAAAGAACAGGAACTGGTAAAAGAGGTAAATACACTAAAAACTGAGATCGTGGAGAAAGATAAACAGCTTTCAGAAGCGGCTACATATATAGAGGATCTTAAGACTTATGATGTGGTGGTCAGAGTTAAGCCGGATAAGGCTTCAAAGATCAAGAGTCAGATCCTGGGAGATCAGAAGTATCTTATGATACCCATGGATGAGAATGAGCATGTCAACCTCAACGGAGTAAACACGCAGGTGTGATCGAAGGATATTTATGAGCAAGTTTGAAGATTTTAGATCAGAATACGGAAGTTTTGTATTCAAGGACTATTCAATAGAGAAAGAGGATGGAGTATACAAGGTATATCTGTACTATTCCATTCCGAGACTCAGAGAGTTTAAGACCAGGTGGGAGTTTCCGGCCGGCACAAGAGATATAGCTGAAAATGATCCGATACTAAAAGAGCTGGTGTTCAATCTTGGTATGGTTGAGGCGATCAGCTACTATAAATGTGTGTGTCCCAAAGTTGTTGAGGTCGAATGCGGAAGTCTGAGCCCGGATCAGATATCATGGTGGAGAAAGCTTTTTTATAACGGACTTGGCGAGTTCATGTATCGAAACGGTATTGACGTGACTGAAGAAGAGTTGCTTATGATAAGGTGCATTGATCCTGCGACAGGTATAGAACGTGATCCGGATATCAAAACAGTTCCGATCCATGATGCAGCTTCATACAATGGATGTCTTGTACCGGTAGGAGGCGGCAAGGATTCTGTGGTTTCTCTTGAGCTACTCAGTGATGAGGATATCACAACTTACAGTATAAACGGCAATGAGACCACAAGAAACGTGATAGATATCTGTGAGAACAAGAAGGCCGATTACAGAGTAAAGCGAATACTCGACAAGGGTATCCTTGAAATGAATGAGCTTGGTTTTTTAAATGGTCATATCCCATTTTCTGCAGTAGTTGCATGGTCAACTGTTATAACTGCCTATCTGACGGGGATAAGGTACATCGCGCTTTCCAACGAGAACAGTGCAAATGAATCCACGGTAAAGGATTCGTTTGTAAATCATCAGTACTCCAAGTCTTATGAATTTGAAGAAGATTTTGATGAGTATCTTAAGTCAGTCATTGATTCGGATATACATTATTTCAGTCTTTTAAGGCCACTTACAGAGATACAGATAGCAGCACTATTTTCAAAACACAAAGCATATCATAAGGCTTTTAGGAGCTGTAATGCCGGAAGCAAGCAGGGGATATGGTGTTGTAACTGTCCGAAGTGTCTGTTTGTATATATAATCTTAAGTCCTTTTTTATCACAGGATGAACTTACAGATATCTTTGGAGAAAACCTCCTTAATAAGGAGTCTCTGGATAAGGATTTCAGGGAACTCATGGGAATAGATGAGAATAAACCTTTCGAATGCGTGGGGACCAGACGAGAAGTCCAGACATGCATGAGATACTTCAGAGAGCAGGGCGGAGTGAGCCTTCTGACAGACAGATATGCGGAAGCAATAGACAGGGCTGGCGAGGAATTAAAAGATCTGTTAAATGAGTGGAATGATGAACATCATGTTCCGGATCAGTTTGTTAATGTCGTATCATCGGCGATAAAAGAATTATAGATAGTATAACCTCGGTTCGTTTTCGGATTCTGTCAGTGAGCCGAGGTTTCATGTACAGGAGATTTGATATGTCGGTCACTGACAGATTTACTGATAAAAGAATACTTGTATGGGGATATGGCAGGGAAGGCAAGTCTACCGAGGCGTTTCTAAAAAGATGCTGTAAACCTGCGAGTATAGATATATTTGAGGGAAAGAGAGAGGATATAGATGAGGACAACTATGACTATATCTTCAAAAGTCCCGGTATAGTTATGGAAGAGGAGAATCCAAAGTATACTTCCCAGACGCAGGTGTTCATGGAGGAGTATGGCTCCCAGACTATAGGTATAACGGGTACAAAGGGAAAGAGCACCACATCGAGTCTGCTTTACACTGTTTTGAATGCATGCAGTGGCAGGGAGACTCTCCTTATGGGTAACATAGGCCTGCCGTGTCTGGATTATTTTGATCATATAGGAAAAGATACGATAGTGGTATATGAACTGTCATGTCATCAGCTGGCACATCTTACTGTTTCACCACATATAGCTGTGTTTTTAAATCTGTTTGAGGACCATCTGGATTATTATCATACGATGGATAGGTATTTTACGGCCAAGACGCATGTGGCAGCCTATCAGTCTCAAAATGATGCGTTCTATGTTGGGGACAATGTGCCTTTATTTGATACGAAAGCAGTTAAAACAGTTATCTCTTCAACAAAAAACTATGATCATGTTCTGAGCATTCAGGGAGTTCATAACAGGTTTAATGCAGAGTTTGTATACAGGATCGCAACAGAACAGTTTGGATGTGATCCTCAAAAAGTAAAAGAGGCACTTAAAACATTTAAGGGCCTTGCCCACAGACTAGAACTCATAGCGACGGTTGATGGTGTTGAATATTATGATGACTCCATATCAACGATACCTCAGGCTACCATCAGTGCTGCAACCAGTCTGAAAAATGCCAAGACCTTACTTATTGGCGGTATGGACAGAGGTATAGACTATGATATCCTGGAGGAATTTATAGCAGGTCACAGGGAGTATAACTATATACTTATGTACGAGACAGGAAAACGTATCATGGATGAGTTAGCTGACAGTAGTGGTGTTTACTGTACTAACGATCTTGAAGAAGCGGTTGGTCTTGCAAAAAAGATCACTAAAGAGGGGGAAGCTGTTATTCTTTCACCGGCAGCCGCTTCATACGGATATTTCAAAAACTTTGAGGAAAGAGGAGATGTCTTTAAGCAGCTGGTTATCGGATAAAAAAGGAGATATCAGGCGGTAAAGACACACTCTGTTACCATTGTGAAAACAAGCTTTTTTTGCTATAATTTTTATTGGTTTTTGTTATGGAAAGGAGAAGCGTATGAAGAGAATCGGTATGTTGACAAGCGGCGGTGATTGCCAGGCACTCAATGCGGCAATGCGCGGCGTGGTTAAGTCTATTTGCAACAGCGGACAGGAAGTTGAGATCTATGGATTTCTCAATGGATATAAAGGTTTGATATACGGTGACTTCAAGATGCTTACGGGAAGGGATTTTTCCGGTATCCTTACCATCGGCGGAACAATCCTTGGAAGCAGCAGGGTTCCGTTCAAGACCATAAGGGAACCAGATGAGAACGGATTGGACAAGGTCGAGGCAATGAAGCAGAACTACTACAAGTTAAAGCTTGATTGTCTTGTTATACTCGGAGGAAACGGAACACATAAGACAGCCAATCTTTTGAGACAGGAAGGACTAAATGTTATAACACTGCCAAAGACTATCGATAATGATCTTTATGGTACGGACATGACATTCGGTTTCCAGTCGGCGGTTGATCTTGCAACTTCGGTCATAGACTGTATACATACTACCGCAGCTTCTCACGGAAGAGTTTTTGTTATAGAGGTAATGGGACATAAGGTCGGATATCTTACGCTGAATGCCGGTATGGCAGGTGGAGCAGATATCATTCTTATCCCTGAGATACCATTCGATATAGACAAGATAGCAGAAAAGGTTGAACAGAGATTAAAGAACGGAAACAGATTCACGATCATAGCAGTTGCCGAAGGTGCTATCAGCAAGGAAGATGCTAAGCTTTCAAAGAAAGAATATCAGAAGAAGCTTGCAAACAGGAAACAGCCTTCTGTAAGTTATGAGGTTGCGGATCTTATTCAGCAGAAGACAGGCCAGGAAGTAAGAGTCACAGTCCCGGGTCACATGCAAAGAGGCGGAAGCCCATGTCCTTATGACAGAGTGTTTGCGAGCAGACTGGGAGCTGAAGCAGGCAAACTCATACTTGAGGACGAGTATGGATTCATGGTTGGCTACAAGAACAGAGAGATAGTTAAGGTTCCCCTTGAGGATGTGGCCGGCAAGCTTAAGATGCTCGATCCGGATGCGGCTATCATCAAAGAGGCAAAGATGTTGGGCATAAGCTTCGGAGATTAAGCGTACCTATTCAGAAAGATTTGATATGTCATATGTAGCTTTATACAGAAAATTCAGACCTGATACTTTTGATGAGGTCAAAGGTCAGGATCATATAGTGACAACCCTGAAAAATCAGGTCGTGTCCGGACGTATCGGACATGCTTATCTGTTTTGCGGGACCAGAGGAACCGGTAAGACATCTATCGCGAAACTGTTCGCGAAGACCGTAAACTGTGAGAATCCAAAAGACGGCAGTCCGTGCGGAGAGTGTGCCTCCTGCAAAAGGATCGCGGCGGGAGCGAGCATGGATGTGGTTGAGATGGATGCTGCATCAAACAACGGTGTGGAGGATGTCAGAAACATCATAGAGGCGGTTTCCTATTCTCCTTCAGAGGGAAAGTACAGGGTATATATAATAGACGAGGTCCATATGCTCTCGACCAATGCTTTCAATGCATTGTTAAAGACATTGGAGGAACCACCGACTTATTGTATATTCATACTGGCCACCACAGAGGTTCATAAGATACCAATAACGATCCTTTCGAGATGTCAGAGATACGATTTTAAGAGGATATCCATAGATACGATAGCTGACAGGCTTGAGGAAATCACATCCAAAGAGGGTGTTGATGTTGAGCCAAAAGCTTTAAGGTACATTGCAAGAACTGCAGACGGATCAATGAGAGATGCCTTATCGCTTCTTGACCAGTGCATAGCATTTCATTATGGCAAGACACTTACATATGACAATGCTCTGGATGTTTTAGGTGCCGTGGACACCGAGGTATTCAGCAGACTTTTAAGAGCTGTTCTTGAAAGAGATGTCACGGGTTGTATAAAAACTCTTGAAGAGATCGTAATACAGGGAAGAGAACTCACTCAGTTCATCACTGACTTTACGTGGTATCTCAGGAATCTTCTTATAGTTAAGACTTCGGACAATGCTGAAGAGGTGCTGGATGTCTCGACTGACAGCAGAAACAGGCTTATGGAAGAAGCAAATATGTGTGATACTGACAGGATCATTCGGTTTATCAGGATATTTTCTGAGTTGTCTAGCAGTATCAGGTATGCTTCTCAAAAGAGGATACTTACAGAGATAGCACTGATAAAGTTATGCAGACCTCAGATGGAAGCCAATGATGATACAGTGATCGACAGGATCAGAAACCTTGAAGAACAGGTTGAGAAGGGTGTTGCATATGCTCCAGTTTCTTCACAGCCGGAACAGGTTAAACATACAGACACAGCTGTAAAGGCAAAGTTGCCACAGGCTTTACCTGAAGATATACAGAATGTTGTGAACAGATGGAGACAGATCATAGGGAATTTCGAAGGTCTGGACAGACATCTTATGAATAAGGTTTCCGTGTCTTTATCAGCAGATAACAAACTTCTAATACTGTTGCCTGCGGATGAACCTGCCTGTGACAGACTGCTGGATGATGATGTCAAAGACAACATAAGATCGGTCATAAGCTCTGTTATAGAAAAAGAAATAGATATAGAGATCCAAAAAGCGGGTAACCACGATGAGATAGATTCAGTGTATCCCGATATACTTAAAATGGCGGGGATAAATACTATGATAGTTGAGGAGGACTAAAGTATAATGGCTAAAAGAGGCGGATACCCGGGCGGAATGGGAATGCCCGGAAACATGAATAATCTGATGAAGCAGGCACAGCGCATGCAGCGTCAGATGGAAGAAAACCAGAAGAATCTTGATGAGAGTGAGTTCAGCGCAAAAGCAGGTGGCGGAGCTGTTGAGGTTGTTGTCAGTGGTAAAAAAGTGATAAAGAGCCTTACTCTTGACAAGGATATAGTTGATCCCGATGATGTCGAGACATTACAGGAGAGTATAATAGCTGCGATCAATGAAGCATTTGCTCAGGTTGATGAAGCCAGCGAGGCAGCCATGAGCAAGATGACCGGCGGACTTGGCGGATTGGGAGGATTCGGTTTCTGATGGATCTGTACAGCGGACCGATCAACAAGTTAATCAGTGAGTTGAGTACTCTGCCGGGGATAGGAGAGAAATCAGCGGGAAGACTTGCTTTTCATCTTATAAATATGCCGGAGGCAAGGGTTGAGCGTCTGGCTAACACGATAGTGGAAGCTAAAAAGACTGTAAGGTACTGCAAAGAATGCTACACTCTTACAGACAGCGATATCTGTCCTGTATGCGCAAATGAGAACAGAGATCATGGAACCATCATGGTTGTCGAAAATGTGAGAGATCTTGCGGCATACGAAAAAACGGGAAAATACACAGGTGTTTATCATGTACTTCATGGTGCCATATCGCCAATGATAGGTGTAGGGCCCGGAGATATAAAACTCAAAGAACTGATAGAACGATTAAAAGGTGATGATATAAAAGAAGTCATAATCGCCACCAATTCAAGTCTTGAAGGTGAGACAACTGCAATGTATATAAGCAAGCTGATAAAACCTTCGGGAGTCAGGGTAACAAGGATAGCAAGCGGAGTGCCCGTAGGTGGAGATTTGGAATGCATCGATGAGGTCACACTTCTTCGTGCATTGGAAGGAAGAACAGAAGTCTGATAAACATTTAAGGAGGAGAACATGAATACAAGATTATTTGGCACTACAAAAGACGGAAAAGATGTAACAGAGTACATCATTGAGAACAGTAACGGAATGGCTATCCATCTGTTAGATTTTGGTGCGATCCTCCACAGGATATATGTTCCCATGAAGGACGGAACAAAGATTGATGTTGCACTCACATGTCCGGATATGGAAGTTTACAGCATAAACGACACATATCTTGGTTCTACCATAGCACCCAATGCGAACCGTATCGGAGATGCCAAGCTCACTATAGACGGTGTTGAGTACAAGATGGAAGTTAATGACGGAAAAAACAATCTTCACACCGCATTTGAAACAGGTATGAACAAGAGACTCTGGAAGGCAAAATGTGGAGATAACAGTGTAAAGTTTGAAGCGAAACTTGATGACGGAGAGTATGGGCTTCCGGGAAAACGAGTTCTGACAGTAACATATACACTTACAGAATCAAATGAGATAAAAATAGATTACACCGGAACCAGTGACAAGAATACCATAATCAACATGACTAACCACACATATTTCAATCTTAAAGGTCATGGAAGGGGAGATATTCTTGATCATGAGTTGTGGCTTAAGGCGAAGACATTTACGATGCCTGATGATGGTGGTATCCCTACAGGTGAGATCGCAGAGGTGGCAGGAACTCCTCTTGACTTCACTATCATGAAGCCTATTAGAAAGGATAACGATATCACAAATCCCATAATGGCACTTGTTAATGGTTATGATCATAACTATTGTATAGATAAATGGACAGGTAGCATTCAGAAGGTGGCTGAAGTAAGGGAGCCTGAGAGTGGACTTATCATGGAGGTTTACAGTGACCTTCCCGGTATACAGTTCTATTCAGGTAACTATGTAAATGATACAAAGGGTAAGGATGGTAAGGTTTATCAGAAGAATTACGGCCTTTGTTTAGAAACGCAGTACTATCCGGATCATATAAATCATCCTGAATTCCCTCAGGCTGTTTTTGGTCCCGGACATGACTGCAAGACCACAACGATTTATAAATTTGTTATCTAAAAGGCGCTTTATATGGCAACGATCAGCAGATTTCCCTCCAAAGGAGAGGACTCAGATCAGGAGAATATGAATTTTTCGCAGAAGCTGCACCTCCACAAACTAAGAAACATTGTGGTGGTGCTGGTTTGCGTTTCGGTCATTGTTCTTATAGTGACTTTTTTGCTCGTTTATTATAAGAACAGGCTTTATACAAAGATCACTGTCACCAACTCTGTAGACCGTGTGAGTATAGAGACAAACTCATACGTGAACAATTACGGAAGTATAATCGTTTACAGTAAGGATGGTGTCAGCTGCATCAATGAAAAAGGAAACATGATCTGGAACATGACCTATGAGATGCAAAACCCTATGCTCAAGAGAAGTTCAGAGTATATCGGAGTTGGAGACTACGACGGGCATAAGATATATGTTGTTGACAGTGTCGGCACGGTAAATGAGATAGATACGACTTTACCTATCAGGGATTTCAGTGTGTCGAAGGAAGGTCTTATAGCGGCAATACTTGAGGATTCTACCAATTCGTGGGTAAACGTTTATAATGTCAAAGGCGAAAAGATCGTTGAGATCAAAGCCACCATGTCAAAGACAGGATATCCGTTATGTGTAGCGATCTCAGGTGAAGTCATGGCAGTCAGCTATCTTCATGTTGACAGCGATGTAATGAAGAGCGGTGTTACATTTTATAACTTTGGCGGAGTTGGTGAGAATGTGACTGACAGGATAGTGAGCAGTTATGAATATCCCGATGCGGTAGTGCCGACAGTGGATTTCATGGATGCAGACACTTTGATGGCGCTTGCCGATAACAGACTCATGTTCTATGAAGGATCTAAGATACCCAAGAGCACTGCTGATATACTTTTGAGTGACAGTATCCTTGGAGTATATTACGGGAAGAATAATGTATGTCTTGTCGGATATGATTCTTCGGGTGAAGACAAGTACAGGATAGATATATACGATACAAAAGGCAGAAAGACCGGATCGTATCGGTATAACATGGATTTTAAAGATATACTGGTCAGTAACGGGCAGGTTCTTATATATAATGAAGGACAATGTATAATAGTCGATACTGACGGAAATGAGAAATACAACGATCTTTTTGAGGATCCGGTTCTTTTCATTGCAACTACGGATTCTGCAAAGAAATATTTATTTGTAAAGGAAATGTCTATAGACACGGTTAGATTTGAATGAATATAAGCATCACACTTGCCGTTACGGCATTGGTCCTGTTGCTGGGATTGTATATAGGAGGGAGTAAAGGGTTAGCGGACAGTCTTGCGGGATTTGTCGCATTGGCGGTAGCTATAATAATGCTCGGAGTCTTTATAAGGATCTTTTCGGCTTATTCAAAGGGCGAGACCAAGAATGCAATATTGTCTGCGATAATACTGATCATTTTGGGAATAGTATACAGTATTCTCAAGGTGGTGATAAAATCGATCAAACTTGTCGCAGAGCTGCCGGTAATCGGTGTAGTAGATAAAATTTTAGGAGCCGTTCTTGGTGTTTTGGTGGCGATCATCATATTCCACGTGGTTGTTGCCGCAGCTGAACTTGGATATCTTGGCAATGTCGGAGCCACCATATGCAGGGAAGTATCGGAAAGTGAATTGCTGACAGGTCTCAGGAAGCTGGATGTTATCGAACTTGTATTAAACTGGAAAGATCAGATTGTAAACAACGTATCGGAGAATATATAAGATGAACTACGAATTGATAGGTATCATAGCAACATCATTTATAGTACTTGCTTTTACCAGAAACGGTGAATTCAAGATAAGGGTATTTGATCTTGTAGGAGCAGCATTGTTTGTGATATACGGAGTGCTGATACATTCATTCAGTACGATCCTTTTAAACGGGATACTTATTGGGATTCAGATATATAAACTATATAAGCTTAAAAATGTACAGAATCCGATAACAGATGCAGCAGATGAAGCGGCAGAATGAAAAACAGAAATGATATGAGGCGGTGAGAATGATCTTACCACCTCATTTGTTCTTTTATAAATTAATCTGCTTTTACAATGACACTTGCAATGGCACGTATTATCGCAAACAGAACTCCGGACACTGCCCATATGATCCAGCTTACATCCCATCTTTGAGTTATGAAACTGAATGCCAGATATATAAATGTGATCAAGAGCCAGTATATCTTATCGACAGAAGCAAGCTTACTATTTTTTCTTTTCATCAAAGGAGCATAATCACCTTCCTGAAGAATTATGCGGTATGAGGTGTTTATTGAGCAAAATGCGGTAAACAGAAAAACTGCTATTCCTACACATAAGAGAAGGAGACATACCATACATATGATCACGAATGATGAGAATCCGAGTACGGAACATATTATAAGAGGAACTACACTTAAAACACAAAGAAGAACACCCGTCGTAAGCATGCGAGTATATGTTGACTCATAAGCAGCGAGTCTTTCTTTGCACATCCCGTCAACACCATATTCGGTTTCGAAAGCTTCCTCCTCAAGGAAAGAGAATTTTTTCATCTTTCCACTGTTGGTAATGAAAATATACAGCGCAAATGCGAGCTGTATGAATAGCCATAAAAGACCGATGGCGACAGATGCGGTTTCAGATATAAATTCTGTACTGTCGGATAAACCTGCAAGAAAGATCAAAACAACAGGACAAGTTATACATAAGAAACATCCAAGAGCAATCTTTGGCATATATTTCTTTCTGAGTTCTATATATTCGGATGCATCCTCGAGGGATAATCTCCTGAGAGCTGTGGCCGATCCATTTTCTTCATTATATATAGCAACAGGATTTTCAGGTTCGAGCTCATCTTTTAATAAGTAGTCTGTGCTTACACTGAATATTTCAGCCATCTTTAGTATCTTTTGGAGATCGGGTATGCTTTGAGCACCTTCCCACTTTGAAACAGATTGTCTTGATACACCGAGCATATCTGCCAGTTCTTCCTGAGACCAACCATTCTTTTTTCTTTCATTTATAATCTTATCAGCTAAAATCATCTGATTCCCCTTTCCGAAGCTATTGTCCGCTTCAAACAATTTGATATTACCTGTTCGAACAATCTGACAATAACATTTTCGTAAGTTGCAATCTATAAAGCGGGCTTTTCAATCTGTCAACTGACGGTTGCAATGCCGTAAATTAGCGTTCAAAAGCATTATATCATAAAAATCCTTTTCAAATTGAAATAAAACCTCTTGACTAGAGAAAACGCACATGATATTATATCAGAGTTGCGTCAACAGACAAAACATATATGAACTTTGACAAATAAACAGCAATGCAACCCTGAAAATTCTAATAAAAATGGTCTGGTTTGACCATGAGTTAGATATT
>JAFZRZ010000059.1 GCA_017619635.1 Lachnospiraceae bacterium | reverse complement strand
CAAAGATCAAGCATGAATGGAGCTTGGGAATGGCCTGATACAGGTACATTCCAACCCATTGTTGGATTAACATGTTCAAAATAGAAAAAATGGCCTTGAGAATTGTGTTATCTCAAAACCACTTTGTCTACAGTCTGAAAGCCTGAAGTGTGATTCAGGCTTTTTGTTATATATCTTTGGTTTCTATATGAGTGACTATCGTATCGTATCTTTTATAAAGTTCCTGCACACCGTTTTCCAAAATGTAATAATGTCTTACATATGGAACCAGTAATACTATGAACAAAAGTGTGAGGATCAACAGGGGTATCTGCGGGTAAAACAGTGAAGCAAGTATACCCATTAAAGCCAGTATGGCAAATGTCACCGTAACGATAAGGTGAATGAATCTCTCATGCTGGAAGAATGCTATCTGGATCATAAGATCCTTATAACCACGCAAATATTCTTCATCACTGTGTTCTTTACTGACAAAATCTGCCATGTAGGCAAGATAATCTTTCAGACGTTTTTCCATGTGCTGTCACCTCTAAATTGATTTTAGCACTTAAGGATATAAAGACAAGATATTTCTTGTCAGTAAACTTCTATTCCTGTAAAATGTTAGCAAGTCTATTGTTTGGACGCACAAATGTAAGGAGGGTAAGGTCACATGGGGTTATTGGATAAGTTATTGAGAGATGCCGGAAAACAGATAGGTGAGAAGATCGCTGATTCAGCCGGTAAAGCAATAAAAGACGCTCTGGGAGATGTTGTACCAGACAACAGGGCTTCATCAGGCAGTGTTTCTAATGTCACCTCTTCAGGTGCATCAACGGTTTCAAATGCTGCGACAAATGATGAGGAATCAGGATTTTCATGGGGACCGACGATGCCCGATGAGGAGAATCAGTATAACTATAACGGCACATTCACAGAATATTTTGCAAATATCTTTAAAGAGGATTTTTCTGAATACAGAGTTGAACAGGAAAGCCAGCGAAACGGCAAGATAGTGGTATTCACTTTTTATAAGGATGGCAGTAAGGCTCTGGTCGTTGAATTGCTGTCTGAGAACAGTCAGGCTGAGAATACCAGATTCACATGCATAAAGGAGAAGATCCCCTATACAAGGTTTTACTACAATCATCACGGCTGGTGGAATACAAGGGCTTATGTTGTAAAGCGTACACGTGATGCATTAAACGGTTAAAAAGCCTAAACGAAAAGGAAAACAAAAAAGAGAATGCATAGCGCCTGTGACGGATCCGGCGCGTTACAATCAGTGTTTCGCAGGCAACCGTTTCGCGTACGATCCCGTACATCCATGGAATTTCCATGGATTTAACATCTTCTCTTTTTGTTGATATGAAAATGGAACGGGTGGATTCATGCGTTCCATTTTTTTACCTGAAAAGAAAGAGGAATACCCGTGTCTTTGATAGATGAACTCTGTAAAAAAGAGGTTTGGGAACAATTTTATGAATATAAGACGTCGCTTGCCTGTCCGAAGGATATAGCGGGAAGATTGCGCTTATTTATAGATGAAGAAAGATATATTCCTGTAGTGAAGGAAATAGAGATGGTTTTATCAAAAGAAGGTGATAAGAGTGGCTTCCCTCTGCCGAAGAGATCTGTCATAAGTAAACAGAGCTCACAGAAAAAAAGAGTGGTGTATACTTATCCGGATGATGAAAATACCGTACTCAAACTTCTTACATATCTGATCCTAAGAAAGTATGACAGGATCTTTTATGACAATCTTTTTTCTTTCAGAGCAGGAAGAAGTGCCCAGTATGCCGTAAACAGGATACTCAGGGTTCCCGGCGTGTTTGGTAAATACACTTACAAAGTGGATGTCAGTAATTATTTCAACTCAATACCGGTTGAGCGTCTGATAAAAGAACTTGATCATATGATTGAAGATGATCCTGATCTTCTTACTTTTTTAAAAGATCTTCTTACAGAAGAGAGGGTGACAGATAAGATAACGGGTAAAGAGATAAGAGAACAGAAGGGGATAATGGCAGGAACACCACTTGCTTCATTTTATGCGAATCTGTATCTGAGAGATTTAGACGGTGTTTTCTTTGAGAGAAAGATCCCGTATTTCAGATATTCGGATGATATCATAGTTTTGGGAGATTCATATGAAGAAGTAAAAGGATACGCCGATGAGATAAAAGAGTTTCTGGCTGATAAGGGACTTAGCGTTAATCCTTCAAAAGAGGAATTCAAAACGCCGGATGAGGGTTTTGTCTTTCTTGGTTTTTATCTAAATAACGGTAAGATCGATGTGGCACCGGCTTCAGTAAAAAAACTCAAACAAAAGATGCGTCGAAAGATGAGAGCTTTGGAGAGATGGAAAAGCCGTAACAGACTGGAAGGCATTAAGGCTGCGAAAGCATTTATAAGAGTTTTCAATCATAAGCTGTTTGAATCCCTGGGAGACAATGATCTAAGCTGGAGTCACTGGTATTTTTCACTTATCAATACAACCGAGAGTCTTCATATGATAGATCTCTATGCCCAGGACTGCATAAGATATCTGGTTAGCGGTTCTCATACAAAGAAAAGATACAATGTCCGTTATGACGATATAAAGAGCCTTGGTTATCAAAGCCTTGTACATGCATATTATTCATATGAAAAAGATGAACAGATAAAATGACAGATTATAAAGAATGCAGACTGTGCCCAAGGGAATGCAGCACAGACAGAAATATAAAAACAGGATACTGCAAAGAAAAAAGTGAGCTTCACGTGAGCAGGGCAGCTCTTCATATGTGGGAGGAGCCGTGTATTTCCGGCAGCAAAGGCAGCGGTACCATATTCTTTTCAGGATGCAACATGGGCTGTGTGTTCTGTCAGAACAAAAAGATAAGCCGTGGTGAGACGGGTAAGATCATTTCTTTTGAAAGACTTGTCGAGATATTCTTTGAACTTAAAGAAAAGGGAGCAAACAATATAAACCTTGTTACGGGTGATATCTATATTCCTACTTTAATAAAAGCAATAGATAAGGCTAAAGCACAGGGGATCGGTATTCCTTTTTTGTTCAATACATCCTCATACCTGAAAGTAGACAGTATAAGGGCGCTAGAGGGTCTTATCGATATATATCTTCCTGATTTTAAATATATAAGAGATGAGGATGCCATAAGGTACAGCAGAGCAAAAGGATATGGTGAGGTTGCAAAAGCAGCGATTGCAGAGATGGTAAGACAGCAGCCGGCTTGCAGGTTCTTTGAAGATGAGCAGGGACAGTATCTTATAAAAAACGGAGTCATAGTAAGACATCTTTTGATGCCCGGTATGCTCATACAGGCAAAAATGATCGTAAAGTATCTTTATGAAACTTATAAAGACAATATATATATCAGTCTTATGAATCAGTACACTCCAAACGGCGAGTTAGAGGATTATCCCGAGATAAACAGGAAGGTGGCTGAATGGGAATATAAGAGTCTTATCGAATATGCCGATAAACTCGGAGTGGTAAACGGATATATCCAGGAGGGAGAAACGGCAAGCGAAAGTTTTATTCCCGATTTTGATCTGACCGGAGTATGAATAAATAATAAGACATCATGATGTGATAGAAAGATATTTATATATAGAAGAAACACAATATATTGTGTGTATAAAAACATTAAAACACTAGAGAAAAAAACTTGTTAAAAAATTGCATCAAAGGGTGTTGACACCTAAAAAAATGAGATGATATAATCAAATTCCGCCGAGCAAATTAGGCGGGTTTTGTTTGCTTGAAAATTGATAAAGATTTTTGAAAAAAATATCTTGACTAGAGAAAACGCACATGATATTATATCAGAGTTGCGTCAACAGACAAAACATATATGAACTTTGACAAATAAACAGCAATGCAACCCTGAAAATTCTAATAAAAATGGTCTGGTTTGACCATGAGTTAGATATT
>JAFZRZ010000058.1 GCA_017619635.1 Lachnospiraceae bacterium | reverse complement strand
GGTCTCCGGATTCTTAACTCCAAGGCTTTTGGTCAGATCTCCTTGGGCATCAACATCTATCAGCAATACCTTTTTGCCAAGGTTCGCCATTTCTATGCCGATATTCACCGTACTCGTTGTCTTGGCTACTCCTCCCTTATAACTCGATACTGCGATTACTTTACACATAAGCCGTCCTCCTGTTTACTGGTTCCTATTATTGTTGTGGTTATAATTCTTCTGTTTCTTCTGTTTTCTTCTTTGCTGATTTTTCTCATACTTCAGGTCTTTGAAGGTTGCGAACTCCCTCAACCTCGGTCCGGGTCCTGAATTTCGCAGGATACCCGAAATTGTCATCAGCTCCAGTCCTTTGTCATGCTCGTACACTTCCATCGCCCTTTTGATCTGGTAAGACGAATTTGCCTGTACTCTGACATTCACCTGATCATCAGGGAATAATGTGCGCTTAAATCTCATTCCGCTCTTCCTCCTCCTTGCACTACGGTGCTCTTTTGTCGCGGACGCTCATGTGTATTGCCATTTGCACTGTCGCTGATAATGACATCGCTCCGACCTCCTTTCCTCGAATTTCACTTCCGGACATCGTGTCCAAAAGTTCACCACAACAGAGACAAAAAAAGACACTTCCTTTGAAATTTCTTTCTTAGAAAGTGTCCTTTAGTCTTTCAATATTAACTTGGTCTCAGCAGTTTATGAATGCACTATCTTGAACTATCGTGCATAATCCCTGGAAAAAGTGGGGTAGAAACGGGGTAGTAAAAAAATTCTCAATTCCCGCAATCCCGCATGGTTACCGCGTTCTCACTGATTCGTGCTCTTTAATGTCGGGAACAATAATACATCTCTGATCGCCGGACTGTCTGTCAACAACATTGTCAGACGATCTATTCCATATCCTATACCACCTGTAGGTGCCATACCTATCTCAAGTGCATTAAGGAAATCTTCATCTGTATGGTTAGCTTCTTCGTCACCCATATCTGCAAGTGCGTCCTGAGCCTTGAAACGTTCTCTCTGATCTATGGGATCATTAAGCTCTGAATAAGCATTACACATCTCCCAACCATTTATGAACAACTCAAATCTCTCAACATAGCCTTCCTTATCAGGCTTCTTCTTTGTAAGAGGTGATATCTCAATAGGATGATCCATGATGAATGTGGGCTGAAGAAGATGCTCCTCAACATACTCTTCAAAGAAGAGATTAAGGATATCACCCTTCTTGTGATGCTCTTCAAATTCAACATTCTTTTCTTTTGCTATTGCTTTTGCTGCAGCATCATCTGCTATCTCATCAAAATCAACACCTGCATATTTCTTTACAGCATCGATCATGGTCATACGCTCAAACGGCTTACCAAAATCAAGAGTAAGATCACCGTAATTGAATGTTGTGGTTCCGAGTACTTCCTGAGCTACATGACGGAACATATTCTCAGTGAGATCCATCATTCCGTAGTAATCTGTATATGCCTGATATAACTCCATAAGAGTGAACTCAGGGTTATGTCTTGTATCAAGACCTTCATTTCTGAATACTCTTCCGATCTCATATACTCTCTCAAGTCCGCCTACTATAAGTCTCTTTAAGTAAAGCTCAAGTGATATACGAAGATTCAGATCCTCATCAAGTGCATTGAAATGAGTCTGGAAAGGTCTTGCCGCTGCTCCTCCCGCATTTGCTACCAGCATGGGAGTCTCAACTTCCATAAATCCCTGTGCATCAAGATAGTGTCTGATACTTGATATGATCTTTGATCTCTTCACAAATGTATCCTTTACTTCAGGATTCATGATAAGGTCTGTATATCTCTGACGATATCTTATATCTGTATTTGTAAGTCCGTGGAACTTCTCAGGAAGAGGCTGGAGATTCTTTGACAGTAATACAGTCTCAGTTGCATGAACCGATATCTCGCCCTTCTGGGTTCTGAACATATATCCCTTAACGCCGATTATATCGCCGACATCATACTTCTTAAATTCTGCATAAGGATCATCTCCGAGTGCATCTCTGGATACATATACCTGAACATCACCCTTAAGATCACTTACGTTACAGAAAGATGCCTTACCCATAACACGCTTAAGCATTATACGTCCGGCGATGCTCACATTGATAGGCTGAGCATCCATTATCTCTCTTTTTGCCTCATATTCAAGATCATCCTTGCCGGCAAGAAGCTCGCCTTCGAGCTTGATATAACTTTCCTTTGCATCAACAGAATGATGTGTCTGATCATATTTTGTTATCTGAAAAGGATCCTTGCCTGCTGCCTGAAGGTTAGCAAGTTTTTCTCTCTTATTCTTCCTTATCTGGTTAAGATCAGGCTCCTGTGCCTGCTTGTTGTTCTGATTCTGCTCTGCCATGATAATCTCCTTTTATTTTAAAAACAGCTCCTCAGTATGAGAAGCTGTCCAAATCCACGTACTAGTTAGATCTCTGAATCTCAAGTACCTTATACTTGAATACATTTCCGCCGACATCAACTTTGACGGTATCACCCACCTTAGCACCGATAAGCGCTTTTCCAACAGGTGATTCATTCGAGATCTTGCCCTTGAGACTGTCTGCCTCTGTTGAACCTACTATCTTATATTCACACTCTTCCTTTTCGGACATGTCCTTGACTTTGACTTTACATCCTACATTGATCCTTTCAAGATCAACTTCGTCTTCGTCAACAACTTCTGCGTTCTTAAGGATCTTCTCGAGCTGTTCGATACGAGCTTCAATATCTCTCTGCTCATCTTTTGCCGCATCATACTCTGCGTTCTCAGATAAGTCACCCTGTGCTCTTGCTTCTTTGATCTTCTGAGCAACTTCCTGACGTCTGTTTACCTTCAGGTTCTCCAGTTCTTCTTCATATTTTCTGAGACCTTCATAAGTCAGGATATTTTTCTTTTCTTCCATCTGCTTAACCCTCACTTCATAGACCCGATAATGCGGTCTATAGTTTTTTCTGATAACCTAACGTATTATAGCCAAGAAACGCCCTACTGTCAAGCATATCCTATTCTAGACAATCTTGTTACAGCCTGTCTTTACAGCCAAACAGCTCGGCTGCCGTTGCTATGATATCCTCCATGGTCACCATCTCATTGATCCTACCCCTCATCGCGGCTGATCCCGGCATACCCGCACTGTACCACGAAAGATGCTTTCTCATTTCCCTTACAGCAGTGTATTCACCTTTATACTGAAGCATCATCCTTGCATGATCAGCAACTGTATCAAACAGCTCCTCATTACTTGGACGGGCCAGTTTTTCTCCTGTCTTTAGGAAATGTATCACCTCTCTGAATATAAAAGGATCACCCTGTGCCGCTCTTCCGATAGCCACACCGTCACAGCCGGTCTGCTCTATCATCTTCTTTGCGCTTTCACCGTCTGTAACATCACCGTTTCCTATAACAGGTATGCTCACCTTTTCTTTGACAGCTCGTATTGCTTCCCAGTCTGCCTTACCGCTGTAGTACTGTTCTCTGGTCCTTCCGTGTACCGTTATTGCACTTGCACCGCATTCCTGCGCAATGTGAGCGATCTCAGGAGCTGTCAGCTCATCTTTAGAAAATCCTTTACGGATCTTTACGGTAACAGGCTTATGGGTATTCTTTACAAGGCTTTCTATGATCTTCCCGGCTAAAACAGGATCCTTCATCAAAGCACTTCCCTCACCGTTATTGACCACTTTCGGTACGGGACATCCCATATTTATATCCAATATGTCATATGGTCTGTCTTCTATGCGAAGAGTCTGCTCTGTCATAATCTTTGGATCGCTGCCGAATATCTGAAGCGACACACATCCCTCATCAGGATGGATCATAAGAAGGCTTTCTGTGTTTTTATTGTTATACATGATGGCCTTTGCACTGATCATCTCCATACAGACCATGCCTGCACCCATGCGGGCGCATAACAAGCGAAATGGCAGGTCGCTTACACCTGCCATGGGAGCCAATATTACATTGTTCTTAAGCTTTACACTGCCTATTGTCAATCCGCTCATATCTTTAGTTCTGTTACTTCTTATTCTTGTTATATATAAGTCTTAAACCTTCCAGGGTCAGTGAACTGTCATATACCTGTATAAGACTTGTCTCTTCCGAGATTATCCTTCCAAGTCCGCCTGTTGCAACAACCTTAAGATCTTTGTATCCCGATTCTTTCTTAACCTGGTTGATGATGTATTCTGTCTGTCCGATCTGACCGTAAACAAGTCCAGCCTGCATACTTGAAATCGTCTCCTGTGCAAGGATGGATGCAGGTTTTTTGATCTCGACCTCCGGAAGTTTAGCTGTATCTTCCCAGAGAGCCTTTGCTGATATACGAAGTCCGGGTGCGGTTATACCTGCAGCGAATTCGCCTTTTTCCGTGATCAGATCATATGTGGTCGCCGTGCCGAAATCAAGCACCAGAATGGGACCGCCGTATTTCTCATAAGCTCCAACAGCATCGACTATTCGGTCAGGACCTATCTCCTTGGGATTTTCTGTGATTATCTTTATGCCGGTCTTGATACCTGCACCTACTATTATGGGTTCTACATTCAGATATCTTACAAGACCGCCCACAAGTGAATGCATGATATTTGGAACAACACTTGCTACTATACATCCGTCTATGTTATCAGGTGAGATATCATTAGCCTTAAGAAGCTCTATGATCTGTATACCATACTCATCAGAAGTATGCTGCACCTTACTCATCATACGGAACGTCGTTATCAGTTCCTCCCCATCATAGACTCCGTAAGTGATATTTGTATTTCCAACGTCTACAACAAAAAGCATTTCTATTCCTCCTGCTTCTCAGCCTGTGCAAGTATTTCTTCTACATTCTCATGCAGGTATAAAACCCTGTAATACAACTGGAGAGACTGCAGTAATTCCTGCTTGGTGTTTCTGATCTTATTTATCAGAAGCCCCGCGCTTATATCATCATACAGATAATCCTCATCAGATGCTGTAGTCTCAAAAAGCATCTCTCCGTCTTTATCAAACGCTATAGTGAATATCCCTCCGACTTCCTCTGTGAAAAGAACGCATATGATATGCAGTTCCTCCTGTATCGATTCGGGAACCTTCGAAAATTCTTTATTGAAATAGTATTTCTTCTCATAGGAATTTGCTCCGCAGAGCACTACTTTTTCATCTGCCATCACACATACCCGTATATGCCCCTGACCGAAACCTCTCCGGCATAGACATATGTATCCTGTCCTTCATGACTGACTATCAACTGTCCTTTGTTATCTATCCCTTTGCAGGTACCGTTAAACTCTCCTGTGGGATCAAGAACCGTCACTTCTTTATCAAGACTGACAAGTGCCTCTTCATATTCAGACTTAAGGTCAGTCATATCTCCTGATTCAGAAAGCCTGTCCAAAAGCTTTTCAAAGTTAAACAGGATGCTATCAAGAAGACTGTCATGATCCACACAGTCGTCTGTCTCTAAAAGTATCGATGTGGCACTGTCCTTTAATTCCTGTGGGATACTCTCCTGATTGGTATTTATCCCCACACCGACTATAAGTCTTTTGCTCTCCAAAAGAGCTTCCGTCAGTATACCGCAGATCTTTTTTTCTCCAAGCACTATGTCGTTTGGCCACTTGATCCTGGGATCTATATCAATATCCTTAAGTGACTGTCTGACTGCCATGGCCATTATAAGCGTGATCATTGAAAAGTCATCCATAGCCAGCTTTGGTTTAACAAGTACAGAGAACATTAGAGCTGTTCCGGGATCACTGAACCATTGTCTTCCCCTTCTGCCCTTTCCTGCTGTCTGAAACTGCGCAGTCACGGTCAGCATCTCATCACTGTCGTAACCGTCCTCAACCATCCTCTTAAGGTATTCGTTGGTGGAATCCACCTCATCAAGATTAATGATCATTATTTAAACTCTGCTCCAAGTGTTGCTGCCATAACAGCCTTTATCGTATGCATACGGTTTTCTGCTTCCTTGAATACCACAGAAGCTTCAGATTCAAATACCTCATCTGTGACCTCAAGATCTTCAAATCCAAACTGCTCTCCCTTTTCCTTACCGATCTCTGTCTTAAGATCATGATAAGAAGGAAGGCAATGCATGAATATTGCATCCTTGCCTGCACGCTCCATAACTTCTTTTGTTACCTTGTAAGGAGTCATGTCAGCTATACGCTCAACCCATGCGCTGTCAGGCTCACCCATTGATACCCATATATCTGTGTATACAACATCCTTGTCTTTTGTTCCCTCAATCGGATCTTCTGTAAGTGTGATACTACCACCGGTTTTTGCAGCTATTCCTTCACATGTCTTTACAAGCTCGGGATCAGGGAAATAATTCTTGTTTGAGCACAATGTTAGATGCATACCCATCTTCGCTGACATTACCATCAGGCTGTTTGCCGTGTTATACCTTGCATCTCCCATGTAAACCATACGTATGCCTTCTATACGTCCAAAGTGCTCTTTTATTGTGAGCAGATCTGCAAGCATCTGCGTGGGATGGAACTCATTTGTAAGGCCGTTCCACACAGGAACATCTGCGTACTTTGCCAGTTCTTCGACCTTTTCCTGGCCAAAGCCACGATATTCTATTCCTTCATACATACTGCCAAGCACTCTAGCGGTATCAGCCACGCTTTCCTTCTTGCCCATCTGTGAGCTGGCAGGTTCCAGATATGTTGTTCCCATACCAAGATCGTGTGCAGCCACCTCAAATGAACATCTTGTACGTGTTGATGTCTTCTCGAATATAAGAGCAACGTTCTTGCCTCTAAGCACGTCAACAAGCTCGCCTCTCTTTTTTCTTGCCTTGAGATCTGCTGCCAGATCAACGAGATATCCTATCTCCTCTGAAGTAAAGTCCAACAGTTTTAAGAAATCCCTGCCTTTTAAGTTCATGATAATTCCCTCATCTTTCATTATTAAGAATCATATAAAGTGAATAAAAAACCTTTAAGCCTTACTCCTTTTCAGGAATAAGGCTTAAATGGTCTTACTGCCATTCGATTATATCATTATATCAACTGTTTGAGTCCTTGAGAACCTCTTTAATTGAAGTTGAAAGGCCTGCAATGCTCTGGATCTCGCTGGGGATGATGATCTTTGTAGCCTTGCCGTCTGCTGCCTTCTCAAATGCTTCGAGACTCTTCATCTGAAGAACCGCATTGTCAGCACCTGCTTCTTTGAGCATTCTGATACCGTCAGCCTTAGCCTGCTGAACCTTAAGGATAGCCTCAGCCTCACCTTCTGCCTCACGGATCATCTTTTCCTTCTGAGCTTCTGCTCTTAAGATAGCTGACTGCTTCTCTGCTTCTGCTTCAAGGATAGCTGCTTCTTTCTTACCTTCTGCAACAGTTACGCTTGCTTTCTTCTCACCTTCAGCTCTTGTAACAGCTTCACGTCTTTCACGTTCTGCCTTCATCTGCTTCTCCATGGCATTCTGGATCTCTGCCGGAGGAATGATGTTCTTAAGCTCTACTCTGTTTACCTTGATACCCCAGGGATCTGTAGCCTCATCAAGTGATGCTCTCATCTTTGTGTTGATAGTCTCTCTTGATGTAAGAGTCTGGTCAAGTTCAAGTTCACCGATTATGTTTCTCAGTGTTGTTGCTGTAAGATTCTCGATAGCCATCAACGGATTCTCAACACCGTAAGCATAAAGCTTGGGATCTGTGATCTGGTAGAACACAACGGTATCGATTCTCATTGTAACGTTATCCTTTGTGATAACAGGCTGGGGAGCGAAGTCTACTACCTGCTCCTTTAAGAGAACCTTTCTCGCGATCTTATCGAAGAAAGGAGCCTTTACATGAAAACCAACCGACCATGTGCACTGATATGCACCAAGTCTTTCAATTATATATGCATGTGCCTGCGGTACCACTCTGATGTTTGAGATGATAACCCATGCAAGTATTATAAGTATTACAAGTATTAAAAATGCTCCGGTCATGATTAATTAGCCTCCTTGATCTCTTCAACTATTGCTTTTACACCCTCGATCGAAATAACAGAAACGAGAGCCCCCTCTTTGATACCTATTCCGTCACTCTTTGTCCTTGCTGTCCATTCCATACCGTCAACCTTTATCTTTCCGGTAGCCTTGACATTGTCAATCTCCTCGGTGACGTATGCGTGCTTTCCGACAAGTCCTTCGGAATTGGTAAGTGTCCTGGTCTTATTGAATCCCTTTGCCACAAGCGGTCTTGTAAAGAACAAGAGTCCGAGTGATATAGCTGCAAAAAGGATCACCTGTACTATGACCGGTGCACCGAAACCTGCAAAAATCGCTGCCACTGCAGCTCCTCCTGCAAACCATATGGTCGTAAGACCCAGGGTAAAGGCTTCGATGATCGCCATGACAACTGCCACGATTATCCATACAATAAGCCAACTCATATGCTTCCCTCCTTTTATATGTCACATTATACAATACTTCGAATTGATTAACAACAAACTACTTCGATATGATATGACACACATTTTTACTTCCGTAACAAAATAAGCCTGCCTATTTTGCGCAAAAGTAAAAAAGAGCCAGGAATCTTTAAATTCCTGACTCTCTGTCACATTCTTACTATATTGATATTACCAGAATACATGAGCTCCGATCTCTACACCTTCATGTGCTCCGACCCTCTTAAAGTGAGTAGCCGTTCCCACATTTGTCTGGCCGTTTATGGCTTCATGTGCTGCCTGTAAGCATGAATCCTTAACACCGGCTGCAACCTGTGCTTCAACCTTACCTGAACCTGCCGGACCAAACTGTCCCGATGCATAGATAACACCTGCAACAGTATTCGGATAAGCTCCGCTTCTTACTCTGTTCATTACTACCGCAGCCACAGCCAGCTGTCCTTCATATGGCTGATTGCCTGCTTCACACTGAACCAGAGCTGCAAGTAAAACATCATCTGTGGTATCGATAGCCACCGGTCCGAGATTAGCTATGAGCTTTGCTCTTTCAGCTTTTTCACGCTTCTTTCTCTCATTGACCTCTTCAATGGTCTCTCCTGTGTCGACCTTGAACTCAATGCTCACATAATCCGCAGAAATAAAGCCTTCATAACCTTCGAACTCTATAGACAACCACTCGTCCGTGTTATTTCCTATATTGGTCTCGATCACATCACCCTTCTTTACAAGTCCGTATACACCTGCGTCCTCGCTTGGCTGTTTACGCACTTTAAGGGCATCTGCTTCAACTGTTGCCCATGCATGTCCCACACTGTCAGCCAGTGCCTGGGCCTCTTCCCCGAAAAGCAGATAATCATTACTGCACCATCCTATCAGATTACCTGATTGGATCTTTGTCCATCCTTCGGTAGTTTCCAGAATTTCTCCCCCGCAATCCGCATATAGAAATCCTACCTTAGAAGAATCAGTAGATGGCTCTTCGCGAACATTCAGTGAATTGACTACATCCGCCATGACCAGCCCCGAGGGCGGTTCTTCTTCCTCAGATGATTCTTTCGTGTCCTCTTTAGGCGGAACAACGATATCATCCTCATCGACATATTCAAGTGCATCCAGTATCTGGGCTGCTCCCTGATTGAAGTCACCAAGCGATGTGGCAACCTGCGCTGCCATAGCCATATTCTTACACAGGCCTATTGCGCAAACCCCCGCAAATATGCCTGCAATGCCACGAAGAAGTCGTTTTCTTATCTTCATAACAACCTCCGTGATAAAGTGACTTTTGCATTATACATCAATTAACCGAATTAGTCAACATTGCGCCTCTGGCGTCCGAATTCATACATTAGTATCGCTGTCGCCACCGCTGCATTAAGACTCTCTACCTGTCCTTCCATCGGTATCCTGATATATGTGTCCGCAAGCAAAGCCGTCTCGTCACTGAGACCATTTCCTTCATTACCTATAAGGAAAGCCGCCTTGCGATAAGATATATCGTCATAATCACTCTTTCCCTTTAGATGTGCTGCATATACCTCGATCCCGTTTTCTTTTAGCTTTGCTATAGCTGACTTAAGATCATCGGTATATACGAACGGCACTCTGTACACCGATCCCATTGTGGAACGTATGGTCTTGGGATTATATATATCAACGCAGCCTTTGCTCATGATAACGCCCGAAACCCCGGCACCTTCTGCCGTTCTGATTATGGTTCCCAGATTACCCGGATCCTGTATGTCCTCTAAGATAACATACAGATCTCCGTTCTTTATAATGTCATCAAGGCTGTACTCAGGCTGTCTGATAACGCTCAAAACTCCCTGCGGGGTCTTTGTATCGGAGATCTTTTCAAAAACACGGTCTTCGATGACTTCAGCGTTTCTTTTCTTTAACCATTCTTTGTTCTGCATAGCAAATGAAGCGGTCACATAAGTCTCAAGCACCGCCTCTGCGGGCGCTTCCCCGCACATCTTAATGCCTTCAACAATATATGTACCGCTTTCTCTTCTTGCTTTTGCCTTGTCTTTAAGAGCTGTCAGCTCTTTGATCCTTTTATTGGTCATGTCTGTTTTAACTACATTGATAAGATCCTGCTTACCTGGTATTCGTACTCGGGAATATCCTTCTGCATAGCCAGTGCTTCATCTATATCGTAATCAACGAGCTCACCGTGCTTCATGCCAACAACCCTGTTGGTCTTGCCTTCGCAGAGTATATCCGCAGAGTATGCACCCATTATAGAAGCATAGTATCTGTCCTTACATGTGGGGCTTCCTCCACGCTGCATGTATCCGAGGATAGTAGCTCTGGTCTCTATTCCGGTAGCCGCTTCTATACGTCTTGCCATGGATGTTGAATGTCCTATACCCTCAGCGTTGATGATAAGATGATGTGTCTTACCTTTCTTTCTGTTATTTATGATATTGTTGATGATCCTCTGCTCATTAAAGTCATATTTTTCTGGAAGCAGTATATCCTCGGCACCGTTTGCAACACCGCACCACAATGCGATATAACCTGCATTTCTTCCCATGACCTCTATTATCGAGCATCTCTCATGAGATGAGGATGTATCCCTTACCTTATCTATAGCCTGCATCGCAGTATTGATAGCAGTGTCAAATCCGATCGTGTAATCTGTGCAGCTGATATCAAGATCTATCGTTCCGGGTATGCCTATGGTGTTTATCCCCTGCTTTGATAAAGCCTGTGCTCCTCTGTAAGAGCCGTCTCCGCCTATAACGACCATACCGTCGATACCGTACTTCCTGCATATCTCGGCGCCTTTGATCTGACCTTCTTCCGTGGTGAATTCCTTACACCTTGCGGTTCCGAGTATGGTTCCGCCTTTTTGTATGATATCGGATACGCTTCTTGCATCCATGTCAACTATCTCTTCATTAAGGAGTCCCTGATATCCCTTCTTGATACCCTTTACTCTGACTCCCTGCGCAAGAGCCTTTCTTACGATAGCTCTAATGGCAGCATTCATGCCCGGAGCATCTCCTCCGCTTGTCAATACACCGATGGTTTTTATCTTATCAGACATATCCGTCCTCCATTCCGCGAAATAAACGCTTATTTCAGATGCAATTTAATTCTATTAAAAATCTTTTACGTTGTAAAGAAGGTTTATATCAGCTAAGCTTCACATTTTCCTTGCCGAAACTCTCTTCCAGTTTGCTTACCAGTTCTTCCGTGACTGTTGTCTTAAGTGACTTCATCTGCCTTGTCTTCTCTATATATATGACAGCCTCATCCTTGTCACCTGAATTCAGCATGCCCTCGAGTGATTCTTTTGAAGCAGAAAAACTCTCCATATCAGGGAACTTGATCCATATCTTTCTTGGGAGATCGTCAAATGATATCACGGTCTCTGCGATCATTTCTCCGTCCTTTTGTTCCCTGACCTGACATCTGCCTTTTACAAATACCTTCTTATCATCCTTGATGATATCCGAATATCTCTTGTAAACCGTTGGAAATGCGATAACACTGACTGTACCTGCAAGATCTTCTATATTGAATCTTGCCATCGCTTCCCCTTTTTTCGTATACATCATCTTTTTATCGGTAACGATACCTCCGATCGTAGCACTCTCATCATCAGAAACCACTGCAGATCCTTCCTCTTCCTGATAGATGAATTCACTCGATCTTCTGGTTATGTGCTTTTGCCAGAGCTGCTCATACTCATCCAGAGGATGTCCGCTTACATATATTCCAAGGATGTCCTTTTCAAACTCAAGCAGGGTATCTTTATCAAACTCAGGATCATCGGGAAACCTGATACCTAGTCCCTCTGTGTTATCTTCGTCAACAAGATCAAATAACGACATCTGTCCGGCAATGCCACTCTTTTTCTCGCCCATGATCCTGTCCACTATCATACCGTATACGCCTATTTGCTGTTTTCTGTTTCCGCCAAGACAGTCACACGCGCCGCATTTTATGAAATTCTCTATGGAACGTTTATTAAGGACTTCGATATTTCTCTTTATAAAGTCCTCAAGGTCTCTGAATCTTCCGTTTTCCTTACGTTCCTCAACTATCGCATCTATAACTGCCCTTCCTACACTCTTTATAGCAGAAAGCGCATATCTGATCGAGTCGCCTGATACCGAAAATGCTCCGTCTCCTTCATTTACATCCGGAGGAAGCAGCTTGATACCCATACTCCTGCATACAAGTATGTATTCTGAGACCTTTGATGCATTATCTATAACGGATGTCATGAGAGCTGCCATGAACTCAAGCGGATAGTAGTATTTAAGCCATGCGGTCTGATAAGCAACTACCGCATAACATGCTGCATGCGATTTGTTAAACGCATATTTTGCGAAATTGACCATGGAATCATATATACCGTCAGCCACTTTGGCATCTATTCCGGCATTCTCACAGCCTACGATACCCTGATCCTTATTGCCGTGTACAAAATTTGTTCTCTCTTCATCTATGACATACTGCTTTTTCTTACTCATGGCACGACGTATGTTGTCGGCCTGTCCCATTGTGTATCCGGCAAGGTCACGCACTATCTGCATAACCTGCTCCTGGTATACGATACAGCCGTAGGTACTGCTGAGTATCGGCTTTAATTCCTCACAAGGATAAGCGATCTGATCGCTCGTGGTATTCTTGCCCTTTATATACTGGGGGATAAAGTCCATGGGGCCCGGTCTGTAAAGCGATATACCGGCTATTATATCCTCGAAGCTTTGCGGTCTTAGCTCCTTCATGAAGTTCTTCATTCCGCCACTTTCAAGCTGGAACACACCTTCTGTCTTTCCTGTTCCTATATAATCAAGGACTTTCTTATCCGAATAATCCAGTTTGTCCACATCAACGGTTATGCCGTGGTTCTTCTCGATATTCCTGACTGCATTCTTGATAACGGTAAGGGTTCTTAAACCAAGGAAATCCATCTTTAAGAGACCGAGCTCCTCTAACGTGGTCATTATGAACTGAGTGGTTATCGATCCATCCGATCCCCTTGAAAGAGGCACGAACTCATCAGCAGCATCGGGACAGATAACCACGCCTGCCGCATGCATCGATGTATGTCTGGGAAGACCCTCTAACCTCATACACATATCGATAAGATAATGTGTTGTCTCGTCCTCGTCATACTGTTTTTTAAGATCCTGGTTTAGCTGAAGCGCCTTTGAAAGAGTGATGTTTAATTCAGCCGGAACCATCTTAGCCAGGTTATCACAAAAAGCATACGGAAGATCCATTACTCTTCCAACGTCTCTTATAACACCCTTGGCGGCAAGAGTTCCGAAAGTCACTATCTGAACAACCTTCTCACTACCATACTTTCTGCTGACATAATCTATAACTTCCTGTCGTCTCTCAAAGCAGAAATCAATATCTATATCAGGCATCGAAACACGCTCGGGATTTAAGAATCTCTCAAAGAGCAGCTGATACTTAATGGGATCTATGTTTGTTATGTGCAGACAATAGGAAACAACACTTCCCGCAGCCGATCCTCTTCCGGGTCCCACAGGAATGTCCTGACTCCTTGCATAGTTGATAAAATCCCATACTATAAGGAAGTAATCAACATATCCCATTCTTTCTATTACGGATAGCTCATACTCCAGCCTTTCCCTGACTGAACCGTCATCATTGGGGTAACGCTCGAGCATTCCGTTATCACAAAGACTCCTTAGATAAGTAAGAGGTGTAAAGCCTTCAGGCACCTCAAAATGCGGGAGTTTTGTATTTCCGAATTCTATGGTCACATTGCATCTGTCGGCTATCTTCTGGGTGTTGTCAACAGCCTCGGGAACATACTTAAAGAGCTCCCTCATCTGCTCCTCGCTCTTTATATAGTATTGCTCACCCTCATAACGCATACGCCCCTCATCCTTGACCGTACGCTGGGTCTGTATGCACAATAGCAGGTCATGAGCAGCCGCATCTTCCTTATATGTGTAATGAACATCATTTGTGGCAACAAGAGGCACACCGGTCTTCTTTGAAAGGTTTATGAGAGCCGCATTGACCGTGGACTGATCTGCTATCCCGTGATCCTGCAATTCAAGAAAATAATTACCTTCTCCAAATATGTCCCTGTATTTATATATGACCTTCTCGGCCTCATCCATCATCCCTCTTAAGATGGTCCTCGGAAGCTCACCCGCAAGACAGGCTGATAATGCGATGATCCCCTCATGGTACTGCCTTAAGAGCTCCTCATCCACACGGGGCTTGTAATAATATCCTTCAGTGAAACCACGGCTGACAAGCTTACACAGATTTGAGTATCCTGTATTGTTCTCAGCAAGCAAAACAAGGTGATAATATCTCTCATCACCGGGAGTTTTCTCTCTGTCCAGTCTTGAACCGGGAGCCACATAAACCTCACATCCTATTATGGGGTTTATACCTTCTGCTTTTGCTGCCTTATAAAAATCTATGACACCATACATAACACCGTGGTCAGTTATGGCCGCGCTGTCCATCCCGAGTTCCTTGACTCTCTTTACATATTCTTTTACTTTGTTGGAGCTGTCCAAAAGTGAAAACTCCGTATGACTGTGCAGGTGAGTAAATCCCATCTTATAACTCCCAACCGGTTATCTTACCGGATAAAATATATTAAAAACACAAGGCTGATGCAGCCTTGTGTTTATGATACATAGATCAAAGTATAGCTGAGATATAGATATCCGGATACTTTGTAAGATCCACGAATTCATTGCCACATTTTATCATGGGCTTTGATAATCTCTGCTTGTTAATGAATACTATATCGCCTTCTCTGCCATCAGAAAGCCTAACTCTGTTCAACATGTATGTGTCAGCGATATTCTGCAGGAATGTCATTATCATATGCGTATCATACTTCTGCAATCCTTCACGCTCAAACGCATCTATGACCTGGAACGGTGACAGACTTCCCCTGTAAATACGCACTGCCGTCATGGCCTCATATACATCGGCTATCGCTACGATCTTGGCATAATAGTCCATCTGTTCATTCTTAAGTCCAAACGGATATCCGCTTCCGTCTGCCTTTTCATGATGCTGCAGACATGCTTTTCTGATGTGATCGTTTATCTCACATCCAAGCAGTATCTTATATCCCTCGGAAGGATGCGTTTTTATGATCTTGTATTCCTCATCCGTAAGTTTTGCAGGCTTTTTGATGATCTGTTCAGGGATCTTTAACTTTCCTATATCATGAAGCACTCCGCATTCAGTAACAAGATCGATGTCTTCTTTTGTAAGACCCAGCCATTTACCAAACACGTTACAGATAAGTCCCACATTCAGACAATGAACATAAGTCATGTCATCGAATGATTTCATGTTGTGGATCATATCAAAGACATTGACGATATCTCCGCCGGGCGGATGCAACATCTGCTGGATACTGTTCATGATACTCGTGGTATCCGGCGGCATGTTCCTTTCTACAACGTCTGATAAGAATCCCTGTACTTCATTGACAGCACTTTCGAACTGCTGCTTAAAGACCTTGTATTCCTCGGTCTGCTTAAGTCTTTCAGAATATGTGGATGTTTCCTCGCTAACAGGTTTTTGGAGAAACTCCTCATCGTCTTCAACACCTTCAATATGAACAGAGGTTATACCATAATAGGTCAGTTTCTCTATTGCTTTGTCGTTTACCTTCAGTCCCTCGGGCAGTATGAGCTGGTTCGCCTCGTTAAATACATCCGATTCAAGAACCATCCCCGGGGTTACCTTCGAAATATGTATTCTTCCCATACGTACCTCTTAAAAATTATCCCCTAAATATTATAAACTAAATGAAGCACATCGTAAAGATGTGCTTCACTGTATATGGCATATTAAGCAAGATACTTCTTAAGGTCGTCAACCTTGTTAAGTGACTCCCAGGGAAGATCAAGATCGTTTCTTCCGAAGTGTCCGTAAGCAGCTGTCTGCTTATAGATCGGACGTCTAAGATCGAGCATCTTTATGATGCCTGCGGGTCTGAGATCAAAGTTCTCTCTTACGATCTCAACAAGCTTTTCGTCGCTGAGTTTTCCTGTTCCGAATGTATCAACACGAACAGATGTGGGAACTGCAACACCGATAGCATATGAGAGCTGGATCTCACACTTGTCAGCCAGACCTGCTGCCACGATATTCTTTGCAACATATCTTGCTGCATAAGCTGCAGAACGGTCTACCTTTGTGCAATCCTTTCCTGAGAATGCTCCGCCGCCGTGACGTGCAAATCCACCATAGGTGTCAACTATTATCTTACGTCCTGTAAGTCCTGCATCACCGTGAGGTCCGCCTATAACGAATCTTCCTGTGGGATTGATGAAGAACTTTGTCTTATCATCGATTAATTCCTTGGGAAGTACGGGATCAAACACATACTTCTTGATATCTTCATGGATCTGCTCCTGGGTAACATCCTCATCATGCTGTGTTGAAAGAACAACAGCTTCAAGTCTTACAGGCTTGTCATTCTCATCATATTCTACAGAAACCTGTGTCTTTCCGTCAGGTCTGAGATACTTAAGAGTTCCGTTCTTTCTTACCTCTGTAAGTTTGAGTGCGAGTTTGTGAGCAAGTGCGATCGAATAAGGCATATAAGAATCTGTCTCATTTGTTGCATATCCGAACATCATACCCTGATCGCCGGCACCTGTATCGAGGTCGTCTGCAAGTTCACCTTCTCTTGCTTCGAGAGCTTTATCAACACCCATAGCTATATCTGCTGACTGCTGATCAAGAGCTACGAATACGGCACAAGAATTTCCGTCAAGGCCTTTCTTGCCGTCATCATAACCTATCTCTGTAACTGTTTTTCTTACTATTGCGGGAATATCAAGCTGTGCCTTTGTTGTGATCTCACCTGTAACAAGCACAAAACCTGTGCAGCTTGTTGTCTCACAAGCAACTCTGCTCATGGGATCCTGTTCAAAGCATGCATCCAGAATGGCATCCGATACCATATCGCAGACTTTGTCGGGATGTCCCTCAGTAACTGATTCCGAAGTAAAAAGCTTCTTCTCCATGTTAAATTTCCTCCTACCGAAATTATGAATTAAAAAATCCGCTTACTTTCATAAGCGGATCCGACTACATGATACTCAAATCCTCTTATTGCTCGATTTTGCTCGCTCAGGTTGGCACCTTCCTTTTCAGGGGTTGCCGTGGCTTCACAGATCCTATGTATCTCCACCACTCTGAATAAGAGAAAAGACAATATTAAATTCTTGTATCTGCATGATAGATTACACTGATATCACGTTCTTGTCAATAAGCTTTTTCCTATAATGTATTAGTTGTTATCACCAAGTTTTTCCATAAAGTACAAACGCGCTCCAAAGTCAGGGAAAAACCTTACACGCTCATCATAACCCGTGCCCGCATATGCAGGTTTTAACCTAACTCCGGCTTCCATCAGAGCATCTCCGTAAACGACAAAGTCTTCCACTTCGCCATCCATCTTTATGACCTTTGCTATAACATTGTGAAGCACAGAATCCTGTTTGATGTGAACAGGTGATACTGTGTTAACGAGATCTCCGAACTCCTTTATGTTATACTGCATGAACCTGTTGCCGAAATGATAAAGCGCATTATCATCAAGTCCGTCAGCGCGGTAATACTCTGAGGGCTGATTGGGCTCAACGAGCTTTTGCACTATCATGCCGAGTGCTCTTGATCTGTCCTTTGACACGACAGTCCATGAGCAGACATTACCGTCATCAAAACTCCTTGAACGGTAGAAAGTGCCATACTGCGTATATTCTCTTATACCCTTATAGAGTTCTATCTGTTTAGCGATCTGATCGAGATCTTCCTTCTTCATATCGCAAAGATTGCATTCATACCCAAGAGAACCAAACGCGGAAATGGCAAATCTGGTCTCAAGAGGAGTCTCTCTTAGGGTCTGATGGTTTGGACAGCCTGAAACGTGCGCACCTACAGACTCTGGGGGATAACCGTATGAGTATCCGTTCTGTATCTGAACCCTGCTTATAGCATCCGTATTGTCACTTCCCCAGATCTGAGGAAAATAGCAAAGCATTCCCAGATCAAATCTGTTTCCTCCTGAAGAGCAGCCTTCAAAGAGGATATGAGGAAATCTGGACGTGAGTTCTTCAAATATCCTGTACAGTCCCATCACATATCTGTGTGCGACCTCACCCTGTCTTTCAGCAGGAAGCGATCTTGAATAATAATCGGTGATTATCCTGTTCATGTCCCATTTGACATAGGCTATGTTTGCACAGGAGAAGACATTTGTCATCGACTCTATGATGTAGTCCTGCACTTCTTTACGGCAAAGATCCAAAACTCTCTGATTACGTCCCTCGGAATGAGCTTTATCGGGGATATCCATGCTCCAGTCGGGATGAGCTCTGTAAAGGTTGCTGTCAACGTTTACCATCTCGGGTTCCACCCACAGGCCAAAATCAAGTCCAAGTGCATTCACCTTGTCGCACAGACTCTTTACTCCTCCCGGAAGTTTTTTCTTATTCGGGGTCCAGTCGCCTAGTGATCTGAGATCATCGTCACGCTCACCAAACCACCCGTCATCCATCACAAAAAGTTCCACACCGACAGATGCAGCAGCTTTTGCAAGTTTTAGAAGCTTTGATTCGTTTATATCGAAATATGCAGCCTCCCAGCTGTTTAAGAGCACCGGGCGGATCTTATTCTTCCACTCTCCTCTTACGATATAATCTCTTACAAATGCATGCATGTTCGCACTAAGTCCGTTATAGCCTTTATAAGAAAAAGTCATAACAGCCTCAGGTGTTTCAAATTCCTCTCCCTCTTTTAACACGAAGGAGAATCCCTCCGGCTGAATGCCGGTAACTATCCTTGTTTTTTTATACGGTGTAGATTCAGCCGCCTCATAATGATTTCCGCTGTATATCAGATTGAATCCGTAACAGTCTCCATGCTTTTCGCTTGCATCCTTTTTCCCAAGCAGCATAAGAGGATTATTCCTGTTTGAGCTGGTACCTGTCATGCTGGATACCGAGAATCTTCCCACTGTGAGTTCTCTTACGCTCTTATGCATCTCTCTTGCCCAACTGCCGTCAAAAGTCGTAAGGACATAATCCATGTCATGAAGATCCAGCTGAGTGCTCATTATACGCTCAAGTACGATATCCTCTTTTGTTTGATTGATAACTTTCGCACTTCTGGTTATGACATCACATTCTTCAAAAACACTGTATTTTAACTCTAACTGTATATCATACTGAGTGTCCTTAAGTATGAGTGTAAGTTCCTGCACTCCGTCAGTATTCTCGGCATAGCTTGATGCAAGTGTCTTAAGAGGAGTCTTTCCCTCGGATACCGTATGATCCTCATAGATAAAGTCTGAAGATCTGCTGCCGTCTTTATGGACTATGCATACAAAAGGCTCTCTTATATCACCCCTGCCGTAAGATGACATCTCAAGACATACGTTTTCAAGTGAATAATTCTTATGCTCGTTATCATAGACTATGGTATTGCCCGGAGCAAAAGCCCACTGTTCGATCAGTGCTTTAACGCCCGCAAGATCATCTCCCAGACGGATCTTTTTTCCGTAATATAGATGCTCCAGATGACCTGTCTCCATCAGTGCAAATGCATATGTAGTGTTTTTTGTGTTAAGTACAAAACAGCCGTCCTTGCAGGTTATCATATATACTCTCCTTAAGAAATGATCAGTTTCTCGCTTTTAGTTCATTTGATATCTCTTCAAGTTTTTCATCTGTCAGAATGTATTTTTTACCGAAGATGAATATCGCGATCAGCAGTCCGAATATCGGTAAGATGGTCATGGTCATCCTGAGTCCCATGATAGATGACGATGCAGCAACGTGATCCACAACCGTATCGGTATTGTCACTGATATTAAAGATCTGAAGACACACAGATGCTATGAATGCCGACACACCGCTTGCCAGTTTGACAACAAATGTCTGCATGGAAAAGATGACAGATTCATCTCTTCTGTTATTCTTAAGTTCTCCGTAATCAACCGTATTGGCCAGGAATACCGTGGTCAGGACTGTTAACATTCCGAATGCCATGAATACAAAGAATGCAGGTATGAAATAAAGATATACGTTCTTTACTCCAACGATCATCTGTATGAGTAACAGAGCATATCCCGCTATCGCCATTATAAAACTTGTATAGAATACCTTAATGGCTGACATAAACCTTCTAAACAGAGGGAAGAAGAGCATCATGGAAAGGATCTGCATTCCTCCTCCGAAGGTATTGAACAGAGTATAATCATCTGTCCACTTTGCCCCGCCTATATCATATTTAAAGAAATATATAAGCAGATTTGATGTTATATACAGTGATGCATTTATCAATACTATAGCGATGACCACCGTCATTGCCTGATCGTTTTGCACGAGACTTTTAAACATGGCTCCGACTGACGGTGAATCCACATCAACTGTAGATTTTTCTTTTATGACAAGACATGCTATAACTTCAAACACAATAAATATGAGTGCTATTATCAGTGCAAATCTCTTGAATCCAACTCTCTCACTGCCTGCTCCTAAAAGCTCCACACACTTGACAGTTATTATCGTCACTATCGCAGAACCCACACCTGCACAGCTTCTCCCGAGTGTTGAAAGGTTTTCTCTTTCCTTTCCACCCTCTGTGAACGCGGGTATCATGGACCAGAAAGGTATATCCATCATGGTATAGGTGACGCCCCAAAGTATATAGATGACAGCGGCATATGCCACCAGTCCTTTTCCGTCAAGAGCAGGCGGTGCCGCAAACATGATATAAAGGATAACAGCATTAAGTACCGTTCCAATAAAAAGCCAGGGACGGAATCTTCCCCACTTTGTCCTCGTCTTTGCCACAACCACACCCATGATGGGATCGTTGAACGCATCAAACACTCTCGCTGCCATAAGGATTATTCCCATGGCTATCGCGCTTACTCCGAGTATATCCTGATAATAATACAGTACATAGCTGGCAGACAGCATGTACACCATGTCCTTACCGACAGCCCCCAGTCCGTAGGACAGCTTTTCTTTTCCCGACAGTTTCATACCATACCTCCGTGTAACCCCTAAACTTCTACCGTAAATTCCACTGACTGAGCCTGCCCGTCAGCAGTCTTTACAGTCAGCTTGCCCTTGCCTTTTCTTCCCTTGCTCTTTACATATGTACCGCATATTCCACCGGACATCGCTATGTTCGACGGTCCTATGAGTTCTATGTATCCCTTTGCATCAAGAACCAGAGGATCGTTATAGAAAGGAAGTCTGTTTCCGTTATCATCCACAGCTTCTATCCTTACACAGGCAACATCATAAGTGTTTTTCTCCTTAAGGGCGGTTCTGTCAACGCTTATCTTTATGCTCACCTTTGTCATGGGAGCCTTAATGATCGTCTTTACCACTTCACCGTCTTTTATAGCCTCGAAACGATATACTGTCGACTTGCCTCCCCAGTCACCTATGTATTTATTGTACAGCTGTACGGCATCATCCATTTTCATATGATGCATCAACATCATCTTTCCTGCCTTCATATATGCAGTCTTTGACATCTTGTACAGTCCGCCTTTGGCAACCTCATTTAATATCACTTTCACATCGGCTGCCTTTGCCGGTGACATTCCTTCCTCTTCTTCCAAAAGATCACCTATATAGTCATCGATCCTTATAGGAGCGTTTTTCAGATAACCGTAAACACTGTTATCATGTGTGTACTCTTTTATAAAGTGATCATTCTTGTACATCTTCACGCTATCAGCATTTGTGAATATGTAGGTGTCTCCCCTGTTACATCCCGGATGCTCACCGATATCCATGGTGGAGCTGAGTTCAAGCACAGGTATTTCATCCTGCATGCTCGCATATACAAAAGCCGCAAGCTTTGGATTTCTGAACATGTCCATGACACCATGGTAACAGATCCTGTCTCCACTTCCAAAATCCTTATGCGTGTTGTAATCACTCATGCACCAGCCGAAACTTCCTGCTATATCCTGATTGGCACTCACATCATTCAGCACTTTGGCATGTCTCATCGCATGCTCTGCTCTGTGCTCCTCACAGTCATATGCCTTGGTGGGATACATATGACCCATGTATTCACTTATCAGATAAGGTTTATTAACGTCGGATGTCACATCCGCCTTTTTATCACAACCCTTATTGGAACCGCTGTGAACAAAATCATTATATGTATATACATCCTCGAGCAGATTGCTCTTCTTGTAACATCTTACACCACCTGTAGGTCTTGTCGGATCGAGTTTGTGAGCCACCTCATTTGTGCGTGTATAGAACTCGTCATCATCCACGGACTCATTGATCCTGACACCCCAGAGGATTATGGATGTATGGTTACGATACTGGGTTATCATTTCACTTAGGTTTTTGACAGCCTGTTCTTTCCACTCATCATCTCCTATATGCTGCCATCCTGGAAACTCCGTGAATACCAGAAGTCCGATCTCATCACATCTGTCCATGAAATAATGTGACTGAGGATAATGTGATGTTCTTACGGCATTCAGTCCAAGTTCGAATTTAAGTATGTCCGCATCCGCTTTCTGTACATTTTCAGGCATGGCATATCCGACATAGGCATAGCTCTGGTGACGGTTAAGACCGCGTATCTTTAACTTGCGTCCGTTAAGATAGAATCCGTCTTTTTTAAAGACTGCCTTTCTGAATCCGAATCTTACGGTATTCACATCCGTCACTTTATCTTTTACCCAAAGCTCTGTTTTGAGTTCGTAAAGTTTTGGTGCATCAACATCCCATAACTGAATGTCCGCAGTGTTAAAATGAAGCCTTACCTTGTATGCCTTCGCCTTATCATCAACCGGATCGAGTTCGTACTCACCGATCACTTTTTCATTATCGCCGTCTTTAATAGTCTGTCTTATGATCATCCCGGGTTTTGCTCCGGTGACCTCAACATCAGATATGACCTGTGACCTTGAGCATCTTAACTTACCATCTGCATCCTCATATCTTTCAGCCTGTTTGGTTGAAACAAAGATATCCGATATATAAGCGAGTTCTTTTACATCCAGATACACGTCGCGATAGATCCCGCCATAGGTCATATAGTCTATGACAAATCCAAAAGGAGGGACGTTTTGATCCTCCCTGCTGTCCACTTTTAGAGTGATCATGTTGGTCTCACCGTATCTTACAGCCTTACTTATATCCATCGTGAATGCTGTGTATCCGCAGTGATGTTCCCCGACTCTTTTCCCGTTAACAAAAACCTCACAGCCATGAGCAACTCCTTCCATTGTCAGAAGAAGTACTTTTCCCTTCCAGTCAGCCGGCACATCAAGCTTTCTGATATAACCGCTCACCATCTGGTATTCATGCTCGTCAAAGTAGTGCAAAGGTGTTTCTTTTACAGTATGAGGTATACGCACTCTTGTCATGGAATCGGTATCGTATCCGGTATCCTTCATGGCATCCTCATATACTTCTTTAAACATCCAGTCATTGTTAAGATATATCCTGTCTATCATTGTAACCTCCATTTTTGCCCCTGTTAAAAACACTTAATGCCGCCATATCCCCTTATCTTAAGTACCCTGCATGAACCTGCTCCAAAGATTCGGTCCATGCCGTTTAGATATCTGTCTACAGCCTCATCCTTTACAAATGCCTGTATGGTTCCCGCAAAGCCACCCCCGTGCACTCTGCAGACTCCGTCATCTCCAAGCAGCTGTTCACTTATCGAAAGCGCCAGTGACACGTTCTGATGTGTTACATCACTGCTGCAGTATACATTCTGCAGATATTTATAAGATGAATCTCCCGATTCTTTTATGCATCTTAAGAAGCCTTTTATATCATCCTGCTTCATACAGTCAACACATCTTTTTACCCTCTCGTTTTCAGTTATCAGATGTATTGCTCTAAGGACTGCCCTGTCACCGCATCTTTCCCGTAATATATCCATTGAGGAGTATACTTCCTCCAAAGTCAGCCCCGTAAGATACTGTCTTCCAAGAAGGTTTGCCACCTGCTTCATCTCTTCAGGTATGGCCGCATATTCATAAGTAAGATCGGCATGACTTCCCTTTGTGTCTGTTATGCACAGACTGTATCCATGTCTGTTAAGATCAAAATCGATCTTTTCAACCTCAGGATCTTTAGGATTAGCGAAATCCACATGAACAAGATTGCCGACAGAGCATGCCATCTGATCCATAAGTCCGCAGGGCTTTCCAAAATAAACATTTTCAGCATACTGACCTATGATGGCTATAGTCACCGGATCTATCTTACCGTCATTAAACATGTATGAAATGATCGTTCCGATAAGAGTCTCAAACGCCGCAGATGAGGAAAGACCGGCTCCAATAAGGACCTCACTGGTGACATATGCTTTAAAACCTCCCAGGCTGTATCCCCTTGATGCCGCACCCTTCATGACTCCTCTTATCAGTGCTGCTGTCGTACCTTCCTCGTTTGGATACTTCTCAATGTCGTCAGTTGAAATACAGATCTCATCATATCCGTCCGATACCACTCTGATCATATCATCATCAGATGCAGCAACCACCGCTATGGCATCCAGATTTATTGATGCAGCCAGTATCTGACCATGCTGGTGATCGGTGTGATTTCCGCACACCTCACTCCTTCCCGGAGCACTGTACAGCTCTACATCCGTCTTACCGTATAGATCTTCAAACTTTTCGATAGCATTTATATATCTTAAAGTCTGATGTTCTATGACCTTGTTGTCTATGTATATCTCGTTAAGCCGGTCAGTTAAAGAACCGTTTTTTATTCTGTCTTTTATGTCCATGCTTTTCACGTTTCTATCACCCCCGTAACATATTTTTGTACCGTATTAAAATGCGATAGCATATTTATATTATTATACATGTTACTTCGTAACAAAAGTATATTTGGGACAAAAAAAGAAAAACACCCGGAGTCTGATCCCCTCCGGGTGCCCTGTGCCTTGAGGCACTGATAAAGTATGGTCAAAAACTAACTTTATTTCGGAATTATTTTGTTGCATTCTTCTTGGTTGCAAGGATATCAAATACAACTGCTCCAAGAAGAACTCCGCCTTTAACGATCTTCTGCCAGTCGGCATTTACACCCATAAGTGACATACCCAGGTTGATAACACCTATAAGTGTAGCTCCGACTACCATACCGAATACAGTACCAGATCCACCGTATGCGGATACGCCACCGACAACGCAGGCTGCGATGGCATCCATCTCATAGTAGTTACCTGCAGTCGAGTTTGCAGCCTGGAAACGAGCTACTACTATGTATGATGAGATAACAGTCAATACTGCCATGTTGAGGTATGCAAAGAACATGATCTTTCTGGTATCAACACCTGAAAGTCTTGTTGCTTCGGCATTTCCTCCGATTGTGTAAAAATATCTGCCGAGCGTAGTTTTTGATGTAATAAAGCTGTATATCAGAACGATAACTATAACCCATATAAGAACTGTAGGTATACCGCCTGCAAGAGCGAGCTTGTAAGCAAAGAGCAGAATTGCTGCTACAGAGAGAACACACTTGATGATGAGTGATGTCATGCTCTCAGCCTCGTATCCCTTCTTAACCTTGTTTGCCCTGCTCATGAGTGATGAAACAACCACGATAACGCTTGCTACAACACCCGCTGCAAAACATACAACATTGAACTGATTGATACCTGTCTCAAATACTTTTCCTGAAAATACTTTCAAAAAGCCTTCAGGCATGGGTGAGATACTTCCTGTTGAACTGTTATCACTAAGTATCGCTGTACCCCAACCTCTGAATGCAAGATAACCTGCCAGTGTTGCGATCCACGGAGGAATATCCACATAAGCCACAAGATAGCCCAAAATACATCCGTAGATTATACCTACAAGAAGCATTGCGATTATCGATACACCTGCAGAATACTCTTTTACAACCATCATGACACCGCCTATGGCACCCATGATACAAACAAAGGATCCGCAGGAAAGGTCGATATTACCACCTGTCAGCATACACATCAGCATACCTGTTGCAAGTATGAATACGTATGCGTTCTGTGTGATAAGTGCGTTGAAGTTCATAGGTGAGAACATCGAACCGCCTGTCATAGCCGTGAAAAAGATATATACCAGGACAAGGACTATAAGCATCGCGTTTTTCTTTATAACGTCCATATATTTCGTCATGACTCATCCTCCTCCTTACTTTTTCTTCTTATTCGACAATACGTCAAATATGATTGCTGCCAAAACAACTATACCTTTTACTACCTTCTGATAGTTGGCATTAACACCCATGATACTCATACCCATGTTGATAACACCCATCAAAACGGCACCGATAACTATTCCGAAGACATTTCCTTCACCACCGTAAGCAGAAGCTCCGCCGATGAAGCAGGCTGCGATGGCATCCATCTCATAACCCTGTCCGAAAGTAGGCTGTGCCTGAGTAGCTCTTGCTACTGTAAGGATTCCTGCCAGACCTGCCATAAGTCCCATATTTACATATGCGAAGAAGTAGATCTTTCTGGGATCGATACCTGAAAGTCTGGTAGCTTTCTCATTACCACCTACCGCATAGAGGTAACGTCCCATCGTGGTATTCTGTGTGATGTATGAGTAAGCAAGAAGAACTACTACTATCCATATCATAGCAGCGGGAATACCTTTGTAGTTTGCAAGTTTATAGAATATCCAGATAACTACCGCACAGATGACGATCATCTTACCGAGTTCTGAATATAAAGGAGCAACTTCATAACCCTTTGACTGAGCGCTGATTCTGTTCTTCATGACTGAAATGATGTAGATAACCGCGATCACGATACCTGCCACCATACATGTCATATTCATGTTTGTACCATGGAAGAAATCCGGTACATAACAATCAGCTCCACCGCCGAACACATTGAGGAATGTCACGTTTCTGATACCAACTGCATATCCCTGAAGAACTATGTTTGACAATCCTCTGAAGGCATACATACCTGCCAGTGTCGCGATAAACGGAGGTACTTTTATATATGCGATCCAGAATCCCTGCCATGCTCCGACAAGAAGACCGCCTATGAGCATAACAACAACAGCAACCCATTCGTTGATGTCCGCATCCATCATAACTGCACCGATACCGCCTACGAAACATACAACAGAACCGCAGGCAAGATCGATATTACCACCGGTCAGGATACAAAGAAGCATACCTGCCGCAAGTACGAATACATATGCATTCTGAGAGATCAGGTTATTTATATTCTGAGGGAACAGGATCTTACCGCCCGTGTTCACATAGAAGAATATGATAACTGCTATCAGGGCAAGTGTCATCGTATATTTCTTTAAAATATCCATTACTTTAAGATTCATACTATTCGCCCCTTCCTGACTGCAAAATGCATGCCATGATATTTTCCTGTGTAGCTTCGTCCGCCTTCATTTCTCCAACAAACTTTCCTTCATTCATTATATATATACGATCACTCATACCTATAACTTCGGGAAGCTCTGAAGATATCATGACAACAGACTTACCTGCTTTAACAAGATCATTGATTATACAGTAGATCTCATACTTAGCACCTACATCAATACCTCTTGTAGGTTCATCAAGTATAAGAATATCGGGATCCGTGAACATCCACTTTGCAAGCAGTACCTTCTGCTGGTTACCACCTGAAAGATTTCCGACATTCTGTTCAACAGACGGTGTCTTTGTCTTAAGCTTATCCTTATACTCAACAGCCACCTGATACTCTTTATCCATATCGATGATACCTTTATCACTTACTCCGACCATATTGGCGAGAGATGTGTTTACTTTTATCGAATTGGATAATACAAGTCCGTTTCCTTTTCTGTCCTCTGTTACGTAAGCAAGTTTAGCGTCGATCGCTTCTCTTGGGTTCTTGAGGCTTACTTCTTTACCGTTTAAGAGAAGCGTGCCGCTTATTCCTGTACCGTAAGACTTTCCGAATATACTCATCGCAAGCTCGGTTCTGCCTGCTCCCATGAGTCCGTAGATACCAACAACCTCGCCCTTCTTGACGTTCATGTTGACTCCGTCTACGACCTTTCTCTCAGCATATACCGGATGATATACGGTCCAATCCTTGACTTCCATGTTTACTTCGCCGATCTCGACATTGCTTCTCTTGGGGAATCTGTCTGTGATCTCACGACCAACCATTCCTCTGATGATCCTGTCTTCATTGATCTCCATTGTATGACAGTCCATAGTCTCTACTGTAGAACCGTCTCTTACAACTGTGATCTTGTCAGCTACGTAAACAACCTCATTGAGCTTATGGGTGATGATGATCATCGTCATACCCTTCTTCTTGAACTCAAGCATAAGATCAAGAAGTGCTCTTGAATCGGTTTCATTAAGTGATGATGTCGGCTCATCAAGTATCAACAGCTTTGCGTTCTTGGCAAGTGCCTTTGCTATCTCAACAAGCTGCTGCTTACCTGTTCCGATATCCTTTATCAGTACACGCGATGATTCTGACAGACCTACCATCTTAAGGTATTTGTCAGCCTCGCCGTATGTTTCGTTCCAATTTATGGCGTTCTTCTTTCCTCTCTCATTACCAAGGAACATGTTCTCGCCTATTGACATCTGAGGTACAAGTGCCAGCTCCTGATGAATGATTACTATTCCTTTTGCCTCGGAATCAGTAATCTTCTGGAATTGACAAACCTCTCCATTGTACACTATATCCCCTTCATAGCTTCCATAAGGGTAGATGCCGCTAAGTACATTCATCAATGTTGACTTTCCGGCGCCGTTTTCTCCTACCAGTGCATGTATCTCGCCTTCCTCAACCTGGAAGTTCACATTGTCGAGAGCCTTTACACCGGGGAAGGTTTTGGTGATATTTTTCATTTCAAGTAATACTTTGCCCAAAAATATCCCTCCGATCCGTTCGTGTTTTCAACCATACCAGTTTTCTTTTTCTTCTCTGAAATAACCCGTTTGTTTTTACTTGTAAACAGGCGGGTTTTGCCCCGCCTGCTTATTTAAGATATATTTAAATATCTTGCAATTTTACTTTAACTGATCCTCTGTGTAGTAACCTGACTCAATAAGAATCTGCTTGTAGTTGCTAGCATCTGCGAATACAGGCTCGCAAAGGAATGAAGGAACAACCTTAACACCATTGTCATAAGTAGTTGTATCGTTTACATCTACTGTCTGGTTGCTGAGGATCTGTCCAACCATCTTAACAACCTGTGAAGCAAGTGTACGTGTATCCTTGAATACTGACATAGACTGCTTTCCAGCGATCATGTTCTTTGTATTCTCAATATCACAGTCCTGACCTGTTATAACAGGGTAGTTTCCGTTGTAGTTTGCTGCTAAAGCGTTCTCAACACCAAGTGCTGTAGAGTCGTTTGAGCAAAGCCATACATCAAGTTGTGTACCATCTGCATAGAAAGAAGAAAGGATGTTTTCTGCTCTAGACTGAGCTACATCTGTTCCCCATGTAGGTGTTGCAACTTCTTCGAATGTCTTCTGACCAGAAACAACATTGAGCTTACCTTCGTCGATGTACTTCTTAACTACATCCATAGCACCGTTGAAGAAGAAACCTGCGTTGTTGTCACCGGGATCACCAGCTGTGAACTCGATATTGAAAGGACCTGCTGCGTTGTCAAGATCAAGAGCCTTAACTACGTATTCACCCTGAACTGTACCAACCTTATAGTTATCAAATGTAGCATAGTAAGAAACTGCATCTGAGTTCATGATAAGACGGTCATAAGCGATTACAGGGATGTTAGCCTTCTTAGCCATGTCAAGAGCTTCACCGAGTGAAGAACCTTCGATAGCTGCGATAACGAG
>JAFZRZ010000057.1 GCA_017619635.1 Lachnospiraceae bacterium | reverse complement strand
GCAAAGATCAAGCATGAATGGAGCTTGGGAATGGCCTGATACAGGTACATTCCAACCCATTGTTGGATTAACATGTTCAAAATAGAAAAAATGGCCTTGAGAATTGTGTTATCTCAAAACCACTTTGTCTACAGTCTGAAGACAGCCTGAGCTGTCTTTTTTATTTGGAAGATGAAATATGATGTGTAAAGGCGGGTGCAATACACCCGCCAATAAAGTTTCTTATTCTTTTACACCACCGATCGTAAGACCTGTTACGAAGTATCTCTGTAAGAAAGGATACAGACATACAATAGGAACGATAGTGATGATGGTAGCTGCGCTTCGTACTGACTGAGGCGATACTGCCTGTCCCTGTGTAGCAGCTGCATCTGCTGCAGATCCACTCTGCTGCATAACTGAGTTCAAAAGTTTCATCAACTCGTACTGAAGTGTTGTATACTTATCATTCAGACGGTTGTAGATCATTGCATCAAACCATGAGTTCCACTGATAAACCGCAACGAACAGTGCTACTGTAGCATACACGGGCTTACACAAAGGAGATATGATCTTAATAAATACTGTCATATATCCTGCGCCGTCAAGCTGAGCAGACTCTTCAAGCGAATCCGGGATACCCTGCATGTATGTACGCATAACCAGCACGTTGAAAGCTGATACCATACCGGGGATAACGTATACCCAGAACGAACCTGTCAAGTGCAGATACTTGAAAAGTATGAATGTCGGGATAAGACCGCCGTTTACATACATCGTGATTACCCAGAAAGCAGATAACTGTGATTTGAACAGGAATCTCTTTCGGCTGACTATGAATGCAAGTAATGCATTGGCAACAAGTGATGTAAGTGTACCGATAACGGTTCTAAGTACTGTGATGATGGCACCGGTTCTGAATCCCTGGATACCAAGTACTGTCTGATAGTTCTTTATTGAGAATACTCTGGGCCAAAGATGGATTCCACCTCTTACGGCATCGATACCATCATTGAACGAAATAGCCAGAGTGTTCAATATAGGATAAAGCGTTATAACTACGAAAGCCAGCATGAATATAAAGTTTCCGGTATAGAAGGCTTTATCCCACCCAGAAAGGTGTTTCTTTTTGGGTCTGTAATACTCTTCCTCTTTTTTCTTCTTACTCATTATAACCTCTCTCCTAGAATAATCTTTCTTCACCAAATGCTTTGGCCAGCGAGTTACCTGTGAATATCAATACGATTGATATCAAACTCTTGAATATACCGGCCGCTGTACCGAGTGAGTAGTCCATCTGACTGATACCCCATCTCAAAACGTAGATATCGATTGTCTCTGAAACTTCAACGATCAATGAGTTACCTAACAGATACTGAATTTCAAATCCGGCATTGATAACGTTACCGATGTTGATAAGTAACAGTATCATGATCGTAGGTCTGATACTCGGAAGAGTTATATACTTGATCTTCGCCCATCTTCCGCCACCGTCGATGGAAGCAGCTTCATAAAGTGAAGGATCAATAGAAGTTATAGCTGCGAGATATACGATCGCATTCCAACCTGTCTCTTTCCAGCAGTTAGCAAAAGCAACTATCGGCCAGAAGTATTTCTCTATAGAGAAGAAAGGAATGTATGTATCTATAAAGCCCAGACTGATCAACAATTCGTTGACACTACCTGATGAAGATAATGCATCGTGCAGGATACCTGTAACGATGATCCATGACAGGAAGTGCGGCAGATAAGAGATAGTCTGCACAGTTTTTTTCATTAGATTTCCACGGATTTCATTTAACAGTATGGCAAAAAGGATAGCCATGATAAATGTTGTGATAAGATTTAATGTTCCCATCGCCAAAGTATTTCTGAATACTCTGAAGAACTGAGGATCTGAGAACAGTGTCCTGAACTTGTCAAGACCTACAAATTTAGAGTGAAGTATACCTGTTTTGGGTTTATACTTCTGGAATGCCATTAACCATCCACCAAGAGGTAAATAGCAGAAAACTACACCGTAAATAAAGAATACGGCTGCCCAGATCAACAACGTCTTCTGACGCTTGATCTCTTTTAAAGTGATCTTTGGAGTGATCGAAGCCTCTTTTTCTTTCTTTTTCTTCTTTTTTTCGTCAGCCATTTCATCCTCCACCCGCATAACGATTTAATATAGATTCTTTTCAGTAATACAGCCGTGGTTGCAATACGGCAACCACGGCCGGCTACTTATAAATTCATATTATACAACTGTTATCCCAAAGGATTACTTAGCTGTAGCTGCTCTTCTCTCGAGCTCTTCCTGCATCTCTGCAAGGAAGTCTTCAGGCTTACAAGCGTTGTAAGCATCCATGTAGCTGTTCCACTCTGACTCGAAGTTAGAAGACATAACTACCTTAGGAAGCCATTTATGCTTTGTCTCGCCCATCTTTGTCCAAGCTACACCACCAGGAGTGTCTGTTGTCATAGCGTTAGAGTAAGAGTACATAGGATACCAGATACCAAGTTCACAAACCTTAGAACCGATCATATCCGGATAGTTCTCAGCACCATATGCTTCGAATGTCTTTCTAAGAGGCTCAGCAAGTCCTGCGAAGAACTCAGATGTCTGCTGCTGAGGCTGCATAGCGTTCTTTCCATCCTTGCTTGTTCCAAGCCACTGAAGGAAGTAAGAATATACGCAAAGATGAGAAGCCTGGTAAGCTGTATCAGCTGCCTGTGTTCTCATTTCAGGTGTTCTGTAGTACATTCCGTCGTCATCAACGAGGTAATCTACACCTTCAACACCCCAGTAACGAAGATCATGGATATCCTGCTCAAGAAGATCAGAGATGAACTTGAATGCAAGATCAGGATCTGCACAGCTTGTTGTTACAGCCAAACCTGAAGAGTTGTTCAGAGTATCGCCGTATGCATGCCACTGGTTCTCCATACCCTTTTCTGCTACAAGACCAAGCGGAACGTAGTTACATCCCTTCTCGTCAAGTCCCTGCTGCTTAAATACATCCTGGATTGTGTAGTTGAAATCCCAGTTCTGGTCACACATACCAAGTACGCAACCTGTAGAAAGCTTAGCAATGTACTCATCATATGTCTGAGTAGCGAACTCCTTATCGATCATGCCCTTGTTGTACTCTTCGTTCAACTTGTTGAAGTACATCTTAGCTGTAGGAGTTGTATTGTAGTCAACGATCTTCATGTTATCAACATCAACGATAACTGATCCATCGTTCGGATAACCGTCAAGGAACTCAGGTGCGTTCTCAAGACAGAAGTATCTCCAGTCTTCACAAAGGATTGTGTAAGGAATTGTAGGATTGCCTTCGAATGTAGGATTCTCAGCGTAGAACTTCTCTAATACATCGAAGTACTCGTCAAGAGTCTGGATCTGCGGATAACCAGCCCACTCAAGAACACGGCACTGTACCCAGAAAGCTTCGTCGTTATGACCTGTCTCTCTGTTCTCACCGTATGAGTTTGTGAAGGGGTTAGCCCAGTAGATCTTTCCGTCATCCATACGGAACATATCCCACTCAGCATCTGAGAAGAATTCCTTAATGTTAGGATACTTCTCAATATAATCATCCCAAGGAACAAGTACGTCTGCTTCATAAAGCTGCTTAGAAGCATCACCACCGTTGATGAAATCCGGAAGGTCGCCAGAAGCAAGGATTGTACCAACAGCTTCTTCTGTTGTCTGACCTGTAAGCCAAGTCTCCTTAACTCTTACGCCAGTCTTCTTTGCGATGATCTCCTGGATCTCGTTGCCGTCATTGATCTCAGAACCGGGCATACCGATGAACATTGTGAAATCTGTGATCTCGTCATCAGAATACTCTTTCTCCTCTGTAGCTGCCGGAGCTGCTGCATCGTCGTCTTTGCCTGAATCTGCTACAACAGTAGTATCTGTTGAGCTTGTGTCAGCACTTGTGTCTGTTGCATCACCGCCGCCACAACCTGTCAGCATAGAAGCTGTGAGAGCTGTACCAAGCAATAATGCTGTGATCTTTTTCAATCTCATTTTTTTCCTCCCTATAAAAATAGATTTTATATGACAATTTATATTCTAAAATTTGCCCGTACAAAATTAAACAGATAAACTCTATAAAAAACACGGACAAATTCTAGGTATTGATACCACCCATAATTTGTCCGTGAACGCTCTGTATTTTTTCCGGTTTTTCAGTCTGCGCTCTCTCCCGCATTTTTCCTGAATTTGCTTGGAGTGCAGCCTTTAAGTGCTATAAATCTGTTTATGAAATAATCCGTATCCTTGTATCCGACTTCCTCCGCGATCTGCGCGATCTTCTTGTCACTCTTCAATAACAGGCCTGCTGCGACCTGTACTCTGTAGTTACTCAGGTAATCTTTAAACGACATTCCGTACTTTTTCTTAAAGATCTGTCCAAGATAAGAACTGTTTACATAATATTTCTGAGACAGTTCTCTAAGTGTCAGATTCTGAGAATAATTTTCGTTGATCTCCTTCTCAATGTCCGCGAGCACGCCCCTTGAAACATTCTTACGAAGCGATATAAGATAGTCGGCATATTCATGCGCAAAGTTCCTTGCATGCATGCGTGATCCACGCGCCATCTGCGTATCAAAAACGTTCTCACTTATATATAACATTACCTCTTCCTGGTCGACAGTCTCATCCTGCTCGACCGCAAGATGGATAAGACGGAACAAAAGATAATTAGTGTTCATGTTTATCGTTTCATGAACAAGCGTTGCCGTCTCCATCTCATCAAAGAGCTTGTCAGTGTATTTGTCTATGCCGTTTCTGTCATTCTGCTCTATGGCAGCAATGAGAGCATCGAGTTCTTTTTTACAGAGTGCGACCTTCTTTTCATTTATCTGCATCTCTTCCTCATAGAAGTATACAGGCTTTCTTTCTCTGAAGTTCTTAAATGAACGGAGTGTCGATGCCGAACTGTAGCTGTGTGATATCTTTGAAAGATCATCGACTGCCTTACCTATAAGAAGGACTATCGGTATGCCCAAGTTTTCTCTCTCAAACGATCTTGAGAGTCCCTCCATGAACTCCTTTTCCGTTATGTCCCTTTCCTTTGCCATGTAATCGCAGTATATCAGACCTATCTCGTAATCACCTTCGTATCCCGGGATATCCCTGATGACGTGATCCTCATTGTTGCCAAGATAATTCCTGCAGCACTCAAACATACGGCTCTTTAGGGTTAAGAGTTCGCTCTCATCATATTCATCCAGTTCAAGTATGCTGTCAAAGCTCACATGTATATATCTGATCCTGTCAGACAGTCTTAGGTTCGTGCTGATGTAATCAAGATGTCTGTCCTCGAACTTGCCCCTTAAAAGCATCATCAGACTCTGGATAAGATATGCGCGCTTCATGCCTGCATTGTCACGAAGCTCTTTAAGCTCCATATCCTTCATGACAGAGGCTTTAGCCAGTATCTCCTCGAGCATCTCCTTGGATACGGGCTTTAAGAGATAATCCATGCTTCCGTATCTTATCGCCTGCTGGGCATATTTGAAATCATTGAATCCGCTGACTATGATAAAATACGCATCGCTTATGCCCTCTTCCTTTATCTTTGCGAGCAGTTCAAGTCCGGTCATTCGTGGCATCTGGATGTCAGCAAATATTATGTCAACCGAATTGTTTTTAAGATATTCGTAAGCTTCCTGTCCGTTGCTGGCCTTTTTTACTATCTCATAACCGTTGGCCTCCCAATCGATCAGCTTTGACAATCCTTCAAGTATATATGGTTCATCATCTGCAAGCAGTACTCTAAGACTCATCCGATTCGTCCTTCCTTCCTGTTCCCATAGCCTCGATCGGAACCTTTATAACTGTGAATGTACCTACACCCTCTTCACTTTCCATCTCAAATGTAGCTCTCTCACCTGTATATATCTTTAATCTGATACATGCATTGATAACACCGATGTGGTCTTTCTTCTTAAGATCCTCAATGACAGCCTTGTTCATGCTCTCATTAAGCTTTAATACTTCCTCATCGCTCATACCGCTTCCGGTATCCTCTATCTCCATGATAAGATCTTCATCTTTCAGGTATATTCTTACATATATCCATGAAGGTGAAGTCTTTCTCTCCATACCGTGTACACACGAGTTCTCGACAAAGGTAACGAGCGTAAGTCGCGGTATCATCATCTTCTTGCATTCTGCTGCGACATCTATCTCATAACTTAATTTTTCACCAAAACGGTACTTCTGCAGTAAGAGATAATCCTCTATGAACTTAACCTCATCCTCTACAGTAGTAACGTCATCCTTCCAGTTAACATTCTGTCTTACCAGTAAGGCCAGCTTTTCGATCATTGATGCCGTTTCTCTCTCTCCTTTTATGACAGAGTGCATCCTGACGCTCTCAAGGACATTGAACAGAAAATGCGGATTGATCTGTGACTGCATTGCAAGAAGTTCCGCGTTCTGACGCGCTATATCCGCCTGCTGACGTCCCATACGGTTTTCATATGACTGGTTTATAAATGATATCAGTATGAACGGCAGTGCTATATTTAAGATAACAACAGCTGCAAATGCACCGCTGTATTCGGAAAGATTCCCGATACCTGACGTGGAAGGCTGGCTTATAAGTATCCTGAAATCCTGGCCGTATATGCTCCAGTCTCTCTCAACACCTATATTCTCATCACCTGTTAATCTATCAAAATCCTCATTTACGGCATTATGACCGTCTGAAGAGAGAATGATCCTGTCTCCTATACAAAGATAGGCCGTGTACTGGTATTTCATACTGGTCACTTTTCTGACCAGCGGACCGTAATCGATATCAACCTTTACGAGTTTTTTCCTTACCGAGTTCCTGAAATAATCCATGTCCCTTACAAGGGTTATCCTCTTTTTTCTGGTCGATGTCAGTTCCTCGTCTCCGATATAGTAACAACAAAGATATGCGTTTCTTCCACTAGCGAGATATTCCTCGTACCAGGTCTTCCCCGCTGCTGCCGAAAGCCTCTTAAGATAACCACCGTTTAGGATAGTCGGATTGTTTGCATATATCTCTATATTCGTGACTGTCTGTTCCGAACCGGAAGTGAAAAAGTCAAAGAAGTTGGTCTTCATGTCAAAGCACTTCTCATAGAACTCATTTGGGGTTGCAAAACTCGCTTCCAGAAACTTGTTTACATTCTCATTTACATAGATAGTCCTTGTTACGCCTGCTGCCTCATTGAACACATTCTCCAAAAGTTTCTGTACAGAATCAGCCTCGTTCTCCATCTCGATACGTGCTCTGGCTCTCTGGTTTTGTACAAACATGGACAGAAACACAGCATCTGTGAAGATGATCGGCAGGATAACACCAAGAAGATATATAAGAGCAAGTCTTGTCCTGTTCTTCTTCCTATTCTCTTTGAAAAAATGAATACGATTGTTGCTCATCTGTTATCTGTATATCCTATAGTTACCCGAAAGTGCCATCATGGCAAACAACTGCAGACAGTTGTCATAGTATCTTCTGTTACCTTTCCTAAGAGGTGTCTCCCAGAACAGCTTTACAGCCTGTATAGCCGACTCATCTAGCTCACCCTCTTTTGTTGCGAGCGCACTCATGGCATTGGTAGCTATAAGTCCGTAGGGATGAAGTACTTCCTGTTCAAGTTTGGTTCCGTCAGTCTCATAAATATGAAAGGACGGTTCTCCCTCTTTATAAAAGCATTTATCTGAATAGAACTCTCTGAGTTTTCTTGTTATGTCAACCTCCCATCCGTCCTTTCCAAACCATGCGTAATCAAGTCCTATATTTGCTGCTGTCCTGTATGCATCTGAATAGAACCAGTCATGTCTTCCTCCGAAGAACATGCTTATCTTAGGTCTTCTTACCGGGCTTCCGTCATACTCGGCATACTCCGCACTCATTCCGTTGTCGGGATTGCAGGCCTTCTTAAGATATTCTCTTGAGGCATTGGCAGTCTCTTTCCAGAGTTCACTGTCTTTCTCATCTCCAAGTTCAGCAAACATCTCATAAAAATGCGGAAGATGATATGAGGGATCTGACCAGTCACATCCGCATATGAATTTTATATACTTATTGGAAGGCTCCCACATGGGATTAGGACCGTGTACTGCCTTTTCCATTATCTCTTTCGCATGCTTCGAATACTCAAATATGCCTTCTCCGTCACCCCATCTTGCGGATGCAAAAAGAAGAGCCATTATAAAGAACTCCTCACCGTCAGGTGCGGGTCCGTCGGCACGTCTTGATCCGTCTAAATTGTTTGACCAGCAGAAATATCCGGCATTCGGCCCGCTTTCAAGGTACATGTATGTCTTTACCCATTTCCAGATACGGTCAAACTCTTCCTTCTTGTCAAGCTGCACACACATCATCATGCCGTAGCTCATGCCTTCTGTACGGACATCATTGTTTCCTGTATCCGTGAAATACCCCATGTCATCCCCGACCTGATAATATATCCTTTCATCGTCTGGACCGTAGAACATGGTCTCAAACATGTCCGAAAGTCTTTTTTCTATCTCTTTTTCATCGTATCCAATCTCTGCCAGTATATTTCTATATGTCGCCATATGATTTCCTTTCATGAGAAGCTCTTTTACTTAAAATTCTGCTTAAAGTCTCTTTCAGCTTCACGCTTCATGTCTTTCTTTGCTATATCTGCTCTCTTGTCGTATAACTTCTTACCTCTTGCAAGACCTATCTCCATCTTTGCCCTGCCTTCGGAAAAGTATACCTGCAGAGGCATTATTGTATACCCCTTTTCCTTTATCTGGCCAAACAGCTTATCTATCTGGCTCCTGTGAAGTAGAAGTTTCTTCGGTCTTAAAGGATCCTTGTTAAAGATGTTTCCTTTCTCATATGGAGATATGTGACATCCGTATACCCAGACCTCGCCGTTTTCTATCCTTATATATGCTTCCTTGATGCTGCACTTACCCATACGTAAGGACTTGACCTCCGTACCGTGCAGAACCATGCCTGCCTCATACTTCTCATCTATGAAATAATCATGGTAAGCCTTTTTGTTATTGGCTACAAGTTTTTGTGATTCGTTACCCATTTTTGTCTCCGTATTCACTCTCCAAGCGCAAAATCAACAGTCCTCATAACCTCATCGACAGAATCTGCGATGACACTGACTGTCTGACCGAGTGAAAACACCTTTCCGCCCCTCTCGGGTCTGAGTTCATATTTTTCCTCATCATATATGTAGTATCCCGGCAGTTTTGATATATGCACGAGTCCCTCAACGGTATTTGGAAGCTCAACATATATACCCCATTCGGTGACTCCCGAGATGACTCCCTCAAATATCTCACCGATATGGTCTGCCATATACTGGCACTTCTTTAACTTTACGGTCTCACGCTCTGCCTCTTCGGCTCTTCTTTCCAGTCTTGAACACTGGGATGCGACCTCAAAGAGAATGCTCTCATATGTCTCTAACTTTTCTTTTTTCATCCTTCCCCTTATATGATCCTTTATGATACGGTGTATCTGCAGATCGGGGTATCTTCTGATGGGTGATGTGAAGTGACAGTAATACTTGGCTGCAAGTCCGAAGTGGCCTGTACAATCAACAGTGTATTTTGCCTGCTTCATGCTCCGCAGGGCAAGTCTGGATATCAGTGCCTCCTCTTCGGTATCCTGTATTGATGCCAGAAGATGCTGGATCTCCTTTGGATGTATCTCATCATTACCCACCTTTAACTTAAGATCAAAGTTTCTTATAAAGGTTGCCAGCTTCTTAATCTTTTCGGGATCCGGATTGTCATGCGTCCTGTATACAAAAGGACTCTCCAACCAGTAGTAATGCTGTGCCACCGTCTCGTTAGCAAGAAGCATGAATGACTCGATAAGCCTTGTTGCCTCATTTCTGTCATATGGTTTGATCTCAACGGGATGACCGTTCTCATCCAGGATGACCTTGGTCTCCGTAAAATCAAAATCTATCGCACCGCGTTTTTTCCTTACTTCTCTTAAGATACGGCTGAGGTTTGCCATATCATCAAACATCGGCACAAACTCACTGTATTCTTCCCTTAATCTCTCATCCTTATCGGATATGATCTTATTTACCGTAGTATAATCCATTCGTCTGTTAACATTGATAACGGATTCCACTATCCTGTAATCTGTAACTTTTCCCTGGGGTGTCACTCTCATTATGCAGCTTAATGTCAGTCTGTCCTCTCCCGCATTGAGTGAACATATGCCGTTTGAGAGTTTATGTGGGAGCATGGGTATGACTCTGTCCACCAGATAAACACTGGTTCCCCTGTTTAGAGCCTCCCTGTCGAGTGCGGATCTGTACTGGACATAGTTACTCACATCTGCTATGTGGACACCCAGCTCGTAATCATCTCCCTGTCTTATCAGGCTGACCGCATCGTCGAGATCTTTTGCATCTTCTGAATCTATCGTGACCATCATGACATCACGCAGATCTTCTCTTCCTGCGATATCCGCTTCAGTGACTTCTTCACTCACACCGGCAGCCTGCCTCATGACCTTATCGTCAAATTCCATCGGGAGACCGAATCCCCTGACGATCGACATGATATCGACACCAGGATCGTTTATGTGTCCCAGTATCTCTACCACTTTTCCCTCGGGCTTTCTGCCGTCCTCGCCATATGACGTTATGTCAACCACGGCCTTGTGGCCGTCAACAGCTCCCGCACAGTATTCCTTCGGTATGAATATATCATCCGCAAGTTTATGATCATCCGGTACGACAAAACCGAAATTCTTACTCTTCTGGAATGTACCGACTATCTGGCCGGTACCCCTTTGAAGTATCTCTACTATCTCGGCCTCGCTTCTTTTTCCTTTTGTCCTGTATGAGGGCAGAATGCGCGCTCTTACGATATCCAGATGAAACGCACCGTTGACACAGTCTGCAGGAACGTAAAGATCCTCATCCCTGCCTTCGACCTCTATGAATCCAAAGCCTTTATGATTGCTGATAAAGACTCCGGTCAAAAGCTCATCAGAAAAATGTGACTTGGGATCATACAGACTGTACTTTCCCCTCTTGCTTATCTGTATCTTATTCTCATTTAAAAGCTCTGTAAGAATGGAACTCAAAACCGGTCTGTCCTCAGGTGAAACCTGTAAAAAGATAGCCAGTTCCTTCTCCTTCATGGGCACATATAGTTCTTCACCCATGAGCTTTAATATCATGTTTTTCCTGTCTTTGTAATTCTTTCCCATATCTTATCTATTTTATCACACTTATTGAGATCGACTCAAGGTGATAGCATTTGCAAAAAAATAAAGCCCTTGCATTTGCAAGGGCCATTAAACCTTATCAACCAAATTTGCTGATATTCAAAACTATAGCGATCAACAAAAATGCAACTGTAAGCCATCTTGTGATCTTTACAAGTGCTCCTTCCATGGAACGGCCTTTATTCTTGCCCCAGTAACTCTCTGCTGCACCGCTGATAGCACCGAGTCCTGCTGACTTGCCTTCCTGTAATAATACGATCGCAGAAATGATTATACATATTATGATAAATACCACAGTCAAAACTGTTCTTAATACTGCCATATTGATTCTCCTTTTATCGCAAAAACCCTGATATCGGATATGCATCAAAACTCAAACAAAAGGAATAATACCATATTTTATGGAAAAAAACAACAATTATTTACTCAAATACCGCGATCGCCATAGATTCAAAGCCTTCCTCGAATATCTCACTGTCGTCATATCCCGAAAAGCCTATATACTGGCCGAATTCCATGCACAGTTTATCGGTGAATCTGTAAAGCAGATTCTTGTTTTCCATCATCCTTGTGTAATCTATGCCGTTTGATACGATGGAGAAGCCAGGCTTAAAGCCCCAGTCCTTAACAGTGTTGGCTGTTGTATCCCAGGCGTTCTCTATACCGTCAGGTGTCATCGTATGCATCAAAAGCTCGATACGCCCGCAAAGATTATGTATAAAGCAGTAGATACCGCCGTTATAGAACACATCACCGTTTAAGCTCATCATAGTCCTTGCTTCGTCACTCTCTCCTACAGAGCCTCCGCAGTACTTGATGCCGACTGCTTCCAGCTTGTACAAAAGATCAAACATAGATTCCTTATTTAAGATGTTGGCACCAAAGCCAAAACACAGGGTGTTGTCTGTTTCCTTTAACGTGCCCATTGTTTCAACAACCTTTTTTGAAAAGTCATCAAATCCGTTTTCGGGGTTCTTTACCTTGCCGGCTTTTATCTCTATGCCTTCCATTATGGCGATACATGATAAGGCATTCTTTCCGTATCCTCTTGATGAGAATCCCATATAAGCAGTCATGCCGATAACTGTCGAAAACGGGAATCTTCTTCTCATCTGCTTTGAATAGTACTCGAAATTTTCGCAGTCTGAACTAAAGACTATGAGAATAGGCTCACGTCTTCCCATACCGGTGCAAAGTTGTTCGCACACGATATTAAATGCCGTTTTGGAATTGTTGATATCACTGTATCCTACTGCAAATCTGTCCATACTAATAACCCATATTACATTACTCGAGAAAAATATACAACTGCTTGTGTAACAAATCTTAATATTATGTGGTATACTACATAAAAAGCATATACAATATGTAGGTTTTCATATGAAAAAGAAAAAAATTCTTTTAATTTTCATATCTTTCATATTTCTGGTCTTTGTTCTGACCGGATGTGATATATCTTCTGTTGAAAAGGCTTTCGGTCTTGATATGCACGGCGACAGCGCCTCTGATGATAACGGTTCCGATACCCGCGTGGAGATCGAATATCTGAATGATGATACAGATACTCCAAAGACCGATTCTGTAAAAACCACCTCTTCAGATAAAAAAGAAAATAATGAAGAAATAACTTCGGATGAAACCAAAACATCTGAGATTTCCGATCTTATTTATGATGATACAGAAAAAAGATACTCTCTTAATGCTGCTTCACCCGACAGGATCACGATAAGTTTTGCCGGTGATGTATGTCTTACTGAAGGGTGTTCCGTGCTCAACTATATAAAAAGGCATGATGGGAACATGGCAAACAGCTTTGATGAGAAACTCTTGGCCCACATGGTTGATTCAGACATCTTCATGTTAAACAACGAGTTTCCCTACTCTACAGGCGGTGCTCCTTTAGAGGGAAAGATGTATACCTTCAGGGCTGACCCTGCATCAGCCGCGTATCTTAAAGATATAGGAACAGATATCGTATCGCTTGCAAACAACCACTGCTACGATTACGGTCCTCAGGCACTGACAGATACATTTTCAACATTACGAAATATAAATATGCCCTATGTGGGAGCAGGTGAGAACATAACGGAGGCCTCAAAGCCTGCGTACTACATGATAAACGGAAAGACCATCGCAATTATAGGCGCGACTCAGATAGAAGGATATGCAAACCCTGAAACAAAAGAAGCCACCGAGACTTCTCCTGGTGTATTAAGATGCCTAGATACCACAAGGATAAAACAGGTCATTGAGGAAGCCGAAAACAACAGTGATTTTGTCATATGCTTTGTTCACTGGGGAACGGAAAAGAGTGATCTAATAAGAGACTGGCAAAGAAGCACCGCTGTTGATATGATAGGTGCCGGTGCCGACCTGATTATAGGTGCCCACAGCCATTGTCTGCAGGGTATAGATTACATAGACGGTGTACCGGTATTCTACAGTTTGGGAAATTATCTGTTTAACAGTAACACCCAGGATACATGTCTGGTGACAGTATCCCTTGACTGTACTGCTGCTGATGCCGTTGATATTGATACTTTAAGATTCATTCCCTGTATCCAGTCAGGCGGACAGACTGTTGAAGCTCCTCAAAGCGACTGGGCACGCATAATAAACTATGAACAGGGGATATCATACTACGCCGCCATAGATGCAGACGGTTATGTCAAAAGATCAGACAAGAATCATAACGTACAAAACGGCAGGAACACCTCTCCAATGAGGGAAGCCGAAAACAAGGCCGAGGAATAGATTTGAAAAACACCATCAGGGTAAATGAAAACGGAAATATAACAGAGATACCCTTCACTCTGATAAGAGCAAAACGAAGATCCATAGGATTTCAGGTAAAAGCCGGCGGGGAAGTCATAATACGTATCCCAATGAAGGCATCCTTAAAACAGATAATGCCCGTTATAGAGGAACGTTCCGACTGGATCTATAAGATGTATCTCAAACAAAGGGATAAGGAAGACACACAGTCTTTAAGAGAGGCTGAAAAAAGCGATCCAAGGACCGCATATCTGGAGAAAAAATACAGAGCTGCCGCAAAGCAGTATATTTATGAACGTGTGGAATATTATAAAGAACTTACGGGAGCCCACTATACCTCAATAAGGATAGGTGATCAGAAGACCCGCTGGGGAAGCTGTTCTTCAAACGGTACGCTAAGTTTCTCATGGAGACTCATGCTCGCTCCTCCAAGAGTTCTTGATTACGTTGTCATACATGAGCTGTGCCATCTGACATACATGAACCATTCGCGTGAGTTCTGGGCAAAAGTTGCATCAATAGATCCCGAATACCGAGAACACAGAAAGTGGCTCAAGGATAACGGAGACAGTCTGATCATAAGATGATCACTTCTTGTCTATCTGTATGATACAAAGATATCTCTCGTCGATCTGTCTTAGCTTGTCTGCTATCTCATCCTTTAACTCCTCATCACCGAGTCCGTATCCGTGAGGAACTACAACATCAAAGATAAGGTTAAGGTTTTTATCATTTTTGATGACGTGAAAATCATGATAGGTCATGTCATCTCCAAGTGAGGCTATGACTCTGTCAACGCTCTCTCTTGCCTTATTTACTTCTTCATCATCGTCAACAACGGGATCCATATGTATTATGGGCTCACAGTCTATGACACCTCTCAGATCATACTCAATACGGTCTATTAGTTCGTGGAGTTTTAGTATATCCTCCTTGTAAGGAACCTCCACGTGAAGACTCACCATTATATTTCCCGGACCGTAATCATGAACTATAAGATCATGCATCCCAAGTATGCGATCATCACTCATTACAATCTTTTCTATCTCTTTAATCAGTTCCTCATCCGGTGCTTTTCCAAGCAGTGGATCGACCGTATCCTTAAAAGCGCTTATCCCTGCAAATAAGATCATTATCCCTACTATCAGTCCGCCGTAACCGTCAAGCGGCAGTTTCCACATATATGCACCGATAACAGATATAAGTACGACAGATGTTGCACCAACATCAGACAGACTGTCCTTGGCCGTAGCTTTAAGAGCAACGCTTGAAAGCTTATTTCCCATGGATGAATTGTAATAAGCCATATATAACTTAACAAGTATTGAGAATACAAGGATAACAAAGGTGATTCTGTCAGCCTCAGGCAAAACAGGATGCACTATCCTTATTATCGAATTCTTTATAAGCTCATATGCCATCAGAAGAATGAGAAATGAGACCACGAGCCCGGATATGTACTCTATCCTGCCGTGACCGAACGGATGCTCACTGTCGGCTTTATTCCTTGCCAGTTTAAATCCGATAAGTGTGACAAGTGAACTGGCTGCATCTGACAGGTTGTTGAAAGCGTCTGCAGTTATCGCTATCGCTCCTGTCATTATACCCGCAAAGAATTTGATAAAACAGAGCATGACATTAAGGAAGATGCCGACAATACCGCATAGTTTGCCGTACTTCTCCCTGACATTCATATCTTTGTAATTGTCATTTTTGATAAATATCTTTGCAAGTAAAGTTATCATTTATTATGCCTTATTGTAAATTATGTCAACCAATCACTTATAAAGCAATGGTTGACATAACATTAATCATCTATTGAGAATATATCATTTCTTGGCTGTGCGCACAAAACCTTAAGTCCGGATTCAACGCTGTGTGTAAGCCATACACTACCGCCTATGACGCAGTTATCTCCTATGACCGTATCTCCGCCAAGGATCGTCGCTCCGGCGTATATTACCACGTTGTTTCCTATATCCGGATGTCTCTTTATACCTTTTACCAGAGAACCGTCAGGATTGACATCAAAGCTCTTTGCACCGAGCGTGACACCCTGATAGAGCTTAACATGCTCTCCTATCGTTGTGGTCTCACCGATTACAACGCCCGTACCATGGTCTATAAAGAAATATCTTCCTATCGTTGCACCTGGATGTATGTCTATACCTGTCCTGGTATGGGCATACTCAGTCATCATCCTGGGGATGATCGGCACTTTTAATTCATACAGTTTATGAGCCAGTCTGAACGCGCTCACCGCCTCAAAGCCCGGATAGGCAAGCATTACTTCCTCTTCCGACTGAGCCGCAGGATCTCCCTCATATGCCGCTCTGACATCTGTTTTTAGGATATCCTTTATCTCGGGAAGAGCTTTTATCATCATGGAAGCTTTTTTTGCACTCAAATCCTCGTCTTCAAGTATCGGTGTCATAAGCTTTACAAGCAACACCTCCGCCATCTCACGGTCCACGTTCTCGTGTCCCTTTCCGATGCAGTTGGGATCAAAGACTTCGGGAAATAAAGCTCCTCGCAATAATTCAGTTAATTCTTCGACCTGGCATTTAAGTCCTGCCAAATTCTTTTGCATATCATTTCTCCGTAATGTGATTATTCTTTACCACTCCAGCAGAATGTGCATACCTTATCGGCATCAAGGCCTATAGACTCTAAAAGATCGTCAAGTCTGTGGTATCTGAGAGAAGTAAAGTTAAGCTGTTTTCTTATCTCTTCGAGCATTAAGCTGTAACGGTCAGAATTGGGATCCGCATAATCAAGCAAAACCTCATTGCTTACTTCATCGCCTTCTTTTGCAGCTATCACTCTTCTGCCTATAAGATCCATATCCGAATTCGATCTTGAGAAGTTAAGGAACTTACATCCAAACAGCAAAGGAGGACATGCAGGTCTTATATGAACTGCTTTAGCACCGCTCTGATACAAAAACTCGGTGGTCTCTCTTAACTGTGTTCCTCTAACTATACTGTCATCTATGAGTACCATGCTCTTATCCTTTATAAGATCATGTACCGGTATAAGCTTCATCTTTGCGATCAGGTTTCTCTTACTCTGCATTGTCGGCATAAAGCTTCTTGGCCATGTGGGCGTATACTTTATGAAAGGTCTCGAGAAAGGTATGCCGCTCTCATTAGCATATCCGATCGCATGAGCAGTTCCGGAATCAGGAACACCTGCCACTATCTGTGCATCCACATCATCACGCTTAGCAAGGAGTGAACCACAGTTATATCTCATCCTTTCAACACTGATACCTTCATATGAACTTGAAGGATATCCGTAATATACCCAGAGGAAAGCACATATCTTCATATCCTTTCCCGGAGCGACCAAAGTAACAACAGACTCAGGAGTGATAACACATATCTCACCGGGGCCCAGTTCCTTATAATCGGAATAACCAAGGTTTAGATAGGCAAAGCTCTCGAATGCGGCACAGTATGCCCCATCCTTATGTCCGATGGCTATAGGAGTCCTTCCAAGCCTGTCTCTTGATACATATATGCCCTTTGGCGTGAGTATCATGATGGACATTGAACCGTCTATCAGTTCCTGCGCATACTTGATACCCTCAACGATATTGTCACGCTGATTTATTATTGCCGCACAAAGCTCTGTGGCGTTGATATCTCCGCCGCTCATCTCCAAAAAGTGAGTATTGCCGGCCTTAAAGATCTCTTCAACTATCTTATCGGTATTGTTTATCTTACCGACTGTTGTAATGGCAAATGTGCCATGGTGTGAACGAACGATAAGAGGCTGGGGCTCATAATCAGATATACATCCGATACCCATATATCCTTCCATCTCATTCACGTCTTTTTCAAACTTCGTCCTGAAAGGCGAATTCTCTATATTGTGAATGGCGCGGTCAAATCCCTTCTTGCCATATACCGCCATACCACCGCGTCTTGTTCCAAGATGCGAATGATAGTCGGTCCCGAAAAACAGATCAAATACACAATCCTCTTTTGAGGCTACCGCAAAAAAACCGCCCATGTTAAAATCTCCCTTTGAAAAAATATAAAACTTACTCTCTAATTCTATTTATTTATCTTTGATAAGTAAATATACAATTTATCAAAATTCAAAAAAAATTCAAATATATATACGTAAAAAGTCATAAACAAAAATATAGGGGGTCCCATGATGGAACCCCCAGATAAAACTTATGCGTTAACGATCTGACCAAAGTCGGGCTTAAGTGAAGCTCCGCCGATAAGACCGCCGTCAATGTCTGGCTTGCTTAAAAGCTCTGCAGCATTGCCTGCATTCATAGAACCGCCGTACTGGATACGAACAGCCTCAGCTGTAGCATCATCATAAAGCTTAGCGATAAGGTCACGGATAAGCTTACATACTTCCTGTGCCTGATCTGCTGTTGCTGTCTCGCCTGTTCCGATAGCCCAGATAGGCTCGTAAGCGATAACAAGCTCTTTAACCTGATCTGCTGTAACACCGTCAAGATCCCATGTGATCTGTCTTGTGATCCACTCCTTGTAAGTATCAGCCTTACGAAGAGCAAGTGACTCACCACAGCAAAGGATGGGCTTCAAACCTGAAGCGAATGCCTTCTTAACCTTTGCATTGATAAGTACGTCGTTCTCACCGAAGATATCTCTTCTCTCTGAGTGACCGATGATGATATACTCAACACCTGCGTCCTTTAACATGGGAGCTGAGATCTCACCTGTGAATGCACCCTTGTCTTCGATATAGAAGTTCTCTGCACCTACATGTACGTTTGTACCCTTTACAGCCTCAGCTACGGGTACGATATCGATTGCCGGTACGCAGTATACTACGTCTACAGCATCATTTACTACAAGATCTTTTAAAGTTGCGCACAACTCTACTGCCTCGCTGGGAGTCTTGTTCATCTTCCAGTTTCCGGCAATGATTCTTCTTCTAGCCATTTTATTTCTCCTTGTTACGTGTTTTCTTCTTATGTTTCCCTATGCAACAGACAGAATCTTATTTGTCATCAGCTGCATATACGCCGGGAAGCTCTTTACCCTCAAGGAACTCAAGAGAAGCGCCGCCACCTGTTGAGATGTGGCTCATCTTATCTGCGAATCCAAGCTGGTTACAAGCTGCTGCTGAATCACCGCCACCGATGATAGTTGTTGCTTCTGTCTCAGCAAGAGCCTTAGCTACAGCGATCGTTCCCTTTGCAAGAGTGGGATTCTCGAATACGCCCATAGGTCCGTTCCAAACAACTGTCTTAGCTTCTTTAGCAGCGTTTGCGAAAAGCTCCTGAGTCTTAGGTCCGATATCAAGACCTTCCATGTCTGCAGGGATCTCGTTTGAAGGAACATACTTAACATCAACAGGTCCGTCGATAGGATCAGGGAAGCCTGCTGCAACACCTGTATCGATAGGAAGAAGAAGCTTCTTGCCGAGTTTCTCAGCCTTAGCCATCATTTCCTTACAGTAATCAAGCTTCTCATCATCACAAAGTGACTTACCGATCTCATATCCCTGAGCCTTAAGGAATGTGAATGCCATACCGCCACCGATGATAAGTGTATCAGCCTTCTCAAGAAGGTTGTCGATAACGTTGAGCTTATCAGCCACCTTAGCACCGCCAAGGATAGCTACAAAAGGTCTTACAGGATTCTCTACTGCATTACCGAGGAAATCGATCTCTTTCTGCATGAGGTATCCAACTGCGTTTGTACCACCCTTTTCGGTGATATACTTTGTAACAACTGCTACTGAAGCATGTGCTCTGTGAGCTGAACCGAATGCATCACATACATAGTCGTCTGCAAGATCAGCGAGTTCTTTTGCAAATGCCTCACCAGCCTTGTTGGGCTTTGTCTCTTCTTCGCCACGGAAACGTGTATTCTGAAGAAGAACTACATCACCGTCATTCATAGCTGCTACAGCTGCTGTTGCAGCTTCGCCTGTTACGTTGTAATCAGCTACGAAGTTAACTTCCTTGCCTAACTTCTCTGAAAGTCTCTTTGCAACAGGTGCAAGGCTTTCCTTCTCGTTAGGACCTTCCTTAACCTTTCCAAGATGTGAGCAAAGGATAACCTTTGCGCCATCACCGATAAGTTTGTTGATTGTGGGAAGTGCAGCTACGATTCTTGTCTCGTCTGTGATCTCACCGTTCTTGAGCGGTACGTTAAAGTCACATCTTACAAGTACTCTTCTGCCCTTTGCGTTGAAATCATCAACGCTCTTCTTGTTTAATGACATCTTTATGTCCTCCTATATAAATATTTTCTCTCTGTAGTCTGCGCATTACTACAGAGTAAGAATTTAAAAGACGCCGACTTTGCCGTCAGCGTCTAATATTATATCATATCCGCGTTTGATTTGATAGAGAAATATCTATATCTGCTCTATGTAATGATCCAGAAGATCATAGATCCAGTCATGTATATCGGAAAACTCAAAACCAAGCGATCCTGCAAGATCGGTATTGATGGAAAATTCCCTGTCTCCGTTATACGGCGCATCATCACCGCCAACATCGATCACAGCCTTTGAACCGCTCTTTTTCTCTACATATTCTATGATCTCTCTTAATGAGATCGTTCCCCTGCTCGATCCGTTTATGGCTCCTTTTATATCCTTATCAACAAGAAAAGCCAGGAATCTTCCCGCTTCATCAGACTTTATATATCCCATCTGACTGTCAATGTTGTCAATGTTCATGGGAATGTTCTTAACAACATGCTCCACATAAAACTTAAGTCTTCCCGTGTAATCATCCTCTCCAAGTACAACAGGATATCTTACTGCTATCCAGTTTCTTTCAGCATAGTTTTGAAACAGTGCATACTCAGCCTGACGCTTTACCTCTGCATAGTCAAAATCAGCTCTGTCACACCAGATAAGCGGTCTTAAAAAGCCGTCAAAATCCTCTTCCTTTGTGTTTATTGTCTTGGGATCGTAGACAGCAGTGCTAGACATATGGATATACTTATCACAGTTTAGCGCATCCATGACATATTTTATATCCTTCGAGCAATAAGCTATTTTATCTATGACAACATCAAAATGCATACCTTTAAGTGTCTGTTTCATGCTGTCGGGATCTGTCCTGTCAAGCGTGAGTCTCTTAACCTTATCACCAAAAGTATCCTTGGATCTTCCCCTTGTTGCGATAGTCACATCATGCCCTTTTTCTATCAGGGCGTTCACCATATGTATACCGAAAAATCTTGTACCACCCAAAACCAGAATATTCATATCATCTCATTCTCATATCTGTATTGCTTTTATCTTGTCCACTTGTATAACTGGGCATATATACCGTCTTTGGCCATAAGCTCATCGTGAGTTCCCGTCTCCTCAATACCGTTTTCAGTAAGCACCAGGATCCTCTGTGCATTCTTTATGGTCGAGAGTCTGTGAGCTATGACAAATGTGGTCCTGTTATGAGCGAGTCTCTCCAGTGATTCCTTAACGATATTCTCACTCTCATTGTCAAGAGCACTCGTTGCCTCATCAAATATGAGGATCGGAGGATTCTTAAGAAATACTCTAGCGATCGAGAGTCTCTGCTTCTGTCCTCCCGAAAGCTTTATGCCTCTTTGACCTATATCCGTTTCATAGCCGTTTGGAAGTTCCATTATAAAATCATGGGCGTTGGCAAGTTTTGCCGCCTCAATAACTTCCTCTCTTGTTGCCGACGGTCTTCCGTAACGTATATTGTCATAAACGTTACCGGCAAACAGATATACATCCTGTTGCACAATACCGATATTCTGTCTTAAGCTCTTAAGCGTGACTTCCCTTATATCCTTACCGTCTATCTTTATGCTTCCCTTTGTGACATCATAGAATCTGGGGATAAGGCTGCACAGTGTTGTCTTTCCTCCTCCGGATGAGCCGACAAGTGCAACATACTCTCCCGCCTCAACATGAAGATCTATATGTCTTAACACCCTGTGCGCTGTATCCTTGTATTTAAACGACACATCGTCAAACAGGATATCGCCCTTAACATTTTTAAGTTCCACGGCATTTGGGCTGTCCTTTACATCAGGTTGTATGGCAAGTATCTCCATAAACCTCTCAAAGCCGGAATATCCGTTCTGGAACTGCTCTGCAAAATCAATAAGAGTCCTTATAGGGTCCGTGAAGACGTTAATGTATAACAGAAAGGTAACAAAATCCGAAACCGCCACCTTTCCCTTTGCCATCAGGATACCACCTATCATGATGACAACGACATTTATGAGCATAGTAAAGGCTGACATGCCTGAATGATAAAATCCCATATAGAGATAGCTCTGTCTCTTTGCCTTTAAGAAGCCGTCATTACCCACCTTGAACTTTTTGTTCTCGATATCCTCGTTGGTAAATGATTTTACAACTCTTATTCCTGAGAGGTTATCCTCTATCTGTGTATTGATCTCTGCGATCTGAACCCTGTTCTCCCTGAAGGCTCTCTTCATCTTTGTGTTCATTACAAACGCATAGATGAACATTAAGGGCAGCAGGATAAACGCAGCAAGTGTCAGATATCCGCTTATGTTTGATAAGATCACAAAGGCTCCGATTATCTTTATAAAGGATATGGCCAGATTCTCCGGTCCGTGATGAAGAAGTTCGGTGATATCAAACAGGTCACTTGTTATCCTGCTCATCAGCTGACCGACCTTCTGATCGTCAAAAAACGAGAATGAAAGCTTCTGATAATGATCAAATATCTCGGCTCTCATGTTGTATTCCATCTTCGCTCCCATCACATGTCCGATGTTTGAGATGAAGAAATTTGAAGCAAACTGTATCAAAACCAATATGATCAGAACACATCCGATGACGGTGATCTGTCTTACAGCAGTCGCACTGTCCATATCCGCAATATTCTGTGTTATATATCTGACCACAAGCGGTATAACAAGACTGATGATGGATGCAAGAAAAGCAAAGAACATATCCAGCATGAACGTTCCCATATACGGCTTGTAATACCCCACCATCTTTTTAAGATTCTCTTTCATAAAACTCCTCTTTATGATGACTAAATATCATCATTCATAGATAAGATAAGGCTTTCTTGACTCCTTAAAGCTCTCCACATCTGTCTGCCATGAACTCTTTATTTCAGAAGCGCTCTTTCCAGAAACTATCATATTTCTGATCTCATCAGTCCCAAAAAGATAATCCACCCAGTAATATCCCTTTGAATCAACTTTTCCGAAAAAGTCTACATCAGGAGATGCTATCTTCATATCATTGTATGCATCTATCAGATACTCGGGATTTATTCCAGCCTCAAAAATATTCTCAAGCGGTATATCCCTTAGATCCCTTCCGTAGCAGGTCTGGCCTTCAAACATGGGATTGTTTGCACCGCTCATACTCTGAGGCACAAATGTATAATCATATGATTCCACTCCGCTTAGATATGGGCTTCCGAATATCTCAAACGGATTATCCGTACCTCTTCCGACAGATACCGCAGTATTCTCAAAGAAACATGTCGAAGCATACAGATATATTGCTCTCATACTCTTAAGATTAGGAGACGGGTCTATAACGACCTCACTCTTAATATCATGGGTATAATTCTTACAGGGTATTACGGTAAGATCACAGCTGTCCTTTCCTGCTGTCAGCCATCCCTGTCCGTTTATCATGCGTGCCATCTCCCCTAAAGTCATTCCGTGTACAACAGGTATCGGCAGTCTGCCGACACCCGATCTGAACTCATCCTTTAATATGGGGCCGTCAACGTAAAATCCGTTGGGATTTGGTCTGTCCAGGATTATAACGTTCTTGCCGTTTTTAGCACACGCATCCATCAGATCACACATCGTGATGTAATATGTGTAATATCTTAATCCCACATCCTGTATATCAACAATGAGCGTATCGAACTTATCCATGCTCTCATCCGAAGGGTAGCGTGTATTGTTCGCATATAGTGACAGTATCGGCACACCGGTCTTATCATCAACGGAATCGCTCACGTTTGCTCCGGCATCCGCCTGTCCCCTGAAACCATGCTCGGGACTGAATATCGCTGTGACATTGACCTGTCTTTCTATCAGAGCATCCACCACATGCTTGTTACTTTCAAGATCATCGCCTACTATTCCCGTCTGATTTGAGAATACAGCTACTCTCTTACCATTAAGTAACGGCACATACTCATCAAACTGTTCATCACCGAGTATAACTTCATCCGAATCCTCAACCGGTGATTCATTTGCTTCAAGCTTGTACTGCTCCCACTTTGAAACAAGTTCATCGGCTTTTTTGATATATTCATCTTTACCTGATTCAAGCGCTCTTTTCTTATATACTGCAAGCTTGCTCTGTACATTTTTGACTCTCGGATAGTCAGGATCATTTACATGTTCGGCATCAACTATCCTGAAGCTGTCATATGTCATCTCCTCCAAAAGACTCATCAGCTGATCCTCGATATCCTCATCTGAGTCCATTCCTATTGATATGATCTGTGTAACAAAACCTAGCGTGGATGCGGTATATCCGCCTCCGTCAAAAAGTGCGGTGTTCTTTTCCTTATCGGTAACCGGTGAGTTGATCTTATTTGTAAGGTAAGCGATCACCAGATCTCTTTCGGGATCGATCACAACAAGTGTCCCTGTCCAGCCCTGATGTCCTATGGCGGAAGATACGGAATAAGTGCTGAAATATCCTGTTCTGATATCATCACCTTTTCGCCACCATCCAAGGCCCCAGTTGGCTTCATTCTCGTTCTTGGGAGATGTGAACGTATCCATCACATCTATTGAGAAGAACCTGTTGTTCTCATAGCCTCCGGTTAACATAACTGATGCAAGACGTGCCAGATCCGATGCATTTGAGAACAGGCCAGCATGACCCGAAACTCCGCCCATGCAATAGTAAGCAAGCTCATCATGCACTTCTCCTCTGATGGTATCTGTCCTTATACCATCAAAATAAAGCTTTCCGTCTCGTGTGTTACCGTTAAGCTCAGTTGCGGCACAGTCATCTGTGCCAAAGCCGTTTTCAAGAGGGTTAAATGTGATATGTGTTAACCCCATCGGCTCATAAAAGTTTTCTTTCACATACTCATCAAGACGCTGTCCAGATATCTTTTCAACTATGAAACCAAGTATCATGAAATCGACATCAGAATAAAGTGTCTGTGTTCCGGGTTCATATATGAGAGGTGTTTTACATATAGCCTGTCTGGTAGCCTCTCTTGTTTGATCACTTCCGTCATTGCCTGCATAGAGCGCATCTGTAGGCTTACAGTATCTGGGAGATGCAGGAAAGCCTCCCTGATGCTTTAATATATCCCTTACGGTAAGAGCGCTCTTCCATTTCTTCTGCGTATCAATGCTTATTTTTTTTGCACCTGCCAGTTTTATGTCCAGAGTATCCTCAACAAATCCATCCCCGAAGTAATCGGTCACGGGACTGTCAAGATCAAGCTCGCCGTCTGTCACGAGCTTTTGTATCGCATAGTTTGTCGCAAACATCTTTGTAACGGAAGCCAGATCATACAAAGTGTCATCAGTCACCATTGGACTTGTCGCATCCCTTGTACCGTCAGGAAGATACGAATTTACCCTTCCCCACGAATCGTTGTAGACAAAACGACCGTTTCTGATAACAGCTAACTGCGCACTTGTGAATCCATATTCGATATCAGATTCAATGATATCTTCGATAAGTGAAATGGCATCCTCACTTATGCCTGCTTCACCAAAAGTACCGTCAAGCACCGATGGATAAGATACATTTACCTTAACCTTACTCTTGGCATTAAAAGGCTCCACTCCCGATACCTGCAGTGTATTTATGCCGTCAAGTGCGACCTCTGAGTAGTCAAGCTTATACACGCCGCCTGAAACGATCCCAGAAGTATCCACCTCACGTTCATTCACGTACATCTTAAAGGCTTCTATGTCATCTCCCACGGTGACATATGCCTCACCCTGTCCGTGATAGCCTTTAAAGCTTGCCATGCTGTTCATTGCAAGAGTTGTGCTTATATCATCATTTCTGTCCGGAAAAGTCGCCTCCATTATCCATCCGCCCTCGGGAACAGATGAAACCAAGGCAAGAGAAAGAGGATCCGGTTTCGGATCCTGCTCTATGATCTGCTCGATCGTATCATCAATGACCTCTGCAGTCTGTTCAGGTTCCTCTGTTTTCTCAGAACGACCGCAGGAAGTCAAAAGCAAAGATATAACGAGCAAAAATATGATATTTTTTTTAGATCTATTCTTCACTATCTGCATTGGGAATTTCAAAATCCATAAGTTTTAACAGAGACATATCGGCATCCTGTTCAGCCACGAGTCTCTTCGACTGGTTAAGGATAGCCTCCTCAACCTTGTTACGTACAAGACGACCGTTGCCGGCTTCTCTGGCATTTGTTGCCTGAACATTCTCATAGAATGCCTTAAGAGGCTCAGTTACCTCATCATCGATGACATAGCCCTTACTCTTGGCGGTTATCTTTGAGATCTCCCAAAGCTCATCACCCGTATAATCCGGGAAATCGATTATATTCGGGAAACGGCTCTTAAGACCGGAGTTGGATTCAAGGAAATCCTCCATCTCTTTTGAATAACCGGCCAGAATAACTATGAGATTATCTCTGTTATCCTCTATACATTTAACAAGGGTATCTATCGCCTCAAGTCCGAATGCGTCATCCTCACCCCTGTACAAGCTGTATGCCTCATCTATAAAGAGCACACCGCCAAGTGCCGATTTGACAACAGTATTAACAAGCGGAGCCGTATGACCCGCATATCTTCCGACAAGATCGCCTCTTGACACTTCAACGAGCTGACCGCCTGACAATACGCCGATAGCCTTTAAATACTTGCTGACAATACGTGCTATTGTGGTCTTACCTGTTCCGGGATTACCGGTGAATATCATATGCTTATTAAGCTCACCAGCCTTAAGTCCCTCTTCACGACGGCGCTTCTGCATAGCATAGTACTCTTTGAGACTGCGGATATAATCTTTGACCATATCAAGTCCGACTATGTTGTCGAGTTCCTTCTCAACGCTGTCAACCTCACCGCTGTAGCCTGTCTGAACAAACCTGCTCATATGCAGTTTATCCTCACATGAAATGAACACAGGCTCACCCTCTTCACAGGCAAGTGTTACTTCTGAGGGGATATCATCACTTTCAAGTTTAAACTGAGCCAGTGCCTTTAATGTATCGGTATATGCATCAAGTATGCCTCTTAGTCCGCGCATCTTTGATGAATGTGAAAGCAGATAAGCCTTAAACTCATCATCCACCTTAACATCAAAAGCAAGCTGCTTCTTGCACTTCTCGACAAGCTGAGCCTCCTGCTCTTCAGATATCTTCTTTAATGCCTCGTCATCAAGTACTTTTGTCTCACATACATCACCGAGAGCATTCACAAAAGGAGCACCCATTACACCCGCTAGTTTTTCAAGACTGTTCCTGCCCATGAAAACAAGGTATTTTCCTTTTGCTTCAAAAGATCCCACAGTCTCTCCTGCGAGTGCGTTGCTCACACTCACAAGCTGACCTTTCTGCATGATATATCTTTCAGAGAGTCTGCATTCACCTGTCGTCACAAGGTCGCTTAATCTTGTGAGCATTGATACATGACAGTTCTCATAATTCTCAAAAAGGATTACAGAAGCCTTGCTCTGCAAAGCGGAATAAAGATCCTGCAAGAATAGCTTATCCTCCGCAGCTGTGGGATATAAAGAAAGATCCATCACATATACCTCACCGCTTGTCAGTATCTTTCTCTTGCCCAGTTCCTCAGTAATGCTGTTTAGTGCAAAATGCTTTCCTGTGCATTCAGGTCCTGTTATAAAGATGCTGTTTAATGCATCATTATTGTCTCTCTCAGATACAAAAGGTCTCTTAAATGCTATCACAAGCTTTTTGATAAAATCATCCTGACCGTAAACCTTTTCTTTTAAAGCATCCTGCATACCGGAAAAGCCGTTAAGTGCTGTCGCATTGTCAGGTATCTCAGCCGCACCTGTGCTGCTGAGTATATCCTTTCCGCTTGCAAAACCGAAGTCACTCTCTATATTTGCATTAAGATCCTTAAGCGTCTTGTTGATATCATCGGCAGTTATCTTTAAAAGATCCTCAGGTCTTTTTGCCTGTGTCTTCTTTCCGCTCTTAGACTGCTTTATCGCTTCAAGGTTGTCTATGATGGTACCGCCGTTTGTCTTCTGGCGTCTTTTTGCCGCTTCTATCTCTTCCAAGCTGTAATTGGCTCTCTTGCCACCCATACTGCTTAACACCTGATCCATGTTGTAGTTCATCTTTAAACATCTCCCTGTTTATATTAAGACTTTCCGCTCAATTATAGCATATTGCGCATGTATGGCTCAAGTAAGTAAACCTCTAAACACAAAAAAGACCCGGCCAGATGACCGGGTCCTTAAAAGTCTCAGTTAACGATTAAGCTAACTCAGAGAAGTACTTGATTGTACGAACCATCTGAGATGTGTAGCTGTTCTCGTTGTCATACCAAGAAACTACCTGTACAAGGTTGTCAGCGCCAACCATTGTCTGTGTAGCATCAAAGATTGAACCATATGTGCTTCCTACGATATCGCTTGAAACGATCTCATCCTCGTTGTAACCGAATGACTCATTTGAAGCTGCCTTCATAGCTGCATTGATCTCTTCCTTTGTTACGCTCTTCTCAACTGTAGCAACAAGGATTGTTGTAGAACCTGTAGGTGTAGGAACACGCTGTGCAGATCCGATGAGCTTACCATTGAGTTCAGGGATAACAAGACCGATAGCCTTAGCAGCACCTGTTGAGTTAGGAACGATGTTAACAGCACCTGCACGTGATCTTCTGAGGTC
>JAFZRZ010000056.1 GCA_017619635.1 Lachnospiraceae bacterium | reverse complement strand
GTTTTATCGGGCGGAGTTCAGAGGGTGCAACCCTTTGACGGTTTGTTAAGGCAGAGCCTTAACGCAAGGTGTAGGAGTAAGACTCCTACTGGGATGCAAGGGCAAAGCCCTGCTGGTTCCAAGGCAAAGCCTGGCCCAGTTCGTATGTCGCTGCGACATACGGTATTGGGTATTCCTTACCGCAGTGGATAAGGATAAAGCCAGGATGCGCTAAAAACACAACAGAATAAGGATGAGTGATGAAGAGGGATTGATCGCTTGATCAGTTCCTTTTTTTGTTGCCCGACAAAGAAAAAAGGAGGGATGAAGATGAGAGCAACAAGACATAATGGAAGGTCAGGTTCACACGGAACTTATAACGTAAAACACAACGACAGGAACTTTGATGTTTAAAATTCAGACCACATAGATGAGGTAAGAACACAAGAAAATGTGTACTGGGATTGTTATCAGGGAACAGTCGAAGAGAGAACATTAACGTTCTCGGAAGTCGAAAAAAAGTTTTATGAAGAGCACTATGGTGATCATGTCGATGCACAGAATTTAAGAAATGAAGAGGCCAGACATGCAGAAAGAAATCGTTCCATCGATGATGTATTACAGAATAAAAATACATGTCCTGAAGAGACATTGTTGCAACTTGGTAACATAGATAAGACCGTCGATGTTGAAACATTAATAAAAATATCACAGGAGTATTTTGAAGAATTTGATAAAAGGTTCGGCTCCAATATTCACATTTTAGACTGGGCATTACACCTTGACGAGTCAACACCACACATACATGAGAGACATGTATTCGATGCAACAAATCAATACGGTGAGATCTGTCCTATGCAGGATAAAGCACTCGAGGAACTCGGAATAGAACTGCCCGATCCTGACAAACCAAAGGGCAGATACAACAACAGAAAGATGACATTTGATGCAACATGCAGGGAGTTATTTTTGAGCATATGTCAAAAGCATGGACTCGAAATGGAGATGGAACCGATCTATGGTGGAGCGAGCTATCTTGAAAAAGCAGACTACATAGTACAGAAATTACGAACAGAAAATGAACGGCTTACAAATGAAAATGAACAGCTACAGATAAAGAATGATGAACTCGTGATGAAGATATCAGATGTTAATCAGCTCATCGATGATGTTGCAAATGATGCATATGAAGTGGCATGTGCAGTCGTTACAGAATCAGTTAAAGAGGAAACGGTCAAGGCTGATGTGAGATTATTGGATGAGATCGAAGGTAACATACTTAACAATAATAAACAGCCGACCACACAAAGAATAGTATCAAGTGTCTTCAACATAATAAGAGATCAGTTCACAAAAGCAAAGGAAATGGTACTCACGGCAGTCAAAAAAACACTCGCGAGTGATGAGGTGAAGAATAAAAATGTTGAAAAGATAAAAGAGAATGCACAGGGTATCATCCACAAAAAACTTGCACACTATAAAGAGGTGGCAAGAGAAAATAATACATCACAAAGGAGTCATCATGACAGAGAAGAGGTGAGATAGACATGAGTCCTTTTGAAACTGTAAAACAAAATACGAGTGCCCGACAAGTGGCAGAATTTTATGGAGCAAAGGTTAATAAGAACGGTATGTGTCAGTGTCCGTTCCATAGTGATAAGACACCGAGCATGAAGATCGATAACAGATTTTACTGCTTCGGATGTAATGAAACGGGAGATGCCGTTGACTATGTTTCAAAATTATTTGGTATCGGATTAAGAGAGGCTGCCATAAAAATATGCGATGACTTGTCACTTGAATATGATAAGACAACACAAAAAACAAAATCGGTGAGCAGACCGATACGACCACAAAAGTCTGAGGCACAGATATTTGCGGAAGCACAAAAATACATCTTTAAAGTATTAAGTGACTTCCATGGCATGTTAAAGAAATGGAAAAAAGAATATGAACCAAGGTCACCGGATGAAGAATTCCATCCACACTTTGTAGAAGCTCTGCAGGAGATCGACCGAGTAGAATATCATCTTGATACTTTAATTGACGGCGATAATTCTGACAGGGCTTCTTTAGTTTCGGAACAGGAAAAGAAGGTAGTCGGAATAGCAGAACGACTAAAAAGATGTAAAGAGATCCAGGCTGAGAGTTTAGGTGGTGACGTCACGGACAGATCACATAAAAAGAACGTGGATCTTGGACTGTGATAAGCAGATCAGATAAGGGTATAAGGGAAAGATTTGATAGAATTTGGCGTTAAAACTTGCATTTTTAGGGACATGGTGTGTATAATCAAGTTAGTAAGACAGTTAGTGAGCAGCCGACCCTGCCCACTCTGGCTTATTGATATCGATTAAATAACCGTCTTATCCGGCCAAGGGTGAAGACGGTTATTTCTTTTTAGAAATAAGAAATATGAATGTGCTTATAGCCATGATCATGATAACAAATTGTATCAAATCACTGTATGAAACATAATTCATAAGCACCACCTCCTGATTGCTCAGAGAGACAGCGCAACCGTCCCACTAACTGCCTTATTAATCCGACTATACAAATTGTAATTATAATATCATATTCAACAATGCTATTTCCATATTGATTTTCACGGGGTGACAGAATGAAACTGCCACCTTTATTTATGTGGTCTTGGAGTATATGAAAGAAATTACGAGCGATGAGTTAAAAGCGTTCCCATCTCATCGATTAATGATAGATATTTCATTGGGAGGAAATATAGACATGTGGATTTTATTGTTTGATTCGTAACAGACGTCACAGGCGTTTTAAGTCTGTGAAGATCCAGGTGAAGCAATATTGTTTTGATAATTTGACCATATTTCATGGAGAAAGGATGAGATATGAATGATCACGATGTATTGCTCATCACGCCATACAAGTGTAGAGCATGTCTTCACAGAAAAAGAATAGAAAAAACGATCAGAGAGGGATTGAAGATTCATCAGTTCCTTTTTTTGTTGCCTGACAAAGAAAGGAGACATTATGGATGAGAAATATCAAAATAATAATGAGATAATGTCTCCGGAGCTTATTCTTTCCTTGATTAACACATACAAATCAAGTAAGATAAAATCAGGCGACCCTCATTTAAAGAGTATGCTTATAAATGAGATAAAAAGAAAATTCAAGGAGGATAACATCACATACAAGTTATATCCAACTAACGATGGAAGACTTAAACTCAGGGTGCCATTTCAGATGTGTCGCAAAGACGAGCTTGACCTTCTTATCGAACTGTTTCGATATTACTATGGGCATGATCCGAAGACAGACACCAGTGTCGAGGCGATATTTAAGGAATGGGCTGAGGATTTTAAAAGCGGATTTGTGGAAACAGGACATCGTTCAACATTGACTTATGAACGGTATCTGACCGACTGGAAGCGTTTTTATGAAGGTTCTGAGATCGCAAGGATGGATATAAAAAAGTTAACGGCATCAAAGATCAAAAGATTCTATGCATCTATAACAGCACATGAAGCGATCACACGCAGAGGACTTAATAATGCCAAGACCATCTTAAACAGGATATACGATTATGCGATCGACAATGACTATGTAAGCAGTAATGTCGCAAGATCTGTAAGGACTTCGGATCTTATATGTAAGGAAGAAGACAATGAGGAGCTCGTATATTCAGATGCAGAAAGATATAAGATAATGAACCAGGCAAAGATCGAGGACGATGTTTTTGCAAGAGCGATCTTTCTTATGTTCAGTCTGTGTGTCAGGGTTGGTGAGTTAAGGAGTCTTAAGTGGAGTGATATAAACTGGGATGACAAGACTGTATACATTCACAGTCAGATAGTCAGACAGAAAGATGATCAGGGACATGAATACTTTGAGTACAGAAACCGTACCAAAGGTAAGAAAAAAGAAGCCAATCGTATCCAGCCTCTGAGCGATGAAGCCATAGAACTGTTAAAGAAACAGAGAACATGCAATCCTTTTGGAGAATATATCTTTCTTTACAGGGATAAACCATTAGTGACCAATACAGTCAATCATCATTTGATGAGGATATGCGAAAAGGTAGGTGTTGAGTATCTCTCAAGCCATAAGATAAGGTTCTGGAGCGTTGTGAACATGTCCAAAGTGCTCAATGCTGCCGAGGTGCAATATATGGCAGGGCATCTTGATCCGGCCACAACGGATCATTACCGTAAACGTGTATCAAAGATAGATGGCGTCAGTCAGGAGACATGGAATCAGATGTACAGCCTCGCAAGGTAAAAAAATGCCGTTTTTTATCAGACCGTACCAAACCGTACCACTTTTTTTGACACACAAAAAAATAGCGGAAGCCTTGAAATATAAGGCTTCCGACTACTTATCATACCGAGCGCGAGACGGGACTCGAAGTTAAAAGTTTTTGAAAAAGCCCCATTTTATGCGGTTTCCGGGTGGTTACTTTTGGACGGTAACCAAAAAAGTAACCAAGATATCACATAACTGTCAACGCCTATAATACAGATCTAATTTGCCATAGGTAAACGTGAAATCATATTTATCTGTTCACGTTTTTCTGATTCGACCTTTGTACCAAAGTAGTAATGATTTCTTGTTGTGGAAATATCAGCATGTCTCATCTGTTCCTGAACGAGTTTTTCGCTTACGCCCATTTCCAACATCTCACTACAATACGTTTTTCTTAATTTATGACAACTCCTTACCGTGATATTTAACTCTTCACACAATGCTCTCAAAGCTTTATCAAGTTTATTGTCGGTTATATAATCACCGTTTTCTGCCATAAACCAATCAGAAGATTCATTATTCAGTTTTCTTAATTCCAACATATGCTTGTAAACCGTTATGGCATCATTTGATAATAAAATGATCCCATTGCTGGATTCGGTCTTTGGAAAATCGGATACGATCCTATGAGATTTTCCGTCGTCGCCTTTTGCTTTAGATAAGGTTCTTTGAACGTGAAGTTTATCGTCCCCGACAAAATCACTGAGTTTCAAGGTACACGCTTCGCCAACTCTTAGCCCGGTAAAAAGTATAAACAGCAATCCAACATGTCTCATGCTATCCCAGTAGTGTTGAAGGATATGAGAGATGATCATATCAACTTCATCATCGTTAAAGACTTGCTCTTTAAACTCTTTGGGTTTGAACTGCCTTGATGATGGACTGTACATAGATACTAATTCTTTTACATATATACAGGTATATCTCTTATATACTTTTGCATATGAAAATACGCCTGTGATTATCCCCTTTAAGTTATTGAATGCTTTTCTTGCAATAGTACCTCTGAATCTGTTGAGTACATCATCTAAAAACATCATGATGTCTTCTTCGCGGATCCTGTCGATTCTGGAAGTATCTAAACCGGTACCTTCTATGAAACGGTGATAATCATTATCTTTCCGGTCATATGTATTCTTAGATACCTTTCCACATTCCAGAGTGTAATCCTGATACATTTTAAAACATTCACCAAAGGTTGGAATATCTATGTGTTCCTCATATTCTTTTACTAAAGCAGCCTCAAGTTTTTCTTTTGTACTACGCTTGATTTTCTTTCTGCCGTCAGGTGAAGTCTCGCACGGAACATTAGTGTACCATGAGCCGTTCTTACCTTGCCAGATTGCAAAAGGATGTTTTTCTAATACTTCAGCTTTTTTCAATTCTTCAACATCTGTTGTAATTCTGGACATATCAAGTATATCATGTTCGATGGCGTACTTCAAATTGTCAAAGTCGGAATCGCTTAGCTTTGTAGACACGAGGCTTCACCTCCTTTCAAAAAAAATAGACCCACATATTTGTGCGTCCGTAATGGTAACTTTGTTATATTCTTATATTTGTTTTGATCATCTCGTTAATGAATGATCTTTATGTTTAGTAACTGTTTCTCTTGACATGAGAACATCAATATTTTTTGATGCAGTCATCAGCTGTTTATGGTCAGATTTCATTTTGTGATATTCATCATAAAGAACATCCTTCTTTTGTATGAGCTCATCAAGCCTAGCTTTGATATCTGCAGCTTTGGTAGAAGGATCTACATCTTTAGATGAAAGAATCTTACATGCTGATCTGAATAACATCATACCGGCTGAGTGTTCTTCCTCATACTGTTTACTCTTACCTGAGTTTAAGTATCCTGCATAAACATCCCTGTATTTTTCTCTGCGCTTGAGTGCCTCATGGATCTCAGTGAGTTCATCAATCTGAGATTCATATTCTTTAATGGATGATCTCATATCTTTTATCTCAAGACTCCATTCATTCTGTTTTTCTTCTATCTCAGAAACAGAAGTGATGCCGTGCTCATTTAAGAAGGCATATGTGGCTGCTATCTTTTTTACTTCGGATAAAGCAACTTTATTTTGGTATGCAGGACTCTTTATCATATCCATTCTGTCTGACAGATCTTTTAACAGACCGATCTCCTGTTTAGGCGGTGCGATATATGGAGTAGCATCGACATCTTTATATTTTATGCGTGTGATTATCGCATCCATGGTGTATTTATCACCAAGATTTTTAAGTCGAATATAACGCTGAGATCCCTCTTTTTTGATCGAATAATTATCATTGGTCACCTTTATCTCATAACCTGATTTCTTTAACATCTCGATCAATTCATCAAAAGAATTCACAAGCGGTATGTATGAGTCGATCGTGTTTTTTAACACCTGTCTGTTAGAGTTGTTTGCCCTTACATCTTTATATTTGTAATAAGGCTCTGCACTTTTTTCGTTGCTTTTTATAACGGACAGACCATACGATGCACATAATTCATCATTGATCTCTCTCATCTTATTGAATGAATTAATGTTCTGCCTGAACTTCTTATGATCGGTAAATGACACATTGTTAAATACGATGTGGTTATGAATATGATCCCTGTCAACATGAGTCGATAAGACAAATTCATGCTCACCGTTTGTATATTGCATAGCAAGTTTCTTACCTATCTCATGTGCGAGTTCAGGAGAGATCTCACCCGGTGCAAATGACTGGATGATGTGTTGTGCTTTCACATTTCCGATCTTTGATCCAAAAGAAGCTGTCTGTTCAAACTCTATATCTGCAGTGTGAGAAGCACAGCCATAAGACGAAACAAGTATTTCACCATCGGTCTTATCTGGATTGATTATGTAATTGATCGCATCTAAAACTGAGTACCTGATAGGATGTATCTTTGATATTGCCATATGCTCACCATCATTTCTTTTATCTCTTCTATTGTTTCTTTGCTTACGTTGTCACCGGAATTCAATGCATGGGCTATCTGATTTATGTTGTTGCCGATCTTGCTTAGCTCATAGGTAAATTTCTTTATCTGTTCAGAATCATCGATCACAAAAAAGTATGCATCGATCATACTGCGACGTGCATACTGAGAAAAAGAAGTTATATGTGCAAGCTCCATCCTCTCTTTAATAGCAGCTTCTTCTGCATCCGACAGATAAATAAGATGTGCATTTTTTCTCTTCCTGTTTGGCTTATCTTTCTTCATTTTTTCTCTTCCTCCTTTGCTCTTGATAGCTAAATAAATGTGTTAAGGGTTTGGGGTTGCCCCAAAAATTTTGACAGCGTTTTAGCTATCATTTAGCGACTGTGTATATACAGTTGCTATGCTTGCGATTACTGAAAAATGAAAAATACCCAGGTTTAAGACCCAGGTATCACACGCTCAAGTATCACTAAAAATGGCGTAAAAAAAGACATCCACTTAAAGGATGTCACAAACTTTTTTGCAGGTTGTTTATACTAACATATTAACACGGATAAAACTAAAAGCAATATCACTTATGGTATCAGTTTAGTACCGTTTAGATTTCATTGGACACTTGGATCATCACCGCAGGTATCTTCAAAAGCTTCTTATGATATCATTGTAGCACGGATATTTGATAAAACCATATATATAAAACCCGTTGTTTACCCGTGTGTTAATTTACTTGGAAGTCGACCACATCATCTCTTATAATATCATCATACCATGAGAACCGGAGATGTAAATGCTTTATGATTACGTTTTCATTACGCTTTGTTTTCAATCCATACCAAAGCAAGTCCTGATCTTTTACGATAACATCTTATCACACCGGATCATTCAAAAAAAGGTCTTCAAATTAACAGGTAATTAACAAAACAATGATCCCAAAATCTTAAATAAATACGATCAGTCACTTAAAATGTCCTGATCGTTTACAATAACATATTAACATGATGCTGTTCCAAATAAAAGGTAGCGATCTGTGTCAGATCTGTACATTTACTGTGGAATAAAATGTTGTCTCAATTCTTCATGATACGATTATCACACGTTTAAAAATGAAAATCAAGACAGTCTGGTTTACAGATTATTGATAAAACATTAAATTGGTCATGGCTTTTGATATTTACATTATAACATGGCCATACCTGACAAAAAACAATATGTGGTTCTCGACTTATTCCACGTCTATTCTTTGATCCGGTTTTTGTATGTCTTACCAAAACCCAAAAAGGTTATATTGATTTTTGCATTTTAAAAACGATGCTTTGGGTTACAACATTATTGATTGTATAGAATGAATATGATCATTCATATCCTTAATCCTCTTGGCTATCCTCTGCGCCGGATATGAGTCTGTCAAGGCAACATGAACGGATGAATGATCCACCTTGACAGGCGAATGGACGGGGCCATAATATTGAATTGAGGATTAAAGGTTTAGATAAAAAAAGGATAAAGGTTTTTATCATGAGAAAATACAGAGAAGTTTTGTGTCCGGTTTGTGAAAAAAAGTACATGACATATGTTCATTCTGACGAAGGTTATGATGTTACCATTCAGCAGGCAGATAAAAAACTAAATGGGTGGTCAGGTATGTGCCCTAAATGTAATACATTTCTTTTTATTGAGGATCATGTCCTTGAAGGAAGAAAAATGGATGATTTCGATGAAAAGGATGTCCATCAGAAGTTTGTTTTATGATAGATAACGGAGGTGTCTATGGCCAGATTTGAGTTAGGAGCTTGTGCAGAGGTTATTGCTACAGGAAGAGTTGGAGTAGTAGAAGAGAGAAATAGAACAAAGGTAACGCTTTGTTTTTTTGATAAAGAATATATTGAACCGGAATATATTACATTTAAAGATCATGAGTTAAAACCGACTGGGACTCCAACTATAACAACGTCACAGCTAGGCCCCTTTGTAAGAGGTGAAATAACTCTAGAAGCAGTAAGCAATGGAATAAATTATCTTTCTGATTATGTAAAGACTGATTCCAAGGCATATAAAATATCGGTTGCAGATATTCTTGTGGGTGTAAATGTTTATGAAAAAATGTCTCCCAAAGATGTCCTTAAATGGATTGACACGATCATGCAGTTTGAAGAGGAATTGTCTTTCACGGATGATCCTTGGAAAGATATAGTCGATGAGGTTAAAGAGAAAGATATACTTAACCTCGCATATAACGGACTTGAAGAAATAAGATGGGATACTTTTGAAGATGAGCCAGTGGAACTTTTAAACGAAGATTTTAAAAGGTTAAAAGACTGTTTGGAGACCTGGATCAAGTCAGAAGGAAAAGAGTATCCAGAGAGTCTTGTACGACGGATCGCTAATCAGTTTGATAGCGATAGTATAGATAAACAGTCTGAAAAGACACAGCAGCTTTTCAAAAAATGTCTTGATAGCCTATGTGATAAAAAAGATCCGAAGGCTATTCAGAGAAGAGGCTATTGCTACTATTGTGGGACGAAGATTTATCCGAATGATTGGATTAAAGCTAGGGATGCATTTATAGAGTATTACCAGTTAACAGGTGATGCATCGGCTGCGAATACATTAGGATACATATATTATTATGGTAGATGTAATGGCGGTGTGCCGGAATATGAGGAGGCCTTTAAATATTTTAGTATTGGTCACGCATATACATATTTTGAGAGCACCTATAAGCTGGCTGATATGTTTGCTCATGGATACGGCGTTGTAAAGGATGGTGAAACTGCAAACCATCTGTATTGGAGCGTTTATAAGCAAAATATAAAAAGATTAATAAAAGAAGACTATGAATGTAAATTCGCTGATGCTGCACTTCGCATGGGTAATTGTTTCCGTGATGAAATAGGAGCACAGAAAGATCTTGAGACCGCATATTATTACTACCTCCAAGCAGATTTCGCGATAAGAAAAAGAACAGCGGTAGCAAATCACTATGGAGACACGGTGGTTTTTAATGGTATTCAAAAAGCTCTTGAAGATGTGAGAAAAGAATACACGACGAAAGGTCGTACGGAGAAGTTTATTTATCCCGGTTGGACAAAGTGGACTCTGATAAAGCATAGAGGATGCAAATTGAAGATTAAAGAGCTGAAAGATGGAGTTCTCTCCCTTACAGCCTCACCGATGAAACGATTCGACGAGGAAAAAGCACCGTTGATGCTTATTACAATTCCCAAAGCAGACTACTGTGAATTGAGGGATAGGATAACAATTAAGACAGCTAAGAATAGTACTTATGGAATTTTCGATGGAGCATCGGAGATTATATTTGATCATGTGGAATTCGATTACGGAAAGCGTATAACCAAGTTCTATCAATATGATAAGTGCATAGGAGAAATCTGTACTGAAGAATATTTTTTCACCGCTCCTACAGTAAAGAAAAAACTGTCAGGCGAGGTATATCATTTTGTCAGCGTATGCTTTGAAGAAAGTGGTAGGTGCTATGACTACATTTGTGATAATAAATCGGTAAAGGTCGGAGACAAAGTAATTGTTGATGGATATGATGGTAAAAAAACGGTTAAAGTAGTTGCAGCTTTTGAGAAATATGAAAGTCAGCTTGGACTTCCGATAGAAAGATTCAAGAAGATAATCAAAAAGATATAATTCTAAACATACAGCAAGGAAGAAAAATGAGATTTTTGGGTGATAGTATTATTCCATATATAGGCACAGAAACCTTCAAATTAGGAGATACTCTGCAAAATGTAAGAACATATCTAAAGGGCAATAAGATTAGATTTAACCAAAGTGTTAATCCAAATAAAGGATGTACACCGGAAGTACCATGGACTTTTATAGAGATTGAGAAGAGTATAACACTTTGTTTTGTTAAAGATATTTTATTCGAGATTCTTTTAGAGAATGAGTATAAAGGTGTGCTTCCCAACGGTTGTTCAATCGGCACAAAAATGTCTGAGTTAGAAAAACTTGATCCAACTCTGCAATACAATGATGCAGATGAAGATTTTATTTCTGAGAATGGATATTGGATAGGTGATGAGATTGAGACAGGCTTGATATGCTCGATCACAGTTTTTTTGCCCGAAGTTGATAGTGATGATTTCTTTGAATATGAATGGTTAGAGAAATACATGAAAAAAGCATAATACAAAGTTTCTTATAAAAATGTATTATACAGTTAGGAACAGAACCATTGACATAAGAAGTCACTTTAGTGGTCACTTCTTTTATTGTACTTATATAGCAACTTTTTCCAAAATATTCAATGAGACACCATATTAAAACTGTGTATTTATATGTAATATCATCCATGATATTGCTGTCACAATATTCTGATGACAGATAGTGAAAAAGAGGTCATATTGATGAATGATGAATCAAAAGAAATATTAACCAAAGCCATATCGGACATTGGATACTGGCAGTGGTGGGATGAGGTTGAAGGAGATGTCATGGTAGAATTCGGTGGAGTTCTTCTGTATGACGAATCAAAGAAAGGCAAAAAACCAAGATCGAGTACACTCGCTCTCTGCTACTATAATAATGCGTTCCTTATATATCTTGATAATGATCTTATTCCTAACTGGTATGATTTGCTCCATGATGATGCAATCGATCCGCCAACTCTTGATCCGGACGGCTTTATCTTTGATGATAAGGCGTATGCCATAGAACTGCTTAGCAGATTCAAGAAAAGACATGGCCCGTTCTCAAGTGAAGCTGAAGCCCAGGCAACCATTGAAAACGCAAGGAATATCCTTGCGGCAACATGTGGAGATTACGGTTTTATCATAGGTGGTGATATCCTCACTGTATATAATAGAAACGGTGAATACTCAGATGATGATATAAAGAGATTGTCACAAAAATGGTGGGAATACTGGAAAGACTACTGGAATAAACGAGGAACAAAAGATGCATACGATTCAGACTATGCATGCGAAGTGACGATTCCGTACAAATAAATACTCCCCGTACATAATGTACGGAGAGCATATTGATCGATCCCCAAAATGACAGAATATCAGTCCTCATATCCGTCTTCAGCGGAAACTTCGGCATCAATAATCGCCTCGGTTTCAGTTGCAATTTCTTTATATGTTCCGAGAAGATTAGAGATGAATTCACGTGTGGTAAGGTCGCCATCTTCATAGATATCTACTTTTACACCTGCTTTTACCAGTTCATCATAACAGCGTCTTACTCTGCGAATACCCGAATCATCGATATAATCACAGTCAAATACAAAATGACCGGCATCAATGGCTTTTTTAATCTCTGCCATAGAAATAGGATTATATTTGCGAATTATCTGCATACATTTGGCCATCGATTCAGCGGATTTTATGACCAGACCGATCTTATCTTCTGTTGTGTAGCTCATTATATTACCTCCTAGAATTCTTTTATGTACTTGATTGGTATGCCAGGAAGACTGTTCTTAGTATTCCCCCCATGCCATCCATATACGTGTTCATAAAAAGTCACAGGATAAATCAACTCCCGTTTATCAGCCAAATGCGGATATTTCGTAACACTATATGTGTGATGGCTGGACATTGTCTTGCCCTTGTATTTAGGTTGTCTTCCGGCTAAGATTTTCTGACGTTGATGAGGATTCCAATTACGAGTTGTTGGAAGATTGTTCTTGATCAGCCTACGCTCATTCTTCCAGAATTCTTTAATAGCTTTATTCCTGCGTTTTGTTAGACGCTTTTGCCATTCCATATGTTTGTATTCAGTTTTGGTTATGGTCCTTCTATCGACTTTTTCTCGGAGAGCTTTGATTCTTTTTGAACTCATCTGTTTATATTTTGTTGGATGCTCTCGCGTATCTAGACCTTTTTTATTGATTATACCACCGCTGTCTTTCTTTTGTGACAGATTATTATATGATGCTTTACTTCCTGCGGTACCTTTGAAATGACCACTACTAGGCTTACTCAGTGTCGCCACCTCCTTTCATTGAAGCAAATGCAAGACTTGTTTGACTCGGGAAAGATATGATTTTTATTCCAGAATCAGATAGCTTTCGGAAACAGTCATAATTTGCCGAACCATATACTATAATGGTATGAGGCTTTAGTATTTCTACCATTTTATAGAGCCCCCTCTCAAAATCTGGACGATTTTTGAGCAAACGGAGCCCGCTTGCTACAGTTCCGATAGCAACGATACTGTTGAATGGTATTCCGTCGAAACAATATTCCCATGTTTCTTCTGTTCCCCAACGTACGTTGTTGATCACAGGAACACCATTTTTAGTAAGCCAAAACCCAAATGCACGCATACGAAAAGTGTTATAAATCTTGATAGGTGCAGGGAAATCCGCATTTGTTGAAAAATCTGGTGTAATTACCCCAGAAAAATGAAGAATTAATTCTAATGCTTCATATGGGTTTGCCCAAATGCCAGACCTACGACCATCAAACTTTTGATCATCACAATAAAAAGCGATGTAAGCATCTATATGATAGTTAGGATTGATTTTACTTAGTTTCTTATGAAGTCTGAATGCTTCGGGATATAGAAATATCTTTTTAGGAACTCTAGTTACTGTGCATGGACATATAGGCATATCCGAGCCTAGGACAAATTCAGCGCCTTCTAGCATAAAAGCGTTCCACATATCAACACATCCTGCGCGAATGTGTTCATTACTTGAAGTACGAATCATCGTGATTCCTCCTTCCTAACAGAAGGTGATGCTACTCCCCGGTAGTAGAATCACAGATTTATGTTCTCATCAGATATACCGGAACATCGTTGATCAGACGATGTGTATCTGATAATTTGATTATAAAGTCAACAAAATGGAAAAAGTTGTCTATGAGTAGCCAATAAAGTTGACAATTTGTTGACTCAAAGGAGGTTTTAATGTTTTGCATAGCTTGTATTATTAGTACAGTGGATATTTGTAAAGTCCGTGGTTATACACAAACCATGGTTGTTACGCAATTCATGAAAAGCTTATGGCCGGAATGTTATGATTTAGATAAAGGGTTTGCTTCTCACATTGCTAATGGTGATAAAAATCCACCCATGCAGGTTAGGGATGGGTTGGCTAATTTATCACCGGATTCTTACGACAAAGTGGTGTCGCATTTTAGAAGGAATGTCCTTCGCCTGATCAAGGAAAATGAGAGACAACTTGTAAAGAATATGTTGCTTCTGATGATACAAGAAGCGAAAGAGATTAAACCTGATACTGAAGTTGAAGTAATCAGTGGAACAAAAAAAGCAGATCTTGTTAATGGAATAGATGATCTAGCTACATTCCTAGCAGGCTTATTTCTATATGCGTTAAAAAACACAGATAATAATGTAGGCGGAAAGATTAAATCTATTGCAAAGAAGTATCGCGAACGAATAGTATCAGGAGAAATGTTCGCTACAAAAGAGATAACGACGACGTCTGAAATTTATAACGCTGATGCTTTTATGGTTCAAAGTTTGAACAAGTCAAGAGAAGTTGAACTAATGGAGGAACGAATATCGCAGGAAGCCACAGCGTTCTTGATTAACCACGATCAGGAGAAGAGGTTTATTTCACTTTGCCAAATTGCAAACGTTACAGAACCTACAATTGTACATTACCGAGAGATGTATAATTGCTTTTGCAAGAGCACTGAAAGTACTCGGAACAAGATTATTGAGATGGCGGAGATCAAGACAATTAACATCTCAAATAAGGAATGGTGGTGGGAGTATCTTGAAAGATTTAAAAAGGATTATATAGAATATAAACTAGGTGATATAAGTTATCTGTATACCTTTGGTCAGTATTTTCATAGAATAACGGATTACAGGCAATATTCGGTTAAGGAGTATTTGAAACATGTGTTTCCAGTAACGGTAAAAAATAAACTGCTAGGTTTTAAAAGCTATAAACATGATATAGTTGGCTTAATAGACGAGTATATATACTATAATGACTTTGATGAATATAAAGACAAGCTAGAACCTCCTATGGACTATTTGTGGAGGGAATTGGAATTGCAATCACCGTCTGTCACTGATGACGGTAGATTGGCTATTATACTTGGATTATTCATTATAGGAACATGCTATTCATTACCTAAAGAAAGAGAAGAAGTTTTAGACTTTGATCAGTATAATAGTCCGGCATTGAATGAACTGGAGACAGCGGAAGATTTGTTTTATATGACGCTATTGGTGTTATATGAGACATATAACTGATACATTAGCAATTTTCGAGAGTCGTAAATAATGAAAATAATGGCATAAAGTGGCCCAGAATATGTTATCATGAATATAGCATGTTCTAGGCCTTTTTTGTGCTAACGAGGTGATATGAATATGCCAGAGTAGGTGAATAAGTATTTACAGTGATATAAGCAATTGCTGAAATGGGAACTGTATTACTGAAGCATTATACCAATACCGTTGAAACAGCATTCATGCTTGCTAAAATGAATTATCGTTTAGTGCACGACAACTGAATTGTAAAGGAGCATTTTATGAATGATTTAATAAAATATACAAATACAAATAACATTATTGATGATGCGAGTAACATCATTGAAAGTGCACAGCGAGTGGCGATTCAATCGGCTAATATTTCTTTGGTATTAAGGAATTGGCTTTTGGGGAAGAGAATTTCTGAGGAAGAACTCAATGGCGAAGACAGGGCTGAGTATGGGTTGGAGGTTGTAAAAAAACTTTCTGATACTCTTACAGAAAAATATGGAAAAGGTTTCAGCAAAAGAACGGTTTATAAGTTTTTGCAGTTTTACAAGACTTTTCCGGAGATTGTGCCGACACTGACGGCACAATCAGAAGAGAATGGAATTGTGCCAACACTGTCGGCGCATTTACTGTCGTGGTCCCATTATGAGCGTTTGCTACAGGTTGATGATAAGGATGCTCGTGAATGGTATGCAAAGGAGGCTTACGAGCAAACCTGGAGTATCAGGACTCTGAGTAGAAATATTTCAACCCAGTATTATTATCGATTGTTGAAATCTCAGGATAAAATCGGCGTTGAAAATGAAATGATGGAACTAACTAAACCTTTACAGGATAAGCTTGAATTTATAAAGAATCCTGTTATTGCAGAGTTTCTTGGTATGCAAGAAAATACATCATATTATGAGTCTGATTTAGAACAATGTATTATTGATAATCTACAAAAATTTCTTATGGAGCTTGGAAAGGGATATGCTTTTGTTGCGAGACAGCAGCATATTCATACGGATAAGGAAGACTATTATATTGATTTGGTTTTCTATAATTATATTTTAAAATGCTTTGTTTTAATAGATTTGAAAACAGATAAAATCACGCATCAGGATGTTGGACAGATGGATATGTACATTCGTATGTATGATGATTTGAAGAAAGCACCGGATGATAACCCGACGTTAGGAATTGTGCTTTGTGCAGATACAGATGAAGATATTGCAAAATATTCTGTGCTTCATGAGAATGAACAGTTATTTGCATCAAAGTATAAATTGTATCTTCCGACAGAAGATGAATTACGAGCAGAAATAGAGTCTCAGAAGCAGTTTTATTATTTGCAGAAAAAAGAAAAAGAGGATTAATAGGGGATTGAAAAAGGAATAGTAATTATGAATGGATGCGAAGAATGCATCGTATATCAAATACGACACAATATGTGTGAAAACGAGGAGTGTCCTGGGTGCGGAAAGGAGACTCTAATCTGGAAGCAGAGTGAATTCGGTACTCCACATATGGAATGTTCGGAGTGTGCTTATACAATTGGAGTAGACCTGAATACGCCATGTGAACTTGATCCTGTATTCAACAAAAAACTTTTAATCGGAATTGAACCACAAGCTGAATTACCATCAAAAGATATTATTGTTACGATGGCTAAGGAATTCGAAATGAATTCTCTTCAGATACGTAACAAGCTGATGGAAGGTTTTTCCACTGAAGTGAGTCTTAAAAAAACTGAGACACTAATCAGTTTTCTGCAAGATAATAAGATTGCTTATAAGGTGGAAGATTATGAGGATTTGAGAGAGAAATATACGTTTTATTCGGAATGCGGATATCCATATTCTCAGATGCGGTTTTATCTAAGTATTGATAGAGGACAGGGGAAAGCTAAATGAGCAAAGTAAGTCAGAATACGAAGTAGAATAAGCCACCAAAGAAAATAGATTGCAATGAAAATGCAAACGTAAGGAAAGATGGGTGGCAGTGTTTATTGGAGAAAAACATGTCTGAATTCGGTTTTAAAGTAACAAGTCAGAGTCCTATAGCGAGTATTGTAAAGATAGTAAGAAGATACAAGGATTTTTCTATTGCAGATATAAAGAACAAGGTTGAAAAAAACGAATATATCTTCACTAGTGATGTGATCGATAAGTCTGGAAACCGTATAATGCTAAAGTGTATAAAAGAACTGAATAAAGCGAATATCACTACCCAACTGTATGAAAGTGATGAGGCTATAGATCTGCAGCTTTTGAAAAACTGGCTTGGCTCTAGTAGACAGACTTTGATTGAGATTGAGGCTGAAACAGAACTTGAGCAGGAGGATGTAGATCCTGATGCAATTAAAGAGTATTCCTATTTATGGACAACCGGGCAGAAAGACTGGTATGTCATCAAAGATGAATATGATTATACTATCATGAATGAGAAAACAAATCAGCTTTTACTCATTGAAGATGAAGATCTGAATAATCAAGTCGCATCCATGATGATAATGCAAGGAAATAAAGTCATAGATAAAAATGAAGAAGACTATGACTGAATACCTGTAAGACTTTGGATGTAGATTATGGCGATATTATGGAGTATGTGGATGAAGAATAGTTCACTAGCTTATAAATTGAATGGAGACGCTGAATCTATTCCATATATGAATAGCAGATAAAGACATTATATATGACATACCAAATGCGCAAATATGTTATATCCAGAATTACAACTTTTCCTTTCTGAGAATTCAAAAATGTGGTTATTTAAAAAAGGTAACCAAAGGTAACCAAGATTTTAAGTCAGAATCCTAAATACAAAATGTGCTAGAAATGCAGTAAAATAGGGACCTGACACAAATCAGATCCCTAAAAAATTTAAGAGCGCGAGACGGGACTCGAACGAGCGTTCGGCTTGCAAACCCGCTAAAATAGAGAAAGGAGGGCACGCTATCACCCGATGTATTCGAGATGTATTCATCAAAGCCCTCACATTATGTAAACTCCAAGCCGGATAATGAAGATTTCCTTACAGATTCTTTTCTAACTGTTTATACCATTCTGAAATAACTAAAAACGCTTTTTCCAGCTGAGGATATTTTACAACGATATGAACGTCATATCTTCCTTCAGCTTCCCAGGAAGAAATAACCATAGTATTCTTTAACACATAATCCGGGATTATCAGATTAATATCTTTTGAATTGGCATAATCGATAATATATTGAAGATCGTGTTTATATAATCTTGAATAATCGATTTCTTCGCCTGAACGATATATTTGAATCTTGATGAGTTTTTCAGCTGCTTGCTGGAGATGATAGCCAACCTGTCCTTTAAGATACTTGGCAAGTTTAGGCTTTGATGATTTAGCCTCGGTTAAAGCATTTTCAGCAACAACGATATCTGCTTTGATCTGGAGTTTATTCAGTTCAGGTATATTGTTACTTCTTGACATATATAACCTCACCTTTTTCAATATCATTCATTATGCTTTCGGTGTAATTCTTACCTGATTTAAAATAAAGAATATCGTAGCCTTGATTGTAATCATCGAATGAATACAATTGTCCAGCAAAGTCTTTGTAGCTTTTAGAAGTAAGTGCTTTACCTTTTGAAGCAGATCCGAAAACAGCAATGTCGATATCAGATGTTTCTTTACACCTGTCCATAGTGCTAGAACCAAATAAAACTATTTTATCAATATATCTGCATTTTTGTGCCGCGTCTGCGATATTGTATATGTACTTTTCCTTGATATCAGCGACCATTATATTTTGGTCACCGACTTTGATTTTAACCAATTTACACATAATTATCACCATGATATATTCATTGCTACAAATATATTATATCAAATATTGAGGAGAATAGCATCACCTTAAGAAATATGATACCTGTACGAAGATTTTGAGTAAAAACTTTTTTAATCATACGGAGACATAAAGGAGGCATGGCGTATTTTTTTGTCTATATGTACGTGATAAAATACTATCATCAGAATTTGCATGATAGCCATAAGAGCATAACACAATATTTATCAATGAGGTCTTTCGCTTGCGAGAAGGATCTTTTTTTATGGTGACATTCTTTATAAAAGGTTCGTAATAAGATGCCTCTGTAACATCGTTAAAGAGCCGTTAAAGAGCCTAAGATTTTACAGTTTTGTTACGGTGGGGGGGGTAGAATGACTTCATCGTTTATGATAAATAAACCAAAAATACGGATTATGAGGAACAGGAGGGTGAAGATGAAGAACACATCTTTAAAAAGAAGATTACAAGTAACGTTTGCAGTAGCATTATCGTTTACAGTATTTGCCGTAAGCTCAGTGGGCATATCAGCTACTACAGCTCAAAAGGTTTATAACGGGATAACATTTGATCCCTGGACAAATACTACAAGTATGCCGAGTGCAGGCGGAAATTATTATCTGACAGATAATGTTAATAATACTTCTCATGAATGGACGATTAATGGAGATCAGAATTTGGACCTTAACGGTAAAACGGCTAACATACTATATACGGATGTAAATGGAAAAACATTGAGTATCTATGATAGCAGTGAAGGTTCAGGAGTATATAGCACTTCTGGTGGTAACGGAGCATTCTATGATCCAGGAACACTAAACATTTATGGAGGAACATTTACTGGCGGATCTACTGCTTTGGTTAATAGTACTGCAGCAAATGTTCACGGAGGAGATGTTCAGTATGGCAAAATAGCATATAACGATACAGAAACAATTGTTGTTGATGGCGGAACATTTGCTTCTGATCCAAGCGCTTATCTCGCTGCGGGATCAACTCTGGCTAACGTAGGTGGAAAATATGTTGTTAATGGTACAGCACCTGCCGCAGAACCTCAGGTAGAAGCAGATTCACATGTTCACAGTTATGAATGGGTATCTGTAAAGGGTGCAACAGATGGTGAAGATGAGGTTATGCAGTACCGTTGCTCTTGTGGTGATGTTAAGCAGGAGATGAAAGTAGCCAACAGTGCATTCAATAACTTTAATCAGAGTACAGCTAATCAGATCTCTAAAGCAGCAGCAGGAAGTACAGTAAGAGTAGAGATGGGTAGTTTCACAGCAATACATCAGATGGTATTTGATGCTATGCGTCAGAGATCAGATGTAAATGTTGATTTCATATTCAGGAACGAAGGACACATGTATTCACTTTCAGTTCTCGGTGGAGCAAATCTTTCAACACTGCCCGGTGGAGCAGCTTATACAAACACAGAGAGCTGTGGATGTGAAGGCATATACTATGTTGCACAGCAGACAAAGACTGTACCTGCTCCATTGAACTGATAAGACGACAGTGAAGTGTTGTAAGTGAAGAAATGAATGGCTGTATAGCCGATTAGACAAAAAGGATTATCCTCAATGCAGGGGATGATCCTTTTTGTTTTATCGGGCGGAGTTCAGAGGGTGCAACCCTTTGACGGTTTGTTAAGGCAGAGCCTTAACGCAAGGTGTAGGAGTAAGACTCCTACTGGGATGCAAGGGCAAAGCCCTGCTGGTTCCAAGGCAAAGCCTGGCCCAGTT
>JAFZRZ010000004.1 GCA_017619635.1 Lachnospiraceae bacterium | reverse complement strand
ACGCACCGATTAGAAAATCGGCTTGTTAAAGTACTCAAATTTTTTCAACGGCAATAAAAGAACAGCCCAAAAGCATAATTTAATGGCATGAAAAAGGGGCCTCGCCCAAATGATTTAATCATCTAAAGCGACAGCCCCTTTGTTAGTGTATGGCTTTGTCACTACAGACTGCGGGTGCTATAGTTCACTTGCAAAATACCCATAGATGATATACAATGTATATCATAGAGGAGGTAAAGTTATGAATGTCGCAATATCCAAATGGGGAAACAGTATCGGAATAAGGATCCCGGTAGCGATAACGGAATCTCTTGGATTGCAGGCAGGCGATCAGCTTGTTTATGAACTGAAGGATGGCGGATTGTTTATGAGAAAGCAACAGTCCACCGCGCAAATGTTTGAGGAGTTTTACGGAAAGCCTTTTGCAGAGATCACCCAGACTGACATCGGCAACGCTAAAGAAATTGACTGGGGTGAAGATGTTGGAGGTGAAATATTTTGAACTTCAGTAAAGGAGATATCGTAAAAGTCAATTTGAACCCTGCTAAAGGCCATGAGCAGGGGAATTACAGACCTGTTCTTGTAATGAACTCAGTACCGCTTCCGGGAGGGCTTAACATTGTACTTCCGATAACATCAAAACAAAAATCCTACCCTCTTGAGGTAGAATTGGACAGCAGGACAGTAACACAGGGAGTAGTTCTTTGCTTTCAGGTTAGAACAGTCGATCTGGTAAACCGTGGAGCAAAAATCATAGAAAAAGCTCCTGGTGACATAGTGGATATCTGCAATGACTATCTGCATCGATTAACGGATGATATAACATAGAAAAAAGATCCTGAGAATTGTGTTTTCTAAAAACCACTTTGTCTATAGCTTAAGGGATATCCAAAACGGATATCCCTTTTTTATTGTCAATATGTTTAATTTATGTAAACCACTTACTTTGCCGCATCTGTGAAAGTAGATGTCAGCTTGTTCTCATAGGCTGTGCAGATGTTGTTTAACTTTGCGCTCCAGTCCGAATAGTCTCCGTTATCCACGGGATTTATCGAAGCCATCTTTGACATCATGCTTACCCCGTCGGATGCTATATCCCTTAGCTTTGCCGTCTTATCGGCAACACTTGCTGAAAGAGTGTTGTTGTCGGCACCGTCTGCGATCTCCTGTTTAAGGTCGCTTGCCTGAGCCTTATAAAGATCTGCAAGCATCCCCGAATAATCGTTATATACCTCCTCATATGAAGAATAGACTGCTCTTTGTGAGGCATCTATTATCTCCCCTGCCTGTTCTGACAGGTTTTTTTTTTATATTGAAATAAACCTGATCGGAGAGTGTAAGGTTTTCTTCCTCTGTTTCCTGAACCTCTTCCTTTTTGCCGCAGGAAGCAAGTAACCCCAAAGAAAGTAAAAGAAAAACTATTATAAGTGATCTTTTCATAAATATCCTCCTTTTTTATGGCTACATTATAACACAGGTAAGAGTGCAGGCAAATAAACGGAGCCATCCATTGGTAGTATGGACGGCTCCTGTATGGAAATTAAGGGAAACTAAGATCCCCTAAGTTCGGTTGTATCTCTTAAGCTGCAGCGCTTGAAGATACCAAAGCTATTATACCGGCAATGATAAGGATCGGGATAGCAAGATAGATGAGTCCTGCCATCAAAAGCCCCACCATAATTACCGGGAATACTATCAGTGTAAGGAGCAGTCTGGCTATCCCCCATGCAGCCTTGAGTCCAAACACTAAGATCTTAAACATTATTGCCATTGAGATTATTATAAGTAACGTTATCATAAACTTCACATCCTTTCTGTGAGTAAACCTTTTTCTTTATGCTTTTATTCTAAGCCTCTTTGGAATGCGGATAAATGATAACAGTAACAAATTATGGGGGGATATTTTGCTCTTTGAACAGAAAAACGATGTGTGAATATTTTAGATCCCAAAAAGTAGAGAAGAGACCTCTTTTTTTACGGGTCTCTTCAAAGGGATTATGATGAAGTTTTAGCACCTTGCCTGCTACGAGATATACCATATCACATTTTTTTATTTCTGAGTGGATTTGTGCACGAAATGCACAAATTCGTGCACGAAATGCAATAAAAATTTTTAGTGTACGGGCACATGTATATTTATGTAAACCATAAGCATCTTCCTTTCTACACCCCCGGGACTTGACAGATATCCCCTTTGAAAATAAAATGAAACCAGTTTCATTTTTGATTCGGAGGTTTTTATGCCAAAGGTAAGTGATGAGTATTTTGAGAACAAAAAACGCTTTATCGTGGATGCGGCCTATAAGGTCTGTCTTAAAAAGCCTGCCCAGATGGTGACCATGACGGATGTGATAGAAGAAACGCATCTTTCACAGGGAGGGATCTACCGCTTTTACAAAGATCTCGATGAGATACTAAGCGACATGGTGACAGGCATGAGATCAAAATATAACTTTATAGACGGTATAGATAAGATATTTAAAGAGGGTGAGGAGATTTCCTTTGAGGAGGCGGTTAAAAAAGTATGCGATGTGCTCTCAGACACCATGGAAGAGCATCTTCTTGATATACAAAAGATAAACTTTGATCTTACGGTTTTAGCCATAAACGATCCTGATAGAGCAGATAAGATAATAGGAAACATAAAGGGCAGGGGAAACTTTGAATACCTTGCAAAGGTGGCTCTCCCTCTTTTAAACGAGGCTTCAAAAAAGCATGGCCTTAAGCCAAAGGGAAGTCCAAAGGAGCTTTATGACTTTATATCCTCAGCCTATGCGGGGATAGAGTTAAACTGTATCCTTTCAGCCTGTTACAAAAACGGTTCTTTTAATGTCGATGTAAGGCCAAAGCCCCTTTTTGACACACTTGCAAAGACGATCATTTTCTTATTCGGAGGAAGTTCATATGAATAACATACCAACACCCACGGGAGAGTATGCAGTGGGAACATTCACATATACTGTAAAAGATCAAAGAGAAGAGATAATGGCACCCGGTACAATGCGAAGCGTTGCAGCCAGGGTATATTATCCGGTTGAAAAGGAGTCTGTAAAAGATCTTAACCCTTCTGTGGGACTTACGGAAACAATGGCAAAAGCCATATCAAAAGTATTCAAGATACCCATTAACTATGAGAAGCTAAAAAAAGAGGGAAGGATATATTCAAACTGCTATGAAAATGTAAGCAGGATTGAGGGTAAGAGATTTCCCCTTATCATGTTTCATCACGGGATGGCCTCATACAGGGAGGGCAACTCATTCCTCTGTATCGACCTTGCCTCACACGGATATGTGGTGATAAGCGTATCGCATTCAATGGAGGCAGCCTGCAGCGAGTTTGATGACGGGGATAAGATCTATTTTGACAAAAGCATCCTAAAGAAACAGTATCAGCCTTTCTTTAAGGGCTGCATAAACATACTTAAGCTTAACAGGTTTAAGGTAAGTGTTTATGAGATGGCAGATAGGTTTGATGAGTTTCAAAAGGTTTACTCTAAGTTTCTTATGAGCAGACCTGCTGAGTGGGTCCTTGACAATGATGCGGCACTTTTGTATGCAAAGGAGAACTTAAGTGACTTAATAGACTTTGAAAAGGGGATCGGAGTATCCGGTCACTCTATGGGAGGAAACGTTGCCTACAAACTGTGCTGTGATAAGGATGAGTATGTATGCGGAGTGAATATAGACGGGGGTCTCTTTGGAGATTATACGGAAAGCGTACTTAACAAGCCCTTTTTACAGGTCAGCTGCAAGAGCAATGAAAGGATAGTCGCAAGAGTCTATGTCAGACACACAAAGCCTGTCTACAAGGCACTGTTTAAAGATATGCAGCATATGGGATTTTCCGATATGAAGCATATGATGAAGCCCGGCATGAGCGCCGGAAAGCTTGATCCCGATCTTATGCATGAGAATCTTTGCAGATGTCATCTTGAGATGTTTGACACATATCTTAAGGGTTTAAAGGATGAACCAAAATTAAAGACAAATGATGTGATAACTGTCACCAAATATGAGGCGGATATGTGAGTTTTGGTATATAATCAAGATGCAGGCAAAGATCATTTAACGCATTTAAAACAGGAGGATCAGTATGAGAGATGTGACACTCGGAAGAACAGGTATAGTCGTTTCACAAAACGGTTTCGGAGCCCTTCCCATACAGAGGATATCTGCGCCTGATGCGGTTAAGCTCTTGCGTAAAGCATACGCTGGCGGGATGAGATTCTTTGATACTGCCAGAGCCTACAGTGACAGTGAGGACAAGCTGGGTGAAGCCTTTGGAAACGGATATATTGACAGGGATAAGATCATCATCGCAACAAAGACACCCGCAAAGACTCCGGAAGATTTCTGGAAGGATCTTGATACCTCACTTACAAAGTTAAAGACAGACTATATAGACATATATCAGTTCCATATGATGAATGAATGCTTTAGACCCGGTGAGGATAACGGCATGTATGAGTGCATGGTAAAAGCAAAGGAGCAGGGAAAGATACGCTTTATCGGAGGTACCGCTCACAAGCTTGGCGTTGCGATCGATATAGCATCCTCCGGGTTGTATGACACCCTGCAGTATCCCATAAGCTATCTTGCGGATGAAAAGGAGATAGAGCTCATAAAGCTTTGCAATAAAGAGAACGTCGGTATGATAGCGATGAAGGGACTTGCGGGAGGCCTTATAAACAACTCCAAGGCTGCGATGGCCTTTATAAATCAGTTTGATGGCATAGTTCCCATATGGGGCATACAAAAGGAGAGCGAGCTTGACGAGTGGCTCTCATATATGGATAACCCGCCTCAGATGGATGATGAGACAGTTAGTTTTATAAAGTCCGAACAGGACGAGCTTAAGGGGGAATTCTGCAGAGGCTGCGGTTACTGCATGCCATGTACTATGGACATACAGATAAACCAGTGTAACCGTATGACACTGTTGCTCAGACGTGCCCCTAGCAAGGTATGGCTCAGCGACTACTGGCAGGGTGAGATGGAAAAGATCTCAGCGTGTATCGAATGCGGGGCATGCCTTGACAAGTGTCCGTACGGTCTTGATATCCCCTCTCTTTTAAAGAAGAACCTTGAAGACTACAAAGAGGTGTTATCCGGAAACAGAAAGGTCGATTAGTTTTATATCCGTATTGAGAAAAACAGGAGTCATATATGAAACTGTTTCATTTATCAGATCTTCATTTAGGAAAGAGATTAAACGAGTTTTCCCTTATCGAGGATCAAAGATACATACTTAAAGAGATACTTACCATCATAAACAAAGAAAAGCCTGACGGCATCCTTATTGCGGGAGATGTCTATGACAGATCGGTGCCCTCTGAGGATGCGATGAAGCTTTGGGATGAGTTTTTGATAAGCCTGGCAGAGAAAAAGATACCCGTTTATGCGATAAGCGGAAACCATGATTCGGCTATCAGGTTTTCTGATCACTCCAAGCTTGTTGACAGCGCTGGCATACATTTATCCCCCGTATATGACGGAAAGGTTGAAAAGTTTATATTAAGCGATAAAAAGGTGAGTGTTAGCATATATATGCTCCCCTTTATTAAGCCTGCCGTTATAAGGAGCATATTTCCCGGTGAAGAGATAAACGATTACACCGATGCATGCCGTGAAGCGATCAGGCACATGAACATAGACAAAAGTGAAACAAACATACTTATCGCCCATCAGTTTGTGACGGGTGCTCAAAGGTGTGAATCCGAAGAGGTGGTCGTTGGCGGTTTAGACAACGTGGACTCATCAGTCTTTGATGACTTTGACTACGTGGCACTGGGACATATCCACGGGAAGCAGAAGATAAAAAGAGAGTGTGTGAGATATTGCGGAACACCCTTAAAGTATTCATTTTCCGAAAAGGATCACAAAAAATCGATAACGGTCATAAACATAGATGACAATAAAAAGATAGATATAGATGAGATACTGCTCACCCCTATGCATGATCTGAGAGAGATTAGGGGTTCATATATGGAGCTTACCTCGAAGGCATTTTATGAGGGGACAGCTACAGATGACTACATACATGCGATCCTTACAGATGAGAATGATGTCATCGATGCGATGGGAAAGCTAAGGGTGATATATCCAAACCTCATGAAATTAAGCTATGACAATGCAAGAATGAGCATGCAAAGGCAGATAACGGATATTGAAAACGTGGAGAACAAGACACCCATAGAACTCTTTGAGGAGTTTTATGAGAAGTTAAACAACATGCCTATGAGCAGTGAGCAGAAAAAGTTTGCGCTCGAGTGCATAGAAACTGTCTGGGAGGCGTGAGTATGAGACCGATCACACTAAAAATGAGCGCTTTTGGCCCATATGCTGGTAAGACAGTTATCCCGATGGATGAGCTGGGTGAAAAAGGCCTTTACCTTATAACGGGAGATACGGGTGCCGGAAAGACCACCATATTTGATGCCATATGTTTTGCACTCTTTGGGGAAGCCAGCGGTATAAACAGGGATCCTAACATGCTGCGCTCAAAGTATGCCTCTGATGATACACCTACTGAGGTTGAGCTTACCTTTATCCATGCAGGAAAAGAATATACCGTCAAGAGAAATCCCGAATACATGCGCCTTTCAAAAAGAGGCGACAAGCTTACAAAGCAGCAGCCTGATGCAGAGCTTCACATGCCTGACGGAACAGTGATAACAAAGGTATCCACAGTCACCCAGAAGATTGAGGAGATACTGGGCGTAAACAAAGATCAGTTTGCTCAGATCGCGATGCTCGCACAGGGTGACTTTCTTAAACTCCTTTTGGCTGAGACAAAGACAAGGATGGAGATATTCAGGGAGATATTTAAGACCCGTAACTACATGTCCCTGCAAAAAAAGCTCGATGAGAAGTTAAGAGAAGTGAGCGATGAGGTTGCAGATCACAAAAAGAGCATGGCCCAGTATATAGCTGGCATACAGGTTGACAAGGATGATGTCTTATCCATAGAAGTTGAAAAAGCTGTTAACGGGGATATGACAACAGAGGATGTCATTGAACTCTTGGACAGACTCACAGACAAGGATCTTATCTTAAAGGATTCACTTGATGTTGAGCTTGATAAGATAAACTCTGAGCTTGAAAAGGTAAATGCCTCAATTGGTGCTGCAAATGCCATGATAAATGCTAAATGCGCACTTGAAGAGGCCAAGAATAAACTTGCTGACGAGGAGCCAAAGCTTCCCGGGCTTGAAGATGATCTAAAAAACGCAAAAGAGGCTTTAAAGGAAAAGAGTAACCTTTTAAAGGAGGCTGCAAAGATTGAAACCACGCTTCCTGATTACGATACCCTTATAAAGCTTACCGATGAGATCAAAAAAGAAAAAGAAGAGAATGAAAAGAAGACTTTTGAGCTTGATTCTCTTACTAAAAGTGTAGCGGATAAAGAAAATGAACTCACTCTTTTAAAAAACGAGCAGAGCCTTATAAAGGATTCGGGTGAGGAGACAGTAAAGCTTAACTCTGTGCTTGATAAGATAAACACTGAGGCTGAGGCTTTGGATGAGTTATCGGGTGCTCTTTCAGAGTACAAAAAAGAAAAGGACAGCCTTAGTGCCTCACAGGAGGAATACAAAGAAAAAGACAGTGAGTTTAATAAGTTAAACAGTATATATGAGAGCATGGATCAGGCTTTCAGGGACGGTCAGGCAGGCCTTCTTGCAAAAGATCTAAAAGAGGGGGAGAAATGTCCCGTATGCGGTTCGACCTCACATCCCAATCCTGCACCTTTATCGGACAAGGTCCCCTCACAGAAAGAACTCGATGATGCAAAGAAAAAGGCAGACAGGGCAAGAAAAGATATGGAGACCTCTCTTTCAGACACAAAGGCTTTATTAAAAGCGGTTGAGACCAAAGAGAAACTCATAAAAAAGGATGCAAAAAAACTCCTTGGCATTAGTGAGATCGATGCTGTTTGGGATAGTCTTAAAAAGGCAGAAAAAGACTGCGCCTTAAGGAAAAAAGAGACTGAAGAAAAGTTAGGGGAAGTTAAAAAGCAGACTGAGCGAAAGGCTTGTCTTGATAAGCTTATCCCTTCACTGGAAGAAAAGATAAAAGAGATTTCAAAGAGTATCGAAAAGCTTAAAGAAGAGACAGCTGCAAAGACATCTCTTATAAGTGAGAAGGAAAAGAATCTTAAGGAGCTGAGCTCAGGTATGACGTTTCCAGACAAGAGTGAGGCAAAGGAGAGTATCCGCATTCTTGAACAGAAGGCAGAGAACTTACAGCTTACCCATGACAAAGCAGATCACCTCCTAAAGGAAAAGAAAGAGATCATCTTACAGCTTAAAGCAAGCATCGACTCACAAAATAAGATAATAAAGGAAAGCAAAGCGATAGATCTTGACATTGAAAAAGAAAGACAGGCTTCTCTTAACACAGCCCTTAAGGAATGCATAGACAAGGGCAAAGGCGTGGCTTCAAGGATCGAAACAAATGAGTCGATAAGAGAAAACCTCATAAACAGATCCTCAAAGACACAAAAGTCAGAAAAGAAGCTGCAGTGGATGAAGGCGCTTGCCGATACGGCAAACGGAAGGCTTACCGGCAAGGACAAGGTAATGCTAGAGACTTACATTCAGATGACATATTTTGACCGCATAATAAACAGGGCGAATTTACGTCTTATGACGATGTCTTCGGGACAGTACGAGCTTATCCGAATGAAGGAGGCTGCAAACGGCAGGTCTCAGAGCGGACTCGATCTTGGAGTCATAGATCACTACAATGGTACTGAACGAAGTGTAAAGACACTTTCCGGCGGGGAATCGTTTATGGCTTCACTCTCTTTGGCTCTCGGGTTATCAGATGAGGTTCAGTCATCTGCGGGAGGTACTAAGATAGACACCATGTTTGTGGATGAGGGCTTTGGTTCACTCGATCCCGAGGCGCTCGATCAGGCTTACCGGGCACTTGCAGGACTTACAGAGGGTAACAGGTTAGTGGGAATAATCTCGCATGTGGCGGATCTTAAAGAGCGCATAGACAAACAGGTCATAGTCACAAAGAACAGAACCGGCGGAAGTGTGATAAGATTAAGTGTTTAGTTTTAGTGAGGAATGAAAATGGCAAAGGATAAGACGATAAAGCCTTTTAAGTGGCTGCTTTTGATACCGGTTCAGGTGCTCATAGATGCGCTTGTCATGTGGGGTGCTGTTTATCTTGATTCGCTTATTTATTCGGATGCAGCAAACATGCAGGGACATCCGGCTCCGGCTTTCACACTCATAGCGTTCATGCTCTTTGGACTAATCACTGTGGTGGTATTTGCCATTGCGATCATCATGTTCATCGTATCTTGTGTGAGAAAGTCATCGCAAAAAAGAAATTCTTAGAAGTTAAAAGGCGGGGAGAATGAAGACACTAGACAGATTCAAGATCTTAGACGGGACTGCTTTAAAGATCGTAGCAATGATTGCGATGATATTTGACCATGTGGGGGACAATTTCTTTCCTGAGATGGTGTGGATGCGTATTATCGGAAGGATGGCGATGCCAATATTTGCCTTCTGTATCGCGGAAGGGTTTGCACATACTCATGACAAGGCAAAGTATTTAAGAAGGATGCTCATCTTCGGAGTTGTCAGTGAGGTGCCTTTTGACCTGGTGACGGCAGGGAAGGTTTTGGAGTTTTCGCATCAGAATATCATGTTTACTTTTGCGTGGGCGATCATCGGGCTTCTGATCTTAGATAAGGTTGGCGGAAGTGCTCTTAAGAGATGGGCAAAGAACCTGATAAGAGTTATTGTCTTTATTGTGTTCTTGGTCGGTTCTATAATCCTAGGGCTTGATTACAACATGGTGGCCATTGCGATCATCTTTGCGTTCTATATATTAAGAGAAAAGACAGACTGGATAAGGGATCTGGTGGCAGCAGGTGTGCATGCGGTGCTCAGGAACATGGGTATTTACTGGTTTGGCCTTCTTGGTTTTATACCAATCCTTTTGTATAACCACAAACGCGGTAAAGGTCTTAAGTGGCTGTTCTATGTATTTTATCCGGGGCATCTGCTTTTGATCTGGGTTATTCGTATGATATGTTACAGATAGGGTTAGACCGATTTTTAGGTGATCACGAAAACAAATTTGTTGAATTTTAGGGATAATCAAAGTTCTTGAGGGTTTGCCAAACTTGTTGAGGGTCTTTCGTGAGGGTTTGGCATGAAAAAATAGCATAGTTTTTGAGGGTTCTTCGTGAGGGTCTAAGATGAGGGTCTTTCGTGAGGGGCTAACTTGAGGGT
>JAFZRZ010000055.1 GCA_017619635.1 Lachnospiraceae bacterium | reverse complement strand
GTCATCATAGGCATCAATTCTCCTTGAAATACTATAATTATTATACCACAAAGCAACAATAAATTAAGTATTTTCAAGGCTTTCCAGCCTTTAGATTAAAAAAAGCCAGAGGCAAATGCCTCTGACTTTGTCTACACTCTGAATAATCCTCCCGATACAGTACCGGGAGGATTATTTTTATTCTTTATTTCTCTGAAACAAGACACATGATATCGTTGCTTCTTTGTATGAATCTGGTCATTGCTTCAGGTGACAAAGGAGCATGCTGGAGCTTTGCAAGATCGTAAAGCTGTTCGCAGATGAGCTTCGTGTTATCGCCTTCCTTGTTATCAAGGATGTACTTTACAAGGGGATGTCCTGCGTTAAGAACAAGGGTCTCTCCCTCACCGTCCATACCGGGCATGTTCATACCGCCCATTCCGTACATCTTCATCATATCCTGCATACGGCGTGTCTCTTCTGAAAGAGTGATCATTGAAGAGATCTTCTTGTTTTTAAGCTTCTCAACCTTGACGGTTATCTTCTCATTCTTTAATGCCTTTTTAAAGATCTTGTCGAGATCTGTTGCCTGGGCATCCATCTCCTCACGGGCCTTCTTGCTGGTCTTTCCGAGGAACTCATCTGTAAGATCCGCATCTATCCTCATGAACTTGATGCCCTCGTTCTTGCTCTCAAGCTGTGATACGAAAGGCTGGTCGATGTTGTGTGTGAGGATAACGGCATTCTTCTTAGCCTGCTTGAACATGTTTATGTACTGGCTCTGCTGCTGCTCGTCAGTAACATAGTAGATGATCTTATCTTTCTTCTCTTCTGTCTCAGCTTCAGCCTCTGACTCGGCCTCTGCCTCCTCAACTGAATCAGAAACATCCTCAGCCGCATCTTTTTCTTCCTCATCCTCTGTATCGATGGGTTTTGTCTCCAAGCACTCGGGAAGAGTCATGTACTTGCCGTCAAGGTCTTTAAAGAGGATGTAGTCATTCATCTTCTCACAGAACTTGTCATCCTTTAAGCAGCCGAACTTGATGAAGGGAGATATATCCTCCCAGTATTTCTCGTATTCCTCTTTTTCTGTCTTGCACATGCCTGCAAGCTTGTCTGCGACTTTCTTTGTGATGTATTCGCTTATCTTCTTTACAAAGCCGTCGTTCTGAAGTGCTGAACGCGATACGTTAAGAGGAAGATCTGGACAGTCTATAACACCCTTTAGAAGCATTAAGAATTCAGGGATGACCTCTTTGATGTTATCGGCGATGAACACCTGGTTGTTGTAGAGTTTGATGGTTCCCTCGATGGACTCATATTCCATGTTGATCTTCGGGAAGTAAAGGATACCCTTTAAGTTAAAGGGATAATCCATGTTTAAATGTATCCAGAAAAGAGGCTCCTTGTAATCATGGAAGACCTTTCTGTAAAAGTCGATATAATCATCCTTTGTGCACTCATTGGGATGACGTGTCCATAAAGGATTTGTGTCATTTAAAAGCTCCGGACGCTTCTTTATCTTTAACTTGATCGGATCGCCGTCCTTTTCGGGAACGATGGTCTCAACTATCTCATCCGAATCGAGTTTCTCATCCTGCTTGATGGTCTCTGTGCTGTCATCGTTTGCCTTGCTAAGATAGATCTCTGTGGGCATGAATGAGCAGTACTTCTTTATTACCTCTCTTGCCTCATACTCGTTACAGAACTTTAAAACATCCTCGTTAAGGAAGAGTGTTATCTGTGTTCCGACTTCTTTTCTGTCGCCCTCTGTCATTGAGAACTCTGTGCCGCCGTCGCACTCCCAGTGAACAGCCTTTGCGCCGTCCTTATATGAAAGTGTATCGATGTGCACCTCATCGGCTACCATGAATGCCGAATAGAAACCAAGACCGAAGTGACCGATGATCTGATCGTCACCGCCCTTGTCCTTGTATTTCTCTATGAAATCGGTAGCACCCGAAAAAGCGATCTGGTTGATGTATTCCTCAACCTCATCAGCTGTCATACCGATACCGTTATCGATAAACTTTAAAGTCTTTTCAGCGGGATCAACAATAACATCGATCCTTGCCTTGTAACCGTCGGGAAGAGAATACTCTCCCATCATGTCTAGTTTCTTTAACTTTGTTATGGCATCACATCCGTTGGATATGAGCTCTCTGTAGAAGATATCATGGTCACTGTACAACCACTTCTTTATTATCGGGAAAATGTTTTCGCTGTTGATAGACAAACTGCCGTGTTTCTCTGCCATTTTGTATCACTGTCCTTTCAAATATATAGATAGTTCTTTTCGAACAAATACTAGTTTAGTATCAGTGAAATGTAAAATCAAGCAAAAATTAGCACTCAGAATGTCTGAGTGCTAACAATGTCCCCAAAACCCTTGATTTTACTGGGTTTGTGTGATTATAAAATTTTTATAAACTGCTAAAAAACTCGTCAAATATCTCGAAGAAACCCTTGCCTTCAGAAAGGCCCGTCTGGGTGAAGGAAACGCTCTCCCACAGCTCTTTGTTAAGCTTTATGGTCACAGAGGATACGAAATCCTCATACTCGCCGTTAAAGGCCTCCTGCTTTCTTCTGTCGACTATCTTTAGCTTGTTCTCCTCTGTCTCCTCACGGTCAAAGGTGGAAAGGCACTTAACGATATAAAAGCCGTACTCTGTCTCTATGACATCGCTCAGTTCATCCTTTGAGAGATCAAAGGCTGCGACTTCAAGCGAGGTGTCCACATCGCCTTTTCCGAAAGATACCGTTATCTGATCTGAATCACTGTTCTCAAATGCGAGGGTGTCAAAATCCTCTCCGTTTTCGAGTCTCTTCCTGAGATCTGTGGCTTTCTGTCTGGCCTGCTGCTTATGGTTGTCATCGTAAGGAGAAAGACCGCCGTCATCGTCATAATTGTATGTCTTTATATATATCTGCTTGACGGTTATGCTCCTTGCCTCATCATCACTTATCTCCGGATTGACATCCTTTATGATGCTGTCATAGACCTTTTTTGAGAGAGCATACTCCGTATAGAGTCTCTCGACCGTATCCTTCTTTATGCCAAGAGTCTTTCTCTCTGATTCGCTGTAGGTCTGATAATATTCCTCAGCCGCTTTTTTGACCAGATCAAGCTCCTCATCGGAAAGGGTGACTCCCCTTTGCTGGGCCATTAAGCATACTGCCTTTACCTGTGAGATCCTGGCAAGTGCGACCTCTTTCACATTGTTTTCCAGACTCACTCCGTCGATACTCGTATTCCATATCTGTGAGCCGTATGCCTTCTCATACTGCTTCTGGAGATCTGCGACATACACCATGACCTCATCAAGGGTGCACACACTCTCTCCCATCTTAAAGACCTCATCCTCGCCAAAGCCTGTGGTGAGGATTATCTCTTTATCCTTTTTTGCTCCGCAGCCCGTTAAAAGAAGGCTTACAAGAAGAAGACACGTTATGAACTTGTATATCCTTCTGGATATATCTCTCATGCTTTTTTCCTGTCTTTAAGCTCTAACTGTCTTAACTTAAGATTGGTGTTATAGAAATCCTTAACGCTGCATCCTGCTCTTCCGCCGCCCGCACAGGCACATGCACAGGCGCAGGCACATGCACATGATGAGTGTGCACAGCTGTGTGAGCTGCCGCCTCTTGAACTGCTGCTCGACCTGCCGGAAGATGACGACACAGTTCTGCTTACAGGCACCTTGGGTCTTGATGCATGAACGCTGATGTACACATTCGGGCTTGAGCCGTACTGGTACACACCGGTGGTCTTATGCTTCATGATCTCCTTATCCTTAACGGCATCGCTCTCTTTGATGACCTCTTTGCTCTTTATCATGCTGGCACCGCAGAATTCACAGGAGTCTTTTCTCTCTTTTGCGGGTGCACCACAGTGAGGACATGATTCATGATATGTTATCTTCTCTCTCGTGATGACCTTCTTGCCGTAAGTGAATCCTCTTGATCTGTCATATGCTTTCTTTATGAGGATACCGATCACAACAAACGGCCATAAACTCGTAAGCACAAAGAAGACCATGACAAGGAATATCTCAACTCCGATACTGATGTCATCACCTGAAGAGTCAGATCCGCCGGCCACATCATTGTATTTCTCAACGATGAATCCGTATGCGTCATTGGGATAGATGACCGTAACGTTAAACCTGCCTCTCGGATTAAGAGAAGTCGTCCATGTGATATATCCGTCTTGAATCTCGCCTTCGGGTGTGAATCTGTCCACCTTGTCGGCATTCCATTTGATAACGAGCTCATCGACTGATATCTCGTCAAACCAGCCGGGTGTGAAGCCGTACTGAGTAAAGCCCTCGCCCGTCTTGTTCATCTCATACATGTAATCCTGGGTAAGGGAAAAATCAAAGCTTATGACCTCTCCCTCATAGTAGGACTTGTCAAAATCTATCCTTACCAGGACTTCTCCGCTCTTTTTGCTGAGTGCTATCTTTTTGATGTTATCGGTCTGTGCTGTAAGGTCGCTGCAGTGGCCGTTTGGTATACCTATCTCAACCCATGAGACGGGGCCCAGATTTCCGCCTGACTGGAGAACCTTCCAGTCGATATGATAGTTCATGTCAAGGGTCGCATCCTCATTGACATCAACGGTTATCGTATAGTTTAATATCTCATCCGTGGGTCCGCCCGCATATGAAACACTCTTTGCTGACAGGATAACGGAAACAATAAGGACTAAAGACATTAAAAGTAATAAAGCTCTCTTACGCATTGTCTACCTCCTTATCGTTTGTCTTTCTTAAAGGACATACACCGAGTGTCTGTGCGGAGAAATCTCTTCTCTCCTTACATGCGTCACTGTACCACATCTTATCCCACTCATCCGTCAACATGCTTCCATAGCTCTCACCGGATAACCAGCTCTGACACGGAACAAGATTTCCGGAAGGTGTGACTGCCATGTTGCTGAGACATGCACCGCAGCTTGGTGTCTGGATGCCCAGTTCTTTGCAGAACTCATCCTCGACCCAGCCGGGAGATGTGAAGCTTATCTCCATGCCGTTTGAATAGCAGTAATCAACCGCATCCTTTAACACGGTCTTTATCTCATCCTTTGAAAGCTGCAGTTTCTCCGAATCCTCAAGCTCGGCGTTTCCTGTTGTTATAAGGCCTGAGCATGTGACATACAAAACACCCAGTCCGTGTAAGAATTCCAGAGTCTTCACATAGTCTTTGTTGAGTGTGCAAAGAGGGGTGTTGATGCTGATGTTAAGACCTGCCTTAATCGCATTCTTTATACCGTTTACTGTATCGTTATAGCCCTTTGCACCGACCAACTTGTCATGTATATCTTCTTCTGATGAATAGAAGGTTATCTGCATGCTGTCAAGGGAAGCATTTTTAAGTTTTTCGCAAAACTCTTTTGTTAACTTCCTGCCGTTTGTGTTGAGTCTTGTGATGAACCATCTTGAATGATCGATAAGCTCGATAAGATCATCTCTCATGGTGGGCTCTCCTCCAGTGAAGGTCACCTGGGGGATTCCTGCCTTTCTGCATTTATCGATGATCTTTTTCCAGTCATCGGTAGAAAGCTCATTTTCGTTTGCCAGTTCCTGGCCTGCGGCATAGCAGTGCACACACTGCTGGTTGCAGTGCCACTTGCCGTCCTTTGCCATGGAGCTTACCAACAGATCCATCCTGTGGGGTGCTCTCATATAGAGGGCATAATCGTCAAGAGAGATGTAATCTATCTCAACATCGCTCTTCTCACCGTAAGCTACCTGCTTAAAGCTGTTCATCATCTCATAAAGATCGCTCTTAATGAGTTTCTTGCTGAGAAGCGGATATATCTTTCTGACGCCTTTGACGGTGTTCTCGACCATCGTGTTGACTTCCTCGTCAGTAACTTCTCTTCCTTCGTATTTGTTTACCTCTTTAATAAATTCGCATAACAGTATTGACCATGCCACGTTTACGGGTATGACATCCTGTCCGTTTATTATTACGACACTCGCCTCCACATCATCACCGTCACATACGGGAGGTATCATATGTATCCTTACGACACCGGGTCCCTCGGGATTTAATGTGGTATGCAGAGTCTCTTTGAAGTTCTCATCCGCGTATCTCTTTATCCTTTTTGAAACACTCATGACTCAGCCTTTCTCATCATAGAAATACTGCCCCGCGTTTTACGGGGCAGTCACTTTTATTGTTTATCACCCAATAGCATATCCGACTTCAAAAGCCTCGATATTCTTTGCGACTGTCTTAGGAGGAACAGTGCTCTCGATGACCTTTATCCAGTCCTCTTTTGCAAAGGACATATGCTTTGCAGCGGCACCAAGAACTATTACATTAAAGGATCTGGGAGAACCTATCTCCTTACTCTTGTTTGTCGCATCGACAACAAGGGTCTTTCTTGCTGCGCTCAATGTCTCGATGATGCCCTCGGGATATGTTGCCTGACCCGTAACGACTGTGATGGGATCCATCCTTAAGTCGTTCACTATGATGACACCGTCTTTCTTTACAAAGTGAAGATAACGCATTGCCTCGAGTTTTTCAAAAGCTATGAGGACATCGACCTGTCCTTCCTCTACTATGGGCTCTGCAACCTTCTCACCGTATCTTACATATGTTACTACGCTTCCGCCTCTTTGAGCCATTCCATGGACCTCGGAGAGCTTTACGTCAAAGCCGGCATTTGTTGCCATCTTACCGAGTATACGGCTGGTAAGGAGGGTTCCCTGACCACCGACACCCACTATCATGATATTTGTCGTTGCCATTATTTTGCCTCCTTTGTAATCGCACCGAATTTGCAAAGCTGCATGCAGAGACCGCAGGCATTGCACATCGTCTCATCTATGCTTATCGTTCCGTCCTCATTTCTTGTAAGAGCGGGACATCCGGGCTTTAAGCAGGCGCCGCACTTCTTACATTTATCAGATATCGGAACACACTTATCAGGGAATACATTGCTCTTTAAGAGTACGCAGGGTGACTTTGTTATGATGACTGAAACCTCATTCCTTGCAACCTCTCTCTTTATGGTCTCCTCAAGAGCGGGAAGATCAAATGCATTGACCTCGTAAACATGCTCAACGCCAAGGCTCTTGCAAAGCTCTGTTAAGTTGACCGCATGTGTGGGCTCGCCCTGTAAGGTCTTACCTGTAGCTGCATGATCCTGGTGTCCTGTCATACCCGTTATTGAGTTATCAAGGATGATGACGGTTCCTGTTGCCTTGTTATATACCATGTTCATAAGGGAGTTAACACCCGTATGAAGGAAGGTTGAATCACCGATGACTGCAACCCAGTTCTTTATATAATCCTTGCCCTTTGCCTTTTCCATTCCGTGAAGGCTTGAGATGCTCGCACCCATACAGATGGATACATCAACAACGCTTAACGGAGCAAGTGCACCGAGTGTGTAACATCCTATATCGCCGGCACCGTGGATCTTAAGTCTGTTAAGTGCAGTATATACGCTTCTGTGAGGACATCCGGGACAAAGTATCGGAGGACGTGCAGGCACTTCCTTCTTCTCATCGAGGTTAAGGTCCATGTTAAGGAGTTTTTCTCTTAACATATTTGCGGAATACTCACCCTGGCGGGTAAAGAGTTCCTTACCCTCACACTTTATTCCCCAGCTCTTTGCCTGCTCTTCGATAACGGGCTCGAGTTCCTCAAAGATTATGAGTCTGTCAACCTTAGCAGCAAAGTCCTCTATCATCTTTCTCGGAAGAGGATTCACAAGACCAAGTTTTAACACACTTGCATCCGGGAATACTTCCTTTACATACTGATAAGCGATACCTGCTGTGATAAAGCCTATCTTTGTATCACCCATCTCAACTCTGTTGATGGGCATGTTCTCGCCGTCAGCTATCATGTCGTTTAAACGCTTCTCAACAAAGACATGACGCTTTATTGCCATTGCGGGCATCATTACGTTCTTCTGTATATTCTTTGTGTATTCAACATCCTCAGGCTCAAATCTCTCCTCGAGTGAGACAAGGCCCTGGCTGTGTGCAAGTCTTGTTGTTGTTCTTAAGATAACGGGAGTGTCATACTTCTCTGAAAGATCAAAGGCATACTTCATGAAGTCCTTTGCTTCCTGAGAGTCTGAAGGCTCAACAACGGGTACCATGCTGGCTCTACCTATCATACGTGTATCCTGCTCGTTCTGTGAGCTGTACATACCCGGATCGTCTGCAACAACAACGACCATTCCGCCCTGAACTCCTATATAACTCATGGTGTAGAGGGGATCGCTCGCCACATTAAGTCCCACATGCTTCATGCATGCCATGCTCCTTACACCTGCTATGGCTGCGCCGCTCGCAACCTCAACAGCCACCTTCTCATTGGGTGACCACTCACAATAGATCTCTTTATACTGTACGAGATTTTCGCTGATCTCGGTACTGGGTGTTCCCGGATATGCTGCCGAAACCTTTACACCGGCCTCATATGCTCCGCGGGCTATTGCCTCATTTCCCAGCATAATCATGTGCTCTGCCATCTTGTTCTCCTTTTTATATCTAATAATCAGTCTTTAAAGACTGTCTGATACTTAACGCATCAAATAATGATTTTACCATAAATAAGGATTTATTGCCACTCACATGCCAAACTTGCAGACATTCTCATATAAAGAATCGGAAACATCCTTTCCTTTGGCCGCATCTTTAGTTATCAATCTGATGTTTCCTGTTATGTCCTCTGTCATCTGAGCCGAATGGCTGACACCGTTTGCGGCATCTTCGACGGCCTTATCGAGAGATCTCATCGACTCGCTCACACCCTTAATGTTCTCCCTGATCTTACTGCTGATCTCAAGGAAGCTGTTCATCATCTCATCAAAGCGTTCAACGCTTTCCTTATATTCACTGCTCGTGTCAACAAGGCCTGAGTAACCGCCCATCGCAGTCTCAGTCATGAATTCAGTCATTAGCTCTGCCTGCTTTGCGAGATCTTCCACTGCTGATATGACTTCAGCCGATACCTCTCTTATACCGGTCGCAGCCTCTTCAGATGACTGAGCGAGATTTCCTATCTCTGTTGCGACCACGCCAAAGCCTCTTCCGGCCTCTCCCGCACGTGCAGCCTCGATGCTCGCATTAAGAGCAAGTAAAGAGGTCTGGTCTGTTATGTTTATGATGTTGTCCGTAAGAACGCTTATCTTTTCAACTTCTCTTGATCTTTCGATACGGCTTCTCATGTTCTTTGCCATATCCTGCATCTTCTCGTTTGCATCCTTTTGTTTTACGGCTGCCTCGTTACCGATGTTTATCGCATCGTTTCTTATGCTCTTGGAGAACTCGCTTCCCTTCTTTGCCTGTTCCACGATACCGGAGAAAGCATCTGTCATATCATTTATGAGAACATCCATCTTTGTGATGGCTTCAGATATCTCTCTCATCGACTGGCTCATCATGTTCATGTTCTCACTGACTCTGTCCGCATCAGACTGGGCACTGCCCAAACCTCTTGCCATGCTGTCGGAGGTGGCCTTTAAGATATCCGAGTTATCGGAGATGTCTCTCATAACTCTTCTGATATAACCCAGAAGATCGTTTATGCTCTTTCCTATGGTCTCAAACTCATCACCTGTGTTTAATTCTATTGTCTGGGTGAGGTTACCCTCTCCCATTGAGATCTCTTTTATCTTATCGTTTAAAAGCTTAAAGTTTTTTGTCAGTATCTTTCCTGCTACATAGAAAAGGATCGAACCCACCAGAAGCACGCCTATGCATATGAGGATAACGAGTTTTCTTAAGCCCGCGAGCTGCTCCTCCACCCAGTCAGCACTCACATCGACTCCGACAAGAGCCGTAACTCTTGCACCGTCATAAATGGGACTGTAGGCAGTTAAATGTGTTCCCCACTCATCCGTGGAGGTCTCCTCACATGCCATCGTACCCTTATGGATGGCCATTGTTGTCTCGGGATCGGCCTCAAACTCCTCGCCTAACATCGCAGGTTCCTCAGGATCGGAATCGACCACATATATGAACTCACCGGCTCCAGTCTCCTTTACGGTATAGACATACTCAACCCCTCCGTTTTCAAGGAAAAGGGTAAGATCCTCATGGATCGTTTGATATGCCTCGCTCTCCATATCCTCCTCGGTGTTTAAGTCCTCAAATAAAGAACCGTCGACCGATGCGGCAACACATCTTGCTATGTTCTTCGCATTCTCCTTTATCTGTGAGAGCAGATCATCCGCAGCCCTGTTGTACAGTGAGATACCCATGGTGATATCCGATACGAGCAATAAGAGCAGAACTGCTACAAACATCTTTATGCTAAAGCTTATCTTTCTGACTTCCATACTTTCTTCTCCTTCATTCCGGTTTAAAAATTTTCAGAAAGTTTACAATTTTCCAACAAATTTTGGCCAAATTATAGTATCATATAAGAAGTATAGCAATTTTCAACTTTCATGTCTTTAATTTTTTACAATAATACAATTATATAATCCAAAGGAGGATAAAGAATTATGGCGAGAACCTTACAGGACGTCCAGACTATGATCCAGGAGGAGGGCATTCGCATAGTTGACTTTAAACTGACGGACATTGATGGTCGTTGGCGTCATTTAAGCATCCCTTCTGAGCGTCTTACAGAAAAGACGATGGAGCAGGGAATAGGTTTTGACGGATCAAACTATGGCTATGCACCGGTTGAGAACAGTGACATGGTATTCATCCCCGTGCTCGACTCTGCTGTTGTTGACAGGTATTCATCAGTACCCACGCTTTCAATGATAGGTGATGTGCGTGTGATCGACCTTCCACACAACAGGCCTTTTGATCAGTATCCGAGAAATGTAGCGATCCGTTCTCTTGAATATATGAAGGAACTGGGTATCGCCGACAAGATGATAATAGGACCCGAGTACGAGTTCTATATCTTTGATGATGTCAGATACAGCACCGATTATCATGACATGTATGCAAAGATCTTTACCTCCCAGGCATCATTCGCATCAGGAAGCGAAGCAAACAACAACGGTTATCAGGTACTTCCCGGCGGAGGATACCACAACTCACTTCCCACAGATATAAGAAACGATCTGAGAAGCCAGATGTGTCTTGTAATGAAGGAGTGGGGTATAGATGTCAAATATCATCATCCTGAAGTTGGCGGAAGCGGACAGATGGAGATAGAGGTTGAACTCGGTGATATGCTCAAACTCGCAGATGACACCATGTCTGCAAAATACGTTATAAAGAACGAGGCTGCTGCCGAAGGCTGCACAGCAACATTCATGCCAAAGCCGCTTTCAGGAGAGGCAGGAAACGGAATGCATGTGCATATGCTGCTTATGAAGAACAAGAAGCCTGTATTCTATGATGCAAAGGGTTATGCACAGCTTAGCAAAGAGGCTCACTGGTTCATGGGCGGACTCTTATCACATGCGAGCAGCTTATGTGCGATAACCAATCCCTCAACAAACTCATACAAGAGACTTGTTCCCGGATTTGAGGCTCCCGTTACCATAGGATATGCGATGTCAAACAGAAGTGCCGTTATCCGTATACCCGCTTATGCAAAGACACCCGAGACAAAGCGTTTCGAGCTTAGAAATCCCGATGCAACATGTAATCCTTACTATGCATACGCAGCCATCCTTATGGCAGGTCTTGACGGCATAAAGAAAAAGATAGATCCTCATAAGAAGGGATGGGGACCTTACGACTTCAACCTTTACAATCTCTCAGATGAGGAGAAGGCAAAACTTACCGGTCTTCCCACATCACTTGACGAGGCACTCGATGCACTTGAAAAGGATCACGATTATCTGACAGAAGGCGGGGTATTCCCGGAAAGACTTATAAACCAGCTTATAGCACGTTACAGAAAGTCAAGCTCGATGATATCAAAACTTCCTCATCCGATGGAATTTGCAATGTATTACGATCTTTAAGAACAAAGGCCCTGTTCAATTGATATGTACCCTCTTTCCTAGACAACTAGGAAGGAGGGTTTTTTATATTCTTATTCTTTTTTTGCAGGGATGGTTATCGTTACCGTGGTCTTATCCTCCATTCGGTTCAGATCTATGCTTCCACCAAGCTGCAGATCAAGTCTGGTCCTTGTATTCTCAAGTCCGACTCCGAGCCTTGCTCTTTCCTTTTCGGTGTAATCTATCTTACCGAGGTTACTGTTCTCAACAGTTATCACATAGTTATCATTGATAAGATCACTCGATACTCTGATATAACCTCCCTCTTTTCCTATACCATGCTTAACGGCATTCTCAACTATGGGTTCCAATGACAATGGCGGGAGCATGAAATCAGTGGCCTTAAGGTCATATGTTATATCTATCGGCTCATCATATGAGGGCTGTGCGAGTGCTATAAACGCCTTTACGTTATACAGTTCCTCATCAAATTTGATAAGATCCGGACCATTTAGTGTGAGCACATGCGCTCTCAGATAATCCGCGAAATGATCGATACCGTCAGCTGCTTTTGCAGGATCCTTTTTTATGAGAGCTCTTATCACGTTAAGTGAGTTGAAGATAAAGTGGGGCCTTATCTGCTCCTGCAGCATGGTCACCTTATCCTGGGCTATCTTTAATTCCTTTTGAGCTATGCTCTCTCTTAATCCCTGCTGATAAACCGAGATCAGATAGATATAGTATATGAGGATGGACAGAGCCGAAACCTCATCAATATATCCGGGAACCCAGTATCTGTATTCCAGATACATGCTCGTTAACATCATACAGATGATAAACAAGAGCAGGGTACCTTTTCTGTGGTTATTATCCTTGAAACTCTTGATCGACACGATAACCAGGACTACCAGATAAAATGCCGTCACAAAATAGATCGTATATCCTAAGGGTCCTCTTAAAAAAGTGTTATCCTCACTTATCTTAAACATCAGCCCGTTAGTCAGGGGAGATGTCGCATACAGTATCGTATTGATGATCGCGGGGATCGAGAACAGAAACCTGTTCTTCATGTCAGGCACAATGATCATAAGCTCTATCAGAACATAGAGCGGCTGTATGACGTAATCGACTATCGATACTATGGTCCTGAATTTTATATGCCATTGCAGATCTGCCACAATACCCGGTGTATGAGTCACGTCATATGACCATTCATTTAAAAAGTAAGTGGTAGCACTGATAAGGACTATGGATGTTATGATCGGCACAAAACGTGACGCAGGTATCTTGTATTCCTTGAATACAAATCGTACTACCATGAGCGTTAACGCTATGAGCACCGTAAGATAATTTTGATTTAGAAACTCAACAAACATATGCTCTCCCTGTTTCCGTCGATGTTTTATTATAACATATATCCCGTGCTTTTTGAGACATTTTGACAGAAGTTATGGCAGGGTTGCATTTAAAAAAGCCCGATCATTTTGACCGGGCTTTCCTTGATATCTTAACTTCTTAATTTAGTTAGAAGCCTTAGCAGCCTTTGCTGCCTTGATAGCTGCTGTGAGCTGAGGAACGATCTTGTTAAGATCACCTACCACACCGTAGTCAGCTACATCGAAGATAGGAGCATCCTCGTCCTTGTTGATAGCAACGATGATGTCTGACTCTTCCATACCTGCAACGTGCTGGATAGCACCAGAGATACCGATTGCAAAGTATACGTTGGGTCTTACAGTCTTACCTGTCTGACCAACCTGGAGATCCTTGGGCTTCCAGCCTGAATCTACAACTGCACGTGAGCAGCTAACCTGTCCGCCGATAGCATCAGCGAGCTCTTCAAGGATCTTGAAGTTTTCAGGAGAGCCTACGCCACGTCCGCCTGAAACAAGGATCTTTGCATCCATGATATCCTTAACGTCTGAAACAGCCTTAACAACTTCCTTGACTGTAACGTATCTGTTGTTGGGTGTGAATCCGGGATTGTAGTTGATAACTTCTGCCTTTGCACCTGCAACGGGCTCGATCTTCTGCATAACACCGGGTCTAACTGTAGCCATCTGAGGACGGTTGTCAGGACAAGCGATGGTAGCGATCGTGTTACCACCGAATGCGGGACGTGTCATCAGAAGCTGGTTGTGAAGCTGTTCCTTACCGGGAACTGCAACGAGCGGGAAGTCACCGATCTCAAGTACTGTACAGTCAGCTGTAAGACCTGTCTCAACTCTTGCTGAAACTGTAGGGCCAAGGTCACGACCTATAGCTGTAGCACCTACCAAAACGATCTCAGGCTTGTACTCGTTGATTACAGAGCTGAGTGCATGAGCATAAGGCTCTGTTCTGTATACTTCCAATTCCTTGTCATCTACAACGATAACCTTGTCAGCGCCGTACTCAGCGAGCTTGTCTGCAAGATTACCTACATTATAACCGATCAAAACTGCTGTAACTTCTGTATTAAGAGGAGCAGCCAATTCTTTTGCTTTGCCCAGGAGTTCGAAAGCGATACCGCTTATCTCATTATCAACCTGCTGAGCAAAGACATATACGCCTTTATATTGTGCGATTTGTTCTGGACTCATTTTCATATCTATTCACCATTCTCCTTTTGAACTATATCACATGTTTCTCATCAAGTTTGCCAACGATATATGCAACCGCATCTTCGGGAGATTCGGGAACAACCTTTTCGCCTGCGCCCTTACGAACCTTGTCTGATGCCTTGGCAATCTTTGTGGGAGAACCGTTAAGACCAAGGTTGCCGTCTTCAACATCCTTAAGATCTGCACGTCCCCAGGTAGTGATCTCTGCTTCACATGCATCAAAGATACCGCCGGGAGTCATGTAACGGGGATCGTTCAACTCAGAAAGTGCTGTGATAAGACAGGGCATCTGAGCCTCTACCATATGATATCTGTCATCATACTGACGCTTAACTGTAACCTTGTCTCCGTCTACCTTGATCTCCTGTGCATAAGAGATTACCGGAATTCCAAGGTGCTCAGCGATCTGAGGACCAACCTGAGCTGTATCACCATCGATAGCCTGACGGCCTGTGATGATAAGATCATACTCAAGGTTTCTGATAGCACCTGCGATAGTTGTACTTGTTGCCCATGTATCAGCTCCGCCGAGAACTCTGTCTGTTACGAGTACGCCCTTGTCAGCGCCCATAGCGAGTGCCTCACGAAGAACATCTGTAGCCTTGGGAAGTCCCATTGTAAGTACGGTAACTTCTGCTCCGTACTGATCTTTTAATCTGAGTGCAGCTTCAAGACCTGCCTTGTCATCAGGATTCATGATGGCAAGCATGGCGCCTCTGTCAAGTGTTCCGTCAGGATTGAACTTAACACCGCCCTTTGTATCAGGAACCTGCTTTATACAAACGATGATTTTCACTTTTATATCCTCCTACTTCAATAAGTTAGCAGAGATGACCATACGCTGAACTTCACTTGTTCCTTCGTAGATCTCTGTGATCTTAGCATCACGCATCATACGCTCTACATCATACTCCTTGATGTAACCGTAACCACCGTGAAGCTGTACTGCCTTGGTTGTAACTTCCATAGCTACTTCTGCTGCATAGAGCTTAGCCTGAGCAGCCTCGAATGAGTAAGAGATCTTAGGATTGGTCTTGAACTCATCTTTCTTACGTGCAGCCTTGTAAACAAGAAGCTTGGCAGCCTCTACCTTTGTAGCCATATCAGCAAGCTGGAACTGAGTGTTCTGGAACTGTCCGATAGCCTTGCCGAACTGCTTTCTTTCTTTTACATAGTTGATGGTTGTCTCAAGAGCACCCTCTGCAAGGCCGAGAGCCTGTGCAGCGATACCGATACGACCGCCGTCAAGAGTATGCATTGCGATATTGAAGCCCTTGCCCTGTGCTCCAAGGAGGTTCTCCTTGGGTATACGGCAATCCTGGAAGATAAGCTCGTATGTAGAAGAACCGCAGATACCCATCTTGTTTTCCTTTGTACCAAATGTGAATCCGGGTGTTCCCTTCTCTACGATGAAAGCAGAAATCTCTTTCATCATTCTGCCACGCTTCTCAATCTTTCCTGTTACTGCAAAGATAACATATACGTCTGCTTCCTTACCGTTTGTGATGAAGCACTTAGAACCGTTGAGTACCCACTCGTCACCGTCAAGAACGGCCTTGGTCTGCTGACCCTGAGCGTCTGTACCTGCACCGGGCTCTGTAAGACCGAAAGCACCGAGCTTCTCGCCCTTTGCAAGCGGTACTACATATTTCTGTTTCTGCTCTTCTGTACCAAATGTAAGAATAGGATCTACGCAAAGTGATGTATGAGCTGATACGATAACACCTGTGGTGCCGCATACCTTTGAAAGCTCTTCAACACACATAGCATATGTAAGGATGTCACATCCCTGTCCGCCGTACTCCTTCGGTACCGGAATACCCAGGAAACCATACTTAGCCATCTTATCTACTGTTTCTCTGGGAAATCTGTGCTGCTCGTCAACTTCCTGAGCAAGAGGCTTAACTTCGTTCTCAGCAAAATCCTTGAACAGCTGTCTAGCCATCTCATGTTGTTTACTTAATGTAAAATCCATGATCTAAAATCCTCCGTTATTATATAAACTTAAATAGTTACATTATTTGTCGATAGGTGTCTTTGTCCTGTCAGCGTTGTAGATATAGAATCCCTTACCGCTCTTAACACCTAAGTTTCCGCCACGAACCATCTTTCTGATAAGAGGACATGCACGATACTTAGAATCACCTGTCTCATTGTAAAGAACATCCATGATAGCAAGGCAGATATCAAGACCGATGAAATCACCAAGCTCAAGAGGACCCATGGGATGATTTGCACCGAGCTTCATAGCAGCATCGATACCTTCAACATCAGATACACCTTCCATCTTGATGAATGCAGCTTCGTTGATCATAGGGATGAGGATACGGTTAACAACGAAACCAGCTGCCTCATTAACCTGAACTGCTGTCTTACCGATCTCTTCAGAGATCTTCTTTATTGCATCAACTGTAGCATCGGGTGTGTTAACACCTGCTATAACCTCGATGAGCTTCATGCGGTCTGCGGGATTGAAGAAATGCATACCAACCATGGGTCTGTTAAGACCGTTGCCGATCTCTGTTATAGAGAGTGAAGAAGTGTTTGAAGCAAAAATACACTCAGGCTTGCAGATCTCGTCAAGCTCTTTGAATGTTGTCTTCTTAACTTCCATATTTTCAAATGCTGCTTCTACGATAAGATCGCAGTCAGCACACAGGTTCTCCTTAAGTCCGGGAGTGATCTTAGCCAAGATCCCGTCAACTGTCTCCTGTGTCATTTTTCCTTTTTCAACAAGCTTTGCATAACCTTTAGCGATCTTGTCCTTACCGCCGTCAGCCCACTCCTGCTTGATGTCACAAAGTGCTACTTCATAACCTTCTGTCTGTGCAAAAGCCTTGGCAATGCCCTGGCCCATTGTACCTGCACCGATAACGCCTACTTTCATATAAAGCCTCCTTATATATAATTATTTCCTTTATTAACCAACTTTATTATCTGTTCTTGAAAGGAACAACTTTAAGCTTCTTTTCTTTGTCCTTCTCAAGGAAGTTGCCCATGCCCGCTCTCTGATCTTCTGTCTCGAAGCAGTCACCGAAAAGCTTCTCTTCTATTACTATAGCCTGATCCATATCTACCTGAAGACCTTCGTTTATAGCCTTCTTGCAGTTACGTACAGCGATGGGAGCCTGAGCTGCGATGCCTGCTGCCATCTTGTTTGCTGCTGCCATAAGGGCATCCTTTGCAGAAACAACTGTCTCGCCTGCCTCGTTGACCTCAGCTGAAACAACCTGGTTTACAAGACCGATCCTGTAAGCCTCAGCTGCCTTGATGTTACGTGCTGTATAGATCATCTGCTTAGCCATGCCTGCACCTACTAAACGTGCAAGTCTCTGTGTTCCGCCAAATCCGGGTGTGATTCCAAGACCAACTTCGGGCTGACCGAATACTGCGTTGTCTGAACAGATCCTGATGTCACAGCTCATTGAGATCTCACATCCGCCGCCGAGTGCGAAACCGTTTACTGCTGCGATAACAGGGATAGGGAATGTCTCTAACTTTCTGAACACGTCATTACCCTTCTTACCGAAAGCTTCGCCTTCAGCCTTTGTGAGTGTGCTCATCTCGCCTATGTCTGCGCCTGCAACAAAGCTCTTCTCGCCTGCGCCTGTAAGGATAAGACATCTTACTGTATCAAGATCAACTGAATCAAGTGTTGCATTGAGCTCATCAAGAACCTGTGAGTTTAAAGCGTTTAAAGCCTTCTCTCTGTTGATGGTGATGGTTCCGACAGCACCGTTTACTTCATATAAAATATATTCCATGGTTATATCCTTTCAATATATAAATATAAGCACTTTTTGCCTATTTCATTTCGCACAACAAGCAGCTGCCTTACGAATAAGGAGCTGCTCATTGGTTATATCATTATTATATTAGTCCATCTCAACGATAGTTGCACAACCCATACCACCGCCGATGCAAAGTGTTGCAAGACCCTTCTTTGCACCTTTCTTCTTCATCTCGTGAAGGAGTGTTACGAGGATACGTGCGCCTGAAGCTCCAACCGGATGTCCGAGTGCGATAGCACCGCCGTTAGGATTGAGCTGCTTGTCAACGTCGATTCCGAGGTCCTTACCAACTGCTACAGACTGTGCTGCGAATGCCTCGTTAGCCTCGATGATGTCGAAGTCCTCGATCTTGTAGCCAGCCTTAGCCATAGCCTTTCTTGTAGCTGCTACAGGTCCGATACCCATGATAGTGGGATCAACGCCTGCAAGAGCACCTGCAACGAATGTTGCCATAGGCTTAACACCGAGCTCTGCTGCCTTTTCTTCGCTCATAAGAACGATAGCTGCTGCACCGTCATTGATTCCTGATGCGTTACCTGCTGTAACAACTCCATCGGGATTAAGAGGACGAAGCTTTGCAAGACCTTCTATTGTAGAACCCTGTCTGGGGCCTTCATCTGTATCGAATACAACTACTTCTTTTTTCTTCTTTATCTCTACGGGAACGATCTCATCCTTGAATGCTCCGCTCTCGATAGCTGCACAGGCCTTTAACTGGCTCTTTAATGCGAACTCGTCGAGCTCTTCTCTTGTGAGGTTCCACTGCTTAGCTACGTTATCTGCTGTTGTGATCATGTGGTAATCATTGAATGCATCCCAGAGAGCATCCTTAACCATTGTATCAACAAGACCGCCCTGGCTCTGGCTGGGCCACATCATTCTGTAACCGTAACGTCCGTTAGGAATAGCGAAGGGAGCCATAGACATGTTCTCCATACCACCTGCTACAACTACATCAGCATCTCCTGCCATGATCATCTGAGCTGCCTGGTTAACACAGTTAAGACCTGAACCACAAACTACGTTTATTGTAACAGCGGGTACTTCTATAGGAAGACCTGCCTTTATTGATGCCTGACGAGCTACGTTCTGTCCGAGACCTGCCTGGATAACACATCCCATGTAAACCTGATCAACATCTTCAGATTTGATACCTGCTCTGTTAACAGCCTCCTTGATTACGATAGCACCAAGCTCTGCTGCAGGTGTTGTGCTGAGTGAGCCGCCCATTGTACCGATGGCTGTACGGCATGCACTGGCTATAACTACTTTCTTTGCCATATTAATGACTCCTTTCATATTGTTAACTCACAACCGGTCCTAAGACAGATTGTTATTTTTTTATCACATAGTGCTTAAATATTGTATCACAGATATACAAACATGCGCAACGAAAATATATAAGGGTTTTTACAAATATAGAAAAAGGGCTTTGGGACTGCTTAAGCCTTCCCAAAACCCTTTTCCTAATGTAATGAAAGAGTATTAATATTCAGGTTCGATCAAACCGTATGTGTTGCCTTTTCTCTTATATACCACGTTCACCTGTCCTGTCTCCGCATTTACAAATACGAAGAAACCGTGTCCGGTGAGTTCCATCTGGATGCAGGCATCCTCAGCATACATAGGCTTTATATCGAACTTCTTGCTTCTTACTATCTGGATCTCTTCTTCATCCACGTAATCCTTCTCTATGAATTCCTGTCTGAAGTAATCCTTATTCTGTTGTTTCTCAATGAGTTTGTTCTTATATTTTTTAAGCTGTCTCTCGATTATCTCCTCTACAAGGTCTATTGATACATACATATCGTTGCTGACCTGCTCGGATCTTATCACGGTACCCTTAACAGGGATCGTAACCTCTATCTTCTGTCTCTCCTTTTCTACGCTTAGCGTTACATGTACTTCTGTGTCAGGCGTGAAGTACTTTTCCAACTTTCCGATCTTGTCCTCGATTGCACTCTTAAGCCCCTCTGTGATGTCAATGTTCTTGCCGCTGATGATAAATTTCATATACATCAATCCCTTCCTGTTCAAGATTTGTCAAAACAATCGGTCTGTTTCTATGTCTGACATGGCTATATTTTACCACGTTTTCACATCATTTGTCTATATGAAGGTTTATATTCTGACAATTTATCTAATTTTGTCAAATTTTCTCTATTCGTTTTTTTCCAGTCTTTTCTTCACAATCTGTCATTTTTGACATTCTTAACAAAACAGTTGTTCAGGTCAAATACTGACTTGGCATAACTGATTCAGTCAATTTTAGGTGGATAATGTGGATATCTTCGTGAATAACTGTATTTTCGCTGTTGAATTGTGGATAACTTTTCAGACTTATCCCCACCGGGTCAATATGCTTTTGGATCATTTTTGTAAAATTTGCACACTCCCATCTGTGTCAAGTGGTTTTTTGAAAAAATAATTTTCTGACAAATTACCCTTTAATTCAGATATCGACCGGAAGCGTCCACATTTTTGACCCCTTTTTGACCCTTTGGGTGATCAGGACTGTATAAGAGTATCTCTGACAGGGTTGTCACTTTTTAGTGTCATTTTAAGAAATGGCGTAAAATAAGGCGTTTGAGCACTTTCATGCAAAAAGCGCCGCCAGTTTTGTCGTTTCATCTATTGACCGATTATAAAGACTCTGGTCAATATCAGGCCCTGTTACGTTGAATTTTTTCAATATAATTGATATAGGATTAAACAAATTCGATCTTTGTTTACCTTATATATAAGGAAACAAAAAAGATCGGATACCTTTTAAAGTATCCGATCTGTATCTTTTAGAATATTCTTCTTACACAAAGAGGTGTACGGTATGTTGCATTTCCTACAACGATACCTGTCTTTGATGTAGATGCATGGACGATCTGTCCGTTACCTATATAAATACCTACATGTCCTGAGTAACATACTATATCACCGGGCTGGGCATTCTCAAGTCCGCCTACATCGTATCCAACACTTCTGTCTCCTGAAGATGAGTGCGGGAGTGAAACTCCGAAGTTTGCATATACGCTCATTACAAAGCCTGAGCAGTCGGTTCCGTTCGTAAGAGACGAACCACCGAACACATAAGGATTGCCGACAAACTGCAGTGCATAATTCGCAACACTGGCTCCGGCTGAATCTCCGCTTGCCGTATAAGTTGTTGCAGGTGCAGCCTGTGTGCTCTGTGAAGCCTGAGCCTCTGCATTCTGCTGAGCTCTCTGAGCTGCTCTTGCAGCTGCGTTAGCCTTATCTCTGGCCTCTTTTTCCTTCTTAAGTCTTGCCTCTTCCTCTTCCTTGGATTCAGCTCTGACAAACTCGGTGTGAAGATCTACATATTCAAGGGAAACATATCCGTAACCCTCTTCTATATCAACCTTTGCCCATCCGTCGTTCTCTTCAAGAACAACCAGTTCGTCGTCTATTGCTACCAGTCCCAGAACGCTTGCGTCAAGACCGGCCTCTTCCCTAACCTTAAGAGTTGTTGTGTTGACCCTTGCAAGTCTGGTTCCCACTTCCTTGGCAAGCTCTTTTGCCTCATCACCGACTACACAGTACTCTGCTTTAACGTAACCGGTACAGTTTCCGGAACGGATCTTATACCATCCGTCCTCTTCGCCAAGGTAATCACCTACTGACTTGTCGTAGAGTTTTCCGACTATCTCTCCGTCTTCACCGGGTATGCTCCTTACATTGACGTAATTATCAACCTGAGCTATTACCAGATATGACAGTTCTTCTTCTTTTTTCTCTTCAACTGCGACTTCAGGTATCACCGCTTCCACAACTTCTTTATCCGGTGTAACTGTCTGTCTGGCAGTTGTTGCGCTGGTATCATCAAGCTTGACAACCGATGTCGAATTGCCCTGGCTTTCATCTACCAGATGTTTAACCTCGTCCTTTACCTCGCTTACGGTCACACCGCCTTCAACCTTGGTACCGAAACCTGCTGAAGGGAGCAGACTTGACAGAGTATCCGCACGGCTGCCGAAGCCGGATGCCGAGAAACTTATCCCTGCCACTGCGATAAAGAGCAAGATCTTTACCTTCTTTAATCTCATAAATCACCTTTCAAATCGAGTCTGACAATACTGTTTTACCCTCATAATCTGAACGCGAATTCCTAACCACAATAACACAATCCAGAATTATTGTCAACTTTTTGGGTGTTTTATGTAAATCAACCCCTGTTTTTTGCCCTTATTTCCAATGATTTTTTACTTCTTTAAAAGGTACTCAGTTACCGAAGTTACGGCGTTTGCACCGTCTGATGCGGCTGTTATCACCTGGCGCAGTTTCTTTGTTCTGCAGTCACCAGCAACAAAGATTCCCTCGGTGGAAGTGACACCGTCCTCACCTGCTTTTATATAACCGACTTCATCAAGATCAACAACATCCTTAAACAGTCCTGTCACGGGTTTCATTCCCACTGCTATGAACACGCCGTTTACTTCCTTATTATCTACTGCACCTGTCTTGATGTTCTCGACTGTAATGCTCTCAACCTGCTCCTCACCGTTTATCTCATTTATCCTGCTGTCATAGAGTATCTCGATGTTCTCTGTCTCCTTTACCTTATCTGAAAGGACCTTTGCACCCCTGAACTCATCTCTTCTATGTATAAGGTAGACTTTCGAACATACCCTTGCCAAAAAGAGCGCATCCTCAAGGGCCACATCTCCTCCGCCGACAACAGCGGTGACCTTGTTTCTAAAAAACGCTCCGTCACAGGTAGCACAGTAGCTCACACCCATGCCCCTAAGCTCGCTCTCTCCCTTTACGCCCAGTTCTTTGTGAGTTGCGCCTGTAGCTATGATAAGAGCCTTTGCCTTATATGTGTCTGAAGCTGTTTCTACTATAATAATGTCATTTTCCTTTGAGACTTTTGTAACTGCCTCATCGGCAAACTCAGCTCCAAGTTCGGTCGCATGCTCCTTAAACTTCATTCCCATGTCAAATCCGTTGATATGCAAAAGTCCCGGATAATTGTCGACCTCGTATGTATTGACGATCTGTCCGCCACCCATGCCTGTCTCATCTATTACTATTGAGTCTATTCCTGCTCTTTTTGCATATATGGCCGCCGAAAGTCCCGCAGGACCTGCACCCAGTATTAAAAGATCTACCGTTCTCTCCATTTAAATCATACCTCCGTCTATGTTTATGACCTGGCCCGTCATATAATCAGGGCACTCTATCAGCTGCCATACGGCATCTGCGACTTCTTTTGTGCTTCCCATCCTTCCGGCCGGTATCCCCTCAACTATGGCCTGCATGTCCTCGGCATCAAATCCCCGGTTCATATCCGTATCTATGACACCGCACGCAAGGGCGTTGACACATATCCTGCTTGGTGCGAGTTCCTTGGCAAGTGCTCTCGTGAAAGCGTCAACCCCGCCTTTTGAAGCACTGTATGCCACTTCCATCGAAGCTCCCGAGCCTCCCCACATGGAGGAGATGTTAACTATACGGCCGTATTTCTTCCTTATCATATACGGAACGGCTTTTCTTGATGTGTAAAACACGCTGCTTAGGTTTGTCGTTATGATCCTGTCCCATTCCTCAACGCTCATATCCTGGATGAGTCCTATGTAGGATATGCCGGCATTGTTGATCACGATATCGAAGTCTCCCTCAGCTTCAAACAGCTTATCGACCTGTTCATGATCGGATGCATCACACAAAACGGCCTTACAGCTTATATTGTGTTGACTACTCAAGTCATTAGCGAGATCTTGTAGGATCTCGATGTTTTTAACACATGTGAGCACCAGATCGCATCCTTTTGAAGCCAGTTTGCAGGCTATACTCTTTCCGATACCTCTGGATGCCCCCGTTACAAGAGCTTTTCTTCCCATATGGCTACCTCACTTACACCAAGTCTGATTATATCATCATAAAGGGCTTTATTCAATAGAAGCGCTATATATTGTGCCTATATACGAGGGTATTTCATACATGTTGTGGATTATCTGACATATCCGTTTGCATCATAACATATGTTTTTGGGCTCATTTTGTCATATATATTAAATCGTCATTTAGTATTTTAACTGACAGTAATGTCTTTTTCATATAAAAAACACCCTGTAAAACAGAGTGTTTAAGTGATGATACCTTAGTTATCTTATTTATCGGTCTCCTGCTCTTCTGTGCAGTTTTCCTCCTGCCTCGAGAACTGCCCTCTTTATCGCAGCCTTGTCCGTATCATCTGTTTGTCGGCAGCTTTGAGTGATGCCGAAATATCATCCTCGCTGCTTATCATGCTGTATCCGAAAGCACACACAATCTTTACCTCACTAAGATCGCTCCTCATCCTTGAAATATCTTCCTTAACCTCCTGTTCACTCATATCAATGTAAGTGACAACGAACTCATCTCCGCCCATACGGTATGCACGCTTCCTGGAACCTGTGTTTTTCATAAGACATTCCGCTACAGCTTTGATGGCAGCATCACCCGCCTCATGGCCTTTTGAATCATTTATCCACTTAAGCTCATTCATATCGACAGAGCAGATGGCCGTGATCTTCTTTTTGTCACAGTCGCTGTCATGATAAAAGGACTGACGGTTAAGCATTCCAGTAAGATAATCGATCTTTGACTGAAGCTGATACAAAAAGAGATAGTAAAGAACGATGACCGAAGAAAACAGTGTTGCATAATCTGAATATGAATCCCTTGCAAGGTTAAGATATATTCCCAGATAACAGGAAGCAAGGATATATAATACTCCAAGGATCGTTCTTAAGTTGTACTTTATATATCTTACAATGAACAAAACCGTGAACAGTATGGCATAACATGAAAAGAAAATGTAGGGTATGTAGGGCACATATGGGTTTCCCTTCCAGTGATTATCCGCTGTTATATGGAATACAATATGAGTCCACTGCTCCATGCTGAACATTATGGATTCAAGGATGATAAGAAAGACGGTAACCCTTGTTGCCCTTTTTGTCTCTTCAGAAAGATGCACGCCTGTCGCAAGTAGCGCCATCAAACCGATTAGCTCAGTTAACATTATGTAATGATCGAATAAATACTGGGAGATATCCATAAACCTCTCCACCGATAAGAATAGTTATTATATATAAGGAAGAAACCCGTTTTAGCGCATTGACTGTTCCAGTCACTGCGTGCCATTTTTGCTGTTTTGATGCTGATCCAAAAACAGGCATAAAACCTCTAAAATCCGGCATTTATTACCATTTCCACATATGTCGTTTATCAAATCGTGTTTTGATAAACGCCCTTATTTTACTGTTTTCCGTATACTGTGACAGATACCTGATATGGTGTCTGTGTTCTTTTAGGTTTCCACATATTGTTATAACATGCGTTTTTTATGCTTTTATGTGTATATGCGGACCGTGGCCAAAATCACTCTTTTTTTGAGCTTTCCCGCATGATCGCCAGAAGGCCTGCAAACAGGGCAAAAATCCATTTAAGAACATGTGCTATCGGCTTATATAAGCCTTAAAAGAGAGCTTTGTCCTTAATCTGTCTGACAGGGCTTAATTATATATCCCTTCATGTGTAACACAAATGCCATTAAGACAAAAAATAAGGCAGTATGAACATCTTCATACTGCCTTTGATCATTCTATTTAGTTCTGGCTGTTTTCTTCTTCCTGAGCAGCTTCTCTTTCGGCATCCTCATCATAGTACTGGATCTCATCCTCGTTCTGCTTGGGAACATCGATATAGTCTTCTGATATCTCCATACCTGTAACCTGCTCTTTGATCTGCTCCGACAGTTGCTTTAACTGTTCGGATACCGATCTGCCTGCCCATATGTTGGAGAATGTTATCTCTGCCTGAAGCCAGTAGTTTGATGTTGCCATCATCTTCGGAACTGGTCTCGACTGCGAATACTCTGTAACGAATGCCTGTATCGCAGGCTCTTCATAGGTGACCGTATTGCATGCGCTTAACTTTCCTGTTGAGGTGTAAAGCTCAGGTGCCTTATATATGGTAAGGAACTTTGCAAACGATTCTGCCTTGTCTCTCTGCTTTGTATAGCCGTTAACTGCGACGGTATTTGTAACTGACATGCTGCGACTAATTAAATTATCACTTAATTTTGGTATCAGTGTTACGCCGTATTCGTACTCAAAAGTACCGTCTTTCTTGGCCTGTTCAAGCCTTCCTATGGCATCACTCGTTGCCGTGGTGAATACCATCTTTCCTTCTATGAATTCCTCTAATACGCTGTCGTAACTTATATCCTCATAATCAAATGAGAAGAACTGGTTCAGATCCTGATATATCGTGAGTGCCGTGATCGCATCCATGTTGTAGATATCGATCACACCCGGATCATCACCGTTTTCACCGCCTATATCTATATAATTACCTACGAAGAAGTAATTGTAGAAGATATCTTTTACATCCCATTTGAAGACTGTCTCAACATTCATCGGAGCATCGTATGTATCAGCGAACTCCAAAAGCTCATCGAATGTATCGGGAAGTGCCTCGTTTATCCTTCGCTCTATCTTCTCCTCATCTGTAAGGCCCTCTTCGGGATCAGCCTCTTCTTGCTGGTCTTCCTCAGCCTCCGCTTCCTCTCCGGGTTCCGTTGAGGATTCCGCCATCAGCTGGTTCTGTGCCATCTCGTACAGATAAGATCTGTTGTAGAGCATCGCGCTCGTCTCAAAGTAAAAAGGATAGGCTACAGGATTGTCTCTGTATGTAACTGCTTCAAGTGCTGCCTTTGAGAAATGATTCTCATTTACCACCAGGTCATCGGCCTTAACTGCCAGTCCGCCCAGATATGCTCTCTCTAACATGTCATTTGTTATGACATACAGATCAGGCATACCGTCATCCAGTATGGAAGCCTCGTTGATGTGCTCTAAGTATTCGTCACCTGACTGGATCCTCGGGAGTACTCTCACGCCGTACATCTCATTGTATGCGACGCAGGCAGCCTCCATGTAATCCGTCAGCGAGTCATCCGTATACCAGACGATCAGACTGTCAGGGCTTTGCTTCTCCTCCTGCAGTAACACCGGCTGCTGTGTCTTTGCCGTAAACACAGCCCATAGCGCCAGTACGATACATACAGCGGCAGCAATAACTCTCTTTATTAAACTCATATAAACCTCAATTGAACGCCTCTTTTAAAGCCGTCCTAAGAATATCCGTCATGGTATCCACATCCCCACGTGTGATAACGAGCGGAGGAAGGAACCTCAAAATATTGGTACCTGCATTTATAAGTACAAGTCCGTTCTTAAGGGCGCTGTTTATGATGTCAGCCACAGGCACATCAAACTCGATACCCTGCATAAGCCCTACTCCCCTGTGTTCCACGGCATGACCGCACTCTGCACAGATCTCTTCGAGCTTTTCATACAGATATTCACCTACATTTACTACATTATCTATTATATGTCCCGACTCAAACAAATCAAGTACTTTATCAACAGCAGCACATACAAAAGGATTTCCTCCGTATGTTGTTCCGTGGTCTCCGGCAACCAGAGATGCATTTGCAACCTTGTCAGTCAGAAGGAATGCTCCGACCGGAACACCGCCGCCTACTGCCTTTGCGGTCGTCATTATGTCAGGCTTAACGTCAAATTTATGCCATGCATAGTTTGAACCTGTCCTTCCCATTCCGCACTGGATCTCATCAAGGATGAGAAGTATGTCGTTCTCCTTACACAGCTTATCCACTCCCTCGATAAATTCCTTGTTACCGGGATAGATGCCGCCCTCACCCTGTACTGTCTCCATGATAACGGCACAGGTCTTGTCACTTATAAGTGCCTTTACGCTGTCAAGATCGTTGTATGTTGCAAACTTGACATCACATATGAGGGGCTCAAAAGCCTCCCTGTAGGCCTGTTTTCCTGTAACTGCAAGTGCACCGCAGGTCCTTCCGTGGAAGGAGTGGTCCATTGCGATTATCTCATGCTCATGTGAATGGTTCTTATTGTATGCATATTTGATGGCTGCCTTTAAAGCACCCTCAATAGCCTCTGCACCGCTGTTTGTGAAGAACACCTTGTCCATGTGGGCAAACTCTGTGAGCTTCTTTGCCGCACTTGCAAGGGGTGCGCTGTAATAATAGTTTGAGGTGTGCAGGATCTTGTCGATCTGTGCCTTAAGCGCATCGTTGTATTCTTTTACATTGTATCCGAGTGCATAAACGCCTATGCCGGATACGAAATCGAGATATTTCTTCCCGTCTGTATCATAAAGATACACTCCGTCACCATGATCGAACACGATCTGATAACGGTTATATGTATGCAGCAGAGCCTGCTCTGCCTGATCTATATATTCCTGTGTATTCATCAGTTTTCCTCTTCCTTTATAATGGCTGTTCCGACACCGCTGTTTGTGAATATCTCAAGTAAGAGACAGTGAGGTATTCTTCCGTCAAGGATGTGGACTCTGTTTACGCCGTTTTTGATTGCATCTGTACAGTTATTGAGTTTAGGGAGCATTCCTCCGCCGATTATGCCCTCTTCTATAAGAGCATCTGCATCTTTTGCAGTTATTCTTGATATGAAGGAATCCTTGTCATTGATATCCTTATACAATCCCTCGATATCTGTAAGGAATACGAGCTTGTCTGCACCGACTGCCTTTGCTATGGCACATGCTGCATCATCCGCATTGATGTTGTAGGTCTCATAATCCTCTCCAAGACCGATAGGACTTACTATGGGAAGGAAGTCATTCTCCAAAAGATCGTAGATGATCTTGGGAGATACCTTTGTGACATTTCCCACAAAACCTATATCCTGACCGTTTGAGAGTTTCTTTTCAACTGTTAAGAGCTTTCCGTCCTTACCTGAGATACCGACAGCCTTGACACCGAGTTCCTCAACCATTCTTACAAGGTTTTTGTTTACTCTTCCAAGGACCATCTCTGCGATCTCCATGGTCTCCTCATCGGTAACTCTCAGTCCGTTTATGAACTGAGCCTCTTTTCCGACCTTTCCTACCCAGCGGCTGATCTCCTTGCCGCCACCGTGAACTATGATGGGTTTAAAGCCGACAAGTTTAAGGAGTGTAACGTCCTTTATTACGTTCTTTTGCAGCTCCTCATTGCTCATAGCTGAGCCGCCGTACTTTACAACTATTATCTTACGATTAAACTTTTGAATGTAGGGAAGGGCCTCTATGAGCACTTCTGCCTTTTCCATTACCTTATCCAGATTCTTTTCCATGACTTATCTCCGCTTCTGTTTTTTATTATTTTATGACCTGTAATCAGCATTGATCTTAACGTAATCATATGTAAGATCGCAGCCCCAGGCTCTTGCTTGTTCATTTCCCATGTGCATGTCTGCTATGATGCGTACCTCGCTCTGTGAGAGGATCTCAGTTGCCTCCTCCTCGCTGTAGCCTGCATCGGCTCCATTCTTATATATAAGGATCTTCTTATCCCCTGCTTCATAATAAAGCTCCATATCTTCGGGATCAAATGTTGCTCCCGAATAACCAAGGGCACAAAGGATCCTTCCCCAGTTGGCATCATGTCCGTAAACAGCTGCCTTTGTAAGGCTTGAGCAGATGACTGATTTTGCTAAGATTCGTGCATCCTGCTTTGTCTTTGCGCCAAGAACGTGGCACTCAACAAGGGCTGTTGCTCCCTCACCGTCACCGGCAAGTCTCTTTGCCTGGGTCTCATTTACGAAATGTATGGCCTCTTTAAATGCCTCGAATTCAGGAGTTCCTTCCTTTATCTCAGCATTTCCCGCCATACCGTTTGCCATGATTAAGAGTGTGTCGTTTGTTGAGGTATCTCCGTCAACCGAGATCATGTTGTAGGTATCCACTACATCTTCTTTGACTATCTTGGTCAAAGCATCTTTTCCTATAACGGCATCGGTCGTAACGTATCCAAGCATTGTGCACATGTTGGGATGGATCATGCCTGAACCCTTGCTCATCGCACCTATCGTTACTGTTGTTCCTGCTATATCAAGCGTAACAGCAAGCTGCTTGTTTACGGTATCTGTTGTCATTATCGCTTTTGATGCATCTGTGCCGCTTGCGTTGTCATGCTTCTTTGCAGCAACGAGCTTGCCTATTCCTGCACATATCTTATCCATGGGGATCTGTGCACCGATGACACCTGTGGAACCTACAAGTACGGCATTTTCAGGTATGTTTAATACTTCTGATGCTTTCTTTGCGGTCTTTTTGCATATCTCCATGCCTTCCTTACCTGTTCCGGCATTTGCGATACCCGTATTTACTATGACTGCCTGAACGAAAGGTGAGTTCTCAACCAGATCCATGTCCCACTTGACGGGAGCTGCCTTTACTATATTTGAAGTAAAGGTTCCGGCTACAACACAGGGCTTTTCTGAATAGATGATAGCCATGTCCTTCCTGTTCTCATATTTAACACCGGCTTCAACACCGGCTGCTTCAAATCCTTTGGGAGAGGCGATACCGCCTTCTATTATGTTCATATCGTTGTCCTTTCTACTTATTAAATTCGATTATATTCTCTTCATTTAATACAAAGTCGTAATAGTTTAAGTCCAGTCTCTCTGTCCAGCCTATCGTATGCCAGAAGGCGTTTCCGATATCGTTCTGTGAGAATGCGATAAGAGAGACCTTGCTTATCTGTTCCTCTTTCAATGCCTGCATGCATCTGACAACCATCGACTTTCCTATACCTCTTAATCTGTACTCGGGATCGACACATACATGATAGAGGCATCCTCTTCTTCCGTCATGTCCGCAAAGGATAGCTCCTACTATCTTGTCATCCTCTACTGCAACTACGCTCGTGTTTGGATTTCTCTTTAAGAATCTCTCAACGCCCACGTATGAATCATCTATACTTCTCATGGCAAAGCCCTTTATCTTGCTCCAGAGGGCAAATACCTCGTCATAATCCTTCATCGTCATTACTCTGATCATAATATTTCCTCATGTGTATAGCTTCCGGATTTTAGCATCTGTTATGGATTATAGCTTTATGATGCAAAATATGCAAACTGATATGCGAATTATGCATTTTTATTTGCATATACGCATTATAATTGCATATTTATGCATATTTTGTACTTGCTTTACATCTTTTAATAGGTTATATTTGATTTCGACAGCAATTGTTTCATACAGTCGTTCGTTTCGACTGTCAATTATATTTTCAGGAGGTCATATAAAAATGAAAGAAAAGGTTATACTTGCTTACTCCGGCGGACTTGATACAACAGCTATCATTCCCTGGTTGAAAGAGAACTACGATTACGAAGTTATATGCGTCTGCGTTGACTGCGGTCAGGGCGAAGAGCTTGACGGACTTGAGGAAAGAGCAAAATCATGCGGCGCTTCCAAATTATATATAGAAGATGTTGTTGATGAGTTCTGTGATGAGTACGTTGTTCCCTGCGTACAGGGACATGCCGTATATGAGAATAAGTACCTTCTTGGTACATCAATGGCAAGACCTGTTATCGCAAAGCGTCTCGTTGAGATAGCACGTAAGGAAGGTGCTACAACAATCTGTCATGGTGCTACAGGTAAGGGAAATGACCAGATCCGTTTCGAGCTTGGTATCAAGGCTCTTGCTCCCGACTTAAAGATCATCGCTGTATGGCGTGATGACAAGTGGAAGCTCTCTTCCCGTGAGGAGGAGATCGAGTACTGCCACCAGCATGGAATACATCTTCCTTTCTCTGCTGACAACAGCTACAGCCGTGACCGTAACCTCTGGCACATAAGCCATGAAGGTCTCGAGCTTGAGGATCCCGCTAACGAGCCCAACTACGATCACCTTCTTGTTCTTGGCGTAACACCTGAGAAGGCTCCCGAAGAGGGCGAATATGTTACTCTTACATTTGAAAAGGGTATCCCCACATCAATCAACGGACAGAAGATGAAGGTTTCAGATGTTATCCGTGAGCTTAACAAGCTTGGCGGAAAGCACGGAATCGGTATCATTGATATAGTAGAGAACCGTGTAGTAGGAATGAAGAGCCGTGGCGTTTACGAGACACCCGGTGGAACCATCCTTTACGAAGCACATCAGCAGCTTGAGGAGCTCATCCTTGACCGTGACACATATGCTCTTAAAGCAGACATGGGTGCAAAGCTTGCTCAGATCGTTTACGAAGGAAAGTGGTTCACACCTCTTCGTGAGGCTGTATGCGCATTCATCAAGTCTACACAGGAATATGTAACAGGTGAAGTTAAGTTAAAACTCTACAAGGGTAACATCATCAAGGCAGGCACAACTTCTCCGTACTCACTCTACAATGAGAAGATCGCTTCATTCACAACAGGAGATCTTTACGATCATCACGATGCAGAAGGCTTCATCAACCTCTTTGGTCTTTCATGCAAGGTTCGTGCAATGAAGATGCAGGAAGTAGCAAACAACAATAAGTAAGAATAAATGCAGGCACAATTAATACTTATCATCTACATACTGGCTGTGAATCTGCTCGGTTTCTTCATTATGGGGATCGATAAGCAGAAAGCAAGAAAGCGCACTTTCAGGATACCTGAAGCCACGCTTTTCACTATCGCCATCATAGGTGGGAGCATCGGTTCCATCATAGGCATGCACCTTTTCAGGCATAAGACCAGACACTGGTATTTCCTGTTCGGGATGCCGGCCATACTGCTTATACAGATCATACTTGTTCTGTTTCTGGTATTGGGACCGATAGACATTTCATTCTTCTAAAAAGATAAGCCCATAAAGATCTTAAGATCTTTGTGGGCTTTTTGTTTTGTCTAGAATGTTACGATCAGGCCGCCGTTATCGGTAAGCAGGCTGTTGAATCCGGATGCGCTCATTATAAAGATGTTTTTAAGTCCCGTCTTTTCTATGAGCATATCCCTTAATCTCTCTGCATCGATAAGATTGTTGCAGTGGGTTATGAACACCTTTGTCTGCTCGGATGCATCCTTAAGCGTTGCAGCCAGGTTGTCGACCATCTGTGAGAAGCTCTCCTTTAAGCATACCTTCGGGGTTTCCTCGCTCTCATCCTTATTCTCTCTTATAAGGACTGATTTGATATTCCCTGCCTTTTCAACTATATCCTTTATCTTATCTACTCTAATGTTCTTATATACGGCCTCGAGATTGTTCATGACGATCACGGTGCGCATATGATCCCTTAAGTTTGTGAGGCTCTTTTTGATCTCCTCGCCGCTTACACCCTGCTCTTCAAGCTCAAGTGCCAAAAGTGCAAGCTGACCTTCCGCTCCCGCTATGTTCTTTGAGTCTATGACGAATATCTCCTTATCGTCATGTGCATCCTCATAGAGCTTCTTTGCTATCATTGCTGAAAGATAACATCCGCTTAATTTAGCGCTTATCGTTATTATATATACACGCTTCTGGTCTCCCTCAGCTATGCTGTTGTAGAATACATCGGGAGAGGGACATGCCGAGCTGGTGAATGTCTTTGAATCGACTATCCTCTCCAAAAGACTCTTTGTATTTATATCCGAACTGTCACGAAGAGGAACTCCGTCTATCTCGATCCTGAACGGTATCAGGCTTATCCTCTCATCATTCTCATACTGAACGGGCAGTTCGCAACTGCTGTCTGCTATTATCTTATACTCCGCCATATCCATCACTGTCCTTTTTGGGTATTTTCCGGGTGTCCGGATGGGTTTTGTTTTGAAAACAATTATATGTAGTTTTTAAAACTACATTCAGTATAGCATCACAATTGGCGTTTGTAAACATACACAAGCATCATTTTTCATAATTTTTCTAAATTGTTACAAAAACTCATTACATATGTTAAAATAGCCTTTGTGTAATATATGTCACAGGAGGTAAAAAACATGATAAAGAAAGTTTCAACAGATAAAGCACCCGCAGCTATAGGACCTTATTCACAGGCTGTTATCGCAGACAAGTTACTGTTCGCATCAGGACAGATCCCGATCAATCCCGCAACAGGCGATATCGAGGGTACAACAATAGAGGAGCAGGCAACACAGGTATGCAAGAATATAGGCGCTATCCTCATTGAGGCAGGATGCGGATATGAGAACGTTGTAAAGACCACATGTTTCCTTGCCGATATGGCTGATTTTGCCGCTTTTAACGGCGTATATGAGAAATACTTCACCCAGAAGCCCGCACGCAGCTGTGTGGCTGTTAAACAGCTTCCCAAGAACGTTCTTTGTGAGGTTGAGGTGATCGCAAGCCTTTACTAAGAGTTATATGAAGAAACAGATCAAAGGTACAATACAGCTTACGCTGACAGCGATCATATGGGGTGTGGCCTTTGTCGCACAGAGTGTGGGAATGGATCATGTAGGCCCGTGGACCTTCACATGCATAAGGTTTATCCTTGGAGCCTTATTCCTTATCCCGTTCATCTGTGTGAGCACCAAAAAAGCCGGTACAGATGTTAAGACCATACGCGATAAAGAAGTAAGAGGCGAAACCGTAAAGGGAGGACTGCTCTGCGGCCTGTTTTTGGTCAGTGCGACTCTCTTTCAGCAGTACGGCATCATGTCAAGCAGTGTCGGAAAAGCAGGCTTCATCACATCGCTGTACATAATAATCGTGCCGTTTTTAAGTATCTTCTTGCATAAAAAGATAGGCTTAAACGAATGGATCAGTGCTCTTATCGCCGTAGCAGGTTTCTACATAATGAGTATCAGCGGACATTCGGGGATAGGCCGCGGTGATGTGTTTTTACTCATCTGCGCTTTCCTTTTTTCCATGCAGATCCTTTCGATCGACAGATTCATAGATCATGTGGATCCGGTCTCCATGAGCTGTGTGCAGTTTATGGTAAGTGCAGTTGTCGGGGCCGCAGGCATGTTGATCCTCGAAAGACCGGGTATCAGTGATCTTTTGCTTGCTGCCGTTCCCATACTGTATGCAGGTATCATGTCAAGCGGTGTCGGATATACACTGCAGATACTCGGACAGAAGAACCTAAATCCCACGCCTGCTTCACTGCTTATGTCTTTGGAGAGCGTGTTCTCAGCGATCGCGGGATACTTTATCCTTCATCAGATCCTAAGCACAAAAGAGACGATAGGATGCTTACTTGTATTTGCAGGAGTGATCCTTGCACAGATAAAGACCAAAAAAGAATAGTTTTTAGCAATAAAAAAGGACAGTTGCCTGTCCTTTTTTTGATATAAGCCGTGCTATTTAGCAAATGTCCTGTAATACTCTTCCAGTACTTCTTCAAGATGTTCAAAAAATTTCTTCATAAAGATCGCCTCCTTCTCACATATTGAATCTATCTGACTGTTTGATTTATTTCCTTTTCTGACTTTATAGTAACTCCTTGAAAAGATATTGTAAAATACATATAATGGTGGTATAGATATACCTTTTAGGTATAGGTAACAGAGGGTACCAAAATGGAATTAAGACATATAAGATACTTTCTTACAGTCGTTGAGGAAGGCAGTTTCACAAAGGCAGCAGACAAGCTCTGCATAGCGCAGCCACCGCTCTCAAGGCAGATACGAGATCTCGAGGAAGAGCTTGGGACACAGCTTTTTGAGAGAAAGGCAAGAGGGCTTTCTCTTACGGAATCGGGTGAGAGATTTCTTTTGTATGCATCGAGGATAAGACAGCTTGCTGACCAGTCCTTTGAGGATATAAAAGAGATGAACGAGGGCCTTACAGGCACTCTGTATCTTGCGACTATAGAAGGACATGCACCGTCCTTGTTTGCAGGCTGGATAGCAGAGTTTAAAAAGAGATTCCCTCTTGTGGAATATGAGCTCTGGAACGGCAATACAGATGACGTTGTAAAGCGTATTCAGTCAGGCTTAAGTGACATAGCTGTCATCACCTCTCCCTATGATGAGGAGGGGCTTGACGGAAGGATAATCTACCGTGAACCATGGGTTGCACTGATACCTGCATCCCACCCTCTCGCCCACGAAAAAGGGGATTCTGTAAGGCTTGAAAAGCTTGCTCCCTACGAGCTTATAATACCTTCAAGACAATCAAGAAAACAGGAGATAGAAAACTGGTTTAAGCCATACGGTACTGAACCCAAGATATTCTGCAGGATAGCACATATGTTAAATGCCTACGAGCTTACCGCAAACGGTGTAGGGATTGCCATTTATCCGGCTTCCGCTGCCAAATATGTCTCCGATGACGTGGTGACAAAACGAATAGTCTCCCCTGATGTGTATGCAAACTATGTACTTGTTAAAAGCGCTGACAGGAAGCTTTCAAAGGTGGCTGAGGAATTCTGGAACATGCTAAACAGATCTGAAGACTAAAAAGAGCTCTCATTTTTGAGAGCTCTTAGTCTTTATAAAATTATTTGATCTCGCTGTGGTAATCCTGTAATGACTTGGGCTGGCTTCCTGCGTTTGCCTTGATGTAGTGGATACCCTCGGCTGTAGCTCTTGCTGCAGCTACTGTTGTAACATAAGGAACCTTTGCCTTGATCGCTGCCTTACGAAGATAACTGTCATCGTGAACACTGCTCTTTCCGATAGGTGAGTTGATGATCAGATCGATGTCTCCGTTTGTGATCATGTCATTGATGTTGGGTCTTCCCTCGTAGATCTTGTTAACGCACTGAGCCTTAACACCTGCTGCCGTAAGGACATCGCAGGTTCCGCCTGTAGCAAGGATCTTAAATCCGTCAGACTCTAAACTTTTAGCAACATCTATTACTTCCTGCTTGTCTTTACCGTTAACTGAGATGAGTGCTGTTCCCTCAAGAGGAAGCTTTGACTGAATGGCCTCCTGAGCCTTGAAGAATGCTTCACCGTATGACTGTGAAAGTCCTAAAACCTCACCTGTTGAACGCATCTCAGGTCCGAGGATCGGGTCAACCTCAGGGAACATGTTGAACGGGAATGCTGCTTCCTTGACACCGTAGTAAGGTATTGTTCTCTCACCGAGTGACTGAACAGAGAATTCTTTTCCTGTGAGCTCTGCGGTGATGATCTCTGTAGCAAGAGGAACCATCCTGATGTTACATACCTTTGATACGAGCGGTACTGTACGGCTTGCACGTGGATTTGCCTCCAGCACATAAACCTTGCCGTTCTCTATAGCGTACTGCATGTTCATAAGACCCTTTACATGCATCTCTTCTGCTATCTTACGTGTGTATTCCTTGATAGTCTTAACATTCTCCTCAGAGATATGAACTGAAGGAATGATACAAGCCGAATCGCCTGAGTGAACTCCGGCCAGCTCTATATGCTCCATTACAGCGGGTACATATGCATGCTTTCCGTCTGCTATGGCATCTGCCTCACACTCAAGAGCGTGATTTAGGAATCTGTCTATAAGGATAGGTCTGTCAGGTGTAACACCTACAGCTGCTGCCATGTATTCAGCCATCTGGTCGTCATCGTATACGACTTCCATTCCGCGTCCGCCAAGTACGTATGAAGGACGAACCATTACGGGATATCCGATCTTGTTTGCGATCTGTTTTGCTTCCTCAACGGTTACTGCCATTCCAGACTCAGGCATCGGTATTCCGAGCTTGTCCATCATGTCACGGAAGAGGTCTCTGTCCTCTGCAAGATCGATGACTGCAGGGCTTGTACCAAGGATCTTGACACCGTTCTTCTCAAGCTCTGCTGCGAGGTTAAGAGGTGTCTGTCCACCGAACTGTGCGATAACACCCAGAGGCTTCTCTTTCTTGTAGATGCTAAGAACATCCTCAGTTGTAAGAGGCTCAAAGTAGAGCTTGTCCGATGTATCGTAGTCTGTTGAAACGGTCTCAGGGTTACAGTTAACGATGATGGTCTCAAATCCGAGCTTCTTTAATGCCATTGCAGCATGTACGCAGCAGTAGTCGAATTCGATACCCTGACCTATTCTGTTGGGACCGCCGCCGAGGATCATGATCTTCTTCTTGTCAGATACGGGATCCTTATCCTCTGAATTATATGTTGAGAAGTAGTAAGCGCTGTCCTGTGTACCTGATACATGAACGCCTTCCCATGCTTCCTCTACGCCTATCTCTATTCTTCTGTTTCTGATATCCTCTTCGGGTATCTCCAAGATCTTGCTTAAGTACTTATCTGAGAAGCCATCCTTCTTAGCCTGTGTAAGGACATCGTCTGCAGGCATCTTGCCCTTGTTAGCGATAAGCTTCTCTTCTTCCTCAACGAGCTCTTTCATCTGCTCGATGAAGTATGTCTTAACCTTTGTAAGCTCAAAGATCTCTTCAACAGTAGCACCCTTTCTTAAAGCCTCGTACATTACGAAATGTCTCTCGCTTGAAGGAGTGATGAGTTTTGCAAGGAGCTCTTCCTTTGTAAGAGAATCAAAGTTCTTTACATGACCGAGGCCGTATCTTCCTGTCTCAAGTGAGCGGATAGCCTTCTGGAATGCTTCCTTGTAATTCTTACCGATGCTCATTACTTCGCCGACTGCTCTCATCTGAGTGCCCAGCTTGTCCTCAACACCTTTGAATTTCTCAAATGCCCAGCGTGCGAACTTGATAACAACGTAGTCACCGTCGGGAACATACTTATCAAGTGTTCCGTACTTACCGCACGGGATATCCTTAAGAGTAAGACCTGTTGCGAGCATTGCCGATACAAGTGCGATCGGGAAACCTGTTGCCTTTGAAGCAAGAGCAGAAGAACGTGATGTTCTGGGATTGATCTCTATTACGATTATCCTTCCGTCTTTGGGGTTACGCGCAAACTGTACATTTGTACCACCGATGACCTGAACCTTGTCAACTATGCTGTAAGCCTGTCTCTGGAGTTCCTTCTGAACATCCTCAGGGATCGTGAGCATAGGAGCAGAACAGAATGAATCACCTGTGTGAACACCGATAGGATCGATATTCTCTATAAAGCAGACAGTGATCATGTTGCCTTCACAGTCTCTTACGACCTCGAGTTCAAGCTCTTCCCAGCCAAGAACCGATTCCTCAACAAGAACCTGTCCGACAAGCGAAGCCTGAAGTCCTCTTGCACATACTGTCTTTAATTCTTCTTTATTGTAAACAAGGCCACCGCCTGCTCCGCCCATTGTGTATGCGGGACGCAGTACCACGGGATATCCAAGTCTGTCTGCTATATCAAGGGCCTCTTCAACAGAATAGGATACATCCGATCTTGCCATTCCTATACCGAGCTCGTTCATGGTGTTCTTGAACTCTATTCTGTCCTCACCACGTTCGATGGCATCAACCTGTACACCTATTACTTTTACTCCGTACTTGTCAAGCACTCCTGCTTTATAAAGCTCCGAACATAAATTAAGCCCGGACTGTCCTCCGAGGTTCGGAAGTAATGCATCCGGACGTTCTTTTGCGATGATCTGCTCAAGGCGGTCAACATTCAGAGGCTCGATGTATGTAACATCTGCCGTCTCGGGATCGGTCATGATAGTTGCGGGATTAGAGTTAACTAATACGATCTCATAACCCAGCTTTCTCAACGCCTTACAAGCCTGTGTTCCGGAATAGTCGAACTCACAAGCCTGGCCGATGATGATCGGACCTGAACCGATAATCAATACTTTGTGGATATCTTCTCTCTTTGGCATGGTCTTCTCCTTATACTAAAATTTGTCTCTTTACTATTATATGCGACACAAGAAAAATCACAAGTGACTTTTTGCAAAAAATTATAAAAAATAAGGGCAACTTTTTGTCACCCTTATCAAATACATCATTCAACCACCAGCTCATTCAAAAATGACTGTGATCTGGTAGCAAGTTCCGTGTCGGGGAAATTGTCAACCAGTGTCTGGTAATTAGCTATGGCGTTGACGTTGTCACCGGCTTTACGGTAGGCATTTGCCAGGTTGTAAAGCGCATCAACGTTTGTATTGTCATATGCATATGCCTTGGAGAGATTCTCCACGGCCTCATCATACTGCTCGTTCTGATATGCATGCATTCCCTCGTCATAATATGTGCTTCCGACAGTTGCACCTATCTTTGAACGCAGCATGTTGTAGACTTCCCTGAAAGTCTCTGTCGAGGTATCGACAAAGCCCTCGTCTATAAGATCGAGATATCCTGCAACAGTGGCTGTATCCTCGGGATTGCTAAGATATGCCATCGCAGCGTTTAAAAGGTTGTCCATTGAGGAAATGGTACCGCCCTCACCAGTGTATGTTGCAAGCTCGTTATCCAACTTCTCGACTCTTGCGGTAAGAGAGTTCTTTTCCTGTTCGAGGGAATTGATCGTTGAGTTCTTCTCATCGAGCTGTTCGCCTATCTCTTTTATCCTTATATCGCTAGCCTCACTCGCGGCACTTATCCTTGCCGGCAAGATGAGCAAGCATGCGACAGCGATACCGATCGCGATACCCACTATCATGTTTACGATGGTGGATGAGAGTTTTGTCTCTTTACCGTTTAGAGGCTGGATTATCGTCTCATTGCCTCTGTGATATGTGATGGTATCAGCGATGCTCTTCTTTTTAACGGGAGCGTTGAAATCCTCCTCGATATCTAAAACAGCATCCGCCTCTTTAAGATACCTTAATGTCGTTGTGTTGTTGACGTCGATCTTCCTGCATCTTTCGAGCTCTTTTCTCGCATCTTCCCACTGCTCGTTGTTAAGATACAAAAGTGCAAGTAACTGTCTTCCCTGCACATGCTTGGGATTTAGCGACACTACCTTCTTAAGCTGAATGATCGCAAGATCGTAACTGCCCTGATAGCAGTAGCTTAATGCCTGGTTATACTTTTTGATGGTCTGGCTGATGGTATCCAGTCTCGAAGGATTGGACTGCATCATGTTAAGATAATCGTCTGCGATGTTCTTGTTGGGTCTTAGGTTCTTGCTTATTACCCACTCACTAAGTGCAGCGACATATTCGCCCATCTCAAAATACACAAGTCCCAAAAGGTTTCTTGCGTCAACGTGATTCTTATTCATCTTAAGGCACTGACGAAGCGATGCTACCGCACCCGTCAGATCCCTTACACCGGCTCTGTCCAGTCCCTCATTGTAGAAAAGGTTGGCAGAACTCATTATCTTCTTATATATACCGACTTCCGCACCACAGTTAGTACAGAAATCGTGTTCAGTCAAAGAAGCTCCGCAATTATAGCATAACATTCTTACTTCCCCTTATTCCTGTGACTGTCCTGCTGCTCTTTCTTCCTTAATAAGGCTCACCAAAAGGTCAGCCATATCGGTCATATCCTGGTTGTATATGGCATCCGTCGCTTCCTCTATCTCAAGCGAAGGATGAAATTTTTTAAGTTCTTCTTCAAAATTGATCATGATCTCTCATTCCCTGTATATCCGAGTATATCAGCAACCAGATAAAGAGATCCGCATATATAAAGCCTGTCGTCTTCTTTTAAGCATTCCTTCTCAGACTCATATGCGTCTTTAACATGCTCATATACCTTCAGTGTCGTATTTACGTCAGTTTCACTGACTGCAGTTTCAAATATTTTTTTAAGTTCATCTATCCTTGTGGCTCTGCTGCCCTTCATGGCACAGATCGCGATACTCTTAAATGCCCTGCATCCGACAAGCATTCTGCTTATGCTCTCTATGCGCTTGTCGCTCACTGCAGAATAAATAAGATGTCTGTCGCCTTTGCAGCCGTCTTTAACAACGGAATCGATGAAAGCCGCTATGCCGTCCTCATTATGTCCGCCGTCAACAAAGATGTTTTCTTTGATCTCTTCCATCCTGCCGGGCCAGAACATATCTTTTATACCATCTCTTACATATGAAGAGCCGATACTGTCTTCACCCTGTAAAACCTCTATGGTCTTTAAAGCGGTCAGTGCATTGAAAACCTGATAATGGGCATAACTGTGCACTGTAAACATAGCACTCTTATCATAGCCATATTTGTATGAAAAATCAATATTTTTCTTATTAAATGATGTCCCGAGAGCATTTTGTTCACCGACAGGATACAAAGGACAATCAAGTTCTTTTGCCCTTCTTTCTATCACTTCATTGCTCACTTTTTTGCCTTTGAAATATACAACGGGAACACCGTGAGTCATTATGCCTGCTTTTTCGTATGCTATCTTTTCTAAAGTGTCTCCCAGATACTCCATATGATCCATTCCGATCTGGGTTATGACGCATACGCTTTTTCTCAAAAGGGAATTGGTGGCATCCAGTCGTCCACCCAGTCCCGTCTCATATATGGCAACATCAACCTTCTTCATCCCAAAGTATCTGACTGCCATAAAAAAGAGAAACTCAAAGTATGAGGGATGATAATCCTTTCCCACCTTTTCTTCATTTATCAGATCCACGATCGCATTTGCACAGTCAAGGAAATCTTTCTTTGTTATCATATCATTATTGATAACAATACGTTCCCTTATGTCACACAGATGCGGTGAGGTAAAAAGACCGGTCGTCTTTTTTGCCTTCATGTATATGCTGTTTAAAAATGCACATGTGCTGCCCTTGCCGTTTGTGCCCGCCACATGGATAACAGTTTCCGTACCCGGTTCACCGACAAGCTTTAAGAACTCTTTGGTGGCAGACATATCATTTTTAGCAGAAAAACGCGGTATCTCCAAAATATAAGATACCGCCTCATCATAATCATTAAATCTTTTTATTTTCATCTGGATCTATTCCCTTGGGATCGCACGTCTCTGGATCTCATCATTCCTGCATACGTATCTCACATAGGTCTCTTCCTTGAGTATCGCGAGCCTTGCCGCGTCTATGCTTATAAGAACATTCCTGTAGACATCGCCTCTGATGATGATGGATGCATTTCCGCCCATCGACATCTTGCGTGCGATATCCTCTTTATCGCTTCTTATGCTCTTTAATTCCTCCTGCATGGAGTCTCTTTTTCTGTTTACGGCAAGAATGTTCTCACGCTGGGCCTTATTGACAGTACCTGCCTTTGCTCTTGCTTTTAACATTGATGTGAGATCATCTATTATCTGCTCGAGCGAAGCAGCGATCCTCTTTTCCTTCTGCTCAAGCTGTAAGAACCTTGTGTAGTCTTCCTTCTGGAATCCCGCATGAAGAACGGTCCTTACCTCACTCTGGCTTCCGGCTGCGTTCGCAACGATACCTCGAAGGCCATGTGTGTTTCCGCCTATTATATATCCCTGTTTTCCGCTGACTATAACGTTTCCGTTTGTCAGTATCTCGGAATTGATTATCGAATTTGCATATACATCCTGACCGGCTTCAACCTTTGCATGCTCGATGAAATCGGAAAAGACATTTCCTCTTGCGGAAACCTTTCCTCTGCCGGCACCTGTTATGCCTCTCTTTAGTATGATGTCTCCGCCGGCGTTTATCGTTGCCGCACCGACAGTACCGTTTATGACTATGTTACGGCCCGCACGTATGAGCACTCCGTTTTCAACATCACCGTTTATTATAAGGTCACCGTAGAATTCAACAGTCTTCCTTACAAGGGTGACATCCTCGTTTATCTCATACACATCGAGTATCTCGATATTGTATTCCTTCTTGCTTATCATTCCGGTCATCTTTGCGAAATACTCATTGGTCTCGTCATTTCGCTCTATATGCTGGCCTCTTAAAACAGGCTGTTCCTTGGCGATCTTAGCCACCATCTCATGGCCCATTATGTCAAAGCCGTTCTTACCCTGGACTGCAGGATGATATCTTGCAATAAGCTGGCCTTCCGTGACATTCTCGAGTCTTCCGACAGCAGAATAATCAGTCGTTCCGTCTTCCCTTATCTCAGGTTTCTTATGGTCGCTAGTATCAAAGAAAAACTCATAATATCCCTCCTGTGCCGGGACGAGCGGTTTGCCCTCGGCTACAACAACAGGGGTATTATATACCTTTTCGGTTACCATTCTTAAAAGTTCATCAGTCTTTAAGCCTACCACGACCTTGTTTAACCTTAACTGTCCGATAAGCTCGGGAACGGTATACTTCTCGTCCTCCGGATCTGCAAGTGTGATCGTGGCACTCATCCTGTCATCGGCTACATCCACGGTGACAAACTTCTTGGAAATTGGCGCACTTGGAACAGCCCCATACGCATCCTGTTCTAACTGTGACGGTATGGGTGCGGCTGCAGCACTATCCGGATTGGCATTCCTTATCTTGGCTCTCAGTTCAGCCAATTGCTCAGGAGTAAGCTTTTTTATCTCGTCCATTGCCCCTATTCCCCAGACTGATTTACATAACTAGCTGTATTATATCATCTATTTCGGCTTTTTACCACAAAATATTAGTAAATTGGTAAAATGTGGTAAATTCTTATGTCGATTTGATCTTTAAAGGATTAACCAAGCTTCTCGATCTGCTTTTTAACCTCTTCGAGCATCTGTTTATATTTGTCGAGTTTAGCACGTTCTTCATCAACCTTGGCCTGGGGAGCCTTTGATATGAACCTCTCGTTTGCGAGCATTCCCTCACAACGTGCTATCTCGGAGTTTAAACGATCCTCTTCCTTTTTAAGTCTTATCTTCTCCTGCTCTATATCAACAAGATCAGAGAAAGGCATGTAGATGTTAGCACCCGGTATAACTACGCTTACAGCGTCATCAGCGATACCGCTCATGTCTGCCTGTACAGCTATGCTCTCGGCACCTGCGAGTGATCTGAAGAAGAGTTCTCCCTCTGTGAATACACTGCGTGTATCTGCATTCTCACTTACCACAAAGACATTTGCCTTGCGTGAAGGAGCAACGTTCATGCTCGTTCTGACATTTCTTATGCCTCTTACTGCTTCTTTTATCGTCTCTATTGCACTCTCTTCCTTCTTGAAGCTCTTTGCCTCGTCATATACAGGCCAAGAAGAGATCATTATAGATTCCTCCTCATCCTGAAGTGTGCAGAAGATCTCCTCTGTTACGAAAGGCATGTAAGGATGGAGCATCTTTAATGCGTCTATCAAAACAGTTTTAAGTGTGTAGAGTGCTGCGTTCTGGCTCTTTGCATTGTCTGCCTCATAGAGTCTTGGTTTAACCATCTCTATGTACCAGTCACAGAACTCATCCCAGATAAAGTCATAAACCTTCTGAACAGCGATACCAAGCTCAAACTTGTCCATGTTTTCAGTAACATCACGAACAACGTCATTGAGCTTGCTAATTATCCACTTGTCAACGGGCTCAAAGTCATCCTTGTCAGGCTCAGTTATCGTCTTGCCTTCCATGTTCATCATTATGAAACGGCTTGCGTTCCATACCTTGTTTGCGAAGTTTCTGCTAGCCTCAACCCTTGACATATAGAAACGCATATCGTTACCGGGAGCGTTACCAGTTATAAGGGTAAGTCTTAAAGCATCCGCACCGTACTTGTCTATTATCTCAAGAGGATCGATACCGTTACCGAGTGACTTACTCATCTTTCTTCCCTGATCGTCTCTTACAAGACCGTGGAAGAGAACTGTCTTAAACGGCTTCTCACCCATCTGCTCATATCCTGAGAAGATCATTCTGATAACCCAGAAGAAGATGATGTCATAACCTGTAACAAGCACATCTGTGGGATAGAAGTATTTAAGATCCTCTGTCATCTCAGGCCATCCGAGTGTAGAGAAAGGCCAGAGTGCTGATGAGAACCATGTATCAAGTGTGTCGGGATCCTGCTCCAAATTAGTGCTCTTACACTTGGGACACTCATGAGGTGCCTCGGGTGCAACGATTATCTCACCGCAGTCCTTGCAGTAATATGCAGGGATCCTGTGACCCCACCACAACTGACGTGAGATACACCAGTCACGGATGTTGTCTGTCCAGTTAAAGTATGTCTTTTCCATTCTTTGAGGGATAAGCTTGATATCGCCGTTCTTTACTGCTTCAACAGCTGGCTTTATGAGCTCATCCATCTTTACGAACCACTGTGCCTTTATAAGGGGCTCTATAGTGGTCTTACATCTGTCATGTGTTCCAACGTTATGTGTGTAGTCTTCTATCTTAACCAAAAGTCCGAGCTCATCGAGTTCTTTTACGATAGCTTTTCTTGCCTCGTAACGGTCCATGCCCTCGAACTTGCCGCCGTTTTTGTTAATGGTGGCATCATCGTTCATGATATTTACTTCGGGAAGGTTATGACGCTTACCTACCTCAAAGTCGTTAGGGTCGTGTGCAGGTGTGATCTTAACTACACCTGTTCCGAATTCCATGTCAACGTAATCATCCTCAACAACAGGGATAGCCTTGTTAACAAGAGGAAGCCATACCTGTCTGCCATGAAGATATGTGTATCTCTCATCCTTGGGATTTACTGCTACTGCCGTATCACCCAGCATTGTCTCTGGTCTTGTTGTAGCAAATGTCAAAAACTCAGTCTTGCTGGGCTGTCCGTTCTCATCAACGAGAGGATATTTGATATGCCAGAAATGTCCGGCCTGCTCCTCATACTCAACCTCCGCATCTGAAATGGATGTATTACAAACAGGACACCAGTTTATGATCCTGCTGCCTTTGTATATCCATCCTTTCTCATGCATCTTGCAGAAGACTTCGGTAACGGCCTTGTTACAGCCCTCATCCATGGTGAATCGTTCTCTGTCCCAGTCACATGAGCTGCCCATCTTCTTTAACTGATTGATGATCCTTCCGCCGTACTCCTTCTTCCAGTCCCATGCTCTCTCCAAAAACTTCTCTCTTCCAAGATCGTTCTTGTCGATGCCTTCCTTCTTTAAAGTCTCGATGATCCTTACCTCGGTGGCGATCGATGCATGGTCGGTTCCTGGCTGCCAGAGCGCATTGTAGCCCTGCATTCTCTTATATCTAATGAGAATATCCTGCATTGTGTTGTCAAGCGCATGACCCATGTGAAGCTGTCCCGTGATGTTCGGGGGCGGGATCACGATGGTAAACGGAGTCTTTGAATGGTCCACTTCTGCGTGGAAGTATTTCTTGTCGATCCATTTGCTGTAGATCCTGTCCTCCATCTGTTTCGGGTCATAATTCTTTGCAAGTTCTTTACTCATTTCTATATCCTTTCTTCTGTCAACCGGTCTGAGATCACTTTAAGTATTTCTCAACCAGATAATCTACTCTCTTTCTTGTTATTGAGGCTGCGGTGCCGTTCTCGATCATGGGCTGCATTGATCCGCCCTCGAAGTCTGCTGCCGCATCCCTTACGGATGTCTCTTTATCCTTGATCCACTTCTTCTGTTCCTCTGTCAGAGGATCCATCTCTTCACTGCTTAAGTTCTCTCTTAAGTATGCCCAGATGTCATTAAGGAGTGTATCCCACATCTCATACTCTGTATAAGACAGTGAGTTCATGGTCGCCTGATCCATGGATCCCTTAGAGAACTGATCGTCTATATCTTTTTGTGACTCAACAGCCTCATTATATCTTTCAAGGAGGCCGTCCCTGTCAAGTCTGTCCTCTGAATCATCGACTTCGTATGTCATGTCACCGTTGTCCGTGACTCGGCAGTTGATCTGCTTAACCTTGCGGTTGGAGAACTTGTTGTACTGGTTGTTCTCAAATACACAGTCTGTGAATGTGACATCGCCGTACTCTGAAAGATTTACGAAGTAGTCTGACTCCCATTCAACTTTGTTGTTCTTGAATGTGCAGTTCTCAAAACCTATATCATAAGCCGAGTTCACGTTTATAAGGTTCATGTCGCTGCTGTCACGCAGTGTGCAGTTCACAAACCTTGCGGTATACACATCATTAAGATCCAAAAGTCCGTATGTGCACTCATAGATATCTGAATCCGTCACTGTAAGATTGCTGCAGCTGTAAGCTTCAACACCGTATGTTCCGCATCCGAAGAGCTTACACTTGTCGATCGTGATTCCGCTTCCCGAATTGATATGGACGACGCTTCCAGAGCAGTAACCGGGTTCAACATTGTGTCCCACAGTCACGCCTCTTAAGGTGACGTTGCTGCAGTAGGTAAAGTTTATAACTGGTGAATATGCATCATCCACGCAAAGCAGAACATCTGCTCCGTCTTTTGCTTCAATACCGATATTTGAGACGCTCTCTATCTCAAGCTCACCGTAGTTTTCAACTATAGCGGGATTGGTGATCCTGTTCATATCGACTGTTGAGAAATCATAGGTTCCGGGCTCAAGTATGATCTTTGTGTTGTTCTTTATGTTATTCAAAAGATCTGTCGTGTTTGATACGGTAACAGTATCAAAATATCTTAAGCCTTCCTTATCCTGAAGTCTGGGATCGCTCTTTCTCAAATATGTATAGATACTTGTTGAGTAATAACCTGAGTAGTCCTCTGTGGGCTCCTCGCTGTACTCATTTACCATTATGAGCTTGTCATCAGAGACAAGGGTGATCTTTCTATCGTCGTTGTAATCATCCTCAAAGGGATTTGTAAACTGAAGATACCAGTCCTTGTTCTCACACTCTGCATATGCGCTTCCCTCATTGTTTATGAGTTCGACACCGTAGAATCTGTCAGTAGATTCATATGCATTGAATTTATAGTTGGCAACAAGCTTGCCTTCCTTCTCACCGATGATGATCTCCGAATCCATACCGCCGTAAGGATCGTCTGCCATCTCACAGTAATCGTATGCCTCATCCTCACCGTACTCTGAGTGATAGATGTTGTAGACCAATACCCAGTCACCTTCTATCGCTTTTAAGTACTCGGGTATAGAGGATGCCTCGACTTTTTCCTTATCCTTATCCTTGTCTTTTTTACTGTCTTTGTCATTATCTTGTTCGACGACTTCTTCATCGTCCTCGGCATTGTCATTTTTATTTGAGCACGCTGTAAGGGATGCAATCAGTAAAAGTCCCATCACGTACACTAAGATCTTCTTTTTAATCGCTGTATGTTTCTTCATAATAATCTCCATTCCTACGCCTAAGCGTCCGTTCAGAAAAGTATATCAAACAGGCAGATACTGTCAATAGCCAGCACCTGTGCCCAATAAGATCATTATACTATTTTATCACAACCAATCCTGTGATAAAATATGAATTTATAAGGAGATTTTACATATGAGAGCTGTTTCTTGGAACGTAAACGGTCTGCGTGCATGCGTGGGCAAGAACTTTATGGATGATTTTAAAAGACTTGATGCCGATATCTTCTGTCTTCAGGAGACAAAACTGCAAAAGGGACAGATAGAACTTGACCTTCCCGGTTATACGCAGTACTGGAATTATGCAGAAAAAAAAGGCTACAGCGGAACTGCAGTCTTTACAAAGATAAAACCCATAAACGTTACATACGGCATGGGGATCGATGAACACGATCATGAGGGAAGAGTGATCACCTTGGAGTTTGATGACTACTTCTTTATTACGGTATATACTCCCAATTCAAAGCAGGAGCTTGAGCGTCTCGATTACAGACAGCAGTGGGAGGATGATTTCAGGGCTTATCTTTGCTCATTGAAAGAGAAAAAGCCCGTGATATTCTGCGGCGATCTCAATGTTGCCCACAAGGAGATAGATTTAAAAAATCCTTCGAGCAATCATCACAATGCCGGCTTCACCGATGAGGAAAGAGAAAAGATGACTGTTCTCTTAAACAGCGGCTTCACCGACACTTTCAGATTCTTCTATCCTGACGCAAAGGACGTTTATTCCTGGTGGTCATACAGGTTTAAGGCCAGAGAAAAGAATGCCGGATGGAGGATCGATTACTTCATCGTATCCGATGATCTTAACGACAGGCTGAAAGATGCTAAGATCCACACCGACATTCTTGGCTCCGATCATTGTCCTGTTGAACTTGATATCGATATCTAGAATATCGTATACCAGGTGTAATTACCTTTTAAGATCCCGTATGATATAACGTTGTCTTCACTTCCGTTTATATCATTTAATCTCTCATGCAGGTCTTTTCCCTGGAAATCAACGAGTATTCCGTGATCTGCAGGCTCATTTTTAAGAGCGAACACACAGAGTGTATAATGATGAAGTCTTGGAGGATAAGGCCCTGTATATCCATTTTCGGGGCTGTTGAATTCTCCGTATGAAAGATCGGTCTTGTCTGTAACTGTTATCCAGTGAACATGGTTCGTATCATCCTCATCTATCATGAGTACAAGATAGCAGCTTGCACCTTCAACAGCATCCCAGCTAAGCTGAGGTGAATTGTTTCCGTATCTGCTTCCGGTCTCTTTAAGCCATGTTCCGTTATCCAGACTCTCACTTCTAAGCTCAAACTTATTAAGATCCTCTAAGTATACAACATTGTCTGAAACCTTTTCTTCAGGAAATACGCTGTCTATCTCTTTTATGCTCATGGGAACGAGTTCACTTACGAAGTTAAGCTTTCCGTTTCCCTTGTCACTTGTGAGTGTGAGTATCAGCTCACCGTTTTCCTTTATGCTTCCGTCAGAGAGCTTGATCCCTATCTCGCTTCTTGTTTCACCGTCAAGACAGATGAGCGTTCCGCTTCCGTTTGTTACGATGTTTGCCTCATCTACAGAGGTGTCTGTCTCATTTTTGGTGGGTGAGATGTAACCCACATTACCCTTTAAGCGAAGATATACATTGCTCTCATCTGAAAGACCTGTATCACCAAAGATACCTTTTACGATATTCATATCGCCGTTTTGAAGCTTCCATGTGCTTCCGGGGAGCTTTGGACTCTCAACTGTCCAGTCGTTTCTTTTTGTTTCCTTTAATGACCAGTTATCGCCATTTTCATCAGATGCAAACACTGCTTCAAAGCTTATGGTCTGCATCAGCATCTCTGTGGGATTTACGGGTGTTGCCTCAATGAGCACTCTGTCTGTAAAACCGCTGTCAGCTTTTTCAACCTCGTGGCTTACAAGAGTCATCGTCTCGTAATCATCGCTTAAGCATTCACTTACGATCACATCTTCGGGTGCCTCTACGTTATAGACATCATAGGTCTTTGCTGCTATGCATCTTTCATTGATCTCATGCTCTGTGCCAGCCCCTGTCTTTTCAACGTTTATCTCCTGTGCTGTTACTGTCTCAACTACCATCTGCGCCTTAGCAGCGGTCTCACTTGTCTGTGTTGTAACCTGTGTTTTGCAGCCTGCAAGCACCATGGCTGTTGTTATAAAAGCTGCCGTCAAACCAAGTTTCTTGTTTATCAGTTCTTTCTTCATACGCATCTCCTCTCTATCAGATAACAACTTGTCTTATCTGATATAATCATATGTTTTTAAAAAGATGCGCTCTATATAAAATCTGCACTATAAATAGTAAAATCTGCATCAGGATGCAGATTTTCTATAATCGGTGGGGTTAAACCCTGTATTTTGTTTGAACACCTTTGTGAAATAGTTAGGATCGGGATATCCCACCCTGTCTCCTATCTCTCCTATCATAAGCTCTGTTCCTTTTAACATGAGCTTTGCAAGATCTATCCTCATCTTAGTGAAGTAGTTCATGCAGGTCAAAGATGACTTTTCCATGAATATCTCGTTTAGCTTGTTTCTGTTTATAGCCAGCTCCTTTGTGAGCTTTTCGAGTGTCATATGCTCATTTATGTGCTCTGTGAGATATTCGACTGTCTCAGAGAAGTAATCCCTCTCCTTGGAATCAAGGCCTGCATTCTCTGTAAAGATGAATGAGTAATTTATATAGTAGAGAAGCTCAAAAAGATGGGATCTGCTCCTGCAGGGCCAGAAACCGTCTCTTTGCTCATCCAGTTCTTTTCCTATCGCAGCCATTATCTCTTTAAATCTCTTTACTCCGCTGATGGGGAGCTCATATTCCTTCTTTCTGTCACCGGATGAGAATGCCATGATAAGAGAATAATCCTGATATATGCTCTGTCCGAAGGCCTCCTCAAACTCTTTGTTCTCTATACGCTTTATCTCAAACTCATCCCTTATCGCCGTGGGTTTGAAATACACCACGGTCATCTTAACAGGTTTTCTGTGAGTCACTTTTATCTTATCCCGGTTTGACAGCAGCCTGAAATACGGTACTGAGATCTTTTTCTTTATATTGTTCTCTTCTATATTTATCTCGCCGTCTTCCAGAAAGAGGATCTTATATGTGTTCTCATCATTTATATCCTCTAGGGCTTTGTTTCCGTTTATGACAACGATATCAACTATCCTGTCCCAGTCTGGCCATTTGCATTCAGTATATAATTCCATATCCTTACCTCTTAAATACCTTCATCCTCTAAAACGATAAGATCGGCTCTCTTTCCTGCCTTTATGCTCCCGACTTCATCGAATATCCCGATCGCTCTCGCAGGATTGCATGTGCATGCCATTATCGCCTGTTCAATGCTTATCCCCTGTGAGATGACATACTCAAAACAGTCAGACAGATCGCTCACACTGCCTGCGAGTGTACCGTCTTTAAGTGTCGCTTTCTTTCCTTCCTTATATACAGTCTGATCACCCAGCCTGTATACCCCGTCAGGCATCCCCGTTGCCTGCATACTGTCACTTATCATTATAACATTCTCCCCGCCAAATATCCTAAAAGTATTTCTTATAACAGCGGGATGGACATGTTTGCCGTCACATATGATCTCTGTGTTCACATCACTGTCAAAAGCTGCCCCGACCACACCAGGTTTCCTGTGATCCATGCCTGTCATCGCATTGTAAAGATGAGTAAGATGATGAGCTCCCGCTTCGATCGCTTCAACCGTCTCATCATAAGAAGCGTTTGTGTGACCTATCGAACAGATCACTCTGTCTTTATTCTTATTTATAAATCCTATGGCTCCATCAAGTTCAGGTGCCACAGTGACTGTCTTTATCTTTCCTTTTGAGGCCTGCCATATCTTTTCAAATATCTCATCATCGGGAAGGATCGCATTATTGGGATTCTGGGCTCCGCACTTTTCCTTTGATATGAATGGGCCTTCAAGGTATATGCCCTTTATGGAAGTCTCATCATCCATAACATCAGCGATTCGTTCGCATATATTTATAAGTTCATCGCTCTTAAGAGTCATGGTGGCAGGCATAAAAGATGTGATGCCGCGTTTTCTCTCATAGGCCGCCATCTTTATGAATTCTTCTTTTGTGGCGCTGCAGGTGTCATATCCGCAGCATCCGTGCATATGTATATCTATGAATCCCGGGACTATGCGTGATCGCTTCTCATCCTCATTAAGATCAGACTCATCAATTCTTCTCACATCGGTTATGATCCCGTCTTTAAATGAGATCTCGCCAAACGAGAACGCATTGTCATCCATAAAGATGTTTCCTCTGACTTTTCCTTCTTTAGTTGTCTCGATGCATCTTACTCTCATGTGCCGGATAACTGCTTTCTTCTGTTATATCTTCTTACCCTGTTTATGTGTCTTTCAAAATCGCCGTTCTCAATAAGGCTTGCTATGACATACTGGTCAAGCGAGGGAACTGGACATTCATAGAAACCGACTTTCTCTTCCAGTCTTTCTTTAAGTCTTTGAGGGACCACCATATATGCGACCCTGACATAAGTCCCTATGGTTCTCGTAAAGGTATTGACATATATGACTCTTCCCTGCGTGTCGAGCGAAAAGAGTGTCTCTTCAGCTTTACGGCTGGGTGTGAACTCCGATTCAAAATCATCTTCTATTATTATAGCATCTTTTTTATCGGCCCACTTAAGATACTCTCTCTTTTTTGATGCCGATGCTGTGACGCCGCTTGGAAAACTCCTGTAAGGGGTTATGTGCAAGACATCCGCTTTTGTTTTCCAAAGCTCACTGCTCTCTATACCGTCACTTCCAAGCTCCAAAAACTCAAGACGGGCTCCGTCAGACTCGTACACCTTTGCTATCTTCTGATATGAGGGGCTCTCTATACCGTATATGACATCTCTTCCAAAGGTCTGGACTATAAGACCGTACAGATACTCTGCCCCTGCACCGATCACTATATCATCAGGTGAGACCTTCATTCTTCTTCCTCTTATAAGATAATCCGCGATGATGCTTCTTAATCTCTCCACTCCGTACATTGGTGATCTGCTCATGATCTCATAAGGATATTCACTGAGAACCCTTCTTACGGTCTTCGCATAAAGGGACTGTGATATGACAGGCTCTTTCTCCTTGCTGTCATCGTTTTCAAAGGTGTTGTTTACTCTGTGTTCAGCTTTCGGTATGTGCGTCTCCTTTGTATCAGTAAGATACACATCGCTGTCATCAAAGGTCACAAAGTAACCGCTCTTTTCTCTCGGAGTGATATAGCCTTCCTCATCCAAAAGCTCATAGGCATGCTCGACTGTGATGACACTCACACCCATGCTCTCTGCCATGACGCGTTTCGAAGGCAGTTTTGAGCCTTTCTCATATCTTCCTTCTATAATGTCTCTTCTTACCTGCTCATACAGGTTCATATATCTCTTGCTCATATCTGGTTATATAAAAGTTTTCAAATCTGATAGTTTTAATGATACCAGTTAAATGATATATTATTTTCAATTTAAAAGCAATATGACACAGGAGGAGCATATTTATGGAAAATAATAAGAACGACAACATTAAAAAGATAGCTTATGCAGGACTTATGGCCGCACTCTGCTTCGTAGGATACTCAGTATTCCCTGCGATCAGCGCCTCAGGAACAAAGGTACATATCGGAAATGCATTTGTTATATTGGGAGCTCTGCTTCTCGGCGGACTGTATGGCGGACTCGCAGGTGCCATCGGTCTGTCGCTGGCAGACATACTTGGCGGATATGCGGCAAGTGCTCCGAGAACTTTCATCTGCAAGCTTGTGATGGGTGTCATAGTCGGAGTCATCGCCCATAAGCTGGCAAACATCTCAGAGAATCACCCGAAGGGCTACATACTCAAATGGTCTTCGATAGCTGCCGTTGGTGCTCTCGCATTCAACTGTGTGTTTGAGCCTGCACTTAAGTATGTATGGTTCACACTGTTAACACCCAATGCCGAGAAGGCTGAATCTGCGATCAAGGCTCTTTTGGCGATAACAACTTATGCGACCATAATAAACGCAGTGATCAATTCGGTTATCGCTATCATCCTATACAACGCATTGAGACCTGCACTCAACAAAGCAGATATCCTCCCCAAGGTTACTTTCAAAAGCAAAGCAAACGCATAAGGATACATAAAACAAAAGTGCTGTCATGTGACAGCACTTCAGACTGTAGACAAAGTGGTTTTGAGATAACACAATTCTCAAGGCCATTTTTTCTATTTTGAACATGTTAATCCAACAATGGGTTGGAATGTACCTGTATCAGGCCATTCCCAAGCTCCATTCATGCTTGATCTTTGC
>JAFZRZ010000054.1 GCA_017619635.1 Lachnospiraceae bacterium | reverse complement strand
CGGTATAATCTCCTTGTAAAATTTTGTTTAGTCGCATAAATATATTTTACCGCATTAGCCAGGCTTTTCGAAGTCTGGTTTTTGTGTTTTAGCATAAAAAAGAGGCTGCGCACCATTTTTTAGTGCGACAGCCCCTTTTTTCGCCTTATTCAGCGTCTTCTTCTTTTTTCTCTTCTTTCTCAGCCTTTTCTTCCTTGACGGGAACCTCTATTGTATCGTCGTCATCCTCATCGAAGAAATCGTCATCGAAATCATCTTCATAATCATCCTCAAAATCTTCATAATATGAAGGTCCAAGGAAACGGTATACGGCATAGCATACACCGGCTATAACAGCGATTATACCGATTATTGTAAGTATCACTGCAACAACGTTGCATTTCTTCTTAACCGGCGGTTTCTCCACCCATCCGGCATATTCCTTAATCTGCTCAATGAGCTCATCAATCTTTGCCATATCCAAACCTCCATCACTCTATATATACAAATATAATTCGCTTACTAAATATATAATAGCATTTTACACACAAAATGACTAGTCATAAAAACAAAATTAAGAGAATCTCAATACTTTACTCCATCTTCTCATAAGTCCTGAAAAAGATGTCTCTTTCAACTATATAGACATCATGAGGATCGTCTGTTCTCACTGCCAGATAATCTCCGGGTTTTCCTGCCATATAGGTCTCGGTGTACCACTTCGTGAAGATCTTTACTCTCTTGTCTATCTGACACGCACAGATCTGAGTCGCACCGCTTGAGATACAAACGTGCGCATGCTTCGAAAGGTCTATCACGCTTCCGTCGTTCCTGCTGTGAACGGTAGGAAGATATTCGGGCTTTAAGAGCTCATCATCACTCAGATATTCTATATCCGTCATCTGATAAGAGCGTTCAAACTTTTCCCTGTGATTGGTGTACACCTCTCCCTTGATACCTATCATGAATACTAGATCGTCGCTTACTTCTGTTTCGATATCGCCTTCAAGTGTTCTTACTATGACAGGAGTTCCTATGGGAAGGATATCCTTTGCTATAACAAAGCCCTGATGGATCTTTTTCTTTGCATAAAGCTCCATCTTACTGATATCTGCCTCATACTCGGATGCATATATGACTTCAAATGTATCAAAGTACTCATCTATCCTTGTTCTGAAGAATTCTTCAGTATCCAGGTCCTTAAACTTTGCTTCATAAAGGTCTCTTCTTATGAAACCTCCCGCTTTTTCTATATGTCCTCCGCCTGAGCCTATGCCCTCTGCTATGAAGGATGCCAGCTCATCGGCATGCACTTCCTTTACACATGTTCTTACAGAATACTTGAAACCTCCCGGCCACTCATTGTAAACGATGGCTTCATCAACCTCAGCGACCTGCAAAAGGAAATCACTTATAAGTCCCAGGATATTCGGATCACACTGCTTTGCCTTGATTACTGCAAACCTGTTTTTCGGATAATAGAGATAGTTCTTCATCGCATTACCCGCTATCTCGAGTTCATCCAAAGAGAAGTTTGAATTTCTCAGAATGATGATGACAGACTTCTCGTAAGCTATCATATCTCTCATATCCTTATCGAAAGGATTGTTTATCTCGCTGAGTGAATTGGTGTCGGTATAGAGTCCGAAATAAAGTGCCGTATTGATCTTTATATCGTCAAGATCAAAGCCTTCCTCTCTTAACATCCTCCATACAAGGGTAGAACAGCTTCCAAGTCCCGATACTATCTCGCTCAATTCCACATTTTCTATCTCTTTTTGATGATGGTCTATTATCGCTACATACTTTGCTGGTATACGTGTGACATTGCCTGCACCGTACTGACAGTCCACAGTCACTACAAGGCCTTCAAACTCATCATCCTTCCATTCCTCGATATGCTCAAGCACATCCCCGATCTTAAGATAATTGATCAGCAGTAAAAGGTTTGACTTTTGTATCGCATTTCTGCCGCTGTAAACAAACCTTACATTCTTTGAATGCTCTTTAAAATACTCATAGATCGCATATCCCGATGCTATCGCATCCGCATCCGGATTGTCATGACACTGAACTATTATAGGATCGTATTCCAAAAGCTGTGATAGTTTCATGTTTTCCCCTTTATATCTTCCTTAACTTTGCAAACATGGCATACATTATCTTAACACCAACGTTATCAAAATCCACAGTCACTTTGTAGTCTTTTACATCATCTACTATATCAACGACAGTACCGCTTCCATACTTTATATGCGTCACTCTGTCGCCTTTTTTATAATCAAGGCCGTTTGCCTTTGTCATTCCCTTTCCGAGGGATAACAAAGAAGTCTTGGCTGTGATCACGGAACTCTTCTTTTCCTTTTTGGGTTGTGTCGAAAAAGTCATCACACTGTCAAAAGGTTTTGGTTCGAATACGTTTCTTTCATATGAATAATCATCATACGGATCAAGATCGTATCTTTTCTGTTTCGGCAGCGTATTGTCCAAAAGATTCTGAGGTATCTCACGCACAAACCTGCTCACCGGATTATACTGGATCTCACCCCTGTTCATCCTGCTTCTCGAATAGGTTATGGTAAGATCTTTTTTCGCTCTGGTTATACCCACGTAAGCAAGACGTCTCTCCTCTTCTATCGCATCCGGATCGGTATCAGTAACAGACATGTAACTCGGGAAGATACCATCCTCACATCCTGCTATATAAACACGTTCAAACTCGAGTCCTTTTGCTGAATGAAGAGTCATGAGCACAGTTCTGTCCTTACCCTCTTCAAGGTTATCTATATCGCTTACGAGTGCTACCTCCTCAAGGAAACCGGAAAGCGAGGGATCCTCTGCATTCTCCTCATAATATACCACTTTATTGACAAGTTCGTATATATTCTCTATGCGGTCCTTTGCATCATCCTCTTCACTTTCTTCAAGTTCAAGGACATAACCTGTTCGTTCTATTATATCATTTAGAAGGCCGCGCATGCCATATTCAGGGTAAGAAGCCTTTAAGACTCTAACCATATCCGTAAATGCGCCTATCTTTTTTGCAGCCGCTCCAAGCGAGGGTATACTGTCCGCTTCCTCACATGCCTCAAAAAATGACAGTGCATGTTCTCTTGCATATCCTGAGACCTTATCCAGTGAAGTCTGACCTATTCCTCTTTTGGGAACGTTTATGATACGTCTGACCTGAAGATCATCGTTTGGATTGTTTACCATTCGAAGGTAGGCCAGCATATCCTTTATTTCTTTTCTGTCATAGAAGTTTACTCCGCCGACAAGATCATAAGGCATGCCGTTTTTAACAAACTGCTCTTCAAGCATGCGCGACTGTGCGTTTGTCCTGAACAAAACAGCACAGTTCTCATATCTGACATCACCCTTTTTAACGGCTTTTGCTATGTCGTCAGCTATAAATTCTGCTTCCTCATAGGCAGTGTCAAACTGTCTGAAATGTATCCTGTTGCCCTCTCCCTTATCTGTCCAGAGCTCTTTTCTCTTTCTTGCCGTATTGTTACTGATAACAGCATTGGCTGCATCCAGGATATTCTGGGTTGAGCGGTAATTCTGTTCAAGCCTTACAACATAGGCATCCTCGAAGTGCTCCTCAAAATCCAATATATTCCTGATATTGGCACCCCTGAACTTATAGATCGACTGATCATCGTCACCCACGACACAAAGGTTTCTGTATTTTCCTGCCAAAAGCCTTATCAGCTCGTATTGTGCCGTATTGGTATCCTGGTACTCGTCAACCATTATGTATTTGAAACGTTCCCTGTAATTATCAAGTACTTCCGGATATTTCTTAAAAAGCTCTACCGTTTTGACTATGATATCGTCAAAATCAAGTGCATTGCTGCTTTTTAAAGTCTCCTGGTACTCCCTGTAACAGGCAGCGATCCTTTCCTCTTCATAACCATGGGCATAACTCTCGTATTCATCAACGCCCATGAGCTCGTCCTTACATGAACTTATCGTATTAAGAACACGTTTTTCCTTTATCTGTTTGTTATCGATGTTTAAGTTCTTAAACACCTGCTTCATGACTGACTTTGAATCATCCGTGTCATAGATCGTGAAATTCGTATCATAACCCAAAAGATCTATATGTCTTCTCAGTATGCGCACACAGGTAGAATGAAACGTTGCGACCCATATCTGATCGGCACCGAATCCCACCATGTCATCGATACGCTGACGCATCTCCCCCGCAGCCTTGTTAGTAAAGGTTATGGCAAGGATGTTAAAAGGAGATATCCCCTCTTTATCGATCATGTATGCTATCCTGTGAACAAGCACTCTGGTCTTTCCGCTACCCGCTCCCGCAAGTATAAGGACAGGCCCCTGTGTATGCATCACGGCATCTTTTTGTTCGTCATTAAGTGATTCGTATATATTGCTCATATTCCTGTCAGAAAAAGAATGGACTGCCTGCAGCGGCAGTCCATCTTAAAGATTTATACTTTCTAGATATTAACCAAGCTGTGTTCCACAGTTAGAACAGAACTTTGCACCGTTGGTGGGTGTTCCGCAGTTAGGACAGAACTTTGCACCTGCAGGTGCTGCTGCCTGTGCCTGAGGTGCTGCAGCATTATTGGTCATTCCCATGTTCTGCATCATCTGCTGACCCATTACCATACCCATCTGCATGCTTGCCATATCAGCTGCGATGCTTCCGCCGTTGCTTCCGCCCTTGCCGAATGAATCTGCCATAGCCATCTGGGTGTATTTGTTAACATCGCCAACCATTGCCTGACCTGCAGCCTTCTCCTGCATCTTTCTGATCTCTTCAGGATAGTTGAAGCTCTCGATATTGAACTCTGTGATAGAGATACCAAGCTTTAACATATCTGCATCGAGCTCTTCTCTGATACCTGCTGCTATGTTGCGAGCATCCACCTGGAGATTGAACATATCGCGTCCTTCTTTAGCGATATGAGCCATAAGAAGCTGATCAAGGTTAGCTATGATACGCTCTTTAACATCCTCAACTGAGTATGAAGCACGAACGCCTGCGAGCTTGTCGATAAGAACATCATGATCTGCGATCTTGCAGCTGAATGTACCAAATGCTCTTATAGGCATACCACCGGGAAGACCGGGTGCCTGAAGGTTGATGGCATTCTTTGTTCCCCACTTAACGAGCTGTTCAAGTGTGTTGATGAACAGAACCTCTGCACGAAGAGGTGTGTTGAAACCGAACTTGAAAGCCTTAAGTGTTGAAAGGAAAGGAATGATGTCTGACTCGATATCGAAGTTACCTTCTTCTTCGAATACACCTTCACACTTTCCGTTGTATAAGAATATAGCGTCCTGACCGGGACGGATTATCAGCTTAGATCCTTTTTTGATCTCCTGATTCTGCCACTTCCAGAACAGCATTCCCTCTTTTTGATCGGCCCACTCAATGACATTGGCCAACTGGTTTGCAATAAATCCCATTTTGATTTTCCTCCTTCTTGTCTTGCAAAGACCCCTTAATTATACTTCATTTTGACTTTTCAGTCCATATTTTATGATTATTTCCTTTTATCTTCCTGCTCAACCTTCTGCTTATATCCGTCCACCAGTTTTTCTATAAGAAGTTTCTTGATATAAACATCCTGAGACAGCAATGAAATAAAGGCAAATAACTGCAAAGTATCCTCATCACCGTTATTGACGTCGGTATACATGGTATGAGCCTCATCGTACAGCGTCCTAATATCAGCGATGATTCCATCTAACATCTGGGCTTCCTTGTCAATAAGCTCATCGTAGATATCAGTGAGCTTAACATCCTTATCCTGTCCGAAATAATCCTCGTTCAGCGGTTTTAGAATGGTCTCGATATCGCTGATCGACAGAAAATACTTGTAATAGTATATAAGGATCAGAGTCACCATGTGATCCTTATTGTACTTTTTCTTTACAGGGGGCGGAAGCACATCATTTTTCGCGTAGTTATTGATCATGGTCTTGGTGAGTATCTTATCCTCTCCCTTGTTCCTAGTCGTGCTCTTTAAGCGCGTATTAAGGAAACTAGTCACCTGATCCATGTAAAGATCAATATTTGGAATATCCTCGCTTCTGATATACTCTATCCTGCCCAGACTCTCCGTTATGCTTTTTATAAGATCGTTAATGTCTATTGTCATAATAAAGATTATAATCCAAGCCAAATTCGGAAACAAGAGATTATTTACTTTTAGGCTTTAGTGTGTTAAAATTTTAAAGGAATGAAAAGGAGGTCTAACATATCATGAACAATAAGATCAGGACCGAAGCGGTTGAACATCTTTTTGAAGCGATACTGACACTTGAAAACAAGGAAGAGTGCTTTGATTTCTTTGAGGATCTGTGCACTATAAACGAGTTGCTCTCCCTTTCCCAGCGCTATGAAGTTGCCACAATGTTGAGAGAAAAGAAAACCTATCTCGAGATAGCTGAAAAAACAGGCGCTTCCACCGCTACGATAAGCCGTGTCAACAGGTCACTCAACTATGGCTGTGACGGTTATGAGATGGTATTTGGCAAGCTAAAAAAATAACGTCAATTTTAACAAAAAATGTCAGAAAATTGCGTCATTTTCATTTACTTTTTTGCAATTTTATGCTATATTTAATGCGTTGCAGTAAAGTCTGCAATGAGTTTTATAGTTTTTTGGAGGATTGACATGAACAAAGGTACTGTTAAGTGGTTTAACAACCAAAAGGGTTACGGTTTCATCTGTGATGAAGCAGGCAATGATGTATTCGTACATTACTCAGGACTTAATATGGAAGGCTTTAAATCTCTCGAAGAGGGTCAGGCTGTTGAGTTCGAAGTAGTAAACGGAGAAAAAGGACCTCAGGCTGTAAACGTAACAAAGCTGTAATCGCTCGATTACGATTAATCAATTATACGAAGTGCCTTTTACGAAATATACAGGTTTATTCCGCGAGGGGGAATACTACCAACAGGTGTTTACGAATAAGCAGTAGTTTAATGGATTAATAAAGAAGGACTGGTTTTAAACCAGTCCTTCTTTATGTTATATCAACTTTTGCAGACATCAACGGCATCTTTAAATCTAAGATTACCGCCAAACAGATCGAGTGCGCTTCCCACTGTCACATCTATCCTGCTCTTTCCGATATCGCGTATCTGTCTCATGTCATCAACACTTCTCACACCACCGGCATATGTTATCGTGATACTGTCCCATCCCGAAAGGTATTCAAGCAGTGACTGTTCTATGCCGTTTTGTTTTCCTTCAACATCAACCGCATGTATCAGAAACTCATCACAGAACCCGGCAAAATAATCAAGCGTATCGTAAGTTATGTTAATCTTCGTCAGTTTCTGCCATCTGTCTGTTGCTATCACATATCCGTCTTTGACTCTTCTGCAGCTAAGATCTATGACCAGTTTATCTTTACCGGCAGCATTGGATATCTTTTTTAGATTATCCTCATTTATACTCCCGTCACTGAACACAAAACTTGTCACTATAACGTGACTCGCACCGGCATTTATAAATTCACATGCATTCTCATCTGTGATACCGCCGCCTATCTGCATACCGCCTGGATATGCTTTTAAGCCCTTCATGGCCTGTGCTTTGCTGAGTTCATACTCATCACTCCCGCGCTTGTTGAGCATTATTATATGGCCGCCAGGCAGAGAATTCTCTTTATAAAGGGATGCAAAATAATCTGCACCTTTCTTTGAGACAAAGTTCTCAACGGCACCGGTATTGTTTAATGTGCCGCCCACTATCTGCTTTACTTGTCCGTTATGAATATCTATACAGGGTCTGAATCTCATGTATAAACTCCTAACTCTCTAAGATTATGCCTTCGCGGTAAGCCTCTAAGAGTTTTTCCAGCTGGCTTATGCTCTCTTTTAATTCCTTACCGATATCGGTATCCGCAACACGTATCCTGTGTGGTGCCAGTTCGACAGGTATCCTCTCACATACTATATCTGTCTCAGTCCTTACCGCAACCTCTTTGCTCTCAAACGGCTGGTGGCTTATAAGGAACATACCGTGTGAATTGGCGACCAGTGTATATCCTGCTATACCTGTCTTTTCCTGATAGGCTCTTGAAAAACCGCCGTCGATGACAAGTAGCTTGCCACCGCATTTGATCGGTGTCTCACCCTTTTTAAGCTCTACAGGGACATGTCCGTTTATTATGTGTGAATCGCCTGTTGTAAGACCGAATTCCTTAAGGATACTGTTTATTATCTCCTCTGTGTCATAGAGATTGTAATAAGGATTCTTTATCTCTTTGTGGGTCTCCTTATCATCAATGAAATATCTCTCAAAGGTAGCCATCTTGTCCTTGCCGAACACCGGTGAATTGGGTCCTGCCCAGATATAGTAAAGGATATCCCTTCCGTACTGTTTCTCTTCAGGATTCTTTGAATAATATCCCTTTCTTGCATAGGCTTCCAGAGCATCATAAAGCGCTTTGCCCTTGTATTCTTCTCCTCCTATGTTAAGTGAGCAGAAGTTACCTTTCTCATCCATCGGAACACATCCGTGATATAAAAGGTTTGAATTATGCACCTTGTACATGGCACCTTTTGAATACAAAAACTTCACATGCTTTTGAAGTTTCTCACTGTGTCTGAAAGCAGCCACAAGTCTTTCCATCACGAGCTTTTCATCTTCTGTCAGCTCGTAAGGGTTTCTCGGATCCACTGTCGGAAAATCAACATCCTTCATGGCATACTCTTTACCGTAACAGGTGACTGTCTTTTTATCGTAATCTATCTTGTCTAGCAAAAGCCTGTCATCCATCTTCCATTCGGGATGTCTCATAATGGTTTTGCCCTCAAGTTTGAACTGAAGAATGGAAATAGCCTTGTGCATCCTCATATCCAGTTCAAGATCACGTGTGTTGTAATCATCATCATACTTTATGGCAAATGCGCTGCAATCCGTCTTTTCATATGTCTGGAGCGCAAAGGTCGCAAGAGGGACTAAGTTTATACCATAACCCTCCTCAAGCGTGTCTAAATTTCCGTAACGAGCGGAATTCCTGATAACGGATGCGATACAGGTCTGATCACCTGCCGCCGCTCCCATCCAGATGATATCATGATTGCCCCACTGTATATCCAGTGAATGGTAATGCATGAGAGTATCCATTATGATATGAGGGCCTTTTCCTCTGTCAAAAATATCTCCGACTATATGAAGATGATCCACTACCATCCTCTGTATGAGCTCACACAGCTCCATTATAAACTGAGGTGCACTTCCGATACTTATGATGGTATGTATTATCTCGTTATAATATGCTTCCTTGTCTTCCAGCTCTTCCTTTTCGGTTATGAGCTCCTCGATAACATATGCAAAATCCTTGGGAAGAGCCTTCCTTACCTTTGATCTGGTGTACTTTGAAGATACCCTGGTCAGCATATGCACCAGACGGTGCAGTGTGATCTTGTACCAGTCCTCCAAAAACTCCTCTTCCTCCTCGACTATCGCGAGTTTTTCCTTCGGATAGTAAATGAGGGTCGCGAGCGCTCTCTTATCCTTTTCGCTTAAAGTATTACCGAACTCTTCGTCTATCTTTCTTCTCACCGAACCCGAGCCGTTCTTCATGACATGATTGAACTGCTCCCACTCCCCGTGAATATCTGTAAGGAAGTGTTCTGTTCCTTTTGGAAGGTTCATGATAGCCTGTAAGTTTATTATCTCGGTAGAGGCTGCCGCAATATTGGGAAACTGTTTGGCTAGACTCTTTAAGTATCTGATCTCAAGATTTTCCATGTTTTTAAACTACCCTATAACATCACTCATATCATACATTCCTGCCGGTTTTCCCGAAAGGAATTTTCCTGCTGCCACAGCACCCTTTGCAAATACCGCTCTTGAATATGCTGTATGAGATATGGTAACGACCTCATCAAGACCTGCGAATATAACATCATGGTCTCCGACTATAGAACCGCCTCTTACTGCAGAGATACCTATCTCTTTTACAGGTCTTTTCTCTCTTCTTGTGCTTCTGTCATATACATATTCATATTCGTTATTGAGTTCTTCATTGATGCTGTCGGCAAGCGCAAGTGCTGTTCCGCTGGGAGCATCGAGTTTCTGGTTATGATGCTTCTCTACTATCTCAATGTCAAATCCTGCCTGAGCAAACAGAGGTGTGACCTCTTTAAGCAGTTTCATAATGGTATTGATACCAAGACTCATGTTTGCTGATTTAAGGATCGCAACCTTTTGAGATGCCTGCTTCATATGATCAAGCTGGGCTTCGCTGAGGCCTGTGGTACACAGTACGACAGGGATCTGTCTTCCTACAGCATACTCGAGCAGGACATCCACAGCTGAAGCATTTGCAAAGTCGATTATAACGTCAGCATCAACATCACATTCGCATATGTTCTTAAACACGGGATAATTGTTGCTTATATGATCGGAAACATCAACACCCGCAACTATATCTACATCAGGATCAGAATTCACGATATTTGTGATCATCTGACCCATACGGCCGTCACAGCCGTGCATTATCACTCTGGTCATAATATACCTCTTTTATCCTATCTTATATTGCTCTCGCTCATCTCTTTTTTAAGTCTCTCGCTTATGCTCGACTCAGAATCGTTACCCTGTGAAAGGAGTCCGTAGTTTTCCATTGCATTCTTAAGTCTCTCAACGTTTGCATATTCCATAACGGTAAGAGGTCTGCGGATTCCGTCAGAGCATTTTCCGAGAAGGTTCATAGCTTTCTTAACCGGTATCGGATTAACTTCACAGAAAAGTGCATCTATAAGCTCGATAGCCTCTAACTGTTTAGCACAGCTCTCAGCTACTTTGCCGTCAAAGTAAAGCTGGCAGATATCATGTGTCTGCTTGGGAGCCACATTAGAAAGAACTGAGATAACACCCTTTCCGCCAAGGCTTAAGATCGGAACTATCTGATCATCATTACCTGAGTAAAGATCTACTTTACCGTTTGCCTTTGCCATGAGTTTAGCGATCGCAGAAATGTTTCCGCTTGCCTCTTTAACACCTACGATATTCTCAACATCAGTGCAGAGTTTGATGATGGTCTCCGGTGCCATTGTGCAGCCTGTTCTTCCCGGTATGTTGTAAAGGATAACAGGGATCTTTATAGAATTTGCGATCAGTTTGAAGTGCTCGTAAAGTCCCTTCTGTGTTGCTTTGTTATAGTAAGGTGTTACTAAGAGCACACCGTCTGCTCCAACCTTCTCAGCTTCTTTTGAAAGATAGATAGCGGTATCTGTTGAGTTAGAACCTGTACCTGCTATAACAGGGATCCTTCCTGCAACCTTCTCAACACAATACTTGATCACATTGATATGCTCCTCATGTGAAAGTGTTGATGCCTCACCTGTTGTTCCGCATACTGCGATCGCATCTGTTTTTCCTGCGATCTGCTCCTCGATTATCGCTGCAAATGCATCATAATCAACTTCGAGATTTTCTTTCATTGGTGTGATGATAGCCACACCTGCTCCTGTAAATACAGCCATTTCTTTTCCTCCTTTGGCTAAACCTGTCGGCCACATCCTTTCAGACATGTCCTTTGGCGAGGGTTTTTCCAACGATACATCAAAAAAACCGACACCAAAAATGGGGTCGGTTTTGTAAATATGCAAAATCGTCGATAGCTCCCCATCTTTGTTAAGATGACAGTCATAAGGCTCTTAACCTTATGCCCAAGTCCGACGTACAGCCCGTCTTTCTTTCGGCGTTTCTCCCTTTTACACCTCTTCGTCTGTGCCTGTCACATCCAAAGTGTTACTTATGAGTCACGCGACCTCTATCCTTAGTTACGCTAACAAGTGTATCACAGCGTATGACAAAAAACAAGTAGATTTAGGCAAAGTATGTTCCTTCGTCTGTTACTGCTATCTTTCCGGCACTCGTCTGTGTAAGATAATCTTTGAAACGTTCAGTCATATCCTCCGGTATCGCTATAGTTATGTCAACCATAGTGCCATATTCCTCTTTAAGCATTTTTGCCTGATAGTCATCCAGTACATATTTAAGCTTTCCTATCATCTGGTAATCCATTGAAAAAGACAGCTTTCTGCAAAGCTGTTTCTTTACTATCTGAGCATTTTCAAGAGCTGCCATGAGCGAATCCGAATAAGCTCTGACAAGTCCTCCCGTACCAAGAAGCACTCCTCCGAAATATCTGGTGACACAGGCAAGGGTATAAGTCAGTTCCCTTCCTTTTAATATATCGAGCATAGGCCTTCCCGCAGTACCGCTCGGCTCGCCGTCATCTGAATATTTGAGCACATCCGAATCATCTCCCAGGATCGCCGCATGACATACATGTCTGGCCTGATAATGCTTCTTTTTAAGTGCCTCGACTATATCCTTTATCTCATCCTCGGATTCCACATGGTAAAGATCGCATATAAAGCGCGATTTCTTCTCTGTGATCTCACCCTGAGCTTCTTTTTCTATTGTGTAATATCCTTCAGCCATATATATATCCTGTTTTATCGGTTTTGATAAAATGCGTTGAACAGTTCTTTCATTATCTTTATGAAGTTCTCCCGCTGCTTTTCATCGAGATTTTTACTTGCCTCACGTACGGATCTTAGCCAGCTCTTCTTGTCTGCCATTATCTCAGGTATGTCTTTGACTCCGGATGCGCTTATCACATCAAAGAGTGTGTTCACAAACATCTCAAGCTGCCTGTCATCAAGCTCACATACCCACTGGTTCATCGATCTGTGCATGCGTATCGAGGATCTATTTATCTCTCCTGCCTTCACAAAGGATGTATCATCAACTTCCCATGAATAAGGGTTATGCTGCAATGCTCCCCCCACAGCCTTACTCTTAACTGTAACATAGTCTTTGCTTCCCTCTAGCAGGATCCCTACCATAGATGACTGCGGAAGGAATTTACATACTCTTGAAGCTATGTTTTCATAACCGTATTCATCGAGGATCTCTCTTCTGAATCCAGGACCGTCAAAGCTGTAAATCCTGTTTATACGCTCCCTTATACCGGTGACGGCACTCATTGCAGAAAATGCCGCAAGATTTCCTCCCTTTGAATGGCCTGCTACCATAAAATCACCATGTATGCGAAGTGCAGCCTGATTGACATAGAGAGACGCCAGTCTCTGACCTGCTATGGGTCTTTTGAAAGCCATGTTGAAATCCTCTCTCCAGCCTACCACTGTTCCATCGGTCCCCCTGAACACAATAACAGGTAATGCTCCTTTTAAAAAACAGGTGAATGCAGCAAACTGCATCTCAACATCCTCACTTGTCTCTTCAGAATAAAAGTTACAGCGCATTGAACCAAAACGTCTTCCTTTTAACATTGCATCCAAAAGCTTTTTGTTATCTGCCGGATACAGCTGGCTTTCATAGACATATGCCGCATCCAGGTTTTCTGTCATTTCAGTAAGACTCACTCCGTCCTCATCCTTAAGAAAGCCCGGAATGACATTATTCCACCTGAAATAAGCAAACTGCGAAAGAATAAGTCCATCAACCTCATTCCATGGCAAATCATAAAAAGTTCTGTCCCCGTATTCATTTAAATAATCAAGGATGTTCTTCATACGGTTATTATATCACAAATGTTTCTGCTGCCTAAAAGGTATATATCATTAATCTGTATATCACAGTTTGTTTTTTACTGTTTTACTGCGTCTTGACTTTAACGCTATATCGTAATATTATATTTTTAACGCTGTAGCGTTAAGGAGGGCGATCTGTGCAATTAAAATACTATTTGAAAGAAAACAAATTAAAAGTTTCTGATATTGCAAGAACTACTTTTCTTCCATATTCAACTGTGAATGAAATCATAAACGGTAAAACAGATATAGACAGGGTACAGATTGGAACCGGTCTTAAAATAGCTGATGCATGCAATTTAAGCTTTGAGGAATTCTATTGTATGTGCAAACAATCTAATAATCCACCTAGAATACAGAATGGTGAGATAGTGATAAAAAACAAGGCTTACTATCTTGTGTATCACCTTAATGATTCCGACGGCGAATTATATCTTTGCAAGGTAAACAACACCAATACACGCTATGTAAAAGAGATGGCTGAATGGAGTATAGAATCTATCAGAAAGGAAATAAATGATCAAAAATCCAAACAGGAGGTCGAAGCATGGAGAATCGATACTATCTAATGTGGAAAAATGTTGTTATCACACTGGTTCAATTTGATGATAACGGTAAGATGACAGCCTATTCCAAAAACATCTCGGAAAGTGCAAAAGAACTTACACCTCTAATGTACAGAAGTACACCGGATGAATGGTTGAATCGTTGGTGGGACGACAGATCAGTCCCTGTGACAAGAGATCAGATCAACAGTTTTCTGTCACTCAGAGGAGTATCTACCCCCCAACAATATCTTGTAAAAAACCTCGGACTCAGCCTCACAGACTTTTATTGGTTAAAACCTGTCAACAGTAATCTATCATGGGAAAAGATCAATCTTTTTGATAACGACTTTCACGATAATGTTCTCATTTCTTCAAAAAAGCCAAAAGAAGATGGTGTATTCCAGTACTCTCCCAATGCTTCTTTACAGGGAAACATTGAAAAGACATGGACAATCGTGGACGGAAAAAGATGTCTTATCAAAGGAAATCATTCAGGCGCCTCAAACGAAAGCATAAATGAGGTCATAGCATCACAGCTGCATAAAAAACAGGGATATGATAATTACACTGATTACAATCTTATACACATTAAAGGAAAGCCCTATAAATACGGTTGTATCTCAAAGGCTTTTACATCTCAGGATCTTGAACTTGTATCTGCCTGGTCAGTTATCACTTCCGAACCCATGGATAACTCAACATCATATTATGAGCATTTCATAAGTGTATGCCAAAAACATGGAATAGATGCCGATCTGTTAAGACGTGATCTGGAGTATCAGATAATGTCTGATTATGTACTTACCAACTACGACAGACATTTGTCCAACATATCAGTATTGCGCGAAGCCAATACTCTTAAGTTTATCCGAATGGCACCCATATACGACAGCGGGGATTGTTTATTTGCAAACAGGGCTATTCCATCAAATATAAAAGAGCTTCAAAAAATGGAGATAACAGGTTTTGTAAAGACCGAAAACAAACTCCTTACTCTGGTCAAAGACCGTTCTCTTATCAAAACGGATAAGCTTCCTTCCTCAGATTACATCAAAGATATGTACCACAAAGATGATAAGATATCAGATAAGCATATCGACACGATCACCGAATGGTACGAAAGGAAAAAAGATATCCTAGACAAATGGCAAAGAGGCGAAAATGCTTACAACGTGCAGCAAACGATAAGCCAGAAACTCAACTCCGCGAAAAAGCGTGTACCAGACCAGCCAGGCTCTGGTAAATACAAAAACAAAGAAACAACTCTTGAATAGTCACAGAAAAGCCGTAGCAGATGCAGATCCGCTACGGCCATTTCATTTTCTATATTTTATAAGGTCATTATCAGTGCCACTGCCACTCACGTACTTCAGGAAGATCCACTCCGTACTGAGCTATATACTGATCATGCTCTACAAGTGTGTCACGCATCTTCTGGAGAAGATATGCACCACGGTTTCCAAGCTGAGGAAGATGATTGATGATATCCATAACAAGATGGAATCTGTCTATCTCGTTTTGAACCCTCATATCGAAAGGAGTTGTGATGGTACCCTCTTCAAGGTATCCGTGTACACTTAAGTTTCTGTTCTCACGCTCATATGTGAGCTCGTGAATAAGCTTCGGATATCCATGGAATGCAAAGATTATCGGCTTATCCTTTGTGAACAGTGCATCATACTCAACATTTGTAAGGCCATGAGGATGCTTACTGTGATCCTCCAACTTCATAAGGTCTACTATGTTAACGAAACGTACCTTGATCTCAGGAAGGTTATCCTTAAGGATAGTAACTGCAGCCAAAGCCTCCTTTGTAGGTGTATCACCACAGCAAGCAAGAACAACATCAGGCTCAACACCTGCATCATTACTTGCCCAATCCCAGATACCGATACCCTGTGTGCAGTGCTTAACAGCCTGCTCCATTGTAAGCCACTGATGGCTGGGATGCTTAGAAGCAATGATTACATTGACATAGTTCTTACTCCTGATACAGTGATCAAAGCAAGACAACAGACAGTTTGCATCCGGCGGAAGGTACATACGTACAACGTCTGCCTTCTTATTTGCTATATGATCAAGGAAACCGGGATCCTGATGTGTGAATCCGTTGTGGTCCTGCTGCCATACATTTGATGTAAGTATAAGATTAAGAGAAGCGATCTCCTCTCTCCAGTAAAGGTCGTTACAAACCTTTAACCACTTTGCGTGCTGTGCGCACATTGAATCTACGACTCTGATGAAAGCCTCATATGATGCAAAGAAACCATGACGGCCTGTTAAGAGGTAACCCTCCAGCCATCCTTCACACATATGCTCTGAAAGGTATGAATCCATGATCCTTCCGTCAACAGCCAAATCTTCATCAGCCTCATGGTACTGTCCGTTCCAGTCTCTCTTTGTCTCCTCAAATACCTTATAGAGACGGTTTGACATGGTCTCGTCGGGACCGAAAATACGGAAGTTCTTTGATTCCTTATTAAGCTTAAATATATCACGGACAAATCCGCCAAGCTCGATCATATCCTGCTTTTCAACAGTACCGGGAGCCGGAACCTCAACTGCGTAATCCCTGAAATCAGGAAGACGAAGATCACGTAAAAGCTTACCGCCGTTAGCATGAGGATTTGCAGAAATTCTTCTGTCACCCTTAGGTGCGATATAACGATACTTCTCAAGAAGCTGGCCCTGCTCGTCAAAGAGCTCCTCAGGCTTGTAGCTTAACAGCCACTGCTTAAGAAGATCCAAATGCTCAGGCTTCTCCATTGTTATCGGAACCTGATGGGCACGGAATGAGCCCTCAACCCTGAGTCCGTCTACAACCTTGGGACCAGTCCATCCCTTGGGAGTACGAAGAACGATCATAGGCCAGAAAGGACGCTCTGTGTTGCCGTCTTCTCTTGCTGCTCTCTGTATCTCCTTTATACTCTCGATACATGTGTCAACAGCTTCAGCCATGAGTTTATGCATGGTCATCGGATCATCACCCTCAACAAAGATGGGCTTCCATCCGTAACCGTGGAACAGACTTGCAACCTCTTCGTGTGTTATATGAGAAAGTACTGTGGGGTTGCTTATCTTATATTCATTAAGATGTAATATAGGAAGTACTGCACCGTCGTTTGCAGCGTTCAAAAACTTGTTTGAATGCCATGCAGTAGCAAGAGGACCTGTCTCTGCCTCTCCGTCACCGACGATAACTGTAGCTATAAGATCGGGATTGTCAAATACTGCACCGAATGCATGAGCGATAGAATAACCAAGCTCACCACCCTCGTTTATCGAACCGGGTGTTTCGGGTGCAACGTGGCTTGAGATACCTCCAGGGAATGAGAACTGCTTATTGAGTTTCTTAAGTCCTTCAAGGTCTCTGCTGATATTGGGATATACTTCAGAGTATGTTCCCTCGAGATATGAGTTTGCAACAAAGAAGTTGCCGCCGTGTCCGGGACCTGAAATGAGTATCATATCAAGGTCGTATTTGTTGATGGCACGGTTCATGTGTGCGTATACAAAGTTCTGTCCGGGAACCGTTCCCCAGTGACCTACGATCTTCTTCTTGATCTGGTCTCTTGTCAAAGGTTCTCTTAACATGGGATTGTCAAGCAGGTAAAGCTGAGTTGCTGCGATATAATTGGCTGCACGCCAGTAAGCGTTCAAATCAGACAGATACTGCTCGGTTGAAAAAAAGTCATTTGCCATAGTTTTCTCTCCTATCTTTTTATCCGTGAGTTAGTATACGTCATCGGGCACACAATTATAATAGCCAAAAAGTAAAACTTAACATATTCTCGTATTCTTTTTTGTGCAAAATAACCTAATGAGGTTTTTTACAGATAATTAAGTATATCCTCCATGCTCTCAGCTATATACTTAACGCCTGCTTTTTCGAGTGATTCCCTGGTTCCGAAACCATAAAGAACACCTATACAGTCAATACCTGCCTTTGTGGCACCTTCCGCATCAAATCTGGTATCACCGACAAGAACGACCTCTGACTTGTCAGGATTTCCGAATCTTTCCAGCGCCTCAATGATGACTTCGTATTTATCCGCTCTCACTCCGTCCATTGAAGCTCCCGAAATGATGTCAAAGTACTGTAAAAGTCCGAATTTCTCCAGTATCTGTACGGAGAATTTCTCTGGCTTTGAAGTTGCCACTGCGATCTTTCTTCCGCTTTCTTTTATCTTTTTAAGAAGATCACCTATACCGTCATAGGCCTTATTCTCAAAAAGACCTGTCTTTCCGTAATATTCCCTGTACTTCTTAACGGCGATATCGCACTGTTCTTCATTAAAGTCATAGAACGTGGTAAAAGAATACTTTAAGGGTGGCCCTATGAACTTGCTTAGGTTCTCCCTCTCCTCTTCTATTCCCATATGCTTTAAAGCGATCTGGATGCCTTTTGTGATACCCTCACTGGAATCGGATATCGTTCCGTCCAGATCAAACAAAACATAATTATACATATTAAATCTGTTCCTTCCCCGGTTCTTCTTTTATATCGGTCTCAGCCTCACCGCTGTCAGGCTGCCTTTTATAGCATTGTGATGCATAGATGAATATCAGCCATCCTATCATAGTTCCCGCACTGTTCATCAAAAGATCGTCGATCTGAGCCTGTCCTCTGTATGTGACGTACTGGATTATCTCAATAAATAGGCTGGATATGACACCTGCCACAAGACACAGATACCATTTTTTGCAGTAACTTATAAGTACCGGAATAAGAACACCGTAAGGGATGAACATGAGCACATTTTCAACCTGAAATGCCATAAGCCTCGGGTTGCCCGTGGGTGTCGTAAACGGTATTAACATGACCTTTCGCTTGTAAATGGGTTGTCTGCAAAGAAATGTAATGCCAAGGACCATGTACCCGTATACTATCCACAGAAAAAACGCCGTGGTCTTTATCACGACTCTTCTCTCACTGTGTCTGTATATCCCCTTGACCCTTAAATAACTTAATATGCACAAAAGCAATAACGAACATATAAGACCAAGACATATGCTCTTTATGAAGTATATGTCCATAAAATTGTTTATATCACTGAGTATTATGTTTAACATCTATAACTTATGCTTTCCGGAAAAAGCCGCTTTCAGACCTATTTCTTCCTTTTTTAATATTTTGACGATATTAACCCTGTGTTTAAACACTATTACCGCACTTGCGACAAGTATTATCAGAACGTAGTAAATATTCCCGCGTGAAAACCAAAGATACACAGGAAACAGGGTCACTACCGACAGTGTTCCACACACGATATAATCCGTTTCAAAGGTGAACACCAGAAACAGAAATCCTACTATAAGGAATGCGTTCAGATTCAGTCCCAGCATGGCACCCATATAAGTTGCAAATCCTTTTCCTCCCTTAAACTTAAGGTAAAAAGGAAATATATGTCCCAATATCACACATGTGGAAACGATGTATGGCAAAAGATCATATTGTGCGAAACATGCCTTTGCTACGGTCACGGGTATATATGCCTTCAAAATATCGATAAGAGCCACCAAAATACCCCATTTTGCTCCTAAGAGTATGGTCGTATTCGATGCTCCCAGATTACCAGTTCCGTGCGAACGGATATCTTTATTCTTACACTTTGATATGATTAACGCCGGGCTAAAACCTCCGACGAGATATGCGATCAACGCGCCTGCGATATATATATACATACACACTCCACTGCGGATTAGTAATATATCCATAGAATAACTTGTTTGATGAAAAATATCAACACTATAGAGCAATAAATAAAGGCTCTCAAACGTGACAATACAACTTGATATATGATAAACTAATATCCGACTGATACTTAAAACAGGAAGGAAACGAAGATGAAGATCCATTACAAATACAAGACCATAATGGTCGGCTTCGCATTTATGTCCATCATGGCATTCTGGCAGATGTATGATAACATCATACCGCTCATCCTGAAGAACTCCTTTTCATTAAATGAAGTGCTCATAGGCGCGATAATGGCGATAGACAATGTGCTCGCCCTCTTTCTTTTGCCGCTTTTCGGCTCACTGTCCGATAAGCTTCATACACCTATCGGAAAGAGGATGCCTTTCATACTCGCAGGAACACTGCTTACAAACATAGCCCTGTTCTTCATGCCTATAGCAGACAATAAAAGGAATCTGGCGATGTTCATGATCATGACAGGTCTTGTACTTCTGTTCATGTCAGTATTCAGATCTCCTGCTGTCGCACTTATGCCCGATATCACACCAAAGCCCTTAAGGAGTAAGGCAAATGCCATAATAAACCTTATGGGAACGATCGGTGCGATATTCGCACTTGCCATGATAAGCAAGCTCGTCGCTGAAGGAGATACACCAAACTATCAGCCCTTATTTATTTCGATAATCCTTTTCATGCTGATAACGACAGCTATACTCGCTTTTGTAGTAAAAGAAAATAAATGGGCTGAGGAAGCTCATATAATAAATATAAAACTTGGTGAGGAAGAGGATGATACAGATAAAGAAGACTCTTCTGATCAAGAAAGTTCAAAGCTTTCTCCCGAAAAGAAAAAGAGCCTTATATACATGCTGCTTTCCGTTGCACTCTGGTACATGTCATACAACGCGGTAACAACAGCATTCTCCAGATATGCCACAAGCGTTTGGGGAACAACGGGAGGATCTTATGCCGATTATCTTCTGATAGCAACAGTCGTTGCGATAATAAGTTATATACCTATCGGTATACTCTCAGGTATATTCGGACGAAAGAAAGTCATAATCGCAGGAGTCATAGGTCTGATATTCGGGTTCGGCGGATGTTTCTTTGCGACCAAAGCCGGTATATTCATAACAGTCATGTTCATCATAGTCGGTATCTCGTGGGCTGCGATCAATGTCAATTCATTCCCGATGGTAGTTGATATCGCAAGTGACGGAGATATAGGAAAATTCACCGGTTACTATTACACCTTTGCAATGGCTGCACAGGTTCTGACTCCCATACTTTCAGGTGCTTTCCTTCAGTATGTTTCATACAAGACACTGTTTCCTTATGCGGTTGTATTCTCCGCTCTCGCGCTGTTTACGATGTTTAAGGTCAAACACGGAGACACTCTTCCGACAGCAAAAAAATCCATTCTTGAACATCTGGATGTTGATGATTAAGAATCATGACCACCGGCTTAGCCGGTGGTTTGCTCTGCGGCTATAAGCCGCGGTTCCCTGCTTGCCTCTAAAGAGGCTCTGAATAGTTCGCCTTCCGCACTGCGGTCTCTGGCTGACGCTTAAGCGCCTTCTTCTTAGCCTT
>JAFZRZ010000053.1 GCA_017619635.1 Lachnospiraceae bacterium | reverse complement strand
CATGTAAGACCCCTTGAAGACGACAAGGTAGATAGGGCCAAGGTGTAAGTGCAGCAATGCATTCAGCTGATGGTCACTAATAGGTCGAGGGCTTATCCAACAGGAAATGGTCAATATTTGATATTCAGTATTCGATTTTTGGAGTTCATGATAGAGTAAGCAGAGATCCTGCTTACTTTTTTTATTAAAACATTTGTAAATTAATCAGAATATATATTCAATTTTCTTACAATTGTGTTATAATCTTTATATGACTGTAGGTCTAGGGGGATAACACAAGAGAGGTATACTTATGGACACAAACATACTTTTGGAGAATGGCACTAACGAGTTGGAAGTTCTTGAGTTTCAGGTTGCGGGCAATTCCTATGGTATCAATGTTGCCAAGATAAAGGAGATAATTCCTTTTCAGAGTGTTACACCTGTACCCAATGCTCATCCCAGTATTGAGGGATTGTTTATGCCCCGTGATATAATGATCACGGCCATAGATTTGAGAAACTGTCTGCAAAGAGGTGTATCAGAACCCGGAGGATTGTTTATAATAACAAACTTTAACAATCTTGATATCGCTTTCCATGTAGACGCAGTTCTTGGAATCCACAGAGTATCATGGTCTGATATAATCAAACCCAATGCAACATTTGCAAGCTCTGAAGAAGGTATTTCAACCGGTATCATAAAGATAGACAACAAGCTGATCATAATCCTTGATTTTGAGAAGATCGTTACAGATATAAATCCTGACACAGGTCTTAAGATCGAAGAGATAGATGCTATCGATTCAAGAAGCGGCAGAGGCGATCATCCGATAATCATCGCAGAGGATTCTATGCTTCTTAACAAGCTGATCGTTGACAGCCTTGTTAAGGCAGGATATACAAATCTTATCCATACAGCAAACGGACGTGAATGCTACGATAAGATAATGGAGTTTAAAGCAGCTGGTACTCTTAAAGAGAACATCAGTTGTGTAATAACAGATATAGAGATGCCTGAGATGGACGGACATCATCTTACAAAGCTGTTAAAGACAGATGATGCTACAAAGCACATACCTGTAGTTATTTTCTCTTCTCTTGTTAATGAAGAGATGAAGAGAAAAGGTGAAGCTCTTGGTGCAGACGGACAGTTGTCAAAGCCTGAGATAGGTAATCTGGTAACCATGATAGATGATCTGTTATTAAAATAGTTTGATAGAAGCCGGGAGTTAGTTCCCGGCTTTTTTTAAGTACATTTTTATGTTATAATTGAAGGGTTGGTAACGTCATACTTTTAAGAGGTGGATATGGCAGTTGATACAGATTATCTGGATGATTTAATGAAGTCAATAGAGCCCATAGTTTATCCTGACGGAGTTCCAAATGAAGAGGGTGAAGGAAACGACGATATGCAGGATGATGCTGATGTATCTTTAGATGAGCAGGCAGAAGAAGCTGTTTCTGAAGAGGATTATGAGAGTGAGCTTGCATCCATACCGGAAAAGCCAAGCGCTAATCAGCCGACTGAAGCAGAGATGGAAGTTGCGGCTGCTTTAGAGGATGTAGAAGATCCTGTTATAGAGGATGCTGCACAGACTAAAGAAGAGGCTGAACTCGCTGAAGAGATGGTTGAGGAAAGCGATGTTCAGTGGGCTGATATAAATGATGGAAATGAGCCCGAAGAGATCGGTCAGGAGATCGAACTTGACATGAACATGTCCGAGGAAGAGATCGATGCGATGCTCAATGCGGCACGATCTTCAGCAATGGAGGAGAGTGCAAACAGCGTTGATAATGCTGATGTTAAAGATATCCTCGAGATGCTGGGTGACGAGGATTCTCAGGATATAAAAGAAACTCTGGAGAAATCCGACAATAACATAGCAGTCGATCAGTCCGCACTTGAAGAGCCTGAGATCAACATACCTAATGTTGATGAGGAGGAAGAGACACCTTCAGGCGGTGAGGACTCAAAGAAAGATAAAAAGAAAAAGAAGGAAAAGAAAGAGAAAAAAGAAAAGGAACCCAAAGAGAAGAAGGATGGTTTCTTCAAGAGACTTTTCAATTCACTGACGGAAGAGGTTCCCGATGACACCATATCTGTTCCCGAACAGGCAGAAACCGGTGTTACAGATGAGAATGCAAAGATCCTAAGCGAACTGGATGCTGAAGAGGATGGAAAGAAGAAACGTAAAAAGAAGAAAAAGAAGAAAGGCAAAGACGAAGGCGCTCAGCCTGAATCTGAAGGGTCTGAAAGAGATATACGCCAGAAGCCTGACGAAGAAGCAGGAGATGGTGAAGGCGACGAAGGAAAAGGCAAGAAAAAGAAAAAGCCTAAGAAAGAAAGAAAGCCGAAAGAAAAGAAGGAAGAGATCCCTGAGAAGCCTGCTAAGAAGCTTCCTAAGAAAAGGGTTAGAAATACCTTTATACTATGTCTATCAATTCTTGCAGCGATCATTGTTTTAGCGATTTTCTTAAATGATCATCTGACAAAGAAGGAAGCGAGGTTCGCGTTTGACAATGCGGATTATGAGACGGCATATTCTGATCTCTACGGTATGGAGCTTAACGACAGTGACAAGGAGATCTATGACAAGTCACAGACTATAATGCTCCTTCAAAGAAAGGTATCTTCTTACGAGAATTATCTGCAGCTTGGAATGAAGCCTGAAGCTTTAAATGCACTTCTCGAAGGATACGACATGTATCCGGCTGTGTTGGTAAAAGCCGAGAAATACGGCGTTACGGATCAGGTCAATGAGAGCTACGGTAAGATAGTTGAAGGTCTAAACAGCTTCGGTCTTAATGAGAGTGATGCTGAGGAGATCTGCTCATACACAAGTGCGGTTCAGTACAACATGAGGGTCAATTCCATAGCAAACGGAACTCCTTATGAGTATGATTCAGCCATGTCAGTATCTGAACAGGCTGTTGAGCATGAAGAGCAGACAGGTGCTTCAACGGTTGAAGATATACTGCCGGAGGAAGAGGATTTCTTACCGGACGATCCTGATGACATATTTGAGTGATATGTTGTCAAACAGAGGTTTTTATGATAGCGATTATAGATTATGATGCAGGAAATATAAAAAGCGTTGAAAAGGCATTGCAGTCACTCGGACAGGAAGTTGTCGTTACAAGAGATCATGATGTACTGCTTAATGCCGATAAGGTTATTCTTCCGGGTGTAGGTGCATTCGGGGATGCCATGGAAAGGCTTAATGAGTACGGTCTTACAGATACGATAAAAAAGATCGTTAACAAGAACACACCGTTTCTTGGGATATGCTTAGGCTTACAGCTTTTGTTTGAAAGCAGTGAGGAGGCACCGGGAGTAAAGGGACTGTCTGTCCTTCCGGGTAAGATAGTGAGATTTCCTTCAGATATCGGTCTAAAGATCCCACAGATAGGCTGGAATGAATTAAAACAGCCCAATAAGGGAAGACTCTTTAAGGGAATAGATGACGGTGAGTTTGTTTATTTTGTGCATTCATATTATCTGATCGCGGATGATCTTAAAGATGTTGTCGCAACCACCGAGTACGGTGTGACTGTTCATGCGTCTGTTGAAAGAGGAAATGTGTTTGCCTGCCAGTTCCATCCCGAGAAGAGTTCTGATGTGGGGCTGAAGATACTTAAGAATTTTATTGATCTAGAGGTGTGATGTGCATACTATCAGAGTTATCCCTTGTCTGGATGTGAACAACGGAAGAGTGGTTAAAGGCGTTAATTTTGTTAATCTGCGTGATGCGGGAGATCCCGTTGAATGTGCGCTTGCATATGACAGGGCTGGTGCAGATGAGGTTGTATTCCTTGATATAACGGCAAGCAGTGACGGCAGAAATACCGTGGTCGACATGGTAAGGGAAGTTGCAAAGAAACTTTTTATACCCTTTACCGTGGGAGGCGGTATCAGGACCGTCGATGATTTCAAAGTAATATTAAGAGAAGGTGCCGATAAGGTTGCTGTTAACAGTGCTGCGATAAAGAGACCCGAGCTCATATCCGAAGCTGCTGAAAAGTTTGGAAGTCAGTGTGTGGTCGTTGCGATCGATGCTAAGAGAAGAGAGCCTTTTGACGGCTGGAACATATATCTTAACGGCGGACGTGTTGATACAGGTATAGATGCTCTTGAATGGGCAAAGAAAGCAGAAAGTCTCGGTGCGGGAGAGATACTTCTAACAAGTATGGATTGTGACGGTACCAAGGAAGGCTTTGATGTTGAGCTTACAAGGACCATCGCTGATGCTGTAAATATACCTATAATAGCATCGGGCGGAGCCGGAAAACTTGAACACTTTGTGGAAGCTGTGAAAGACGGACATGCAGATGCTGTTTTGGCTGCAAGTCTTTTCCACTTTAAAGAACTTGAGATAAAAGAAGTAAAGCAGTATATGCGTGACAACAAAATAGATGTGCGCATGTGACTGATCATAAAAAGAGAAGAATAAATGGCAGCAATAGATAATGACTGGCTTCCTTATCTGGAACAGGAATTTAAAAAAGGTTATTACAAAAACCTGTATAAGTTTGTAAGAGAAGAATACAGCAAATATGTTATATATCCGCCGAGTGACGATATCTTTAACGCACTTCACTTTACTCCTATCAGCAAGGTCAAGGTGGTGATACTCGGACAGGATCCCTATCATGAGGAGAACCAGGCTCACGGACTCAGTTTTTCAGTACCTGAGAGCCAGCGTAAACTTCCTCCGTCACTGCAGAACATATATAAGGAACTGCATGATGAACTGGGATGCTATATACCAAATAACGGATATCTTAAAAAGTGGGCCGAACAGGGAGTGCTCATGTTAAACACGGTCTTAACCGTAAGAGCACACGAGGCATTCTCACACAAGGATCACGGATGGGAACAGTTTACGGATGCGATAATACAGGCTGTCAATGCACAGGACAGGCCGATAGTATATCTTTTATGGGGATCACCTTCACAGAAAAAGGCATCAATGCTCAACAATCCCAAGCATCTTGTGTTAAAGGCTGCTCATCCAAGCCCTTTATCAGTTTACAGAGGTTTCTGGGGATGCAATCACTTTAAGACATGCAATGAATTCCTTGTTTCACACGGGGAAACACCCATTGACTGGCAGATAGAGAATATTTAACTGCGTACATAACAGTACGCAGTTTATTTATGTTTAAAAAGAGCCGGATAACGATTGACATATATTCCCAAACATGATATTTTATTGGTGGTTCTAAAAAGGAACACCATAAAAGAGGCGGCGTTATGGGATTTATAGAAGACCTTACAGAGTATGGGCTTACGAGACAGGAAGCGACTATCTATGCCAGACTTCTAAGACAGGGGAGTATGACAGGATATGAGGTCGCAAAAGATACCGGGATCTCAAAATCAAATGTATATGTGGCATTAAAGGAACTGGTACAGAAAGGTGCTGCTGTTGTCGAAGAAGGCGATGTGACCAGGTATCTGGCTGTCGATGTTGAAAGGTTCTGTGAGGACTACAGAAGGTATCTGGAGACAATTGCTCACAGACTCATAAAGGAGCAGCCTGAAAGAAGCGATATCCAGGAAGGATATATAACGATAAGCACCGACAGGCACATCAAAGATACGATATTTGAAATGCTCTCCAAATGTGAAAAGAGAGTATATTTTTTGGCGGAGAGTTCTTTTGTGGAAGAATTTAGGGATGAGCTCTCAAAACTCGTTGCAGAGAAAAAGAAGGTCGTGGTACTGACTGATGAGAGATTCGAACTTGAAGGTGCAGTCATATACAGGATACCAAAGGAAGAAGGACAGATAAGATTTATAACAGACTCGTCTTTTGTACTGACGGGGGATTATACAGGGAGCGAGGATGACACATGCCTGTATTCTGGCAAGAAAAATCTCGTGGAACTGGTAAAGGAAACGATAAAGAACAGGATATCAATTGTACAATCACAAAATAAATGATAAAAAAGGAGAAACAAAATGAAAGTAGGTATTTTAGGTTACGGTAATCTGGGAAGAGGAATTGAGAGTGCTGTAAGACAGAATCCCGATATGGAGCTGGCAGCATTTTTCACAAGAAGAGATCCTTCGTCTTTAAAGACACAGACACCGTCAGTTCCGGTTTACAGTGTTAATGATATAGAGGCTCACAAGGATGAGATAGATCTTCTTATCCTGTGCGGAGGAAGTGCAACGGATCTTCCCAAGCAGACTCCCGAGTATGCAAAGTATTTCAACGTAATAGACAGCTTTGACACACATGCACGCATACCTGAGCACTTTGCAAATGTTGATAAGGCAGCAAAAGAGAGCGGCCATGTGGCACTTATCAGCTGTGGATGGGATCCCGGCATGTTCTCACTTAACAGATTATATGCAAACTGTATCCTTCCTGAAGGAAATGATTACACATTCTGGGGCAAGGGTGTAAGCCAGGGACATTCAGATGCTATAAGAAGAGTAGAGGGAGTTAAGGACGGAAAGCAGTATACGATCCCTGTTGACAGTGCACTTGAAGCAGTAAGAGCAGGAAAGAACCCTGAACTCACAACAAGACAGAAGCACACAAGAGAATGCTTTGTTGTGGCTGAGGAAGGCGCTGATCTTAACAAAATCGAGCAGGATATAAAGACAATGCCCAATTACTTCTCTGATTATGATACAACTGTTCATTTCATAAGCGAGGAGGAACTGAAGGCAAACCACAGCGGTATACCTCACGGCGGATTTGTTTTCAGAACAGGTGTGACAGGACTTAACAAAGAGAACAAGCACGTTATAGAGTACAGTTTAAAACTTGATTCAAATCCGGAGTTCACTGCAAGCGTTATATGCGCTTTCGGACGTGCGGTTGTACGTATGGCAAAAGAGGGAATGACAGGATGCAAGACTGTATTTGATGTTGCACCCGCATATTTAAGCCCCTTAAGTGCTGATGAGATCAGGGCACATTTACTGTAAAAGATATCATTGAAAAAGAAAGTGAAGATCATGAATAAGAAATTACCATTTGTAACAAAAGAAATGATCGAAGAGATCACAAAGACTTATCCGACTCCTTTTCATATCTATGATGAGGCGGGTATCAGGGCAAATGCAAAGGCCATGAAAGAGGCTTTTTCATGGAATAAAGGTTTTAAGGAGTACTTTGCAGTTAAAGCACTTCCCAATCCCCGTATACTTGAGATATTTAAGGATTACGGATTCGGATGTGACTGTGCGAGCGCAAATGAGATAACACTTGCACTTGCAGCAGGCATGAAAGAAGGGGATATAATGTTCTCTTCAAACGAGACACCTGCAGCAGAGTACAAATATGCATATGAATCAGGTGCCATCATCAATCTGGATGATATAACACATATCGATTTTCTGGAAGGTATAATCGGAAAGCTTCCCGAAACCATATCGATAAGATACAATCCGGGCGGAACTATCACATTAAGTAACGGTATCATGGATAATCCGGGTGATGCAAAGTACGGCTTCACGACTCCCCAGGTTTATGAGGGCGTTAAGATGCTCATGGAAAAGGGCGTGAAGAACCTTGGAATACATGCTTTCCTTGCCAGCAACACGGTGACAAATGATTATTATCCCCAGCTTGCAAGACAGCTTTTCGAGCTTGCTGTCGATGTTAAAAAGAAGACTGGTATCCACATAGCGTTTATCAATCTTTCAGGTGGTATAGGAATAGCTTACAGACCCGATCAGACACCCAATGACATAAAGGTGATAGGTGAGGGTGTAAGAAAGGTATACGAGGAGATCCTGGTTCCCGAGGGAATGGATGATGTATCGATCTATACAGAGTCAGGAAGATTCATGACAGGACCTTACGGTGTGCTTGTTGCGACTGCGATCCATGAGAAACATACACACAAGGAATACATCGGACTTGATGCATGTGCTGTAAACCTCATGCGTCCCGCTATGTATGGCGCATATCATCACATAACGGTTCTGGGAAAAGAGGATGAGGCATGCGATCATATGTATGATGTGGTCGGTTCACTTTGTGAGAACAACGATAAGTTTGCAATAGACCGTAACCTTCCAAAGATCGACATCGGAGATTATATCGTGATCCACGATACTGGAGCGCACGGTTATTCAATGGGATATAACTATAACGGTAAGATGAAGAGTGCTGAGCTTCTTTTGAAAGAGGACGGAGGCGTTGATCTTATAAGACGTGCGGAAGAACCCAAAGACTATTTTGCAACACTTGACTGCACTCCGTACTACAGCAAACTGGTTTAAGAAAAATAAAGAAACCAATGATTAAGGGCATATCGTTTTGATATGCCCTTTATTGTTGTATCAGCGATAAAAATAAACCACCTGCTATGCAGGTGAGTCCTCAAATAGCTTTAGCTTCAAGTAAAAAAACCTCCAGGGTATATAATGAGGTGCAGGTTCGCCAACCGCACATAGTAAATACCAAGGAGGTTATCCAAAGATGGATAAAAATAGTTTAGCACATACTACATGGGAGTGTAAGTACCATATAGTATTTGCTCCAAAGTATCGTAGGAAAGTAGTATACGGGAAAATCAGAGCAGATGTAGGGCATATAT
>JAFZRZ010000052.1 GCA_017619635.1 Lachnospiraceae bacterium | reverse complement strand
TGGATACCGTGAGATCATATATCGAAGGACAACGTACCGACGAACACAAACGAAAATATGTCAGATCAGGAAAGTACAAAAAAGCGATTCATCCCGCAGCCGACATGCGTCGGAAGGGGTTTTCTCACTGAGGTATTATAAAAAGACTTTTTTCATATATGATCCTTTTTTCTGCTGTCATCTGCTCAGCAGATCTTTACTGATTTAAACTTCCCTGTTTTTGTATAACAGGATCGCAGCTATGATGATAAGCGGCAGTCCCGCAAGAAGACCGTTTATGGAAGGTCCAAGAAGCCTTAATGAACCGCCGTTTGGAAAACAGATCCCCAAAGGCAGTGTCGCTGCCGCATTTATCTCTCCGTGAAACAGTGCGGGAACCCAGATAGATCCACTCTTTTCATACAGCCAGTCGTGGATGATACCACCGGCTATTGTAAAGACACAAAACACAAGCATTCCCGAAACAGGTGCCCCTGCATATCCTGCCATATTTCCGGCTGCCTCACCATACTCATAGCCTATAAGGATGATCAGAGGCCAGTGCCATGCTCCCCAGATAAGACCGCCAAGCAGCCATCCATTGTTATGTCCGAATCTCTCCTTAAGCTGCGGATACATGAATCCTCTCCAGCCGATCTCCTCTCCCAAAGCAAAAAAAGTGTTTATCAGAACACCAAAAACAAGTGCGGATATAATGCTTATAAGAATATACTGCTCAAAGGTCATTCCCTGCTCATTAAGCTGCTTAAGCATTTCAGGATCAGCATACGCTCCTTTAAGATCCAGATGGTCCGGAAAAACCGCAAAGTACAAAACAGCACCTGTGACACTGATAATAATCGGTAACAGCCAGGCTGTCAGAAAGGTTTTTGCATTCTTTCTAAACTTGGGCTTAAATCCCATATTTTTAAACTTCGCACCAGAGAACAAAACACTAAGTGCGGGAGTAAACATCAGTCCGCTCATCACCAGTTTTGCCATGGTAAGATTATCCCTATCGCTCAAAAGCCAGACAGCAACCTGCACTATATAGCCAAGGACAAAGGACCATATAAGGTATTTTATGAGTGTCTTCTTATCATATTCAGTTTTATTCATGGTCATTACACCTCCTTCTCGGAGGCAACTTCCACGCAAAAACCCACATGAGCACATGACGGACAGGTCAGTTTTCTTGTTGCGGGCGTATGTTTTGCCAAAAACGCCTCTTTAAACTTTGGCTTAAAGACCTTGTGACACTTAGGGCAGATATAATCCACCTTCCTGTAATAATACTTCGATGCGATCACACCGTAGGGTATGGCCACAACTGCCCATACTAAAAACAGCCACCAAATCCCCTTTGCGATCCATAAGATGATCGAAGAGATCTGCAGTACACTTAACGGGATCGCTGAAGCCAAAAGACCGGTGCGGGTCTTTTTTAATTCCTCATTTCTTGTCATAATGTACGCTATGTCACTGATGGATTCGACTGAGATCTCATTTAAGCTCTTAAGTCCGCTGTTTAATTCATTCAGTTTTTTAAGTTTCTGTTCACGTTCGTCTATCTCTTCTTTCAGTGCTTTTTCCTGCTGACTTAATATAAGTGAGATAACACTTGACGGATCCTCTTCGGAAAGAAGATCACCGATAGCATCGATGGACAATCCGAGTTCTCTTAAGAAACAGATGATCCTCATCTTTTTAAGATCATCCTCTGAATATAACCTTCTGCCTCCCTCTGTAAGTTCACTCGGAACAAGGATGCCTCTGGTATCATAGTACTGAACTGTTCTTACTGTTACTGAACAGAGCTTTGCGATCTCTCCTGTCGTGTATTTTGACACAGCGTTTTCACCTCCTTTACGTCAAAAATAGCTCATGACGCAGCGTCACGAACAACCCCTGACGCAGGGGGATTTTTTATATTTTCTTTAAAAACCGGTGTTTTTTATTGTTTTTTGATCAAAAAACGTTACTTTACACTTAAAAACTCAAAAATCTCTTTAATAAGTGCATCAGTGTCTTTTGTCTTTCTTTTTGCAATGCTCATGATAAAGACCCCTGACCAGTTATCATAGGATACAAAGACAGTTTCCTTTTTCATTCTGTCACCGAATTCTGGTTTAAGGATCTTTTCGATATGATCGATATCATCCCCGTTAAGCTTGGAATTCTCACATGAGAGGCTTTTATCCGATATCCTGAAAAGCTCCCATCCGTTTTCACTTTTAGATATCAGTCCCATAGCATACTCCTTTAATTCACGATATGTGCCATATCTCTCCGTTTGGCATAAGCATCATATCTCCCTTGTAGGTTTCGATGACATTTCCGCTTAAGTCTCTTATGACAGTCTCCTCGAAGTAAATGTAATCATCTCCTTCACCTTCCTCATGCCATCTGTTAAAGATAAGTCTGTCAGCATCCCTTAAAAAGAAAGAATCGTGATCATCCATCTTAAAACTTATCCTCTCGGGCCAGATGATCTCAAACTCGTTATTTAGCACACACTGTCTTGTAAGTGTAAGCGGAGATATGTTCAGCTTAAGGTTGTAACAGTCCTTCACACATGAAAGTGAAAGCTCCTTATATATATCTGTCTTATAAGAAGTGCAGTCAAACTTAAGGATCTGTATCTTACCTGCATAAAAATCAACATTTAAGATATAAATGCTGTCTTTAAAGAATACCGGTTCCTCACAATACTGACCTTCTTTTTCGGGTATTGGAAAATACACAGTCCCCTCGGGATAATGAACAAGACAGAGTTTTCTTGTTTTTACAGGTTTCCCTGCTTTAAAGATCTCCTCTGCCTCACAAAGATCACCCTGACTCTGATCAAGGCCGTAATACCACCGGTTGGTTGCACCGTTAACTTCTCTTAAATATGTGATTCCGTCGGTTTTGATCTCCTTCATCGACACCTCAAACTATTACTGTTTTTTTACTCTTTCTTATGATCGTTCCTGCAACAAGACCAAACAGAGAAACAATGAGTCCAATAAGTGCATATATGAGATTTGGTGACCGATACATGATCTCATCATATGTCACACCGTTAATCACAACATACTTTGACTGGGTATAAGGTATCACCATGAATGTCACTGTCGCGATCAGGGTGCCAAGCCACTTGCATTTACCAAAGAAATCATTCTTTGCAGTGAAGATGCATGCGATCAGCAAAAACAGCGGGAAGGCTGTATATTTAAGTGCTGTCTCAACCCCCTTTGTCACATTAGAGCCAAATCCCCAGAAAATTACCATCAAAGCTATCCAAATGATAAAGTACGCCGTTATTATGATCACTTTACTCATATTTTTCTTTGCTTTTACGGTGTTGGTGCTCTCTTCTAAAAACTCCTGATAATTCTGATCCATATCTTTTCCCTCCTTGAGCAGATGGTCCAGACTTACAGAATAGAGATCACTCATTTTTATGACACTCACAATATCGGGATATGACCTGTTATTCTCCCAGTTAGAGACAGTCTGTCTGCTAACGCCAAGCAGATCGGCCGCTTTTTCCTGTGTTATCCCTTTTTCGTTTCGTGCTTTTTTGAGTTTGTTTCCGATCTCCATTTTAAATCCGTCCTGTGTTCGTTTTGCTTACAAAAGCAAACTAAACATAGAAAAAATATGAATCCTTTTCCACCAGTTTTCTTTTACATTTTAAAAGTTTTTGTCAAAATCCTTTGACATCGGCTGTATATCACTGCTTTGAGAGAGATGCACCGCCTCTGTACATGTCTGCAAACTCGTCCTCATTCCACGTCTCAAAGTATTCCAGAACAGTACTGTCACTCTCACTTGTCTGATACGTGTATTCCACTCCGCTATCCGATATGGCCCTTACTTTATAGCCGCCTTCTTTAGTTTTATCCAAAAGGCTGATCTTATCAGAGTGATCCACAACAAACTCATTGTCTTTCATATGTCCGTAGTTTATCTGTGTATCGGTAAACTGAACATAGTACTCAGGCTGCATGCTCCCGTCAGCCTCATAAGACACAGAAGCGGTCTGCCAGGTACCTTCTATTGTCAAAGAACTCTCCTTACTGACACTGCCTTCTTCAAGATAATCCCTTACGTTAAAGCTTTCGTCAGTCTTCTCTTCTGAATCTGTGATCCCTGAAACAAACTCAGTGACATATGTATCTCCCGAAACCGGATCGATATAATATCTTATAATTGCTCCGGTATAAGATCTGAACAGCACAACCGTCTGTTTCTCATCACTAGAATCCACATCCCAGTAGATCGTATAATCCTCTGACTTTTCCATTTCTTCAAGATCGGGATTGTTTTTGTAGCAATAGTTTTTGATGGCTAAAAGTGCCTGTTCATCGGTGATCTTTTTAAGAGAGTCTTCTTTTTTATTCTCCTCATCCTTTACAGACTCCTGAGGAGATTCGTTTACGGGAAGCTCCTCTATCTCAGGTGCGACATATATGGCTGTCGGTCCATCCGATCCGCCTATTATATCCGCTCCTGCATCATTCTTTTTGCCACATCCCGTGACACCGATGACCATTAATAACAACAATATAACTGCTTTTTTCATTAATATTCCCCCTATTCACTAAAAGCATCTGTCATATAATATTAACATTTTGATTTTACCATTTATTCTTCAAAACTTCTTCTTTAAGATAAAGATTTCCCATAACATTTTCTTTTATGGGATTGAGCTGTCCCTGTTTAACAAGGTAAGCGATATTCTGACGAGAACAGGTTAGCTCACTTTCTGTTTGAGCCGTATCAAATACATTATTCTTTACAAACGAAATGAAATCATTTTTGCTGACAGGCAGTATGATCCCTCTTTTAAACAGTTCATATGCAGGAATATCAATCGAATCGTTAAACGTTGCAAAATATCCTCCTGTTCCGACCTTCCCCGATGCGAAAAGATCCTCATTTCCGATGATCTTATCCACACCATCTATGTCTGTCATTTTCATCATGTCTACTTTTCTTACAGAATCATCCGCAAAGAAACATATGAATGACTTTCCGTCAGAAGCAAACATTCCCGTAAGATTCTTTGACATTCTCTTTTTAACGTAATCAGGTACAGTCTCTGTTTTTTTAACAGAAAGACTATCCTGCGAGCACTTTCCTTTTGAGATTTCCAAAAACTTCAGCTCATCATATTCCTTTAACCTGTGATTTGCCAGAATAAGATTAATGTTTTGTCTTTCTGCAGGAATTATTCTTTCCTTTACCCATAACAGACTTATTTCTCTCGGTATTGTATATATACCCTTCTTTATGAAACTGTTAAACAGAAGTGGAGCATTCCACTCATCAAGTCCGTCCTTAAGTTCAACAATGAATGTCTTCTCTTTGTCAAAACATAAAAGTGTTCCTACCGATGTGCAGTTTTCATTATCATATATATCATAACTCTTCATAAATTTTATACCGTTCATATATCATTTCCCAGATCTTATCTATAAACACTTCTGAGATCACATTATTAAGATCATCAAATATTGCTTTCTTGTCCTTTGAACTGAGACCGTTCAAAAATACATCCTTCTTATTTTTTATAAGAGACAGATTTTCATAACACGAGTATCCGCCGATAAAATTCTGACACTTTTTATCTTCCAGCACATCATATTTTTTTGCTTCTTTATCTGACATACATGAATATATTAAAGACAATCCATGATCGAATAAAGGTGCTATTCTCATAGTCTTTGCTCTTGCGTTCCTTAATACCTCAATGTTCGCTCCGTGTCTGTCTCTGTTCAGTACCAGATAATCCACAGCCAGCATGGTATCTATATCTCTTTGCCATCCCATTCTCATACAGAAATCATAATGTGATTCACCCTTCAGAGAATTTGCTGTATAAAAATTATCCAGTGCCGCCTTACTTTCTCCCTGCTTCTTAAAATCCTCCGAACAGCAAAGAAAAGTATCATATTGTCTTCCTTCAATCTCGATCACAGCATTAATAAGCTCATAGTGTATATGATCAACTCCTAAGATATTCAATAATCTGTCTACTATGATTTCATTAATACATTCATGTCCTACAATCCCATTAACCGGATCGAAGTTTGACAACTTATAATACCGCTTAACACCTCCAAGCGTCGAATCCGACTTAAGAAACGAACCAGCATTCCCGCTTGAACTTCGTATATGAGACCATTTCAGATATGTAAGATCCTGTTTTTCCAGTATGACTTTTGTTTCAATCATTCCATTCCCTCTTTTTATTTGTCGGCCGTCAAATATTCTTATATAAACTATAATGCATTTTTATTTGACGACTGTCAAATACTGACACGTATGATATAAAAAGATCCCATATGACTATCTGTCATACAGGATCATTTACTCTGTTATCGGTCGTATTTTTAAAAAAGGCTCCATGAGCGGAGTTCCTCATATGGAACAGCCCTTGCAAACACGATCTTTTCTGCTGTTGCGACAAAAGGTGTGAACATGCCCTGAACTATATCAAAAGCTGTTTTCAATGTATCGGGTGAGAGCTTTACAGCTATAGCTGCATGCGGCACCCACTGGTTTGGAAGATAGTGGCCGTAATTTCCTGCCTGTGAATATTTAAGCAGGCTCTCATTAACCATCCTGCATCCATCCATCAAAAACTCATTCATGACAGGTCCGAGATATATGACAAGCGGATTGAATATGCCGATGTTCGCAAATGTGACAGCCCCCTTCTTTAACCTGACTGCGACTTCTTCCATCTGAGACAAAAGTGCCTCTTCATTGTCACTCTGAATGACAGAAAGAGTGACATGGGGAGGGATGCCCGCTTTTTTCATGTAGTCACAGCCGGTCACACTAACAACCTCATCCATGATCTTTTGTATCTTATCTTCAGATTCCTTATCAAACTCAAGGGTAACCGCATAATCCAACATAACGCTCTCCTTTTTTATTCGTCTTTGCCCACAAGCCATATGATCTTTTTAATGAGCCATACAACAAAGGCTCCTATATTTATCAGTACAGGCTCTATCACCACTATCACCAGCAAAAGTATCGCATCACCGTTTGGATGTCCCTCACCACCGCCGCCAAAGCCTGCATCAGAAAGGAACACCACAATGATCAGAATGCTTGTGACAAACTGCAAAAGCGTACTAAAGAGTGCTGTAAGAAAAACAAACAGTCCCCCAAGCTCAGCATGCCTGAAAAATACCACAATGTAATACAGAACCGTTACGATTATGAACACAACAGCTAACGTGACGATACCTGTGCGGATAAACATGAGAGAGCGCATGAGTGCTGCCCACATGATGACCGGTATGATGACAGAAACCAACAGTGTTTCTAAAAATGCCCTTTTCTTAGTCATATCTAATCACTCCTTGTCAGATGACTGTTCACAAAGCAGCGTTTACTTCTCATGCTTTTTTATGAAGTCCATGTTCTCTTTTTCAATCCTGTTAAGTTCATACTCGGTATCAAAATCATCAGGCTCAATCCTGCCTATATACCATTCTTTGGAATTAAAGTAGGCATTAAGCTCCTCATCCTTAAACTTTCTTCCGTGTCTTGCCGCTATCTCGTTACGCGCGATCCTTAACTCTTCATTGGAAAGGCCCTCAAGATCGGCTTCTGTAAGAAGCTCATTTGAGCTGTTTGGCAGGATGTATCCCTCCATCTCTTTAACTTCATCAAGTCCGGCATACCCGTAGAACTTCACTTCTCTTTTCAGTGATGAAGGCATACTGTAGGGATCGTCATCGTATGTCACATCCAGAGTCTTGATACCTATCTTAAAAAAGCGATCAGTATTAAGAGCCTTTAGAATGTTTATCTCGTTAAGATCCTCCCATCTGACATTTATACCGCAGTCTTTAAGTGCTCCCATGAGCTCAGGCTCATCATATACGTCAGAACCTGCAAAGCCGCCGTTTCCGTACTCTTTAAAGGCGCCGTTCTCATAAGAGAAACCGTAGAAGTTCACAAACCAGCCGTCAGCATAATAGCCTACCCAGCCATCCGAATAAAGTCCTATCATGATCCTTGAGTCATATTTATATATGAAGGAATAGATATCTTTTCCGTCCCCCGACAGATAGTCGTCCTCAATGGTGTACTGATCGGCAAGCTTAACGCTGTCGTCATACTCATACATCGAGAAAATGATATTTCCGTTTTCCTTTGTCTCACAGACCAAAAGTTCTTTTTCACCGTCAGAATCGTAATCATCCATTAAGAAGTTGACAACTCCCGCCTGGATGTCTTTTGTATCCGAAGCATAACTGGTCCAGTCATCGCTCTTAACCGCATTTGTATAAAAGGTAAAAGTCCTGCCTTTGACAAAGATGAGTGTATTCAGATACTCATTAAAAGCTTCCTCTGGGGAGAGCTGCACGGATGCCGGCGTAATGTTTGCTTCATCATCTTCTCCGTTTAGCTTGGCCTTAAGCGCATCTTTCAGTTCATCGATATCTTCGTCATCTGTCTTATCTTTCCGATTTTTATCCTTGTCTTTTACTGTTTCCTCTTTGGTTTCGCTCTCTTCTTTAACCTCTTTTGAACAGGCAAAAAGACAGGCGGTACTCATAATAAGCATCAAAAGCAAAACAATGTTCTTTAACTTTTTCTTTAAGGTTTTTGTCCTTTCCATATCCTGTTCCTTTCAAGAAGATCATTTATTTAATTTTAAATGTTTTACCGCTATTTTACAAACAAAAAACTCTCCATGCAAAAGCACAGAGAGTCATATATCTTATTAAACCATGTATCATAACCTGCCCATAAAAACAGCAAACAGTACGATCACCGCAATGACTGCAAGACCAAGCAAAGAACCGTATATAATGATAAGTGTCTTACTGAAGTTGTCCTTATACTTTTTTCTGGTCCTTATGGCTATTATCCAGGCCGCTATATAGGAAATGATATTCAGATAAAATCTTGCCGATACTGCCCTGAATGTCGTAGCGGATATATCACCGTTTGCAAACTTTGACGTGACTAAAAATACGATCACAGGCACGCCAAACATGCATATGAGGGAGAGCACACAGAACACATTCGATCTTTTACTCATCTTTTTTTCTTTCTCCTACTTTTTTTACCTGAAACAGACCCGGCCTTTTAATACCGGTTTTTATATGACACGCCTGTCACATCGTTTAACCTTCTGTTTCTAAGGCTTTGTAAGTATCTGTCACTTTTTTATTATATACCTTTTCCTCTTAAAAATGTTAAAAAACGCCGTTTTGACCAAATGAGTCATTTAGGCTTTTTCATGCTTTTTTTAAGAAAAGATCTTCCTTATAAGCATCTTGGGCGCCGGATTTATTTTAGTTTCTCTGAGATCTCATCAAAAGTTAATACCTGGTTTTGATCGATGATCTTTTTTGATGCGAATGAGAAACCGTATTCAGTCTCAAGATCTTTTGCTTCAGGAATGCTAGCGACATCATAAAACTCATCATCCTCGCTTATACTCTTATTAACAGACACTGTTTCTTTTCCCTCAGGAGTATATTCAAGTGAGTATGAATAGGGATCTGTATTCTCCTCATCCCAGCTTGCGTCCGAATATATATACTCAAATATCTTTGTGAGTTTTTCACCTTCCATCTTATAGCCTGATGTTATGGAGGTTCCCATCATACCGCCTGTTTTAAGATATATGCCTGCATTTTCGATATATGCATCTGCCTTTCCCTGGCATCCGGGGCTTAAATAGGATGACTCATCAGAATTTTCGTCTGTCTGTAAATGAGAGGCCTTTTCACCTGTAAATGTATAGATATCCAGGGCATACCAGGCATCATCATCACAGATCAGAACAAGCTCGGGTATATCATCCTCATCCATGTTTATGAGCTCATAGCCGACAGACTGATCATTCTTATGTTCTTTATCCCATTTTGTGACTATCTCATTGTATGCCTCTTTCCAGCCTGCAGTTTCACCTGCCGTTTCTTCCCTGCTTATGCTTTCAGTCTCGGTTACGGTCTCCTTATCAGAAACCGCCTCCTCTTTTGTCTCAGGCTCTTTAGATGCGGCCTCACCGCATGAGCACAGTCCGAGCATCATTGCCATTGTGATCAGTAAAAGTTTCTTTTTCATCTTAACTCCTCGCTTTGATATTTATCTGCCTTAAAGATATTCTTTTTATTCCACACATAAGAACAGACCGGTATGACCGGTCCATTCTAATTCATCTTGCTTTATATATGATTACCACCCAAGAAAACAATAACACAGTTTTTGTTTTCTGTGTGGATTTGTGCACGAAATGCACAAATTCGTGCACGAAATGCAGATTTTTTTATTTTTTACCCTTATTTCCCTTATTTTTTAATTGTTATGTAAACCTATATGATGATAAAGAATGTAAGAAGAGACAAAGAAAAACGACGAGAACAACACTCTCATCGTCTTTCTTTGTCATATAAAATCTATTATGAAGGTTGGGAGAAAAAAGGTTTTATCCTTTACCTGTGATTTAAATATACTTTCAAACTATGACCAAACTGTGTTCAATATATTGATAATCTGTGTACTTTGTGAAAACATTTTTTCACATATTAAAATGACAAAAAAAGAAAGACCAAAGTGAACAACACTCACCTTGATCTTTCTTGGTATAGAGTTAATGGATCGGGATTAGTTAATATCTTGTATCATCTTCACAATACATACTCTACATTTAAAGTGTGGACAAACTGTGTACAGATTCTAAAGTATTTCTTATGTTTGTATTAAAAAAAAAAAAATGACTGCACCGGTAAGATGCAGTCAAAATTCTTAGATATCGAAAGAACCTTCAATCTCCTCGTTGAAGAGGTAGTATACCTTGCTCTCCTCAGGCTTTACGTAAAGCTTGATGTTAACAAGATCTGAAACCTTTTTGTTAAGATCGAATTTCCATACATCCTTTGCGATCTTAACAAGGCTGTCCTGATCATATTCCTTATCAGCAAACTGATATGCCACAGCTGAGTTTAAAACTGCCTTTGCTGCAGGCTTCTTTGCAGGTGCCTTTTTTGCGGGTGCTTTCTTTGCTGCTGTCTTAGCAGCCACTTTCTTTTCTGCCATGATTCTCCATCCTTCCTTTTTGGTAAAAACTTTAAATGTTCCTGTAAAAAGAATATACGCAATTTAACATGATTTGTCAAACATTTGGATACGTGTTTTTTGCTTTATCATATCTGTAATGATATGGTTTTGTCTGTCTTGTATCTTTTTCTTTTAAAGTGGATGGAGAGGAAGTGGTTTTTATATGTTACTCATATGTCAGTCAGTGACATACCATAACTCTCCGTTCTCTTTGTAGAACTCACGTTGACCTTTCTCATTGTAATGTATCTTTCCATTAAGGACATCCCGGTAATCGTCTGAATACTCTCCCTTTTTTACCACAAAGACTTTGAATCTGTTTCCTTTGGAATCTGTGCATACCTGTCTTAACAGATATCCTTCATAGTCAGGCAGTCCTGCTGCTCCTGTCTCTTTAGCGTATTCCTGCCAGAGCTGAACCGTGAAGCTCTCATCGGGATAGGTATTTTTAAGGTAGGTTTCAAATTCTGTCTTTTGTTCCTCTATCTTTTTTTCGCTTATCTTTTTGTCACTTTTCATGGTGCATGAGCATAACGATACAAGCATGCACAAACAGACAGATACAATTAAGAATCTTTTCATTGCTCTTCCTCTTTTACAGGTTCACTTTATGATCGTTTATATAAATCCCGGGTTTTCACCGGTATTCACACTGATACGTCTTCTTTAGTTTTCCTTTGTCTCAACATAAGCCAGTTCTCTTATGTCTGTGAGCCTGTCTTTTACAAAATCCAGTTCGATGATATAGGGCATCAGGCTTACTATCCTTAAAAAATCAGAAATCCCATAGCTTTTATCATAATAGTTAAGAATTGTCGACAGAGCGGTTCCGTGAGTCCCTATGACAACAGTCTCATTCTCATGTTTGATAAGAACTTCTTTAAGTGCCTCCATATTTCTTGTCTGAACAGACAAAAGACACTCCCCGCCTTCTTCCGCACATGTAAAGTCAGCCCATCTTTTATAAAGCCAGTCCTCTTTCCATGTACCTACTTTTCTTTCACGAAATCTCTCATCGGTTATTATGTTCTTCTTAAAGTGATCGGCCAGTGGTTTAATGGTGTCATAGCTTCTCTTATAGGGGCTGCTCAGGAAACAGTCTATCTTTTGATCCTTTAAGGTATCAAGAACGATCTTTCTGTTTTCAAGGCCGGACTCAGTCAGAGGTCTTTCTCTGTCATCCTCTCCGTACTGTGCTTTTGCATGACGCACGAAGATGATCCTTGTTTTATCCATTATTTTTCTCCTTATCGTTATCACATGGGAGAGGTAAACCAGAGATATCCCCCTCTTTTATGGCAAATCTTTGATCACCTTTTTATTTTAAATCGGGTTTGCATATGGGTATACCCCTTATGCATACACCGATTTTGTATCGTTTTGATTCATCACCCTTTTTCCAGAAGATAACTGTATAGGAAAATTCAGGGCCGTCGTTTATCAAAAGCTCTCTTAAGTAGTAAAGACCTTTGGTATCTTTTTGAAGTTCTATGATACCCTCACTTTCCATCATAAGAAGATTCTCATAGATCCTATCATACAGTTCATGATATCTCTCCCTGCTCTTATGATTGGCATTGACATATATCTTATTTAACTGTTCTATATCTTTTTCGAGTGTCTCAAAATCCATTCTCTTTGCCTCTTATTTGACAGAACGTGAAAGTTTAAGATAATCGATAAGATATGAACCTTCCTCGATATCATCAGTTCCAAGTAAGATGACCTTTTCGTTGTCATATTCACCGATATAGAAATCCTTTGAGTCAACTATGCGTGAGAAACGCTCAAAGAAAACAGTCAGGTTCCTAGAAAGGACAGTCTTATCCTGTTCATCCCTTCCGTAGAAGATGACATTGCCGTATGACTTGTTCTCATCTATGGTAAGATCGACACCCAAAAAGTTTCCGCCGCCGTCTGTTCCTATCGGCAGCCATTTGGTATCGGGATAGCTTCTTTGCCACTCGTTAAACATGTTTTCCAGGCTTAAGAAATGGAAACCAAGGAGCATTCCGCAGACTGCTGAATCATCATCACCGTCATTTGTAAGATACAGGCTCTTTAACTCTTTCGGAAATGCCACACCTGCCTGTGCCTCTATATATTTTATGTCATCGATGGATGCTCCGTCTCTTAAAGTATCTTTAAGATGAGGAAGCTTTGTTATGAGTTTTTCAGTATATGTTTTCCATTCCTCATTTCTTAATAATGTCTCTTTATATTCCTCATACTTCTTTGTTACTGACATGCCCTTTTTGAAAACAAATATACCTGCTACCAAAAATGGGATAAGAAGTAAGATCGCCTGGTATATCTTATCGGGAGCAGAGATTCCGGCAAGTAAAACGATAACAGAAAAGGCCATTAAGAATATGCCTGTTTTCTTAATGATAATGCCTTTAACGGAATGATCGTTTTTTAATCCCCAAAGTGACAGGCCAAAGAAGCCTGCACCGCATAAAGCTATTACAAGACTTATAAGAGCGGTCATACCTTCATTAAGGGATGTGAATGCGACCACTATAAATAAAATGGTTATTAACATTGAAATGATCATTGTAAGGATATAGTAGGTTTTTCTCATTATCAGGATCCTTCCCTTTTTGTTTTGTCTTTGTTTATGTATAGTCAGTTATTCTGAGATATAACGTTCAATCACTCTTTTATTTTTCTCCAGCACTTATCCTTTAGAAAGTCTCGAATCTCCCCGATATCAGCACTTTCGTAATATGTGACCAGTTTCTTTTTAAACTCAGGAACATGGTTTTCAGGAATAACTATTAATCCAAGGCCATGTGCAATCATATAGTGATTGGCAAATATTACGGAAGCACGTTTGTTACCATCAATGAATATCTGCGTTCGCATACAGTACATACACAGATCTATCGCAATATCGATTGCTTCTTTATCGGAAGCGATAATCTCATCAATGTTTTCTCTCACCTGAGACTCCATTGGAATAGGCGGGACATAACTTGTTCCTCCGATTGACACAGGGACTCCGCGAATTCTCCCTCCATTGTAAAAGAAGCCCTCATTGACCAGTTTTGCTATATGACACAACAAATAATAATTGCTCTCTGCCTGAATTACGTCTTTATCAAGAATAAACTCCCACGCATGCTTAAGGTTCAGGATTTTTTGCACGTCATCGGCGGTCATCCCGTTAACTGTACCGTTTTCTATTATTTCTTCAGTCTGCGGAAATGTAGTAGTGACACCTTCCAAAACGCACTGGTCATATATGTTGGATTTCATATTGGCCCTGGCAAAGTCAAGATTAGTGATGACATCTTCAGACAGTTCATCCCCCACATAACCATTCGCGGCGAGTTCTCTGTCTACTCTGCGAATCTGCTTTTTTAATTCACGTCCTTCTTTGACATTACGCAGTAGCAGCTGATATAACTCATCAGTATACAAATCAACATACGTTGAAGTCAGCCTGCCGCCCACTCTCTTCCTGATATATAAATATTTTCCGCTGCCATTCTCTTTTATTTCCGGCGTACCGTCATATGGAATAAGATTAAGGCGGGCCTGATAATCAGCTCTCTCTTGCAGCAACTCCTGAATAATGCTAAATGATTCTTTCATATTGAAAATCTCCTTAGGGAACTTTCTTGTCAGAAAGTATATCAAAATGTTCCCTAAAGTTCAAGATGATTTAGGGAACTTTTAGTTCAAATATATGCCAAAAAGTTCCCTGGAATGTTATATTAAAGTTTTTTATCCCATATATTTCTTATGTGCCACTGTCAGCTGCTCTTGCGTATAAAGTTTTTCTTCCGGCTCCGATACGAATAAGTGTGCCGTCGTCAACAAGTTTTTTTAATGCGGATTCAACAGAAGAACTACCCAAACTCGGGCAGGATACCAAAACCTCCTGTTTGGAAAACTTACCAATTCTCTCGCTAACGTACACCTTCACTATGTCATATGAAGTACTTTTGGTTCCGGCCCTTTCTGCAACAGTGATCCTATCTTCAAACTCTCGATAGCAGGAAAGTATCACTCCAAGCATATATTTTATAAACGGCTTCGGATCGTTCTTTTCTTCGTGCCAGCCTTTATCTGCTTTCTGCAAAGCATCATAGTAGGACTCTTTTGTTTCGGCAATCGCTTTTTCTATACTGATATACTGCCCAACAAAATAGCCGCTTCTATATAATAAAAGAAGCATCAGTAGTCTGCTCATTCTTCCATTACCATCGTTAAAAGGATGAATACACAGGAAATCTAAAATGAAACATGGAATTAGAATTAGCTCGTCTACTAATTCCTTACCCAAAGCATTCTCGTAATTCTCACATATCATATTGATAGCATCAGGCGTTTCATATGGTTCAAGTGGTTTGAAAAGTACTACCTTTTCTCCATTTCCAAGCATCATATCTATTTCGTTTGGCGTCGTTTTAAACTGACCACCATACGAATAATTCGTATATTTCAGCAGATCCCTGTGCATCTGAAGAATATAATTGCTCCTAACAGGCAACATATCATAGTTTTCATGGACAAGATTAAGAACATTTCTATACCCCAATATTTCTTCCTCGTCTCTGTTTTTCGGGGTGGTTTTATCTGCCACAAGCTGTTTTAAGCGCGCCCCTGTAGTAATGATGCCCTCAATTCGATTGGAAGCTTCAGTGCTTTGTATTTTTGCTATTTCTATAAGGCGCTCCAATTCTACAGGTTTCTGCCGGAGAAAGAGTTCCTGTTTTCCTTTATATTCATGGATCTTTGAGATATACGATATAATTTCGTTATCCCAC
>JAFZRZ010000051.1 GCA_017619635.1 Lachnospiraceae bacterium | reverse complement strand
CAACTGTTGGTGAAGGAGTTATAAGAAGTTCTTCATTGACTTCCTGATTAACCTCTTCAGGCTCGACAACCTGGACGTTTGCAGGCAGAGTCGTAGTCTCTTTCATCATCTTCTTGAAATCACCCGTAGGCTTTACATACTTAACCACAAATTCACCATCATCCGAAATGCCTTTTACCGGATGGTGGATTATATATTCAAGAATTACTGTATAAGCACATGCTCTGTAATGCAGACCGTCGCCTGCATCATATTCGCCTTTTATCTGTCCATCGGAATCTCTGAGGATCGTATCAACATCGAGATAGAATATTCCCTCGTATTCCGCAAGTGTCTTTAAGAAATCATTGTATTTGTTAACCCATTCATTTCTTACCGTGTTCTTATATGAACCATAATCATTAACGGGCCAGATAGCCATAAGAACTATCTCACTGTCAGGAGCAAGATCCATTATCTTTTCGACAACTTCCTTGTATGACTTCTCATACTGCTCCTCATTTCCGTTCATTCCGTTTACACCGTATCCTATATAGATAACAGGTGCCTTATGCGATTTAAGATACTGAGCTATGGTATACTGCTTTCCTGAGTTTTGCGTAAACGTGGTGGACATTACAGCCTGATGGCTTATGCCGACCTTGGCAAGAACATTCTCATCAGAAACAAACCCATAACTGACCATGGCAACTGTTCTGGAATCTCCAAGAAAGATACAGTTGTTCATGTAGCCGGGTTTTGTATCAGCATTATATTCAAGGACGGTCTTATATTCCTCTTCTTTAACCTCACCGCCTGATGTGGTGGTCGTGACAGTCTTACGTGTGTTTCTTGTGCTCTTTACTATCTGTCCTGATTCGTCGGTATCAAATATACCCGAATAACTTGTATCTTCAGAAACAGTCTCGCTCTCGTCAGGCTTTCTGTCTCCGGCAAAACAAACATACAAGATAGCTGTCGTAGTAAGTATAAAGACAAGTATCAGACCTATAGCGATAGCCATTTCATGCTTAAACCAGAATCTGACTATCTTCCTTATTATGTTTCTTCTTTTCTCCCTGTCCATCATAGACATAAATTATAGCACACTTAAGCGTTTTCACTCAAGTGTGCCACTTTTTTCAAAACTGTATTACTACTGTACACATGGAAATGTGAGGATTACTTTGAACAGATCCCCGTCAAGGAAGATATCAAACTGACCGTTCATAGCCTCAGTCAGACTCTTGGCTATCGAAAGTCCAAGACCGCTTCCTTCAGTCTTTCTCGACTCATCTCCCTGCTTGAATCTCTCTATAAGTTCCTGAGCTGACATGTTGAGCTGATTCTCGGATATGTTCTTGACGGAAAGCTGAACTCTCTGTGCACCTTCCACACCAAACTGCTCTATATCGATATATACTCTTGTACCCTGAAGAGCATATTTATAGATATTGTTATACAGATTCTCTATGATCCTGAACATGCTCTTTGCATCAACACTTATATAGATGCTGTTCTGAGGAGGTGTGAATCTGCATTTCAAACCGTGATCGGCGAATTTATCCTCATATTCTCCGATTGACTGATTTATGAGTTCAACAATATTTATCTTTTCAAAGTTAAGTACTATGTTTCCGCTGCTTATCTTTGACGCTTCTACAAGATCATCTGTCAGCTGCTTTAATCTCTGACTTTTCTGATCGAGTATGTCTATATATCCCTGTATCTTCTCATCCTGGATATTCTCTCTCTTTATAAGATCAACATAGTTGATTATAGAAGTAAGGGGAGTCTTTATATCATGAGAGACATTGGTTATAAGATCGGCTTTCATCTTTTCATCCTTCATAGATGTCTCAACAGCCTTTCTTATTCCGTCACCGATATTGTTTACAGCTTTTGCAAGTTCGAGATTGTCACCGTGCATACCCTTGGTATCCATCTGGTGCTTTATATCCGATTCGCTTATTATATTTATGCTCTTTACTATCTCCTGACGTTCCTTATTGTTCCTGTACAGATAGATACCCACCAGGATATCAAAAACAGCGGCAACTATAAGTCCGATAGGAGCAAGTATTATGAATATAAGATTGCATAAAAGGAACAGGATATAGGGTATCCATGTCCTGATAAGAGCATGTCCGTTGTCATATGCCTCTATAGTGTATTTTCTTATCTGCTCGATAAGCCACTTAATACAGCTGTTCTCCCAAAGGTTCTTTGCTTTCACTTTTCTGACAAAACATAAGACCATTGGCATGAATGTATAATTAAGAATAAATGTGCATGCAACTATGGCAACGTAGACTATAACTCCGCCAAAGAGATTTTTTTCCGCATAAGCTGCTACATAGTATGCGACGATCATATCAAGAACTATGATACCGAATGCAAGGACCACAAGAAATTCAATGGGCATGTGATCTATCCTCTTAAGGATGATCTTGTCGTTATCTTCTTCGGTCTCAATCTTTGCAGGTCTTCCTTCCTTTATCATAAGGTAGATGAACAGACTTAAGTATGCAAAGAAAGATATCCATACAACCACTAACATCGTGATTCCGTCTGAACCGGCAGTCTTGTTATCATAATATCTCTTGCCCTGCGCAAATCCGTCATCAGCACTGTACATGTTGTCAAAGCCGATCCATATGCGTGAGTTATCGGAGAATGAATAACTGTAGTTGTTAATGATGCTCTGCATGGTGATCGCATTTATATCAGTGTTGCTCACCATTGTCATCTTATCGGGATTGAAGTAAAGATACTTTACCTGCTTTTTGAACAGACCAGTTATCTCGTCAACCGTATGCTTGATACTGATGACTTCCATGTTTGTGAATCTTACAGGCTTTCCGTCATTGTACATCTGGATGCAGTAAAGCATGTTGCTCTTTCCGACACCATATCTGTCATTATACATGACATATTCCTGATAGTTGGAGAACAAAGCTTTTGTAGCCTCTGTAAGGTCATTTACTAGTTCCTGGTATTCCTGATAGTTGGAAGCACAGGAAAGAAGATCCTTGCCCTCTACCGTCTTATATCTTGATATCGCTATCGTTACGACGTCACCGTCAACCTCAAAAGGCATTGCGGATGCACTTACTTCTTTATAATCTATCCCCCTGTTTCCCCAGTTGATAAGATCATCAAGGTAGTACTGAACAGAAACCGTGTCATCATAAGCCACGTTATTCCTGTTTGCAAAAGCCTTGATATCAACTACTTTTTTAGGATCGTATGCTCCGTCTGTCTCCATCTGGTTTTTAATGACAGCCATCCTTACGATATCATCAACACTGTCTTCAAACAGTCTGTCAAATAGTTCCGAGTCCTCATAAGCCACACCGTCTCTTTCAAAGAACGGTAAGAAGTGTCTGGTCTTAGACTTTCCGTAATCCACTATCATCGTGGAATCTTCAATAAAGATATATGCTGTAAGAAACGTTGTCGCTATGAGCAGCGTACTCAAAAAGATCAGCAAAAACCTTTTAACTTTTCCAATTCCCTTTTTCATTTTGTATCTCCCCCGCTTTTATAAGTAAACATCTTTAAAATATCCTCACAAAATCACTGTTTCTCTATCTTGTATCCTACGCCCCATACGACTTTAAGATATCTGGGCTCTTTGGGATTTATCTCGATCTTTTCCCTGATATGCCTTATATGAACAGCCACTGTGTTATCGGCGCCAATAGCTTCCTCTTCCCATATGTTCTCATAGATCTGATCTATAGAGAATACTCTTCCCTGGTTCTTAACCAGAAGCAAAAGTATATTGTATTCGATGGGTGTCAACTTGACACTGTTTCCTTCAACAGTAACCTCTTTGGTATCATCGTTTATCACAAGTCCGCCAACAGAAAATGTGTTGTCTTCCGAAGCATCTATGCTTCCAAGTGTCGTGTATCTTCTCAGATTTGATTTGACTCTCGCAACAAGTTCGAGAGGATTGAAAGGTTTTGTTATATAATCATCCGCTCCGATATTAAGTCCGAGTATCTTATCCGAATCTTCAGATTTTGCAGATAAAAAGATTATCGGAACAGAGCTGTATTCTCTTATCTTTATGGCAGCATGAATACCGTCAAGGACAGGCATCATGATATCAAGAAGAATAAGATGTATATCATGTGATTTAAGCATCTTTATTGCTTCCTCACCGTCATATGCCTTGTACACATCAAAATCTTCCTGTAAAAGATATATCTCTATCGCATCAACTATCTCTCTGTCGTCATCTACAACAAGTATATTTGTTTTCAATCCCTTTCCTCCCAAACATTTGCCTTATAACAAATCTATCAGCCTATTATAAAGAAATATAACATAAAATTATTAAATCTTTCTTAACAAACAAAATAAACCTTCCAGACAGATTATATCATATCTGCCGGGAAGGCATTATCTTTACTTTTTATTTTGATCAACCGCCTTTTTTCTTTATCTTTTCAAGCGCATCCACGAATACCAGGATCTCGGCCACGGCCTCATAGAGTTCGGGCGGTATCATGTCGCCTATCTCTAACTTTGAAAGCGTTGCTGCAAGCTTACCGTCCGCATGTACCGGCACATTTGCTTCCTTGGCTTTTTCTATGATTTTTTCGGCAACGAGACCTTTACCTGTTGCTATGACCTTGGGGGCTGCTTCGTCGGGATTGTATTCAAGCGCTATGGCAGTTTTTGCTTTAGTATCTTTTGCCATATCTATGCCCTCGCGTCAAATGCCTGAGTACTTAATACGCTTATCTGCGGAGATTCAGACTTGATATTGTCGATGACCGTTCTCTCTTTGTCCTCAAGCTTGCCAACAGTTGTGTCTATATTGTAGCCTTTTTCAATGAGTCTCTCATTTAGCTCATCTATATGCTCTTCAACAAAATCGATGAGTTCCTCTCTCTCCAAGCAAAATTTTGTTGAGAGCTTCTCGTTTTGCAGCTTTAAGAAGATATCCATGTTTCCGAGTGCTTCCATAGAAAGATGTAAAAGCGCTGTCAGAGGTTCGTCTGCATCTTTTTGAGAGCCGTTTTTCTTCTTTGCATAAACATACAGATCGCCGTTTGCCTGTGCCCCCGCCATCTTTAAAGGCAGCTGCACATAGTTATAGAGTTCGTTGATCTGATTCATGAAATCAACGTTATTTCTTATCTGTGATACATCTTTGGCAAGTGCTGTGTCTGCCTTACCGTTCTGGGCTAAAACCTCTTCAAGTTTTCCCGTAAGGTCTTTAACCTTATCATAATAGTTTTTGATATACTCTTTGTCAGCCACCTTTTCAGGCTCCATTAGCATCTTATTGCTTATGGCATCATTCAGTGCTGTCTTAACTTCTTTTGCAAATGCAGGATCTTTTAACTTCTCGGGTGTGGCCTGTTTTAATATATCAAATACATTTTTGCTTGTTACAGTCTCTTGCTTTTGAGCATTCTGCGCATCCTCCTCACGGATTATCATCTTTCCGTCCTGTGTCAGTGCATTTTCACCTGCAACCTGCTGTTTACCTTCCGTATTCTCTGTAACCTGCTCATTTGAAAAGAGTTTCTCAAGCTCAGTCGTAAGCTTGTTAAGCACCTCAGGTTCATCGGCAACCTGAGTAAATAATTGTGTCAGATCCTCTGTAAGATCTGATACGTTTTCAAGCATCCACTGATTATTATTGTTGTACAGATGCATCTGCTCAATGTTGGCTTCATTAACAGGCATATCCAGCTTATGAAGCATGACTATGTCATTCACATCTGCCTGTGGGAACATATTGATATCCCTGTTTATGCTCTGAAGTGTCTCCCTGTTAATGGGCATGCCTTCTTTCATCAGTGAATCTACCATCTTCAAAGTCGCATCATTCACCTGAACATTAGCACTTTCAAGAGCTTTAAATGCAGTTGCCTGATTGCTGACATTCAAATGAAGCGGTCTGAGCACAAGCTGACCGTTATTATTGCTTTTTACTTCAAATGAGATATTCTGACCTGTTGTGAGTGCGGTCTGAGAATCCAAAGTGGTGTTAAGTAAGACATTGTTGTTTAATAACAACTGTAAAGATTTGCCTTCCTGTTCAACAAGCTGTCCTGCGATAGTCTGTCCGGGCATCAATGCTCTGATCTGAGCCATGAGTGCTCTGCTGTCAGAGATCTGATTGAGCTGAGCCGCAGTTGACTGATCAATACCTGTATTGGCCTGGGTATTGTAAGCGGTGTTTGTATTAAGATTTCCGAGCAGATTAATCGCCATATGACACCTTTATCATACAAAGTTCTTTATAAAGCTTCTTCTGTGTATCTCACAGGGACCATATTCCTTTATGGCAGCTATATGCGCAGCCGAACCGTATCCCTTATTTGATGCGAAGTTGTACTGAGGCCATTTTTTGTCATATTCGACCATCAGCCTGTCTCTTGTCACTTTGGCAATTATTGAGGCAGCACCGATAGAGATTGATTTTGCATCTCCTTTAATAATGGGCACCTGCTTTATATCGACCAAAGGTATAGTAACCGCATCGTTTAATAATATATCGGGTTTTACGCTCAATTTACTGATAGCTTCACGCATGGCTTCATAGGTTGCCTGTAAGATATTTATCTCATCTATCCTTTCGTGAGTCGCATATCCTATGCCTACAGCCACGGCTTTTTCCATGATAACATCATAGAGTTCTTCTCTCTTTTTTTCAGAGAGTTTCTTTGAATCATTTATATAAAGGATGTCACAGTCCTTCGGAAGTATAACGGCACCTGCGACAACAGGCCCTGCAAGAGGACCTCTTCCCACTTCGTCTATACCGCATATATAGCCGAAGGATTCATATTCTTTCTCATATTTTTTAAGCTCTTCGCATCTTGCTATCTCTTTTGCGAGTTTTTCCTGTCTTTTGAGCTCTTTTTCTTCTGCTTTGGTCATCTATTTGCCCTTCATGAACCTCAGTCTGTTTAGAGGCCAAATCTGAACCCAGAGTTTTCCGAGTATCTGTTCACGTTTTACCGCACCTACCTGCGGATATCTCGAATCCTGACTGTCGTTACGGTTATCGCCCATAACAAAGTATTCATCATCACCAAGTTTTATTGGTTCTGCCGCAAGTCCTGGGTTTTCGATAACTGCATTTCCGTAATTCTCAACCAGTACCTTGTCATTGATAAAGATGGTACCGTATTCGTCTATAAAGACTTTTTCTCCGGGAAGTCCTATGATCCTTTTAACGTAATAGGTCTTTTCTGCATATTTATACTTGAAAGTTATAATGTCATATCTTTCAGGTTCTTTGAACCTGTAGGATATCTTATCAACCAGATAGCTCTCCCCTTTGTAGAGAGTGGGCTCCATTGAACCGCTCAATACCTCTGTACGCTGAACAACAAACTTTACGAGCAAAAATGTAACGAGGAGTACTCCCAACAGATAAAGACTTGTGCTTAAGATCTCTTTTAGTATTTCTTTCTTTTTCATACCGATTCCAATGTAATCCTTCCCAGCTTACCGGCTCTGAAATCATCCATTATAAGCTTTGCTGCCTTAGTGATATCAGGTTCACCCGCTTTTAACAGGCATCCCCTCTTAACGGCAACAGCCTCCAAAATCTTATAAGGCTCTAAATTGTCATCCTCAATATTATACGCCTTTTTTATACAATTCGGATACCTTTTTGATACATGTTCTATGAAATTGCATGCCAACTCTTCTATTACTATGATACCGTCGTTTATGGAACCGATATATGCCAGTTTAAGGCCTGTCTGCGGATCCTCAAATTTAGGCCATAAGATTCCCGGTGTATCCAAAAGCTCGAGATTTTTATTAAGCTTTATCCACTGCTTGCCTTTGGTCACTCCGGGTTTGTTCCCGGTCTTTGCACATGCTCTTCCCGCATAGGAATTAATAAATGTTGATTTTCCGACATTTGGTATACCAACGACCATGGCTCTCACCGGTCTGTTTATGATACCTCTTTTTCTGTCACGCTCTATCTTTTCCTTACAGGCATCAAGTACCATATCCTTGATCTTTGACAGACTTCCTTTATTTCTCGAATCTATCTCAAGACATATGATACCCTTCTTCTCAAAATAATTTATCCATTCCTTACTCGCATTGGGATCAGCAAGATCTGCTTTGTTTAACAGAACGATACGTGATCTGTTCTTTCCAAGCTCATCTATATCAGGATTCCTGCTTGACAGAGGTATCCTGGCATCAACTATCTCTATAATAAGATCGATAAGTTTTATATCCTCCTGCATCTGACGTTTTGCTTTCGTCATATGACCGGGATACCAGTTTATGATCTGTTCATTTGCCATATCAGTCCACTCCCCTGTCTATAAATCCCATGTAACTGTCATTCATTGTCAGTTTAAACCATGCCCTGCCTTCAATGAGGCTCTTGCTTACAGGACCTATGTTTCCGGATCTTGAATCCTCACTGTTGTTTCTGTTATCACCAAGAACAAAATACTCATCAGCCCCCAGTACGATCGGTGATTCGGCTATACCGGGATCCGCAACCTTATCAAATCCACCTGTTTCCTGTTTACCGTTAACATACAGACGGCCGTCTCTGAATTCGACCGTATCTCCCGGAGTCGCAACAACCCTTTTAACATAATAGTGGGTGTTCTTATTTCCGTTTGGTTTAAAAACTATGACATCTCCAACCTTTGGCTTGAGCACAAGATATGAAAGTCTGCTTATCAGTATTGTCTGTCCGCTGTAGAGTGTGTTTTCCATAGAAACACCGATAACCGAGGTCTTTCCGCCCCAGTTATACGACAAAAACACAGCTATTATCATGGCAACGGAAATACCGATAAGATAGTTTATTATCTCACGTCCGACCTCCGATGATACTTTTCTTCTTTTTCTCGAAAAACTCAAACCCTTTTTATTTGACATACTTTACCCCTGAAGTTTACGCCTCTTTTTGCCAAATCCCAATAAAGCAAAAAAGGGTCATTTCTGACCCTTTTTTAATCGTTTTATCTAAGAACTTCTTTAACCTTAGCTGACTTACCAACTCTGTCTCTTAAGTAGAACAGTTTAGCACGTCTTACTTTACCGTGTCTTATAACTTCAACCTTTACAACATTGGGTGAGTGAAGCGGCCATGTCTTCTCAACACCTACGCCGTTAGAAGTCTTACGTACAGTAAATGTAGCTCTGTTTGAACCACCCTGCATCTTGATAACAGTGCCTTCAAAAACCTGAATACGCTCTCTGTTACCTTCCTTGATCTTACCGTGAACCTTAACTGTGTCACCTACTTCAAATGCAGGAACTTCAGCCTTGAGCTGTTCATCTTCAATAGCTTTAATAATCTCGTTCATTTCTATATCTCCTTATTGTATGGATGTTCATATCACATCAGTAACAGAGGACCATCTATTTTCGCGACCATGATAGATTACCATATATTATATCAGAAATCAATAGCTTTCTTTATTTTTTCGCATATTGAAGCATATTCTTCGATCAATCCGTCAGAATCTTCTTCTATTAATTCATACTTTTTATCTTTTGCAGCAAATTCATGCTGTTTTGCTCTTTCATGAAGCTTCTGCACACCTATAGTAGCCATAAGCCCCTTAACAGCATGCGCATCTATCTCATAACTCTCAAAATTCTTTTCTGTAACGCTTTTTCTCATGCGTTCTATCCTGTCATGACTTTCATCAACTATGCTTGAGAGTATGTCCTTTAGTACTTCATCATCATGAGCAGCATGTGAAAGAGCCACATCATAATCCATTCCTTCTATTTCAGAAAGCCTTTCTTTGAGAGAAACATTTATATTTGATGATGTATTATCCTCAGGCAAAAATTCCTCGATAAAATCATCCGGATTATCTTCTTTCTCAGAAATACTGTCCACATTAAGTATCTTATCCTTTGGAAGATAACGCTTTACAGTATCTTCCAACACTTTTGCTTCAACAGGCTTTGTCAGGTAATCGGCAAATCCTGCATCCATATACATCTGTCTGCTACCGGCCAATGCGTTTGCTGTAAGGACTATGGCTGTGGTATCTCTGTTTAGCGAATCCTTATCGTTTTTGATCGTCTTAAGAGTCTCTACACCGTCAGGCTTAGGCATCATATGGTCAAGCAAGATAAGATCGTATTTCTTTTCCTTACATTTCTTTACAGCATCATCACCATTACTGCAAAGATCAGGTATTATGCCGGTTCTCTTAAGGAATAGTTTTACAATTGTCAGATTAGAATGGTTATCATCGACGGCAAGAACTTTTGCTTCGGGAGCAGTGAATTCACAGTCATCCTCTTTAACATCATTCCTGTTAAATCCGCTCTCAAAATCCTCACTAACAGGTGTCTTATCAGTGACCTTTACAGGCACCATCACCATAAACTTGGAGCCTTTTCCATACTCACTCTCAACATCTATGGTACCACCCAGAGTGTCAACAACACTTTTAACTATAGCAAGTCCAAGACCTGTACCTTCGATATTCCTGTTCTTTCCCATGTCAGCTCTCGAGAAAGCATCGAACAGATTCGGGAGTTCCTCTTTCTTTATTCCTCTTCCCGTATCACTGACATCAAGGTTAAGTTCAAATATATCCTCAGTTCTGTATTTACCTGAAACAGAAAGGATAACACTTCCTTCATCAGTATACTTTACAGCATTGTTGATAATATTTATCAGTATCTGTTTTATCCTGAACTCATCCGAATACTGACCATCCGGGATCTCACCCTTTATCTTTGTAATAAAATCTAGGCTTTTATCATCAGATCTTTCCCTTATCAGAGGCATTATCTCACTCAATAGTCTTGAAAGTGAGTAATTTGCCTTGTTTATCTCAACTTTACCGGCTTCTATCTTTGAAAAATCAAGAACATCATTAACAAGTGTTAAAAGCATCTTTCCGGAACTTCTGACACTTCTTGCATATTTGTCGATGACCTCATCATCATTTTCTCTTAAGATCATCTCATTCATTCCGAGGATGGAATTGATCGGAGTTCTTATCTCATGAGACATGCTCGCTAGGAAACGTGTCTTTGCGTTAGACATGTCAACAGCTCTCTGTTTCTCCTCATTTATCTTCTTAAGATCATCAACCTGCTGTATGACGACAAGTGCGAGCATGAATATAAGTCCTAGAAGGATCGGGATAGAGTCATCTCTAAACTTAAAGAATAAGATCATTATTATCTCTAACACGCACAAAGACATAAATCCTGCAAGCCCCACTGCCGTGTAGATATATTCATGAAGATGACCTTTTTTAAGATCTATCAAAAGAAGAACAAATCCTGCAACCACGATCATACCCAGGATCAGGTTTATATAAGGGAGTGCATAGCTGTAAGAATATACCTCTGTTAGATGCAGTACTGTCCATATGATCGCATCAAGGCTTGAGATCACCAAGAGTATAGACATCACTTTTCTGAATCTCTGCTTCTGGATCATGTCCATGTAAAAGATAAGACAGAATGGAAGCATCAGACAGAACATATAGTTTGATATTCCGTCTATATGGTAATGACCGAATGCTATAGGATACATATATGAATTGGTAACAAGCCAGCATGCAACGATAAATATCGCGAACGATCCGTAGAACATGTTTATCATTTTCTTGTTCTTAATAATGAATACAAGAGCAACTATGATTACAGCCAGCGAGAACATCAAAAGGACCAAAGACATAAAGAAAGAAAGTCCGTCGTTTTTCATCATCTCGTAAAAAGCTCCCCCGAGTGTAGAAACGAATGTTACGGGAACAATCTCAGGATGTCTTGAAACAGATATCCTGACCATTCTTATCTCTTTGCCGGAATCCTCAGGTCTTAACTGTAATGTCCTGTAGTATGTTTTTACCGCACCTCCGGGCATTACCATATCCCTGTCTTCATTAAATTCGTATCTTACTTGTCCGTCAATGTAAACCGTATAGCTTTTACATGCCGCATAGCAAAGCACCTCATTATCTTTAATGTCTTCAGGTAATGTGGCTATTATCGTATAGGGATTTTTATATCTTCTGTTTTCTATCAGTTCCCTTCCTGTTTTAAATGTATCACCGTTGTCATTAATGACAGTCCACTCTTCTATGAATCTGGGCTCATCTATATCAACGCCTTTTTCTTTATCCATCACATGATAATAGATGATACATGCGAAAGTAAAAGCAAGGAACGCAAAAAAGACTGCCTTGGAACATGTCACAAGGACATCCTGCAGTCTTTTTTCTGATTTATATAATGAATCATTTTTCTCAAACACTTAAATATACTCCTAACCGCAAAGCACTCATATCTTCATATGAATATATAGATGATAACAGAAATATATGTCAATGTCGAGAATCATGATCATTCGATCTGAGATTTGAATATACCCCTGAATGCCCTTTCGGATAAAGGCTTCTTATATAAAAGTTTACCAATTATAAACTCTGCAAGACCTCCTAAGAATACCGCAGCGTATCCTATAAGTACTGCGCATCCGTAGGAGATATCCGGGCAGTAAGCGGAAGGATCGGTTCCGATGACCCCCATTGCCACAGAAAATGTTATACAGAACACGACCACGGCTACTATAAAGTATTTATATGCGAATGCTGTGTATATATATAACACGATTATAAACAATGCACACAAGAGAATCGTCGTGACCATGGTACTCTCATCTGCCGGATTGTTTTTCAGTACCAGAAATCTAAACCCTGCAACAAACGAATATAATATGAAGCAGAAAACAACATTTGCAACGACTGGCAGAACAACATGCAGTTTATATTTAAGTCCTGATGACTGAACAAAATCGGTCAGTGACAGTGAGATAAAAAACTGATACATGTACATGCTGCAGATCACTATATAAAAGCCTCCGAGCATGTTATTTCCTTTTGAAGTTATCTCTATCAGGATCCCAACTCCCAAAAATATCAGGAAGCAGGCAAGGTTAAGTTTGAATCTGAATCCGTATTTGCATAATTTGAGTAATTTTATATATTCTTTCATATCCTGTCCTTTCGATGCTTTATCATCTGTCAATATATGAAGCTTTTATCTTTTTATTAAGCAGCCAGTCGGAAAAGAAAAATCCGACTATCAGTAAGATCACTGATGTGATGAGTACGCTCACCCACATCCCGGGAAGCAGTCTTGCTACCGCATACATCGTTGCTGACGGTACCAAAAAAGGTATGTTTACCAGAAACATGAATGAGAATATTGAAATATACCTCGTCACATTTACTGAGAGTACCGAAACCCACGCAAGGATAAATCCTGCTGTGATGGCTCTTGTATAATAGTCTGTACTCTCAACTATAAGTGTCGGTACTATGATATATATCAGACATCTAACACATCTTAAAATGCTGTCAGTCCTTACAGCTTTTCTTAATAATTCCATCCCGCCATATCCGGTCTTTAAATACTCCATATTGAATCCGCGTTTCCTGTATATCGGCCCTAAACCAAAATACTCGCTTCCGATTTCTATCATTACCGCTATGGAAAAACACCATATCGATATCAGATCATCATTATGTACCGGTTTTAAGAGCCCGAAACAGAAGAATATGATCGGTATTATCAGATTCACAACAATAAAGTATTTACTTCCAAGTATAGCCTTATAACATTTGAACATCTAATGTTCCTCCCCTTTAAAGGCCTTTTAAACCATGCATTTGATCTTTGTATTATTCTTCATTACAGCAACGCTTATCTGATAAAGAGTCGGCGTTTCTTTTGTGACTTTCATACCTGCAAGCCTGTCCAGATCCTGCGCAAGACAGATACCTTCAAATCCGTAAGGATTAACACTTATCGAGTATAGTATGTCTTTTGCAGCATCTGTATCGGCCGCATCCCCTTTTACAAGAACATATTTTTCTTTCAATTCCTCAACGTAGCCCTCTTCTACGATATTTCCGTGTTCCATGATCATCGCATAATCTGTGATCATCTCCATATCGGAAATATTATGAGTTGAGAAAAATACTGTGTGTTTTCCATCACCTTTACTTATATAATCACCAATAAGGCCGCAAAGAACATCTCTCATCAGCGGATCCAGAGGCGATGCCGGTTCATCCATTATCAGAAGCTCTGTATCTCTTGCGAGTGCTCCGGCAAGCATGAGTTTCATCTTTGTTCCGTCTGACAGATCACCGTTTTTCTTATCCCAGTCAGGATTTGAATCGCCAAACAGCGCAAGCTCTTCGCACAGTCTTTCAAATTTGCCCGCATCAAAATCATCAAATATCGTTTCACTGATGACTTCTATATCTTTTACCGACCAGTTGGGAAGATAATATCTTCCTGGACCCGTATATCCTATCCTGTTCTTTACCTTCGGATCTTTTTCCTTCTGGTCATTGGAATACTTTTCAAAGAATGTAAGATCTCCCTCAAAATCAAGCTTTGTACCGGAAAGCATGTTTAACAGTGTTGTCTTACCTGCACCGTTCTCACCTATAAGTGCTGTTGCAAGGCCCTGGGGTATCCTAAGATCAGGGATATCAAGTTCGAAGTTACTGTATCTCTTCTTAAGATCTGTTCCTTTGATGACACTTGTGAATTCCATTTGTTACTCCTCCTATCTGTTCTCATCCTGCGAAAATTCATATAAAGCTGTAAGCATTTGTGTCAGTTCATTTTGGGTAAGCCCAGCTATCTTTGAATAATTGATCGCGTCCGTTAAAGCATCTTCGACTTTTCTTAAGTGCTGTTCTTTAAGCATCTCGCTGTTTTGTGCATTCACAAAATATCCTTTACCCTGTGCTGCTGTAACAAGCCCTTCTGCTTCCAAAAGCTCATAAGCTTTCATCGTTGTGATAACACTTATCTTTAAGTCTTTAGCCAATCCCCTAATTGACGGAAGGTATTCTCCCTGTTGATACTTCCCGGTAAGGATGTCTGTTTTAAAAGCATCAGCTATCTGCTGATATATCGGTATACCCGAGTTCTGCGACAGTTGCATATGATCACCTCACATTTGTAACTGTTAGTGTTAACTGTTTATGTGTTATATATACACCTATAACAGATGGATGTCAACACATTTTTCTAAAAAAATTTAAAAAAAGCGTCCGACCTTTAAGCCGAACGCTTTTCTAACTTTATTAACGATATTACATCATACCGCCCATTCCGCCACCTGCAGGCATCGGAGGAACATCCTCCTTGATGTTTGCAACAACGGATTCAGTTGTAAGGAGTGTAGATGCAACTGAGCATGCATTCTGAAGAGCACTTCTTGAAACCTTTGCGGGATCAAGGATACCTGCAGAAACCATATCCACATACTTTTCATTGAGAGCATCGAAGCCAACACCGGCTTTCTCCTCACGTACCTTGTTAACTATAACAGCGCCTTCAAGTCCTGCATTGTTAGCAATGTGGAACAAAGGAGCCTCAAGTGCCTTAAGAACGATGTTGGCACCTGTCTTCTCATCACCTTCGAGTGTCTCAGCAAGCTTTGCAACATCCTTTGATGCATGGATGTAAGCAGATCCGCCGCCCGCGATGATACCTTCTTCTACAGCTGCACGTGTTGCTGCAAGAGCATCTTCAAGACGAAGCTTAGCTTCTTTCATCTCTGTCTCTGTTGCTGCACCTACACGTATAACAGCTACGCCACCTGCCAGTTTAGCAAGTCTCTCCTGGAGTTTTTCTTTATCAAAATCAGAAGTCGTCTCTTCGATCTGTCTCTTGATCTGTCCGATACGTGCATCGATAGCAGCCTTGTCGCCTGCGCCTTCAACGATGACTGTATTCTCTTTTGCAACCTTAACTGATTTTGCTCTTCCGAGCATGTCGATAGTTGCCTCTTTAAGATCAAGACCAACTTCCTCAGAAATAACCTTACCGCCTGTAAGAATAGCGATATCTTCAAGCATAGCCTTACGTCTGTCACCGTATCCGGGAGCCTTTACAGCTACAACATTGAATGTACCACGGAGTTTGTTAACGATAAGAGTTGTAAGAGCCTCGCCCTCAACATCCTCAGCTACTATAAGAAGCTTAGCGCCTGACTGTACGATCTGCTCGAGGATGGGAAGGATCTCCTGGATGTTAGAGATCTTCTTATCTGTAATAAGGATATAAGGATTATCCAGAACTGCTTCCATCTTCTCTGTATCAGATACCATGTAAGCTGAGATGTATCCTCTGTCGAACTGCATACCTTCAACAAGGTCGAGTTCTGTCTGCATTGTCTTAGATTCTTCTATTGTTATAACGCCGTCGCCTGAAACCTTTTCCATAGCATCCGCAACAAGATTTCCGACTTCCTCGTCACCTGCTGAAATTGCAGCAACTCTTGCGATATGCTCTTTTCCGTTAACCTTTGAGCTCATCTTTGCGATAGCTTCTACAGCAGTATCTGTTGCCTTCTTCATACCTTTTCTAAGGATGATGGGATTAGCGCCTGCAGCGATGTTCTTTATACCTTCATGGATCATTGCCTGAGCAAGTACTGTAGCTGTTGTTGTACCGTCACCTGCTACATCATTTGTCTTTGTGGCAACTTCCTTAACAAGTTGAGCACCCATGTTCTCGAATGCATCTTCAAGCTCAATCTCTTTTGCGATCGTAACACCGTCGTTTGTGATAAGGGGTGTTCCGAAACTCTTATCAAGAACTACATTTCTTCCTTTGGGTCCAAGTGTTACTCTGACTGTATCAGCCAGCTGATTTACACCGCTCTCAAGTGCGGCACGTGCTTCTGCACCATATTTGATCTCTTTTGCCATTGTTGATTCATCTCCTTTAAAAAATATTACTCGATAACAGCAAGGATATCAGCCTGCTTTACAATGATGAACTCCTCATCATCAAGCTTAACATCCGTGCCGGCATACTTAGAATATATTACGTTGTCGCCAACTTTGACTTCCATCTTAACTTCTTTGCCGTCAACAACACCGCCGGGGCCAACTGCTATAACCTCAGCCTGCTGCGGTTTCTCCTTGTTCTGACCGGGTAATACGATTCCGGATTTAGTTGTCTCTTCTGCAACCAACTGTTTTAATACGACTCTGTCGCCTAATGGAACTAACTTCATGATAATAGCCTCCTTTGTTATTACTCTAAAAAGATATTTTAATGAATGAAAAAAATATTTCAACTATATATAATGCTTTTTTATTGTTTTTTTATAAATTCTGTAAGTGTTCAGGCTGACATAAGGGATATATCTGATCAGTCTTAAGGAAATCACTAAAATAGACCCGAAGAAAACACTTCGGGCCTTATGATCTAAAGATAATGATCAGAGATTGTTAAGTATCTCGGCAGATTCGTTTAATCTGTTTACGATCTCCATCATCTCATCCACGACAGCAAGGTTTTTGTTGGCCTCTTCATATGAAGCAGAAGCCTGTGCGGCAACCTCCTGTGATACAGCAGATACATTGCTGATATTGTTTACTATCACAGAGTTTGCACTCTGCAGTGCTTTGACAGCAGAACTAAGTCCGTCAGAATTTGTATCGATCTCCTTGCTGCAGTTTTGTATCTCAACAAGCTTTAAACTTGTTGCGGAAGCACTGTCGCTTTGTCTTTCATTGTTTGCAAGCAGTATCTCAGTCTTTTCAACAACGGAGTTTACCTGGGCCGAGATCTCATCGATAAGAGCGGATATCTCTGTTGTGGCATTCTGAGTCTGAACGGAAAGATTGTTTACCTCTCCTGCGACAACCGCAAAACCTCTTCCCGCTTCTCCCGCTCTTGCAGCCTCAATCGAAGCATTTAAAGCTAGCAGTGATGTCTGGTCAGCGACCTCATTTATCATCGAAACGATCTGTTTCATTGATTTTGTATTTTCTTCAAGCTGGGCAAGAGATAGTTTAACATCCTGTCCTGCTATCTCTGAAGCCTCAACGTCTTTTAACATAACATCCATGATGTTCATGCTCTCATCGATTATCCTGGTCGAATTCTCAACTGAGCCGTTTATCGCATCCGATGTTTCTGTTACAAGTTTGATCTGTTCCTGGATGCTTCCTGTCATTTCCAGCTGATCCTGCACTGAATTTGCCGTATCGTTTATTCCGCTGGTTATCTGAGCCATGTTGTTTTGTGTCTCTCCGATAGAAGATTTTAGAGTGTTCATCTTAAGAACACTTTCCTCTATGCCTGTTGACATCGTATGACCGATATCCATGAGCATCTCGGAATTCTCTCTCTGTCTTTCCTCTTCTCTGTATACGATGTTCATCTTTTCTTTATTGATATCTGATACAAATTTTGTGGACATACAGCATACAAAACCTGTAAGGCCGATAAAGAGTATCTGAACAATCGCATAGTCAGTCGTGATATATCCGTCCTTAACTATGCCCATTCTGTAGATTACAGAGAAAATATTGATCACTTCAGCAGCGATCGTATACGTAACCGTGAATTTGGGATCGTTGAAAACAACCGTTAAAGCAAGTGCCGGCAGGACACAGACGAATATCATCTGTATTGAAGAAGTTACGACTATCCCCAGATAAAAGAATAGGAATGAGAACATCATCGCATATCTGATAGCGATGGCATCTCTCTTGTTGTTTGAGATCACAGAAATGATAATGATGGAAACAAACATGATAGCACTGAAGATCAGCGCTCTGTCCCATCTTTCACTCTTGATGATCGCTGCGACCACGTTCAGTATTATCAGTAAAAAACCGAGAATATTGAACAGCTTGATGGCAGTCTTATTCTGCCTGATTCTCTCAAAATCCATAGAAACACCTCCCCGTGAGCATTCACCCTGTTAAATCAGTCGGTTAAATGCCTACATTTTTACTTATTTTACTAAAGATATTAGATATTTGAAAGCATTTTCGTAAATTTTCACAATTATTCCATATTTTAAATATGTCGATTTATTATTTTATGTTTTTATTCTTCTCAAATATCAGGAGTTTCTTGCATTTTGAGCGTTCTTTATATAGAATAATGAAGGTTAACGGATAAACATATAAATAAGAAAAGGTGAGATATTATGATAAGTGCTAACAATGTTACTCTTCGATTCGGAAAAAAAGCCCTTTTTGAAGATGTAAATATCAAATTCACGGAAGGAAACTGCTATGGACTCATCGGTGCTAACGGTGCAGGTAAGTCTACATTCTTAAAGATACTCTCAGGTGAGCTTGAGACAACAAACGGTGATATCGCTATCACTCCCGGACAGCGTATGTCTGTTCTCGAACAGGATCACTTCAAATATGATGATTACTCTGTTTTGGATACTGTAATCCTCGGCAATAAGCGTCTCTATGAGATCATGAAGGAAAAAGATGCCATCTATGCAAAGGAAGATTTCTCTGATGAGGATGGAATACGGGCAAGTGAACTGGAAGCTGAATTTGCAGAGATGGACGGTTGGGAAGCAGAATCAAATGCAGCAATGCTCTTAAACGGTCTTGGTATCGATACCGAGTTTCATTACAGCCAGATGAGAGATTTAGACGGTAATCAGAAAGTCAAAGTCCTTCTTGCAAAAGCACTTTTTGGTAACCCCGATATACTTCTTCTCGATGAGCCTACCAACCACCTTGATCTTGACGCTATCGCATGGCTCGAGGAATTTCTTATAAACTTTGAGAACACTGTCATCGTAGTCAGCCATGACAGATATTTCTTAAATAAAGTATGTACTCATACTGCAGACATAGATTACGGAAAGATCCAGCTCTATGCAGGTAACTACGATTTCTGGTATGAGTCAAGTCAGCTTCTTATCAAACAGATGAAGGAAGCTAATAAAAAGAAAGAAGAAAAGATCAAGGAGCTGCAGGAATTCATATCACGTTTCTCTGCAAATGCTTCAAAGTCCAAGCAGGCTACTTCAAGAAAAAGAGCTCTCGAAAAGATCGAGCTTGATGAGATCAAGCCTTCTTCAAGAAAATATCCTTATATTGACTTCAGACCCGACAGAGAGATCGGTAATGAAGTCCTCACAGTCGAGAATATATCAAAGACAATCAACGGTGAAAAGGTTCTGGACAATGTCTCATTCATCATGGGACATGACGATAAGATCGCTTTTGTTGGAAGTAACGAGCTTGCAAAGACCACTCTCTTCCAGATACTCATGGGTGAGATCGAGCCAGATTCAGGTACTTTCAAATGGGGCGTCACAACATCTCAGGCTTACTTCCCCAAGGATAACAGTTCAGAGTTTAATAATGACTATACCATCGTTGACTGGCTTACAGGCTACTCTCCCGTCAAGGATGTAACATATGTAAGAGGATTCCTTGGAAGAATGCTCTTTGCCGGTGAAGACGGTGTAAAGAAAGTTAAGGTACTCTCCGGTGGTGAAAAGGTTAGATGTATGCTCTCAAAGATGATGATCTCAGGTGCAAACTGTCTTATTCTGGATGAGCCCACAAACCACCTGGACATGGAATCTATCACAGCTCTCAACGAGGGACTTATAAAATACAAAGGCGTTGCTCTGTTCTCCTGCCGTGACCATCAGTTTGTTCAGACAACGGCAAACAGGATCATCGAGATAATGCCTGACGGAAGCATCATCGACAAGATCACAACTTACGACGAATACTTAGAGAGTGATGAGATGGCAAGAAAGCGTACGGTTTATATTGCTAACAGAGAGGATGATAACATTTGAGATATGTAGATCTTCACACTCACAGTGACAAATCTGACGGTAATCTCACACCATCCGAACTGGTCGACCTTGCCGTCAGCAAAGATCTTGCAGCTATCGCTCTTACGGATCACGATACCACAGAAGGACTTGACGAAGCCATAATCAGAGGCTTTAAGACAGGTCTTATGGTCATACCCGGAGTTGAACTTTCAAGCGAATATCATGGACAGGATATACATATAGTCGGACTTGGCATAGATCACCATCAGGAGGAATTCTGCCAAAAGCTTCATGAATTCGTGGATTCAAGAATAAACCGTAACCAAAAGATGTGTAAAAAGCTCACTGAAGCAGGTATGCCGATCGATTATGATGAGCTTATTTCAACATTTCCCGATTCTGTTATAACAAGAGCCCACTATGCAAGGCTCATGTGCGAAAAAGGATATGTTAAATCCCCTGCTGAAGCTTTCGAAAGATACATCGGGGATCATGCTCCATATTTTATCCCCCGTGAAAAGGTAACACCGATGCAAGCTATCGAACTAATCCGAAGTGCTGACGGTATCCCTGTTCTAGCCCATCCCTTATTATATGGATACGGAAAAGAAAGACTCGATAAACTGGTACATGAACTCAAAGATGCAGGTCTTGTTGCCATGGAGGTATATTACAGCACATACTCTCAATCCGATGAGCGTGATATGCGGGCGTTAGCTAAGAAGTATGAACTCTTGGAAAGCGGAGGAAGTGATTTCCACGGTAAAGCAAAACCCGGTCTCGAACTCGGAACAGGATACGGATCACTTCATGTACCCGAATCTGTATTGACATATCTTCTTCATAATAAAAAGAACATGTACAGAAACAGGCAGATATGATATGAACAGAAAGATTTTGTTTACCGACATGGACGGTACACTTCTTAATAATAAATCTCAGGTCAGTGAGTATACCAGAGACGTGATAAGAAAGATAACCAAGGCAGGTCATGTGGTCGTACTCTCTTCAGGCCGTTCTATCCACAGTATATTAGATACTGCAAAAAAGCTGGATATACTCTTTCCCGGCATGTATATCTCTGCCGCCAACGGCGCTATGATATACGAATGTGATACTCAAAAGACTCTTCTTTATGAACCTGTATCCATCGAAGATGTAAAAAACATATGGCCCATGGCCAAGAAAGAGAATATACATATCCAGACATATACGGATGATAAACTCATCGTTCCTTCAAAGAGTAAGGAAGTCGATTACTATATGATAAGATGTCCTCATCCGCTGATCATCACAGACACCCCATGGGATCATCTTGAAAAGCCGCCGGTTAAAATGCTGGCCATCGATCTTGATGATCATGACAGACTTGACCGTTTCGGAAAAAAGGTACACGAGATGTATCCTCATCTTAACACTCTCTTTTCTAACGAATGGTATCTGGAAGTCATTTCAGCTAAAGCAGGAAAAGGCAGTTCACTTGAATGGTTATGCAATTATCTGAATATTCCGATTTCTCAGTCCTACGCTGCGGGTGACGCATACAACGATGTATCCATGATACAGGCTGCAGGCACGGGTATAGCGATGTCAAACGGTGACCCCGCAATTTTCGAATTCGCAGATATATTATCAGAATTTGACAATGATAATGACGGACTTTCACAATATATAGTAAAAGAATTTATTTAGTACACAATTTTGCAAAAAATTGATTTGCTTTTTTGAATATAATAGATATAATATTTGTAAGAGAGGTGAATGATTATGGGAATAAAAGATGTTATTGACACCGTCAAAAAACCCACAACCTTGTTTTTTGATGGAGAGTATTACAGTAGCGTAGACGAATTATGTACTGCTTGTAATATTCAAAGGGCGGATTACACACAAGTAAAGGCTACTCATCGTGACTGGGATGCGATGAATGTTGTTGACTTCCTTGTAAAGTCTAACAAGGGCGTTTTACCTTCAAAGAATCCGGACCACAAGGCTAAAGTTGCCGCTGCCGCTGCTGAAGCTGCTGTTGCAGCTGCTAAGGCTGCCGAACAGAAAGCTAAAGCTGCTGAGGAAAAGGTTAAGGCCGCTGAAGAAAAGGTTAAAGAGACCGAAGAACAGATAAAGGCTGCTTCTGTTTCAATACCTACTCCTAAGGCTGAAGATAAACCTGCTCCTGCTAAAGCTGAAGAAAAGGCACCCGAAGCTCCTAAGGCTGAAGAAAAGCCAGCTCCGGCAAAGGATGACGAAAAGCCTGCAGCTAAAGAAGCTGAACCCGAAAAGGTTGAAGAAAAAGCTGCGGTTGAAGAACCCAAGACCAAGGATGCTCCTGCTCCTAAGGCAGAAGAAGTAAAACCTGATGACAAGAAAAAGGAGGAAGTAGAAACAGCTATGAATGAATATGATTACACCCAGTCTGCAGCAAAACCGGCTCCTGCTCCCAGCGGAAGCACAGCAAAAGCATTTGATGAGTTGCTTGTTAACCTTAACATTGCAAAGGATGGTTTCCTTGTAGTTAAGCAGGTACAGGCAGATATGTCTGATCTCGATATCGTTAATGCTATCCTTACAACAAAAGGCAATCCTATCGGTGAGACTTCTAAGGATTTCGATGAACTGCTTAATAACCTTAATACTCCTAAGGTTGGATTCCAGTATGTTAAGCAGATCCACAACGATTGGACAGATCTCGATGTTATCAATGCTATCATCAAGAGCAGATAATATTATCAATACAAAGCAAAAGAGATACGGAAAACCGTATCTCTTTTTTTACGTTCTTTTTTATATAACTTCTACTCTTCTGTCGGAAGTTCTGAAATACAATGAGGACACTTTGTAGCCTTGATGGAAATTGTCTCGTGGCAGAAAGGACACTCTTTTGTTGTGGGAGCTTCCTCTTCTTTTTTCTTCTTGGGCATCTTGTTTATCGCTTTGATTATTATGAAGATAACAAGTGCGATAAGAAGGAAGTTGATCACAGCTGCGATAAATGCACCGTAATTAAGTGATGCAGCCTCCTCTCCCTCTCCGAACTTTATACAAAGCTCAGAAAAATCAAGTCCTCCGGTCAACAAAGAAAGTAATGGCATAATGATATCATTTACAAGAGAAGTTACGATAGCTGTAAACGCTCCGCCGATGATAACGCCGACTGCCATATCCATGACATTGCCTTTTGAGATGAATTCCTTGAATTCCTTAACAAATGACTTCATACTGACCTCCTTTATATTGTGTTTTTAATGTAAAAATCATTCATATTATATCAATATATATGACAAATTAAAACATATTTTGAAAAAATCCAAAAATTTGAGCAAAACAATTTAAAAAAGCCACAAAAAGTACTATAATAATTTCAATGGAGGAAATGTTTAATGGGATTAAAAGATTTAGTGTCAAAGAAGCCTACTACGCTGTATTTTGACGGAAGTTACTATGATACTATCGATGAGCTTTTAGCCGATTGTCAGATCGATAAAGCTGACTATAACAATGAACGTGCTGCTCATCGTGACTGGGAACCTGTAAACGTTGTTGATAACCTTGTCAAAAACAAAAAGGGTGTTCTCCCTTCCAAGATAAAGGCTATCAAAGCTGCCGAGGAAAAAGCTGCTGCTCTTAAGGCTGCAGCTGAAGCAAAGGCTGCACAGGAAGCCCGTATTGCAGCTGAAAAAGCAGCTGAAGAAGCTCGTATCGCTGCTGAAAAGGCTGCCGAAGAAGAAGCCGCAAGAGCCGCTGCTGAAGCAAAAGCAGCTGAAGAAGCTCGTATCGCTGCCGAAAAAGCTGCCGAGGAAGCAAGACGTGCCGCTGAAGAGAAAGCTGCTGAGGAAGCCAGACGTGCAGCTGAAGAAGCACGCTTGGCCGCTGAAAGAGCTGCCGCCGAAGAAGCTGCAAGAAAAGCTGCTGAAGAAAGAGCTGCCGAAGAAGCAAGACGTGCTTTGGAAGGCACAGCTCAGCCTCTTCCTGAAGTTAGTATACCTAAGCCTCCGGAAGTTGATGATGAAACTCTCGCTGCAGAAGCTGCCGCAAGAGAAGCTGCAGAAAGAGCTGCCGCTCTCGAAGAAGCAAGACTCGCTGCTGAAGCAAAGGCTGCTGAAGAAGCTGAAAAAGCCGCTGCTCTCGCAAAGGCTGCTGAGGAAGCAATGGCTGCCGCTCAGAGAGCTATAGCGGAAGCTAAAGAAGCCGAAGAAAGAGCTAAACGTGAAGCTGAAGAAAGAGCTGCCGAAGAGGCAAGACTCGCCGCTGAAGCACAGCGTGCACTTGAAGAAGCCGCTAAGGCTGCCGAGGAAGCTAGACGTGCCAGAGAAGCTAAAGCTGCTGAAGACGCAAGACGCGCCGAAGAAGCAAGACTCGCTCTCGAAGAAGCCGCTCTCGCTGCTGAACAGGCTGCCGCTGAAGAGGAAGCTGCTAGAGCTGAAGCTGAAGCAAAGGCTCGTGAGGAAGAACAGGCTGCATATGAAGCAGCTATGGCCGAACAGGAAACCCAAAATGCTATAGATGAAGCTGCAAGAGCTCAGTTTGCTGCAGAAGTTGCCGCAAAGGAACAAAAAGAACTCGAAGAAGCGCTTGCCAACAGAGTTGTTGTTTCACCTGAAGAACAGCTTGAGATAGAAAAAGCTATACTTGATGCTCAGGAGAAATACGCAAATGCAAAAGCTGCCGTTGCTAAGGCTGCTGAAGAAAAGGCCGCTGCTGAAGCGATCGCCATCGAGAAACGTATGGAAGCTGAAGCAAAAGCACTTGCAAAAGCAAAAGCTGAAGCCGAACACCAAGCTGCTCTTGAACTTACAAGAATGCTCGAGGAAGCTTATGATGCTGCCAAGGTTGCTGCACAGTTCCATCCCGTTATCGAAGAGCCTGAACCTGAACCGGTATCAACTTACGATATACCGATAGATATTCAGCTTCTTATCGGAAACCTTGGAATATCAAGCGATGCTTTCCTTGCTGTAAAGAAAGATCATATGGATAAGACAGACCTTGAAGTTATCAATGTGATAATCAAAGGCGGCGCCTGATCCAATAAACATCACTCAAAAGAACGATCGATCGTTGTACCGGTCGTTCTTTTTTTGTGCTAAAATCTTTTTTCTTCTCTTCTCTTTTCACTTACAGTCTTATTACATACGGGATGATATATTATAAAATTAAGTTGTCAGACAGCTTCAACCAAATAAGCATCAAATTCAACCGAATAAGCATTTTATATTGATATTTCTGAACTTTTTTGGTAGATTTAGTCCAATCACTCCCAGTGATCAGAACATAAAATACAAATTTCAAGGAGGAAATTTATATGAAGAAAAAATTAATGGCATGTTTGACAGCGTTTATTCTCGCATCTACTCTTCTTTTCAGTTCTATAGGTTCTCTTGCTCAGGGACTTACCCAGGTAACAGATGGAACCAAGATAGCCAAAGGAACTATATCAGCAGATGATCAGGCTATTCTTAAATCAATGTTTGATCTAAATTATTACAGAAGCAATAATCCTGATCTTGCGAATCTTAAAGACAGTGAACTTTTCAAGCATTTTTGCGAAAATGGTATCTTCGAAGGAAGAACCTGTAATGCTTATTTTGATCCAAGTGCATATGCATCAGCATATCCGGCTCTTAAAGCACAGTTTGGAAATGACATAATGGCTTATTTCAGACATTATGCAACTATTGGAAAGAATGATCCCAATTTCAGCATTACAACTTTAGAAGCTTGCGCTAATGCCAAGATTACAGTTACAAGTCTTATAGATTCTTCTATTGTTGTTACACCTGAAATCTATGCAATTTCAAAAGCAATCGGAACATCTGATTATAAAGTAGCCAAGGCAGCGTGGATAGCATCTCAGACAGGACAGCCTGTTGAGGTTGAAGATGAGGATGGTAATGTTTTAGTATTGGCTCCTCCGGATGCAGATACAGCAGCACTCATGAAAGCTAAGGGTATGACACCAATCGGAGTGATCAATTATGACAATGATTATATTGGTTTATATTTAGTTGCAGGATATACAGGATTTGCATTATATGATTATGATTATATTGAGGATGTTGATTTCGATGATTTCGCGCCTGATGATTATGCACCATTGCTTGCAACTCCAAATTATTCAATTGATGGTGAATATGGTACATTTAGGCCGGAATGGAGCAGACTTGCTTATATAGAAGTTGGCAATGATGGTAATGATGAAAACGGAAATTTTATGTGGGTTTGGGCCAATACGTATGATTATGATTTTTACGAAGTTCCAGTTATAGATTCAGCATCATATCAGACAACTGGCGGTACATATATAGATACAGAAGAGAACAATCATCGGAGTTGGGGTGAATATTATGATCCAGCTGGAACTGATGCAACAGAATATCAAGCAGTAGCATCTATTACAGACAATGATGATGGAACCGTTACAGTAGCAATAGGATGCTACAATGAAGAAGACAGTGAATTTGCCTTAGTAGGCGAATGGGTTGGAAGCTTACCAGAACCCGAAGTGTGGTAATATAATTAAATCTCTCTATAAACTATTACTGGGCGGACAGCATGTCCGCCCTAACTTTTATTCTATTTATCATTATTAATGAAGATTCGATTGTAAGGTACTTTGCTTTAAACCTGTATATATTTACAACAATATTTAATTATTCACATTTGACTGATTATAAATAAAATAATAGTTTAATTAGTCATATTTGACTTGTTACGATTTATACTACATCAAATTGTTTTAGTTCAGCAAAAAGGCCCGACTATCAAGCCAGGCCTTACAGTAATATTATGATTATCCTTCAACTATCAGGTATCTTCCATCCGGAAGTACGAATACCTCATCAGCTTCCAATATCTCTTCTTCATTTGCACCGTCAGTATCGATACATTCCTCGTCAAAGTATTCCCATACTTCTTTTGGTGTATCAACGACGACAGCCATGACTTCTGAGAGAAAATCATCAGCCTCTTCTCTTGTGGCAGCTACTTCCTGAGGAAACAGCTTTGTCTGTTCTTCTAAAAAAGTATCAAGTACAACCTCATCAAAATTATACATATGCACACCCCTTTCAATCGTAACCCACCGATCAGTTTACATGTGTTTCTACAGTGAATCTTCTGGTTTTCCTGAAATCATTTACTTCCTTTTCAATATGCTTATCGGCTTCTTTTCTTGCCTCCTTAACAAACAGTTCCTGAGAATTAAGTCTTTCCTTTTTATTCTTCTCTTTTACGTATGTTCCGTCAGGCATAAGGATATGTGACTTTACATTATCCTTTAGTTCCATATCCAGGATATGATATACTTTTCTCTTTAACTCACCCTGTTCGATGGGGAAAAGTATCTCAACTCTTCTCTCTAGATTTCTGGGCATCCAGTCGGCACTTCCGCAGTATACTTCAGGCATACCGTTATTCTCAAAATAGAATATCCTGCTGTGTTCAAGGAAGTTACCTATAATTGAACGAACTGTTATATTCTCACTTACTCCTGGGATACCGACCTTAAGACAACAGATTCCTCTTACAATGAGTTCAATCTTAACTCCTGCGATCGAAGCTTCATACAAAGCCTTTATGATGTCCTGATCACACAAAGAATTAAGCTTTGCTATAATGTGAGCAGGCTTACCCTTCTTTGCAAACTTCTTTTCTCTGTCTATCAGTTCAAGGAATTTGTCTTTTAGCCATAAAGGAGCAAGTGAAAGCTTATTCCAAACTTCAGGTTCTGAATAACCAGAGAGCATATTGAATACAGCAGTTGCATCCTCGCCGAATGATTCCCTGCATGTGAACAGTCCTATATCTGTATATAACTTAGCTGTCGCATCATTATAATTTCCGGTTCCAAGATGTACATATCTTCTTATACCGTCATCCTCTTTTCTCACAACCAATGTGATCTTGCTGTGAGTCTTTAATCCGACAAGTCCGTATATAACGTGACACCCGGCATGTTCAAGTTTTCTTGCCCAGACTATGTTATTCTCTTCATCGAAACGTGCTTTCAGTTCAACCAGAACAGTTACCTGTTTGCCGTTTTCAGCAGCTGTTGCAAGAGCAGCTATGATCGGAGAATTACCTGAAACCCTGTACAGAGTCTGCTTAATCGCAAGTACATTAGGATCAACACTTGCCTCTTTAATGAAATCAACAACAGGCTCAAACGATTCATATGGATGATGCATAAGGATATCTTTTTCTCTTATTGCATCGAAAACGGAAGCCTTGTCTCTTATCTCATAAACAGGTGAAGGTATATGAGGCTCTGCTTTCAAAGCATCATAGCCTTCCATTCCGTATATCTTCATAAGGAAAGTAAGATCCAAAGGTCCGCTTATGTAGTAGATATCCTCTTCTTTTATTACCAGTTCATTCTTTAAAATAGCAACAAGCTGCTCATCACAGTTCTCGTCTATCTCAAGACGGATGACCTCACCCCACTGTCTCTTTTTTATCTGTCTTTCTATCTCTTTTAAAAGATCTGCAGCCTCATCCTCATCTATCGTAAGGTCGGCATTTCTCATTATCCTGAACTGACATGTTGAAACTATATCATAATGCAAAAACAGCTTACTGATATACATCTCGATCATGTCTTCCAAAAGTATTACAGTCCTTACATCTCCCGATGAAGGTATCTCTATTACACGCTGAAGAACGCTTGGAACCTGAACGGTAGCAAACTCAATCTCCTTTTCCGGATCATCCTTCTTATGAACTATAGCACCTATATTGAGAGACTTATTCCTTATAAGAGGGAAAGGTCTTGAACTGTCAACAGCCATGGGTGTAAGTACAGGGTAGACATTTGACATGAAGTACTTTTCGATAAACTTTGCCTGTCTTCCTGAAAGCTCGCTGTTCTTATCAAGGATTATAAGTCCGTTATCCTTAAGTTCATCAAGCAGACTGTTATAAACATCATACTGTTCAAGAACGAGTTTATGGGTAGATACATCGATACGGTCGAGCTGTTCTCTGGCAGTAAGTCCTGCTATATCAGCCTTACGATAATCAGCATTTACCATATCCTTAAGTGATGCTACCCTGATCATGAAAAACTCATCAAGGTTTGAAGCAGTGATGCTCAAAAACTTGATTCTCTCAAAGAGTCCAATCTCTGGATCTTTAGCCTCGCTTAATACCCTGGCATCAAATTTGAGCCAGCTTAGTTCCCTGTTATAATAATATTCCGGATTTTTCAGTTCCTTTTTTGACATATCATATTCCTTCTTCAAAACCCAACAGATAATCTATGAATTGCTGTGCACTCCTGCCAGAGAAGCCTCCATGGCTCATCTCCCACTTGTTTGCTTCAAGCATGAGCTTTTCATCACTAAGTTTGATACCGTTTCTCTCAGCCAGAACTCTGACAATGTTCTGATATTCTTTCTTGTCAGGCGAACTAAAGTAGATAGTCACGCCAAATCTTGCAACGAGTGAGAACTTCTCCTGCATCGTATCGCTTAAGTGCATATTGTTCTCACGCTCAGTAATTGTCTCATTAACGATGTGTCTTCTGTTACTTGTCGCATATATGAGTACATTTGAAGGTTTCTTTTCAAGTCCGCCTTCTATTACAGCTTTGAGATATTTATACTCTATCTCAAAATCCTCAAAGCTCAGATCATCCATAAAGATAATGAATTTATAGTTACGGTTCTTAATCTGTGCTATTACATCATTTAGCATCTTAAACTGATGCTTATATATCTCTATTATCCTTAGTCCTTTATCATAATATGCATTTGCAATTGCTTTTATAGATGATGACTTACCTGTACCGGCATCACCAAAAAGCAGACAGTTATTTGCTTTTCTGCCATTTACAAATGCTTCAGTATTATCTATGAGTTTCTTCTTTGCTATCTCATATCCTACAAGATCATCAAGTTTTACATGAGCTATGTTAAGGATGGGAACTATGGTGGTTCCCTTAGGGCTTCCAACAACCCTGAACGCTTTATGGAGTCCGAATCTTCCGACACCGTATTCCTTGTAAAACGTTGTCAGCGAATCCTTCATATCACCCGGAGTATCATCTTCTCTGAATTTACGAGCAAGTGTGCAGATACGCTCCTTGATCCTCTGATTGTAGACCTTACTCATCTCAGATGATGCTTCGTAATCTTCGATGATAGAAAAACAGTCAACACCAAGCCATTCATTTATTGCATAAAAATCATAATCAAAGAGTTCCTTAAATATCTCTATGTCATGAAGTACTGCATTATTTATCGAACCTCCTACAGGTCCCACGATCTCTGTTGCCCTGCTGTAACTGTTCTCGTTATTAACTAAGATATCAGTCAGATAACAGTGCCACAGATTACCGTAGAATCCATGATTTCCCGCAAGTTCTATCAGCCTGTGGATGCAGTCGAAGTATAATTCTCTGAGCTCTTCTATCAAAGCTTCATCATCATCCAGGCTGCTCTCAAAACAGTCTATTATATAAGCCATATCATACAGGATCTCATTCTCATCAGTCCTGTATACTATAAGTTCATCAGTAAGCATTTTTCTTATTACCTCACCACATTAATATAAGATTATCTTAACCCAGAATAACTATGATATCAAGGAAATTGGTGGTATACTTAAGTTGATGATAAACATGATATTCATTCAAAAGGTGACCGCATGAATAAGAATGTAAAAGCCATTTTAATAACTTTATGTATTCTCCTTATGATATCAGGGATCTATATCGTCCGTTATGTCATGGATCAAAAAAGCCTTAACAGTGATGACTATATCGGCAACACGGTATACAATCTCTTAAATGACGGAAAATTCTGCGAACATGACGGAAAGGTTTACTTTGCAAATTCATATGATAATGATGCTCTTTATGTTATGAATTCTGATGAGACAAACGTAAAGAAGATATCTTCCACCGCTGTCATCTCTCTTAATGTTGATGACTCCAGGATATATTATTCAATGTCTGCAAAATCAAATGGACAGGGTCTTGGTTATGTGAGAAAATCAGCCGGTCTATACAGTATATCCCACACCGGAAGTTCTTCTATATGCTATACGACAAATCCTGTTGCAAGCGCTCTTCTTTACGGAAACAAACTGTATTATCAAAACTATATCAAATCATCAGGCACTACCATCTATTCAGTCACGACACATAAGAAGGATAACCATGAAGTAGTCGATCAGATGGTAAGCTTTGTAAATCCTCACTGGGGTTATATATATTACGGAAATATGTCAAAGGATCATCATCTTTATATCTATGATCCTGCAACAGAACAATCCGAAGACTATTGGGCTCACGACGTGTATATGCCTGCATATGATGATGACGGATGGATATATTTCATAGATCCGATGTCAGATTATGAGCTTCACAGATATAATCCCCAGTCAGAAACAGAAGAAATCATAAGCACTGAAAGACTTGATTTCTATAATAAGATCGGTGATCTTATCTATTATCAGGTAAGTGTCGGTACTCCTGCTCTTCATAGAGTGAGTGCAAGCGGAGGAGATGATATCATCATCGCGGAAGGTGTCTATAAAGACATCCAGACAACCTCTTACTATGTTTACTTTAGACCTTTTGATAATGATAATGTCACTTATCATGCAAACCATTATGGTACGCTTAAAGTCGAGCAGTTTGATCCTGGCATCAAGAAATAATAAAAAGTAATATCCTGTATAATCTCATTATTGTTATAAAAAAAGGGCTCCTAAGATTAAAAAATCTTCAGGAGGCCTTTTACTGTAGCAAAAGAAACACACACACGACCTAAAAAACATCCAAGTCACGGATTACTATCTCAAATGGTGGGGCTTTAAACTTGATGCAAACTAATCATCTATTCCCATAACATATCAACCGAGAAGTATTCTACTGCCTCTATCAGTATAATACATCCCAAACGGAATAGTTCTGCATATCTATTCGAATATCTTTATTGTTAGTTCTGTCTTTAGCACCAAATACACGAAATATCGGGTCGCGATCCCCAACGCCAAACACATCGGTATCATCTATCTCGTATACTTCCCCGGGAAATCTTTTGCAGGTAACGATATTGCCATAATCCAATTTCAAAAACTCTTCTTTAGTCATGATAACAAAGCCTTCCCTTACTTATTTATTTTGCGAATTCATCACCCAGTGTCCCAACAAATACCTCATTCCTATGCGGTCGTTCTCATAATCGTGTACATAATGAGGTCAATTAAGTTATGCAATCTAACATATCTTTTATTTCTGCTATTAGGTTTATCAGGCATCTTCATGTGTATCACCACCAATTCTATCACGCGTTCATTATAGTTATCCAATTATCACAAAAATACATTTGATAAACATAGTCTACAACACAAACGCAGCAAGAAGAACCACACATGTACTGAGCTCTTTTTCTTTTCTTTTTTTACAAAAGGTGTTCTATCCGACAAACACGAATTTGTCTATAAGATCATCTTGCGGCTTAATGTATCATGAATCTTCTGACATATTTCTTCCTGATGGAACAACAGAAACTCTCCATGTCCAAATCCAGGCATGATTTCTTCTTCGTAGTTCTTTAAATATTTTTTCAGAATCTTATGAGACTTTATTGCATATGGCTCTTTGCTCCCGCACCACAGATACACCTTTGCTGAAGTTGCTGCAATTGACGGGCGGGTGTGATAGGTATAGTTTTCGATGAAATTACGTTTTATGGTATTATCACTTGCCCGCAGATATAATGTTTTTTCCATACCACCCAGCATATCATCCTTGTTTGTTCCCATAAGTTTCATCATGAGATTGATCAAAACAGGAAATTTACCTGTATTTTTATATATACAAAACATTTTATATGTAAGCCAACCAGCGATCCTGCCCTGATGTGCGACATAAACCCCGTCCATTATCACAGTATCGATCTTTATGCGATCTCTTGACAGGATTTCTGTCAGCATCAGTCCGCCCTGCGAGGCTCCATATGCGCCGAATAATTCTCCGTTATGTTCTCTTTGAATATACTCCTCGATCTGAGAGCTCTGATCAGCGAAGCTCGAGAAATCCGGGCTTCCGTCATAAAACCCATCCATTGCAGGAATAATGAGCCTGTAATATTTCTCCAATGGTTTCAACAATTCATATTCACTGTTCCAATCCTGCATCATTCCATGCATACATAGAATAGACGGATTTTTTATATTTCCAAATTCATAAAAAATCATTTAGCTTCCTCCAAGTCATCTGTTGTATCTGCCTGTTATACAATCTGTTATCGATCTGTTTGTAAAACAGCGATTTGTTTTCACAGACATACAAATGTAAAAAGTGGTTTTCTTTTTATTCTGTTACGTCATTTTTAATTCTTCCAAGATAGATGCTGTAGATCACAGCTACCAGGATAGTCACTGCGATATTTATCCAATCACCCAATTCTGTATCCGCACCATAAAGCGAGACAGCATCCACCATAGCATGTGCGATTATACAAGGTATAAGGCTTTTACTCTTATAAAACGCCATTGTAAAAATAAATCCCCAGCTGATTGCAAATATCACCTGCATCACAGTCTCAAAGCTTGCCTGCCCCGCCAACAGATTCACAATATGGCCTATGCCAAATGTCACCGCAGATACTATTATAGCAGGAATCGTTTTCCCGTTCCCGAGCATAGCTTTGAACAGAAAACCTCTGAAGATCATCTCTTCAACAAATCCGACAAGGATCATGGAGAGTGTCGCGATCATAAGCTCTGTACCTTTGAATGAGAGTGAAAAACCGTCCCAGATATTTCCCGTAGCTATCACGAACATAGGGATAAAGAACAGATACTTCTTCATATCCTTTGGGAATCCTGTAAGGCCGTACTTTTTCTCAAGCATGTTAACCTTTACAAATGTGGTGATCCCTGCAGCAAATATGATCAACGCAAGCAGTACCCATATACTAGCGTATCCGAACTGCCCCTTAAGTTTTGAAATCACAACGCAATATGCCACGATCCATAGTACAGCAAAAAGAATCTCCTTTTTCTCGTATAATCTTCTCATGATCATTTTCCCTTCCTTGAAGCAACCATACCGATGAATACTTGTTCAAGCATCTTCGTGATATAATCCTCATCATATTTCATTGAGTTATTTGCCAGCAGACTTGCAAGACCGTGAGCGACACAGAAGAATGCCAGAAACATTTCCTTTGCCTGGTCTGTATCCACCTTTAGTCCTCCTGCCATAACTTTCAGAATATCCGACAGTCCCGGATCACTCATCAGCGCTTCGATATTCTTTCCACCATACTTGTCTGTTTGGAACAGAAAACGGAAAAGATTCTTCTCTTCGTATCCAAACCGAACATAATTAAGCCCAAGAGTAAGCATCGGATTTCTGTCAGTCTCTTTTGGCATGATGAACTCAGTATGGTATTTATCCGCCATCGCATAAGCCGCTTCTCGTATCTCATCCACAGTTTTGAATGTGTAAAGCACTGGCTGTGTGGAACATCCCAAAGACTCTGCGATCGTTCTGGCGTTAAGGTTCTCATGGCCGTTTGCTCTTATCACTTTAAAAGACGCATCCTCAACCATCTTTTTCGTTATCTTTACTTTTGGTGGCATGTTCATATCTCCTTTTATATAACTCTTGTTATATAAGCCTAATTATATATTGTTATTTTGTTTTGTCAAATCATGACCACCGGCTTAGCCGGTGGTTTGCTCTGCGGCTATAAGCCGCGGTTCCCTGCTTGCCTCTAAAGAGGCTCTGAATAGTTCGCCTTCCGCACTGCGGTCTCTGGCTGACGCTTAAGCGCCTTCTTCTTAGCCTT
>JAFZRZ010000050.1 GCA_017619635.1 Lachnospiraceae bacterium | reverse complement strand
TAAGGCGTTCATCGCTCCTCGATTTTGATACTTCTATTATACCAGAAAAAGTGCCTCAACCCCAGGTAAATAAAGGCTTTACGGCACTTTTACATGGAAAAATCCACGACTTTCGCCGTGGACTTTGTCTACACTCTGAAACCGGCAGTTATCTGCCGGTTTTGCTGTCTGTAGTATCGGGATATAAAAGTACGGATGCGGTAAATATACCGTCCTGGAATGTAAATGAAGAGGTTCCGTGATAATGTAGAGAAATGTTTTTCACGGACTCGATCCCTATTCCGTTTCCGGAATGCTTCTTTGAACGGAAGACTTCTCCGTGCTGTTCAGGCATGATCTCATAACTGTTGCTTATGATAAGTGACAGACATTCTCCGGAGAAACTGCTGCGGACACGTATAAAGCGGCCGGTTTCTTTTTTTATTGTCGCTTCTATAGCATTTTCCAGGAGATTTCCGAAAAGAACGGAAAGCTCTATCCTGTCTATCGATATCTCTTCAGGTATGTTGCAAATCACATCAAAATCAACTTCAGAGTTTTTCGTACGGTTAAAATAGTAGAACAGGATCGAATTGACGGTATCGTTTTCACAGAAACGTAAAGGCTGGATCGAATACTGCTGCTCGTATCTTGCGATCAGATCATCGAGAGTTTCCATATCTCCAGTCTCACGTATTATCTTAAGTATATTCACGTGATGACGAAGATCATGTCTTGTTCTTCGCGTTTCTTCTATCTGTCTGTTCAGGCTGTCGTACTGAACTTCTCTCATGGAGAAGGACTGATTCTCTGCCTGTAGTCTAAGATATTTTTCCTGAGTTGAAACCAGATTTAAGATGGTACGGTATATGAGTACAGACCCTATATCTACCAAAACTATATAGCCTGTATCAATAGGATCCATGGCTTTAAGAAGTGCGCTCTTTTCTCCAAAGTAGAAATGATATACCCAGACGATATAAAACAGGGCGGGTATCAGCCACAGTGAAAGCCACATATGAGATATCTCCTGGGCATGCTCTGTCAATGAGAGACCAAGGCTTTCATTATCTTCAGGACAGACGGCTCTGTAAACAAAAAGATAAAGAAGTGGCAACATTATGACTTCCACAAACAGCAAAAAAATGGTATATGTAAAATGATAACGTAGCAGAGCCTCATTGGGAAAGAATCTGCTTTCAAGGAATTTTGAGATGATTATCGCCATATTTGCGAAGTTGGTCAGACTGAAAACAACGAAGATGAGTTTTCCGGGATGATCCTTTATGACGATGAATATCAGACCTATCTGTAACAATGATATCAGTACATCACCGGCTGCACTTGGAAAGACATCAAAACTCATTCGAATAACAGATAGCGAGCATATCAAAAGATTTGCTATAATAAAGAAAACAACATTAACCTTTCGCGAAAACCTTAAGTGATTGCGGAAGGTATAAACTACAAACAATATGTACGGAACGGTATTAACGATAACGTAAAATATCGTTTCCGATATTGAAAACGGATTATTTATAGGTGTCATAGGAAAATCATATCGTAAAAACTTGGAGGACGCAAGCATATGCGCATAGCTATTTGTGATGATGAAAGAACCGATGCGGCTAAAATTGAATTCGCCCTTGCAGATCTTACGCAGGATATGACAATTGATTATTATGCCAGCGGTAAAGAGCTTCTGGATAACTTAACAAATGTTCAGCCATATGACTGTATCTTCATGGATATTTATATGAATGAAGAAAACGGTATGGACATTGCCCGCCAGGTAAGAGAGATAACACCTGAGACTGAGATAATCTTCAGTACCTCCAGCCGTGATTTTGCTGTTGATGCATTCCGTGTGCGTGCGGCGGATTATCTGGTAAAGCCTTACAGTGAGCTGGATATCGTTAAAGCGATAGCCAGGGTAAAACTCAATACCGAGGCAAAAAAACCTGTCGTGCTTCGTGCCACAGGTGAGATGCATGCATTTGTACCGGATAAAGTCATCCGTATCGAGAGTGAGAAGCATTACACGAAGATAACCATGAAAGACGGTAAGATCAATCGTGTGCATATGAACTTTTCCGAAGTCATAGATCAGTTTGGTGAGAACTTTATAGAGATAAAACGTGGACTTGCGGTCAATATGCAGGCGATAAAACGTATTCAGGGTGGTGCCGTGATACTTTCGGACGGTGAAAGTCATGTGCTCTCCCGCGGAAGAAAAGATGAGTTCATCGAGCTTTACACAAAGTATGTGACAGAGCATCAGAGTTAAATATATATGCTAAAATACCTTATTATCTTACTGATAGTGGTCATTATCCTGCTTATAACGGTCATTATCATAAAAAACAGACATACAAAACCGTTATATATGGATGAGATGGAGGGGCATGAATTTGAGTATTATTGTGCCGATATCCTTACAGAGATGGGTTTTGTTGATGTTGAAGTCACAAAAGGAAGCGGTGATTTCGGAGTTGACATACTGGCTGAGAAAGATGGTGTGAGTTATGCGTTTCAGTGTAAATGCTATGACAAACCCATAGGAGTAAAAGCGATACAGGAAGTATATGCCGGAAAAGACTATTATGACAGAATGGTCGGGGTCGTTATGACGAACCAGTATTTTACACAGCCTGCAGTTGATATGGCAAAGAAATTAAATGTTATGCTGTGGGACAGGGATTATATAACAAAAGGAAACGATGAGTAGCAATACAGTGGACAATAACAATATAAAAAATGCGGTAGTAGCTTTTCTTGAACAGAGTGATTATATCCGTATGCTGGATATAGAACTCCTTGAACTTGATAATGAACATGCAAAGGGAAGAATGCCTTTTGCAAAAAAGCTAACAAATCCTTACGGTACAATGCACGGAGGAAGCCTTTATTCACTGGCAGATACCATAGCGGGAACGCTGGCAAACATGTCGGGATATGCGGTAACGACCATAGAAGGAAATCTGCATTTTTTAGAGCCTGCCCACAAGACTACTTATATATACTGTGAGGCAAAGCTTAAAAGAGGCGGTTCCCATATCATAACAGTGGATGTGGAGCTAACCGATGATAACGGTAAGCTTTTGGACTGCGGATGCTATACATTTTTCAGAACAGACTATGAGTTTACATGAATAGACTCTAAAAAATATCACAATATTGAGGAACCGTGGGGTTTCGTGTTATAATTACCTTTACACTGCCAAAATGTAAAGGTATTTTTGTGTTGAAAGGAAGAGATTATGAATCCAATAATAGTAAGCTTACTTGAGACAGACGCATATAAGTTTTCAATGGGACAGGCAATATATCATCAGTTTTCGGAATATAAGACAACCTGGTCTTTTAAGTGCAGGAACGAGGATGTGCACTTTACTGATGAGATGATCGAGGAGATCAAAAGACAGATTAAGATGTACTGTGATCTTCGTTTTAATGAGGATGAACTTGAGTATCTCCACAATATCAAATGGATAAGAGGTTCATACTGTGACTTCTTAAGACTCTGGAAACCCAGATATGATGATTTCACATTCGGAACAGATGCACCCTGCGGTCTTACGATCGAGACAAGAGGAACATGGCTTAATACATCCATGTATGAGATACCTACACTTGCGATAGTAAATGAAGTGTATTTCAGAATGGCTTACAACTATGATGAGCTGATGGAAAGCTTTAAAAAGAGACTTGATGCCAAGGTCGAAAGACTTAAGAACGGAGAATTCGAACTTGGAGCGTTTTCTGAGTTTGGTATGAGAAGACGTCTTTCCGGAGAAGCACAGGAGCTTGCTGTAAAAACTCTTCATGAAAACAAATATCCGTCATCAACATTTGTCGGAACATCTAATGTATACCTTGCAAAGAAATTCGGTATCACACCGGTCGGAACCATGGCCCATGAGTGGATCATGTGTGTAGGACAGGGTAATCATAAGCACAATCCCGCATTCTCTAACTGGTATGCTCTTGATGCATGGGTTAAGGAATACGGAGTATTAAACGGAACCGCTTTGACAGATGCGATCACAACTGACTGCTTCCTTGAGGACTTCCAGCTGACATATGCAACACTTTTCAGCGGTGTAAGACATGACAGCGGAGATCCGTTTGTATGGGGAGACAAGATGATCGAGCATTACAAAGAGCTCGGTATAGATCCCAAGACAAAGACACTTCTTTTTAGTGACAGTCTGGATTTCGAGCGTGCTACAAAGATAAAGAGATATTTCGAGGGCAAGGCAAAGGTTGCCTTCGGTATAGGTACTTATATTGCAAATGATACTGATGTCGAGGCTTTGAACATTGTCATGAAGACAACAGCCTGCAACGGTATGGATGTTGCAAAGATATCGGATGTTGCAGGAAAGGGTATGTGCAAGAGCCCCGAATATGAGCACTATCTGATGCGTTGTATAAATTGGAGAATGGAACACGAGACAGGCAACAACTCTCTTAGAGTGTAGTTTTCTCAGCAGACGGTAATTTTGGGATTTATGAGTGAAGAAAAGAGAAAACGCAAAAGGCGTAAAAAACGCCCGGAGAGTTTGAGGTTAAAACAGAATAAAGAGGTTATCGAGCTGGTAAAAACAAAATCGGCCAGCAGACTTGCACGAGAAAAACAGCTTATCAGAAGAACAGCAGCCCTTATAGTCGGAGTTATTGCCGTACTTGCAATAATCATCCTGGCCATACTTAAACCTTTTCATAAAGCAGATGGCATAGCCAGTGATGTAGAGGAGGTCATTGAACAGACTGAGGAAACAGCAAATGTGGATGAAGGCGCATTTTCCATATCCGAGCAGGAAAAGGAAGCGGCTTATGCACGAATTAAAGCTGTTGACGGTCTTGAAGCGGCATGGGAGGATAGCTGGCTTAAAAAGATAGATATCTCGGGTGATACCTGTGATTATCTGACGATAGAAGACTGTGTCATAATGCAGGAGGACACATCAAAAGTAAAGGTTGAAGGCATACTGGAAGGTATACCTGATTCCGATTCGGAGGATCTTTATCTTTTTGCTCTCAATACGTATGAGAATTCTATACCGGAAGGATCGGAACCTGCGGACACATATCGTATAGAAAAAACGGATCCAAAGTTCGTTATGTATGCCAACCTTAACCATAAACAGGCGGGAACCAGGTTGTTTAAGAAGTTCGTGGTTGCCGCAAAGGTCGGTGGAAGATACCAGATACTAGGAACGAGCAGATACATCACCAATCCGGAAGCCATAGCAAAGGTTGATGCTTATAAGAAGACTTCATCAGTGAAGGGTCTTATCGTTGATCCGAACAGACTTCACGGAAGTGAGCTTGATGATCTGGGGGTAAAGCAGGGAGCTTACAATATACCGCTCGGATATATCATGGGAGGCACAACAAGTGCCAACAAATCCACTATATACTATGATTACGGCGGTAAAACTTATGCATTTAACGGACAGGCAGTCGCTGAATTCGATATAGTATTCGGAACACTTCAAAAGAAGGGTATACAGGCAACAGCAGTCATATTAAATAACAGTAACGGCGCATATCCCGAGCTTATACATCCCAATGCAAGAAGCGCTTCCCAGTCATGGTATTACATGTTCAACGGCTCCGATGCGGCCGGAGTAAATGCAATGGCAGCAGCAGCAACCTTCCTTGCAGAGAGATATTCCGGTGCACACGGCATGATATCCAACTGGATCATAGCAAATGAGATCAATGCCACAAAGGAATGGAATCATTATGCGGCGGTCGATCATTACACATATGCCGATGAGTATGCAAAAGGATTCAGGGTATTCTATAATGCGATAAAGAGCGTGAATGCCGGCGCGAAAGTATATATGCCGCTCGATCAGACCTGGAACAGGAATCTTAATAACGGTGATTACGACGGCAGGGATATACTGGACGATTTCAACTCTATCATAAAGACCAGGGGTAACATCAACTGGGATCTGGCATATCATTCATATCCGGTTCCGCTTACCAATGCGGCATTCTGGAATACCGGAAGCTATGCGAAGTACACGACCCAGAGCGTTGATACGCCGATGGTCAGCATGAAGAATGTTAATATAGTGACCGATTATATATGCGGTTCCAATTTCTTAAAGGATGACGGGACCACAAGAGAAGTGTTCATAAGCGAGGTTGGTTTCACTTCAACATCCGGTGAGGCTGTTCAGGCAGCAGCCATCGCTTATGCATATTATATATGTGAGAAGAATCCGCACATCAACGGACTTATCATCAATCATGAAACCGATGACGGACTCCAGTTAAGCCAGGGTCTGGCGGTAGGACTGAGTCATGCGAACGGTGCACACAAGTATGCTTACGAGGTATATAAGCATCTTGATATGGCAGATTCGTTGGACTATACTAAGTTTGCGCTGGACGTGATAGGAGCCAGCAGCTGGGCTGATCTGGTTAAGTACTGGTAGGATAACAGCTCATATTAAGAGGTAAAGTTTATGACAGAATGGTGGGCAGATGTAGTTGATACATTTGCAAGATGTTTTTTAAAGGATGACAGATATCTTTTGCTGTTAAAAGGTATAGGGATAACCATAAAGGTTTCTCTTTTGGCGGCACTTTTGGGAATCATAATAGGATTTCTGATCGCGATATGCAATCTGTCAAATAAAAAGTTTCTCAATATAATAGGTAAGGTCTATACGGATGTGATCAGAGGAACACCCTCCGTTACACAGCTTATGATCATATACTTTGTTATATTTGCTACGGTAAACTGGGAGAAGTGGATCATTGCGGCTATCGCATTCGGTATCAACTCGGGTGCATACGTTTCAGAGATCATTAGGGCCGGTATCCTTTCTATTGATAAAGGACAGACGGAAGCAGGACGTTCTCTGGGCCTTAATGCAAAACAGACCATGATGGAGATCGTGGTGCCTCAGGCTGTAAAGAACATATTCCCTGCCATGTGTAATGAGTTCATCACTCTCATAAAAGAGACCGCAATCGTCGGATATGTAGGACTCATGGATATACAGAAAGCCGGAGATTTTATAAAGAGTGCCACATATGAAGCATTTATGCCTCTTATCGGTACAGCGATCATTTATTTTGTGCTGATTAAGATTCTTACACTTGCGCTTGCAAAGTATGAGGATCATTTAAGAAAGTCGGATAAAAGATAATTCAAGGAGAATTTTCTATGGATGGCAAAGCAGTAATAAAGGTAAACAATCTGCATAAGAGCTTTGATGGCAAGGAAGTCCTTGCAGGTATCACAGAAGAGATAGATGAAGGTGAAGTTGTTGTTGTTATCGGACCGTCAGGATCCGGAAAGAGCACTTTTTTAAGGTGTCTAAATCTTTTGGAGACACCGGATGACGGTGAAGTCATAATAGACGGTGAACAGATAAATCTTCCCAAGGTAGATGTTAATCTGGTAAGACAAAAGATGGGTATGGTATTCCAGCATTTTAACCTGTTCCCGCATCTTACGGTAATGCAAAACATTACTCTTGCTCCGGTGAAACTGGGAAAGATGACACCTGAACAGGCCAATGAAAAAGCAATGGAACTGCTTAATATAGTAGGACTTTCAGAGAAAGCGGATGCATATCCAGGTTCTCTTTCAGGCGGACAGAAGCAGCGTATTGCCATTGCAAGATCACTGGCGATGGAACCTGAGATCATGCTTTTTGACGAGCCGACATCTGCACTTGATCCTGAAATGGTAGGTGAGGTTCTGGATGTTATGAAAAACCTTGCAAAAAGCGGTATGACAATGGTCGTTGTAACTCATGAGATGGGCTTTGCCAAGGAAGTTGGAACCAGACTTTTATTTATCGATGAAGGAAAGGTACTCGAAAGCGGAGAACCCAGAGAAGTTTTTGACAATCCCAAGCAGGAAAGAACGAAAGTTTTCTTAAGTAAGGTGCTTATCTAATAGAACAGTTAAAGGCAGTGAATTGTATCAAACCGATTCATTGTCTTTTTTGATTAGCATATTAGACTTGATATAAACAAATCGACGATTTTGATTAATACTTAATAGAAAATCAAATTTATTTTTCGAATTGTGTGATTTGTGTATCAGATGTATTACACTTCTTTTGGTAGTATATATTCACTGAAGGACATGGAATCGCATGAATACTATTGAAGGTAATGTGTGTACGCACAGGAGATAGCCCGGGAATTGCCACCCGGGCTATTTTCATGCTAAAAACTTGACATAATCGTATAATTTGCTAAACTACTGTTTATCTTTATCAGATTTTGCTTATAAAGATAGTAAAAGTATGGGAAAAACAAAAACAGAAAGAGGAGAAGATCATGAAAAAGTTAGTTTCATTAATGCTTTTAACAGCAATGATGGTAGTCATGTTGACCGGTTGTGGCGGTTCTAAAGCATCATCAGCAGTAAAATTCGGTACCAATGCAGAATTCCCGCCATTTGAGTATGTTACCGCTGCAGGTGTTATCGGTGAGTACGACGGTATCGATATGGCGATCGTAAAAGAATTCGGCGCTCAGAATGGATTGGAAGTTTCCATCGAAAACATGGAATTCGATTCACTGCTCATCGCTCTTGAGAACGGTCAGGTTGATGCTGTTATCTCAGGTATGACGATCACAGAGGAGAGAGCTAAGTCTGTAGATTTCTCTGTTCCTTATTACACAGCAACTCAGGTTATGATCGTTGATCAGAACTCTGATATCAAGAGTGCTGCAGATATGGCAGGCAAGAAGATAGTTGTTATCCAGGGATACACAGGTGAGCTTTGCGTACAGGATCTCGGATATGATTATGAAGCATTCAAGAAGGGTACAGAAGCTATCCTTGAACTTAATAACGGAAAATGTGACGTAGTTGTCATCGATTCTGCAACAGCTCAGAAGTATGTAAAGGACAATCCGAACTTAAAGATAGTTGAGGATCCCAGCGCATTTGAAACAGAAGAGTATGGTATCGCAGTTAAGAAGGGTAACACAGAGCTTCTTGACAAGATCAATGCATCTATCGAAAAGATGCTTGCAGACGGAACCATTTCTGAGTGGAGCGTAAGCTATTCAGAGGCTGAATAATAAATTGTTTATCCTTATAATGAGATAAAGATTTTTTAAGACGACCGGTAGTCATATTTGATGAACCGGTTGTCTTTTTTTAACGAAAAAACTATGATAGAATAAACAATGTGTCATTTGGCACATGGGATAATGAACAATAATTCAAATGAAAGGCTATATATTATGAACAGAGGAAAATACTATTTAACAACAGCTATCGCATATACATCCGGAAAGCCTCATATAGGCAACTCGTATGAGATAGTGATGGCGGATGCGATCGCCAGATACAAGAGACAGCAGGGTTATGATGTTTTCTTCCAGACAGGAACCGATGAGCATGGTCAGAAGATTGAGGAAAAGGCTAAGGCAGCAGGCATAACTCCCAAGGAGTTTGTTGACAATGTATCGGATATAATCAAGGATATCTGCAAAACACTCAATATCTCTTATGATAAGTTCATAAGGACAACAGATGCCGATCATGAGAAGCAGGTTCAGAAGATGTTCAAGCGTTTCTATGATCAGGGTGATATATATAAGGGATCTTATAAAGGCATGTACTGTACTCCCTGTGAGTCATTCTGGACAGAGAGTCAGCTTGTTGATGGAAAGTGTCCCGACTGTGGTCGTGAAGTCACACCTGCAGAGGAAGAAGCTTATTTCTTCAAGATGAGTAAATATGCCGACAGACTCATAGATTATATCAATACACATCCTGAATTCATACAGCCTGTATCAAGGAAGAATGAGATGATGAACAACTTCCTTCTTCCGGGTCTTCAGGATCTGTGTGTGTCAAGGACCAGCTTTAAATGGGGTATCCCTGTAGATTTTGATGATAAACATGTTGTATATGTATGGCTTGATGCTCTTTCCAACTATATAACCGGTATAGGTTATGATGCTGAAGGCAACAGCACCGAGCAGTATAAGAAGCTCTGGCCCGCTGATCTTCATCTTATTGGAAAAGATATCATCAGATTCCATACAATCTACTGGCCTATATTCTTAATGGCACTTGGTGAGCCGCTTCCCAAGCAGGTATTCGGACATCCGTGGTTGTTACAGGGCGGAGAGAAGATGAGTAAATCACGCGGAAACGTTATCTATGCCGATGACCTTGCTGATATGTTCGGTGTGGATGCTGTCAGATATTTCGTGCTCCATGAGATGCCTTATGAAAACGACGGAACCATCACATGGGATCTTGTTGTTGAGAGATTCAACTCAGATCTTGCAAATATCATAGGAAACCTTGTGAACAGAACGATCTCCATGAGCAACAAGTATTTTGGCGGTGTTGTTACAAAGACCGGAGTTACCGATGCAGTTGATGAAGATCTTAAAGCTGTTGTCTGCGCAACAAGAGACAAGGCACAGGCGCGTATGGATGACATGCATGTTGCCGATGCACTCAGTGAAGTACTTTCATTGTTCAGAAGATGCAATAAATACATAGATGAGACAGAGCCATGGGTTCTTGCCAAGGATGAGGCAAAGAAAGACCGCCTGGCTGAGGTAATGTACAATCTTACAGAATCCATCTGCATAGGAGCTAATCTTCTTATCCCTTATATGCCTGAAACAGCCGGCAGGATCCTTGCTCAGATGAACGCAGAGGAAAGAAATTTTGATGATCTTGATAAATACGGTCTTTATGAGTCGGGTGCTAAGGTGACCGACAAGCCAGAGATACTCTTTGCAAGACTTGATCTTAAGGAAGTAATGGCAAAGGTTGAAGAGATACAGGCAGCTCAGAGAGCGGAATATGAGCGTGAGAACGGCATTGTTGCCGAGGCTGACGAAGAGGTTATCGATATAGATAAGAAACCTGAGATCACATATGATGATTTCGCAAAGCTTCAGTTCAGAGTAGGTAAGATAATTAAATGTGAGGAAGTACCCAAGTCAAAGAAGCTTCTCTGCTCACAGGTTAAGATCGGAAGCGAAGTTAAACAGATAGTATCCGGCATAAAGCAGTATTACTCTGCAGAAGAGATGGTCGGAAAGAAGGTAATGGTCCTTACCAACTTAAAGCCTGCAACTTTAGCGGGTGTGGTTTCTGAGGGAATGCTTCTTTGTGCGGAGGATGCAGAAGGAAATCTCGCACTTCTCACTCCTGAAAAGGATATGCCTTCCGGAGCAGAGATCTGCTGATGAGAACATCAATGAAGGACGGAACCGTTTACGATATAGTTCCGTGTGCCAAAGACAGGTGGTTTGAAGCAACAGAACTCGCATTCAGAGTATTCATGAAATATGAAGCAAAAGAGTACGGACAAAAAGGAATAGACAGTTTTGCAGAATTTTTGACAAGTCCGTCTCTTGAAAAAGTCTTTAAAGCAGGTAAATACATAGTATATGTGGCAATGTTAAATGATGAGATCATAGGTGTCACATCAGTTAGGAGCGGAAATCATCTTTCACTGTTGTTTGTTAATGATTCTTATCACAGACAGGGAATAGCGACAAAGCTCATATTAACAGTAAAAGAATACCTTCTTAATAAGACGGATTATAAGACATTAACCGTTCATTCCTCGCCGTACGGCATCCCTTTTTATGAGAAAATGGGGTTTAAAGCCACTGACGAACAGCTTACTGGAAGCGACGGCATCATATATACTCCAATGGAATTAGATTTATGTAGTTTTTAAAACTATGTTGTTGACATATGCCAACTAAGTCATGTAATATAATAAAAGTTGTGCATAAACGGAGATATATAAGATGGAAAAGATAAGAATAATAACAGATTCGGCTTCGGACATACCCAATAATGACAAGGTACCGGCGAATCTTAGCATATTACCGCTTACAATAAGATTCGGAGAAGAGGAATTCCAGGACGGAGTTACAATCACTAACGAAGAGTTTTACAACAAACTTACAGGTGGTGACATACTTCCAAAGACAAGCCAGGTTACTCCTTTTGCTTTCGAAGAAGAGATACAAAAAGCGCTCGACAACGGTGAGAAAGTCATCATCATAACTTTATCAAGCGGTTTGTCAGGAACATATCAGAGTGCATGTATCGCAGCATCAAATTTTGATAAAGACGTTACTGTGATCGACAGTTTTATGGCTACAGTATCAGAGCAGATATTTGTGGATTATGCATTGAAACTTGTTGACAGCGGTATGGAATATGATAAGATAGTTGAGACACTCGAGAATGATAAGAAGAAACTCAAACTCGTAGGACCTCTCGATACTCTGGAATATTTAAAGAAGGGCGGAAGGATATCTGCAGCAGCTGCAGTATTCGGAAGTGCTCTTTCGATCAAGCCTGTTATCACGCTTGTAGACGGTAAGGTCGAGGTGGCTACAAAAGCCAGAGGCAGAAAGAATGCGGTTGAATCAACTCTTAAGATATTAAGAGAGAGTGAGACCGGAGTTGATCTCGAGAAACCTGTTGCTATCGGTTATGCGGGAAATGAAAAAGATATGCTTAATATCTTTGTTGAGACCAGTAAGACAAACGGCAATATCAATCTTGAAAACTGGAAGGTTGTGAGCATAGGTTCTACTATCGGTACATATACAGGTCCGGATTCAATAATACTCGGATACTTTGAGAAATAATCTTTGGGACAAGAACATGAACAGACTTATCAAAAAAGTCACAAGTTCATACTTTTACTTTAGCCAGGCTTGCTTTTGGGCAAGCTTTTTTGGGTTTTACTTTTATTATGACAGCATAAACCACGCCGGCTAAAGTGTAGGGGATCGATTAGATGGGCTCTATCCTTTGCCGGATAGGGCCCTTATTTTTTTGCTTAGGACAGTGAGGAAGATCATGAAGATTGCTTATAGCGGAATTGAGGGGTCATTTGCATCAATAGCTGCGGAAAAGATTTTTTCCGGTGAGGAGATGGTAACCTGTAAGAGCTTTTCAGAGGCTTATGAAAAAGTAAAAGACGGGATCTGTGATGCTGCTGTGCTTCCCATAGAGAACAGTTATGCAGGAGAAGTGGGTCAGGTCACGGATCTAATGTATGAAGGAGATCTTAAAGTAAGCGGAGTATATCCATTAAGGGTATCCCAGAATCTTTTGGGAATAACGGGAAGTTCGGTATCTGATATAAAAAAGGTGATAAGTCATCCTCAGGCTCTTGAGCAGTGCATGGACTATATTGACGAACACGGCATGTCAATAGAACAGTCCACAAATACCGCAAGAGCAGCTCTGGAGGTCTCAAAACTGTCAGATAAGAGTGTCGGTGCGATAGCCAGTAAAAAGACTGCGGATCTTTACGGACTAAGCGTTCTTCAGTCGGATATCAATAAAGACAAGATGAATACGACCAGATTTGCCGTATTTTCAAAAGAGGAGCTTACCCAGTGCAGTAAAAACATGCATGATGCCTGCATCATGATATTCACGGTAAGACATGAAGCCGGAGCACTTGCTAAAGCCATAGGGATCATAGGAGATCACCGGTTCAACATGAGAGTGATAAGAAGCCGCAGAATAAAAGGTGTTCAGTGGCAGTACTATTTCTATATCGAGCTTGAAGGCAGAATGCGTTCAATAGAGGGAAGTGGTATTATAGATGAGATGAACAGATACTGTGAATCTGTGAGACTGATCGGTTCATACTATGCCGAGGAACCGGTCATAGAGGAGGATTGAGAAAATATATGAAGAATACATTTGGTCAATCATTGACAGTAACATTGTTCGGTGAAAGTCACGGACCGTATATTGGTGCGGTCTTGGATGGACTGGCACCCGGTATAGATATAGATGAAGAGTTTATAAAGCATCAGCTTGATTTAAGAAGACCTGCGGGAAAGATATCGACCAAAAGAGTGGAGCAGGACGAGTATATAATAGCCAGCGGAGCATTTAACGGAAAGACAACGGGAACACCGTTAAGTATACTGATCCCCAACAGCGTGCAAAAGAGTGCTGATTATGAGAACAGTCCGAGGATCGCCCGTCCGGGACATGCAGATTTCACAGCAAATGAGAAATACCACGGTTTTGAGGATTTCAGAGGCGGCGGACATTTCAGTGGCCGAATCACTGCGGCAGTTGTGGCAGCAGGAGCGGTGGTCATACCGGCACTTAAGAAAAAGGGCATCCTGATAGGTACTCACATAAAAAGCTGCGGCGGAATATCAGACAGAGGATTTGAAGATTATGCAAAAGACATAGAGAGTCTTTCAAAAACTAACTTCCCCATACTGGATGAAAAGAAAGCAGCTGATATAAGAGAGATGATGGAGCAGACTGCTTCTGAAGGAGACAGTGTCGGAGGCGTGCTTGAAACTGTTATCACAGGTATGCCGACCGGAGTGGGAGAACCCTGGTTTGATACTGTCGAAGGTATACTGGCACATGCGATGTACAGTATTCCCGCAATAAAGGGTGTGCAGTTTGGTGATGCATTTGACATGGTTGATAAAAAAGGCAGTGAATACAACGATGCATTCCGTATGGAGGGTGACAGGGTTGTTACTCTTACCAATCATAACGGAGGGATCAACGGTGGTATCACAAACGGAATGCCGATACTTTTCAGATGTGCGGTTAAACCGACTCCTTCCATATACAAGAAACAGGAATCTATAGAGCTGAATTCAAGAAAAGATGCTGATCTTGAGATAATCGGAAGACATGATCCTGCTATAATACACCGTGCCAGGATCGTTGTTGACAGCATGACGGCACTTGCTGTATATGACATGCTCGCAGTTCGTTACGGAACGGACTGGTTTTTGAAAGGATAGATATGAAGATAAGAGTTATAAACGGTCCGAATATAAATATGCTCGGTATCAGAGAGCCGGAGATCTACGGCAGTACAAAATACAGTGATCTGGTGGATATGATAGAGGTGCATGCTGAAAAAAGCGGCATTGATATCGAAGTGCTGCAGAGTAACCATGAGGGTGATCTGGTGGATATGATCCAGGAATGTTACGGAAAGATAGACGGGATAGTGATAAATCCGGGTGCTTACACTCATACAAGTGTAGCAATACTCGATGCAGTGAAAGCTGTGTCAATCCCGACTGTTGAGGTTCATATCTCGGATCCTGATACGCGGGATGAATTCAGAAAGATCAGTTACATCAGATCAGCTTGTGTTAAGACGATAAAAGGGCATGGATTAAACGGTTATATTGAAGCGATCGATTTTCTTAAGTCCCAAGCAGATGCCTGACAGAAAGAGAGATTTAAGATGATCGTTACAATCAAACCATCAAAAGCATCAGGAAAGATCCAGGCGCCTCCGTCAAAGAGCATGGCTCACAGGATGTTAATCTGTGCCGCACTGGCACAGGGAACAAGCAGGATCAAAAATGTTGCATATTCTGAAGATATATTGGCGACTTTAGATTGTATAGAAGCAATGGGAGCTGTGGTAGAAAAAGAAAATGACACAGTGACTGTAAGCGGTATAGGAGGTAATAAAATATCATCCCCCGTGGAGTTTAAGTGTCGTGAGAGCGGAAGCACGCTCAGATTCTTTATCGGTATCGCAATGGCAGTCGTTAAGGAAGCATATTTTTACGGAAGTGAGAAATTACTTTCAAGACCGTTATCAGTTTATGAGGATATATGCAACAGACAGGGTATAGGATTCACGACAGGTGAGAGTATACATATAAACGGGATGCTAAAACCCGGAGAATTTGAAGTTGCGGGTAATATCAGCAGCCAGTTCATAAGCGGACTTCTGTTTGCCCTTCCCATGCTTGACAAGGACAGTCATATCATATTTACTACAGCGATAGAGAGTGCCTCATACATACAGCTTACACTTGAAGCTTTGTCATTGTTTGGAGTCAAGGCTTCATGGCAGGATGAAAAGACTTTGTTTATCCCCGGTGGCCAGACCTATAAAAGCAGGGATGTCATCGTGGAGGGCGATTATTCAAATGCAGCATTCCTTGATGTTTTCAATACGATCGGAGGAAATGTTTCTGTAAGCGGATTAAGAGCTGACAGCGGACAGGGAGATAAGGTTTACAAAGAGTTTTATGACAGACTCTGTAACGGTTACAGTGAGATCGATATCTCGGACTGTCCCGATCTTGGTCCGGTACTTATGGTTGTTGCAGCCGCGAATAAAGGAGCAGTATTCACCGGAACGGCAAGGCTCAAGATAAAGGAAAGTGACAGAGGACATGTAATGTGTGACCTCTTGTCTGACTTTGGTATCGCTACCGTATATGGAGAAGATAAGATAGAGGTAAAAGAAGGTTTTTTAAATATACCCGATAAAGCGGTATATGGTCATAACGACCACAGGATAGTTATGGCAGCGGCAACTCTTTTATCGATGACAGGCGGACAGCTGACCGGCGGTGAAGCGGTAAGAAAGAGTTTTCCCGATTATTTTGATGTGATAAAACAACTTGGAATAGATATAGAATACGAAGCTTAAGGAGAAGATCTATGGAATGGATCAATAAGAAGAACATACTCATTGTCGGTCTTGGACTCATGGGCGGAAGTTACGCCATGGCACTTAAAAGACTCGGATACAGGGTATATGCGATAGATATCAATCCCGAATCGATAAAATATGCGATCGATAACGGTCTTATAGATGACGGGAGTACAAAAGCTGATCCCGATCTTATAAGCAGTGCCGATGCGGTGATATTTGCACTTTATCCCAAGACGTTCACAACGTGGATAAATGAGAATCAGAAGTTTCTGAAGCCGGGAATATTCATCACGGATGTGACCGGCGTTAAAGAATGCATAGTATATAAGATCCAAGATATCCTAAGAGATGATGTTGAATTCATAGCATCTCATCCGATGGCAGGAAGAGAGGTATCGGGTGTTCAAAACAGCAGCGATATGATATTCAGGGATGCCAATTACATTGTGGTTCCCACTGATAAAAACACTCCCGAAGCCATAGAATGGTGCATGATGCTTGGAAGGATACTTGGATTCAGGAAAATATCGGTGCTTTCACCTGCTGAGCATGACAAGATGATAGCTTATGTATCACAGCTTACACATTGCATAGCCATATCTTTAATGACAGGGACTGATCTTGAACATGTTGAGAATTTCACAGGTGATTCCTTCCGTGATCTTACCAGGATCGCCAGGATAAATGAGAACATGTGGAGTGAGCTGTTTTTGATGAACAAGGACACTCTGATAGATCAGATGGACCGCTTTATAGATGAGCTCACACAGATAAAAGAACTCATAGCAGATGAGGATACCGAAGGGTTGAAAGAAAAGATGCGTCTTTCCACCAAGAGAAGGATGCGCTTTGACAGATAGATAAAGGTTTAGAGGAGAATCGTTATGAATATGGAATTTGAAAAAAAGCTGGCATTACCCATAGAAGTAAAGGAATCATATGCGCTTTCATGGGAAATGGAGCAGAATATAGGTGCAAAAAGAAGGCAGATAGAGGATATATTTGAGGGAAAGAGTGATAAGCTCCTGCTCATAATAGGTCCCTGTTCAGCGGACAACGAGGAAAGTGTCATCGATTATATTTCAAGACTCTGTCCTCTTCAGGAGAAGGTACAGGATAAGATATTGATAGTTCCCAGAATATACACCAACAAGCCCAGAACAAACGGTGGCGGATACAAGGGAATGCTCCATCAGCCCGATCCCACCGGTAAATCCGATCTGTTCAAGGGACTTATCGCGACTAGACACATGCATATGAGAGCTGTCAGTGAGACAGGATTTGCCTGTGCCGACGAGATGCTCTATCCCGAAAACTATCAGTACCTTGATGATCTTCTTGCATATGTTGCAGTCGGCGCAAGATCTGTTGAGGATCAGCAGCACAGACTTACCGCAAGCGGTATAGATGTTCCCGTTGGTATGAAGAATCCCACCAGTGGAGATTACTCTGTAATGATGAATGCGATATATGCAGCACAGTCAGGACATACTTTCATATACAGGGGATGGGAAGTTCATTCCAAGGGTAATCCGCATACACATGCCATCTTAAGAGGTTATACAAATAAACACGGTCAGTCTCAGCCCAATTATCACTACGAGGATTTAGAGAGACTTTGTGATACATATGACGGGATGGATCTTGTCAATCCCGCTGTTATCATTGATACGAACCATGCAAATTCAAATAAGAATCCTTTTGAGCAGCCAAGGATTATAAATGAGGTACTGAATTCCGCAAGACATGACAAGAGGGTAAAAGCCATAGTCAAAGGATTCATGGTGGAAAGCTATATCGAGGACGGATGCCAGAAGGTTGGCGGAGGAGTATACGGCCAGTCGATCACAGATCCGTGTCTTGGATGGGAGAAGACTGAAAAGCTTATCCTTGATATCGCAGACTATATCTAAAATATTTATAAATCTTTGATCGTATGCGTTCATACAGGTTGATGACATTGTCAAAAAAAGTTATAATAACCTGGTATTTTATATAAAAAAGAGGTAACAGACAGTGTTAGATAGGATGTTCAATTACGAAAACCCCGTATGGCAGTTTATGGGAAGAATTGCAGATATTATGATACTTAATGCAATGGCTCTCATATTTTCGATTCCGATAATAACTATCGGGGCATCTTGGACTGCATTGTATTATTGTACCGTAAAGATCGTCAGAGGCGAGGATACCTATGTATGGAAGGAGTTCTGGGTATCGTTCAAGAGTAATTTCAAACAGGCCACGATCATCTGGCTCATACTCATTCCTTTCCTTTTGATCCTTTCGATAGATGTGCTCATGTGGATCAATGACCCGACACTTTTGCCTAAGGTATTGAAGATCACCACAGTCATCGTCATATGTATAGTGCTTGCGGTCACGATATATGTATTTCCGATATTGTCACACTTTGAAAATACGACAAGAAACACTCTTAAAAACGCATTTCTTGTTGCGATGATAAACATACCGTACACCATATATTTTATAATCATATTGCTGTTACCTATCGTGATAGTTTATATTGATCTTAGATTTATGATGTTTGACATGCTGGCAGGTATTTCAGCACCTGCACTTCTTGCTTCTTTTGGCTGGAATAAGATATTTAAGAAACTGGAACCCAAGGCGGAAGAAACACAAGAGGAAGCAGATGATTCCAATGAGGAATCCATTGTAAAGGAAGCAGAAAGAGAGATGATGCTGACAGGCGCAGCACAGTCTGAAGATACTGACAATTAATAATATTATTGGGGAGTATTATCAATTGAATTCACAGATCGCTAAAAACAGGGACCGGAAAAAAACATTGATCGGTATGCCGGCTAGGAGTACCGTACTTGTTATTTTGGTGCTTGTTTTTTTAGTTATTTTGGTAGAGATCACGTTATCGAGATTTTCCATTGCATCCTTGAGTGAGGCAAAAAAAGAGACACAGGAGATAATCAGCGGAGATACTGAAAAAAAAGCAAGCGAATTGTCACTTGTCATGAATGATATGATGAATGCAGGATGTGTGGCAGCCAGTTTTCTCTCCCAGAAGGATGACGATATCTTTAGCAGAGAATATCTTGATATAGTGGCTGATAATAACTTCAACACCTACGCGGCTGCACTGGTAGACACTGAAGGAAAAGGCATCTGTTCTGTCAAGGAAGATATAGATATTGAGGGAAGCGACTATTTCTTTGCTTCAAATACGCCATACTATTCATTCACAAATGATGATCTAATAGATTCAAAGACAGCTCTTACATGCGTGATACCCATCGTTAAGAACGATGAGCCTTTTGCATATCTAATCCAATATATCGATATAAGCATTTTGGAAAAATATATTCCAATAGAGGGCGGAAACAGGGACAATTCTGTTCTTATCATCAACTCAAACGGAGACAGGATCTACTCAACAGGCCGTCCGTGGATAAATGTTGGCAGCAATCTGTATGATACGCTTTCCGGTCTTACGATCGAGGATACACAGATCGATAAGATAAAAGTCAATGTGGAGAACAGACAAAAGCAGAAGTTTGTTGCTTCCAACGGGAAGAACAGCTGTCTTTTGGTTACCGTTCCTGCCGGAGAAACGGGATGGACTCTCGTCGATATGGTGGATATGGACAGCTATGTTAACGGAATGATATTAAGCAAGAGCAGCGGAGATACAACATTAGCAAAAAGACTTGCTTTCTTTACGCTTCTGGCAGTAGGCATATTTGCCGCCATATTCATACGATACAGATATAATTACGCAAAAACCAGCAAAGATCTTGAGAACAAAGCGGATTCTGATCTTCTTACAGGTCTTAACAACAAGATGACAACGGAAAGAAAGATAGATGAGTGTCTGGATAACGAAAATGATACCCGTCACATGATGCTTCTGTTTGATGTTGATAACTTCAAGAAGATAAATGACACCATGGGACATGCCTTCGGAGATCAGGTTTTAAAAACACTCGGTGAGCAGTTAAGCCAGGAGTTCAGAAAGACCGATATCCTGGGAAGGCTCGGCGGAGATGAATTCGTTATCCTTCTAAGGGATATAAAAACACAGGATGTCATAGAGATGGAGGCAGATAAGATCCTCAATTTCTTTAAGAATTTTAAAGTCGGTGACTATGTTAAATATTCGGCTACGGCCAGTATAGGCGTATCGATGTACCCCGAAGACGGAAAGAGTTTTCAGGAATTATACAAGGCAGCAGACAATGCTTTGTATGAAGCTAAAAAACAGGGAAAGAACAGGCTGATCTACTACAATAAGGACATGGCTTCCAATACTGAGAAACGTGATAAAGAAGCCAAGGATCATCCCGGTTTGAGATAATGGAAATTACTAGTGGCAATCTGTATAAATATTTATGAGAATATTTGGCAGGTTGCCTATTTTTTTGTATTTTATATTTTTGTATACTGTAAAAAGGTAAATGAACAAAATCTATTCAGGAGGACATTTATAATGGCAAGTTTATCTTTAACAAATATCTGCAAGAGATATCCTAACGGTTTCGAAGCTGTTAAAGACTTCAACCTTGAGATAGCAGATAAAGAGTTTATCATTTTCGTAGGACCTTCAGGATGTGGTAAGTCTACTACCCTTCGTATGATCGCCGGCTTGGAAGATATTTCTTCAGGTGAGTTGAAGATCGGTGACAGAGTGGTTAACGACGTAGAGCCCAAGGACAGAGATATCGCAATGGTATTCCAGAACTACGCTCTGTATCCTCACATGACAGTATACGATAACATGGCATTCGGTCTTAAGCTTCGTAAAGTTCCGAAGGATGAGATCGACAAGCAGGTTAAGGAAGCAGCTAGAATCCTTGATCTGTCAGCACTCCTTGATCGTAAGCCGAAGGCTTTGTCAGGTGGTCAGAGACAGAGAGTTGCCATGGGTCGTGCAATCGTTCGTAACCCTAAGGTATTCCTTATGGATGAGCCTCTTTCAAACCTCGATGCTAAGCTTCGTGTACAGATGAGAATTGAGATCGCTAAGCTTCATCAGAGATTAGGTACAACCATCATCTATGTTACACATGACCAGACAGAGGCTATGACTCTTGGTACACGTATCGTAGTTATGAAGGATGGTGTTGTACAGCAGGTTGATACACCTCAGAACCTTTATGACAAGCCTCAGAACCTGTTCGTAGCAGGATTCATGGGATCACCTCAGATGAACTTCCTTGATGGTGTTGTTTCTATCAACGGTGATAATGTTACAATCAACTGCGCAGGACTTGAGATTCCGCTTCCTCCCGCTAAGGCTAAGAAGCTTATCGAGGGTGGTTATGACGGAAAGACCGTTACATTCGGTATTCGTCCTGAGGATGTTTATGATTCAGAGATGTTCATCGAGACAGCTAAGGCTTCTTTCGAAGCTACTGTTAAGGTTTACGAGCTTCTCGGTGCTGAAGTATTCTTGTACTTCGAGCTTGACGAGTTCCCGATCACTGCTAGAGTTGATCCTCGTACAACAGCAAGACCTGGTGATACAATCAAGGTTGCTTTCGATGTTGAGAAGATCCACGTATTCGACAAAGAGACAGAGCAGGTTATCACAAACTAGTCTTGAATTAAAGAGTAATATAAGGGGAAGCGCAGATTTGCGTTTCCTCTTTTTTGTGCTTTTTACAGAATAAATGCTTCGTTGTATGTATGATATCTTTAATCTATAATCTATTAGGACACCAGATTAAAACCGGGAAGATAAAATGAAAAGATTGGCATATGAAAAATTAATAAGGATAGTTGGTCTGATATGTATAGTCTTTATCATCGGATGCGGAAAAGAAAGTATCGAACCTGCAGATAATGTGACAGAAGAGACAGTAAATGAAGTTAATGATGATATCAGTAAAGACAGTGTAGATGATCTGACTGAAAACACGACTGACCTTAAAGAAGACATGGTTGATCAGGAAAGTGTTGAGGAAGAGATTCCGGCAGTTGAAGAGGAAGAGGATCAGTCATTAAACATCATCATGGTGGGAGATATCCTTTTACATACACCTGTTGAGGAAGCAGCCAGGGATGATGAGACCGGTGATTATGATTTCGATTTCATCTTTGAAAATACAAAAGACAGGATCAGTGCAGCTGATATCGCGATAGTGAATCAGGAAGTGATAATAGGCGGAGAACAGCTTGGTATATCAGGTTATCCCACTTTCAACGCACCTTATGAGATAGGTGATGCATTATATGATGCGGGATTTGATGTGGTCTGTCATGCGACAAATCATGCACTCGACAGAGGGAAGAACGGGATAACAAACTGTCTTGATTTCTGGAGGAGAACATATCCCGATATGCTCATCACAGGTATATATGATAATGAGTATGATGCATCAGCTGAGAACATACCGATAATAGTAAGAAACGGCATAAAGGTAGCCATATTGAATTACACATACGGAACAAACGGGATAGAGGCTCCATCCGATATGCCATATGCGGTAAGTATGTTAAGAAAGGACAGGGTTATTGCCCAACTTGATCTGGCGGAACAGATCGCTGATCTTACGATAGTCTGTCCTCACTGGGGAACAGAATACAATCTTGGTATCAGTTCAGAGCAGGAAAAATGGACTGAGATCTTCAGGGAGCATGGGGCCGATGCTGTTATAGGGACCCATCCTCACGTTATCGAGCCTGTGGTTTTCTATGAAGATGGGGATACCGATAACATCACCAATAACCATGGTGGCGGTGACATGCCTGTTTATTATTCTCTCGGTAATTTCGTGAACTGGACGGCGGGTACCGGTACGGGTGTTGCAAACCGTATGGTAGGCGGTATGGCAAGTATCGATATCAGCAGGAAAGATAACGGCGAAGTTTCCATAGATGATTTTAAGGTTGAATCTTACGTTTGTCATGTAAGAGGCGGTGACGGAAACGTAACTGTCTATCCCCTTGAAGACTACAGTGAAGAGATGGCTTTGGAGAATGAGATAATAAGACAGGACGGTTCGTTTTCAAAAGAATACTGTGACAGACTGGTTGAGAAAGTATATGGTACCAAATGATATGGGCGCAATTGTTTATTTGCGTCCGTTTTTCTTTTGTTTTATACTGTAAATGTGGTTTATCAAAAACTGCGAAAGGTTCAGGGAGGTAACATGATCACAAATCAGGTTATTCAGAGTACAATAGATGATCTTAATGAGATCACCAAAGTGGATTTTGTTGTTTATGATGTTGAAAGCGGAGTTGTTGCTTCAACCTGTGACAAGGATGTTGACGATAACATGATAGATTCATTTATCGCGTCATCACTTGACAGTCAGTCAGCAAATGACTGCCATTACATGAAAGTCAAGGACGAGGGCGATGATGTGTATGTGCTCATAGCTATCGGATCCACAGAATTCGCTTACACCATGGGAAAGGTTGCGGTAAGCCAGCTTCAGAGTCTTATGCTCGCATATAAAGAGCGTATCGACAGAAACAACTTCTTCCAGAATCTGATCATGGACAATCTTTTGTTGGTTGATATCCATAACCGTGCGACCAAGCTTCATATAGAGAATGAGAAGAAAAGAATGGTATTCCTTGTTGAGGTGGATAACGACAGGGAGAATGTTGCACCCAGACTAATGAGAAGTCTTTTTGTGGAACAGGGTGGAAACTATATCACATCTGTTGATGAGAAAACGATCATACTTATCAAGGATATGGATGATGAGGAGTATGACGAGGTAGCCAACACCGTTGTGGATATGCTCGAATCCGAGGCAATGTTGAGAGTCAGGGTTTCATACGGACTTGCTGTAAATGAGCTTAAGAATATATCCAAGTGCTACAAAGAAGCTAAAATGGCTCTGGAAGTGGGAAGCATTTTCCATTCGGGAATGAACGTGCTTTCCTATGAGAACCTCGGTATAGGAAGACTGATATATCAGCTTCCCGTTAATCTTTGCAAGATATTTGTAAAAGAGGTATTCGGTGATACAAAGCCGGAGGATATAGATGAAGAGACGATAACGACGATCAACAAGTTCTTTGAAAACAATCTGAATGTGTCAGAGACCGCGAGACAGCTGTATATCCACAGAAACACTCTTGTATACCGTATGGAAAAACTGCAAAAGATGATCGGTCTGGATATGCGAAACTTTGATGATGCGGTAACGTTTAAGATCGCCATGATGGTTGTGGATTACGTTAATTACCTGGAAAAAATGGATAACTGATAATAATATGCTTTTAGCTGTGGTGGGATGACTCATCACAGCTTTTTTGTTTTATGACATTGACAGATAACAAAAAATGATATAACCAAGACCGTTTTATAAGAAGTAATGTTACAGGTCGGATGGTACTATTGAATAGTGGGTAAAAGTGTATCGCATTTTATGCGAAAAAGAGAAGGAGAAAAGAAAGTGCAGACTATAAAATGGGGTGTGTTGGGAACCGCGAATATCGCAAGGGGATGTACGATTCCAGGGATGAAACTGGCAAAAAGCGCTGAGTTATATGCCATTGCAGGAAGAAATAAGGATAAGGCTGAAGCTTTTAAGAAAGAGTTTGGCTTTGAGAAAGCATATGGAAGTTATGAGGAACTCATAAAAGATCCTGACGTTCAGGCTGTCTATATACCGCTTCCTAATGATCTTCATCTTAAATGGGTTAAAGAGGCGCTTAATAACAAAAAGCATGTGCTTTGCGAGAAACCGCTCGCACTGAATGTAAGCGAGGCTTTGGAGATGTATGATACAGCTGAAAAAAACGGTGTTTATCTTATGGAAGCTTATGCATATCTTCACAGCCCTTATGTTGAAAGTTTAAAAGAGTGTGTTTCATCAGGTCTTATCGGAGATGTCGATTACGTGGAGTCTGCATTTTTGACTCAGGGATACATAGAGGACTTCCGCCTTCATAAAGAGCAGGGTGGAGGTGCCATGTATGACCTTGGATGTTACTGCACCACAATGATCTTATCGCTTATCGATTCTCAACCTGAGTTTGTTAAGGCAAGCGCAGAATTTTCTGATCTGGGAGTAGATCTGATGACAGCAGCCATTATCAGGTTTGAGAATGGGGCAAGGGCATCATTCAATGTGGGTATGATGCTCGGTGTTAATACAAACTCCAGATTTGACAGACTCTATGTACATGGAAGCAAAGGCAGCATAAGATCCGAGGTTGAGTACAATCAGGAGGGTGATATCAGTTACAGGATATTCACTGATAAAGGAGTTACTGAAAGAAAGGTATCAATACCACAGAATTATTCACTGGAGATAGAACAGCTTGGCAGATGCATACTTTACGGTGAGAAACCTCATATCACACCGGAGTTTTCTTTAAAGAATACCAGGCTGATGGACAGTGTGTTTGAAGAGATCGGATATTATAAGAATCAGGAGGGACTTTGATGAGCATAGATTTAAACAGCATGCCGAAACTTGGATTTGGACTTATGCGTCTTCCGGAGAATGAGGGCGTTATAGATCATGAGCAGGTATGCCGTATGGTTGATAAATACATGAAAGCAGGTATGAATTATTTCGATACGGCTTATGTTTATCACGGTGGCAAGTCTGAGGTTGCTGCAAGAGAGGCACTTGTTAAACGCTATCCAAGGGACAGCTTTATGATAGCTACCAAACTCCCGGCATGGGAGATCAAGGAATATGCTGATGTGGACAGGATATTCAATGAGCAGCTTGAAAGAGCCGGGGTTGATTACTTTGATTTTTATCTGCTCCATTCCATAGAGGACGGATCAAATTATGATACATATGTGAAATATGACTGTTTTGACTGGGGACTTAAGAAAAAAGCCGAAGGCAAGATAAAACATTTCGGATTTTCCTATCACGGAACCCCTGAACTTTTAAAAGAGGTTCTGGATATACATCCGGAGGTCGAGTTTGTTCAGATACAGTATAACTATCTGGATAGAACGAATCCTGTCGTACAGTCACAGAAGCTTTACGAGATACTTCGTGACAGGAACATACCTATCATAATAATGGAGCCTATAAGAGGCGGAATGCTTGCAAACATGCCTTCTGAGATAGAGGAGAGATTCAAGAAAAGACAGCCTGAAAGAAGTGTTGCTTCATGGGCACTTCGTTTCATCGGATCATTACCAGGGATAATGACTATTCTTTCCGGTATGTCGAGTGAAGATCAGATGGATGACAACATATCCACATTCACAGATTTTGAACCTATGGCTAAAGACGAGTTTGAGATAGTGGACAGCGTGACCGATGAGCTTTTGAGCATGCCGCAGATAGGCTGCACATCCTGCAGATACTGCTGTGACGGATGTCCGATGAGGATCTCCATACCCGATGTATTCAGGACTATCAATACTCTTCGTCGTTATCCTGATGACTGGAGATCAAAGAATTTCTATAACGGACTTGTTCAAAGAAGCGGAAGAGCAGAACACTGCATATCATGTGGACAGTGTGAGAGAGTTTGCCCTCAGCACCTTCCGATAATCGAGCTTATGAAAGAGGCATCAGAGATATTGGATTAACTCAATTTTACATATCAGAGGAGGATATCCTTTAATGAGACTTGGAACATCATCACCGTTAAGACATGATACTCCAAAAGAGTGGGCTGACAATCAGGTAAAGTTAGGCTGTAGTGCCGTAGTATTTCCTGTCCAGAGCAATGAAAGTGAAAAAAAGATCATCGCTTATAAGGAGGCTGCTGATAAAGCAGGCCTAACGATAGCTGAAGTAGGGATATGGCGAAATGCACTGTCTCCCGATCCTGATGAGCGCCGTGAAAACATGGATTACTGTGTGGAACAGTTAAGGCTGGCAGACTTCTTAAATGCAAGATGTGCCGTCAATGTGGCCGGAGCATTTGGTCTCAGATGGGACGGAGGCTATAAAAACAACTTTACAAAGGAAGCTTTTGAAAAGACAGTTTCGATGGTAAGAGAGATCATAGACCGTGCTGATGTTAAGAACACGTTCTTTACACTTGAACCTATGCCATGGATGATACCCACCGGACCAAAAGAGTACATGAAACTGATAGAGGCTGTTGACAGAGACAGATTCGCGGTTCATATGGATATCATAAACATGATCAATTCTGCAGAAAGGTATTTTTATGCGGATGAATTCATAGATGAGTGCATCGGAATACTTGGAGACAGGATAAGAAGCTGTCATATAAAAGATGTGCATCTTAATGAATCTTATACGATGCAGCTTGAGGAGTGTGGCCCCGGAGACGGTGAATTCCCCTTAAAGCATTATGTTACAAAGATCAATGAGATAGATCCTGACATGCCCGTAATACTCGAGCATCTTAATACTGATGAAGAATATATAAGATATATGAATTATCTGAAGGAGGAACTGAATGGCTTATACAAGACTCTCTGATGCGAATGAGATCACACAGCGATACATGGATTCAATACTGATTGAGGAAAGGCTGATCGATTCCGTTAAGGCTGATCTTAAGACGATTCTTTTTGATGAGACATTTTCAATGCCGGTGATGACTCCTGCATTTTCTCATTTAGGACAGATGAACGGAAGGGATAAAACAGGTCTAGAGGAGTATTCCATCGCTGCCAAAGAGTGCAACATCCTTAACTTTTGCGGCATGATGGAAAACGACATGTTTCAAAAGATCGTTGATACCGGAGCAAAGACTGTCAGGATAGTAAAACCCTATGCTGATAACGGAAAGGTCAAAGATCAGATAGCATTTGCAAAAGAAGCAGGTGCATTCGGAGTCGGTATGGACATAGATCATATCTTCGGTATGACAGGATATGATGTTGTCGTGGGAGAAGAAATGGCTGCCCAGACATTTGATATGCTCAAATCATATGTTGATTCTGTTGATATCCCGTTTATTGTAAAGGGAGTATTAAGTGTCACTGATGCTGTCAAAAGCGCTGATATCGGAGCCAAAGCCATAATCGTTAGTCATCATCACGGACGTCTTCCCTATGCCGTACCTCCTATGATGATACTTCCTGAGATAAAAGAAGCCTTAAAGGGAAGGGATGTTAAGATAATCGTGGATTGCGGTATTGCAAGCGGAGCGGATGTATATAAAGCTCTTGCACTGGGTGCGGATGCTGCAGCAGTGGGCAGATCCATGATGCCACACCTTGAGAGTGGTGGTGTTAAGGGAGTCACAGATTTCCTTAAGAACATAGGCGACGAGCTCAGATTTATAATGAGTTGTACAGGTTTTGAAAATGTGGCGGATATAGATCCATCCGCTTTGAGAATGATCTAAACATTATATAAACTACAAAAATGTGAAAAGAAAGCGAGGGTAAATAATGAAATATTATGTGGATTGTAAGGTTGCAGTCAGCGGAAACGGTTCTGAGTCGGCTCCTTTCAAGACTATTTCAGAGGCAGCTTCTGTTGCGGTTGCCGGAGACGAGGTTATAGTCTCTGATGGTATATACAGGGAGTATGTCGATCCTAAGAATGCGGGAAGAGAAGATGCACGTATCGTTTACAGAGCAGAAAACAGACTTGGTGCAGTCATCACCGGAGCGGAAGTTGTAACAGACTGGGAGGAGGTAGAGCCTCATGTATGGAAGACAAGCATAGATAACAAGCTGTTTGGAAACTACAATCCATTTAAGACACTTGTATCCGGCGACTGGTTTGATGCACAGTTTACGGCACATACAGGTGATGTTTTCTTAAACGGTAAGTCAATGTATGAGGTTACGGAGTACGAGAAGGTTGTAGATCCTAAAGAGAATCTCTCCTCATGGGATAAGGACTTTACTGTTTATACATGGTATACCCCTTTGGATGATGACGGTGATTATACTGTCATATATGCAAACTTCGGAGATATCGATCCTTCTAAAGCTGATATAGAGATATCTGTCAGAAGAAACTGCTTCTATCCTTCAAAAGAAGGTATAGGCTTTATTACACTTGACGGCTTTAAGGTATGTATGGCTGCCACACAGTGGGCTCCTCCGACAGCATATCAGGAAGGTATGGTAGGACCTCACTGGTCCAAGGGATGGATAATAGAAAACTGTGATATATATGAGTCAAAGTGCAGCGGAATATCTCTTGGTAAGTATCTGCAGCCCAATAATGACAATAAATGGCTCAAATGGAAATACAAAGACGGAACACAGACAGAGCGTGACTGTATCTGTCAGGCTCAGATCGAGGGATGGAGTAAAGAGAATATAGGATCTCACATAATCAGGAACAATGAGATCCATGATTGCGGACAGACCGGTATAGTGGGTCATCTCGGCGGTGTGTTCTCAGTGATAGAGAATAATCATATCCATCATATAAACAATAAGCAGAACCTTGCAGGGGCAGAGATCGGCGGTATCAAGATGCATGCTGCGATCGATGTGATCATAAGAAACAACCATTTCCATCACTGCACAAGAGGACTCTGGCTTGACTGGCAGGCACAGGGAACCCGTGTCACAGGCAACCTGTTCCATGATAATGCACTGCCTTATGACTATCTGTTAAGAAAAGAGAATCTGGCAAACCTGGGACTCGGTGAGGATATCTTCATAGAAGTGAGTCACGGACCTACTCTTGTTGATAACAACATCCTCCTTTCAGACAGAGCGCTTAAGCTTCCCACCCAGGGAGTCGCATTTGTCCACAACCTGATAGCAGGATCACTGACAGCAGTCGGCAGAGGTGTTGATAACGGTGCAAAGACTAAAAAGTCACCAAGATACACACCTTACCATCTGCCTCACAGGACTGAGGTTGCAGGTTTCATGACGATCCTTCACGGTGATATGCGTTTTTATAACAACATCTTCGTTCAGAGAAAACTAAGGGACAAGATGCTGGAACTCGGTAAGGGTTTCGAAAATGATGAGTGGGATGACGGCAACATGATAGCCGGAACACTTCCTTACAGCGGATATATGACACAAGAGCAGTGGGAAAAGGAATTTGAAGGCTACTGCGGTATGGGAAGTGTGCCCAGTGACAGATATTATATACCGCTGCCGGTTTGGACAGGCGGAAATGTATTCTTTAACGGAGCAAAGCCCTGTGATAAAGAGGCTGATTACCATATAGATAACGAGCATGAGATCACTATTGCTCTTAAACAGGACGGAGATGATTATGTGGTTGAGACAAATCTGTTTGAGTATCTTCCGGATGACTGCAGAATGATCTCAACAGATACTCTGGGAATGGCTTTTGAGCCTGAGCAGAGATATGAGGCTCCCGACGGAAGCGACATAGTATTTGATACAGATATGAACGGAAATAAGAGAGAAGGAAAGCTGTGTGCCGGACCTGTGATCGGAAAAGAGATCCGTTTTCATTTATCATAAGAGGTTAAAACAACAGCAAAAGAAAAGGAAGGTATAGCCAAAAGGCAGAAAGGAAAGAGCATGAACAATTTTGAATTCTATTCACCCACCTGTTTCGTTTTCGGAAAAGATACAGAAAACAAGGCCGGAGAATATGTTAAGAGATTCGGCGGTACAAAGGTGCTTATCCATTACGGCGGAGGAAGCGTTATACGTTCAGGGTTACTTGACAGGGTTAAGAAGTCGCTTGATACAGAGGGCATCTCTTATATAGAACTAGGTGGGGTTAAACCCAATCCGAGAAGCGGACTTGTATATGAAGGCATTGATCTTTGCAAGAAGAAAAATGTAGACTTTATCCTTGCAGTCGGCGGAGGAAGCGTAATAGATTCATCAAAAGCCATAGCAGCAGGTGTTGTATATGACGGTGATTTCTGGGATTTCTATCAGGGAAAGAGAATAGAAAAAGCATTAAGCGTCGGTACCGTATTAACTATAGCGGCAGCAGGCAGTGAGGGCAGCCCGGACTCGGTCATCACAAAAGAAGAGGGTATGTTCAAGCGTGGAGCGAGCGGAGATGCCATAAGACCCAAGTTCAGTATCTTGAATCCCGCACTCACACAGACGCTTCCCGCATATCAGACAGCAGCGGGCATAACAGATATCATGGCTCATCTTTATGAGAGGTATCTTACAAATTCTGAAGAAGTTGAAGTAACAGACAGAATGATAGAAGCATTACTGCTCACCATGATCCATGAGGGACCGAGAGTTATCGAAAATCCCGATAATTATGAGGCAAGAGCAAATATCATGTGGGCAGGAACAATGGCTCACAACAACTCATGCGGAGTCGGAAGAAGTCAGGACTGGTTGAGCCATACTATAGAACATGAGCTTTCGGCACTTTATGATTGTGCTCATGGCGCAGGACTTGCAGTGACAATGCCGGCTGTATTCACATATGAAATGTCACACAATGTCATGAGATTTGCCCAGGCAGCTGTAAGGATCTGGGGATGCCAGATGGATTTTGCTCATCCCGAGGTAACCGCAAAAGCAGGTATCGAGGCATTCAGAAACTATCTGATATCAATAGGAATGCCTAAAAACTTTGAGGAACTCGGAGCAAAAGAGGAAGATATTCCAAAGCTTGTTAACGTGCTTTGCCGAGGTGACGGAAGAGACGGTACGATCTCAGGATTCATCACTCTTAACGAAGAGGATTGTACAAAGATATACAAGATGATGGTCTGATAACAACTTAAACAGGCAATAGTCTAAATACTTGACTGAATTCATAAAAGCAAAGAAAATAGAAATGAAAGATAAGATCAACCCGGCTTTGTGCAAAGAAAAGGAAGATCAGAGTATGGATTACAGTCAGTACGAGATATATGATTTTGATTCTATAAGTGCTTTCAATATGTTTACAGGTTCTAATGAGAGAAGCTATCAGATGCACTGGCATTCTTACGGTGAGATAATGCTGGTCGGACCCGGAGATACGAATATTTATAAGGTGAATCAGGATACATATAAGCTGGTTGAGGGCGATTTCGTACTGATATGGCCAATGGAGATGCATGAGATCATAGATGCCGACAGACATGAGGCGCTTGTTATACAGTTCAGTAACGCCTTCATGAACACTCTTTTTGATCTTCAGAGGATAATGCATTTTTACAGGAATCTTCATGTTATATGCATAAACTCGCATCCTGAACTTGTGGCAAAACTGAGAGTTATAGCATATAAGATGAAGGATATATTCTTTTCTGACAGCACAGACAAGGAGCTTAAATGCTGTATGCTCCTTATGGAGTTTATGCTCACGCTTGATGAGCACAGAAATGAATTTGTTCCCGAGCTGGACTCTGAAGAAAACAACGGATATACGGATGATATCATGCGTCGTATGATGGCAGTGACTGATTATATCAAGAATAATCTCACTGCGGATGATCTTTCCCAGGGAACAATGGCTCAGAAGGCAGGTATCAGCAAGGATTATTTTTCAAGGATATTTAAAAGCGTTACCGGTATGAATTACAGCAAGTGGTTAAATATGATAAGACTTGAAAAAGCAACAGAACTGCTGACACTTAACGACAGAACTCTGACAGAGGTTGCGATGCTTTCCGGATTCCAGAGCATACCCAGTTTTAACAGGGTATTCAGGAGCGAGAAAGGCATGGCTCCCGGTGAATACAGAGCACTGTTTATCGGAGGAAAGGATTGATCTTATGAAAAAAAGAGCATTGTTCATTGGCGGAACAGGAACGATCAGTACCGCTGTTGTGAAAAGGCTTGTTAATGAAGTTGACTGGGAAGTATGGGTTCTTAATCGCGGCAACCGTAAAGAGGTGCTCCCAGACGGAGTTAATCAGATAATAGCTGATATAGATGATGAGAAGACAGTACTGGAAAAGATCGGTGATATGACCTTTGACTGTGTTTGTGAGTTTATAGGATTCACGGTATCACAAATAGAGCGTGACTACAGACTGTTTTCGGGTAAGACAAAACAGTACATATATATCAGTTCCGCCTCGGCATATCATAAGCCGGCATCGGGATATATCATAACGGAAGGAACATCTCTTGCAAATCCTTACTGGGAGTATTCAAGGAATAAGATAGCCTGTGAGGACTACCTTATGAAAAAGTATAAAGAGGAAGGATTCCCGGTTACAATAGTGCGTCCGAGTCATACATATGATGAGAGAAATATCCCTCTTGGTGTTCATGGAAAGAACGGATCCTGGCAGGTTATATTGAGAATGATGAAGGGCAAACCGGTCATCATACAGGGCGACGGCTCGAGTCTGTGGACTCTTACCTGGAACGGTGATTTTGCCATAGGTTATACCGGACTTATGGGAAACAGACATGCTATTGGTGAGGCTTTTCAGATCACATCCGATGAAACGCTTACCTGGGATCAGATATATGAGACCATTGCCGATGCGCTTGGCGTTAAGTTAAATGCTTATCATGTGTCTACGGATTTCATAAGGGCTGCAGGTGATAAATACGGATATGATTTCACAGGCTCACTTCTTGGAGACAAGTCTGTATCGGTGGTATTTGACAACACAAAACTGAAACGAGCCGTACCTGACATGAGAACGAATGTAAGATTCGATATGGGTGTGAGATATGCACTTGATTATGTTCTTTCTCATCCTGAGGAATGCCAGAAAGAGGATCCTGAGTTTGATGAATGGTGTGACCGCGTTATAGAGTCACTTGAAAAAGCAAAGGAAATGATATAAGAGATAAGTCAATCAACCCCGCGTAGAGCAGACTGCGATATGTGGGGTTTTACTATGTCAAGAAAATGAGAGAGTTCTTCCTTTGAAAAGCTCTCACATTTAAAGTCACCGATACCCTTGGTATCTTTATAACTCTGTATGAAATACTTGCAGTCTAAGGGCAGCCATGTTGCAATATCTTCAAAATCAGCATCGGTATGTATGCCTTTTACTGCAGTGGTGCGAAATTCATAGTCGATTTTGTTTTGTGACAAAAGCTCAACTGTCTCTTCGATCAGAGCGATATTCACATTATTAAGACCGACTGAAAGGGCATAGTTGTCCCTGCCGGCTTTTATATCGACAGCTGTGTAATCTATAAGCTTATCCTCGATGAGTTTTCCAAGCACGGAAGGGTTAAAACCGTTTGTGTCAAGCTTGACCAGATATCCTATATCCTTGATCTTTTTTATATATTCGGAAAGATCGCTTTGAAGAGTAGGTTCTCCGCCGGTTATGCATACACCCTTCAATATACCGAATCTCTTTTTTAGAAATGCGAGTATAAGATCCTCATCCTCTTTTGGAAACACATCGGGATCAAGGACCAGTTCGCTGTTATGACAGAACGGACATCTGAGATTACAGTTACCAGTAAATATGGTGGCAGCCATGTGTCCCGGATAATCCAGTAATGTAGTTTTTGTGAATCCGTGTATATTCATATCTTTATCTCTTTGAAATGAAAACTCTCTTATACGGGTATATTATACCCTCACTTTGAGTATTTAAAAAGTTATAAATATACGGTTAGAAACAGGATATGTAAAAGAAGTATATTTTTATTATGAGTATTATATATGTGCAATAATGGAGCATTGTCTGTTATAATGATTCTATACGTTTATTTTTTCTTTTTAGGAGTTATTTTGAAAGAAAACCATATAAGTGCCAGAGCCTTTAAAGGAGAAGAACCTCAGATCGGATATATGAAAGAGGCGTTAAAATTGGCAAAAAGGGCAGCAAAGCTCGGAGAAGTGCCGATCGGATGCGTCATAGAATATAACGGTGAGATAATAGGCAAGGGCTACAACAGAAGAAAGACAGATAAAAACAGCCTGTCACATGCCGAGATCACGGCAATAAGAAGAGCTTCAAAAAAGCTGGGTGACTGGAGACTTGAAGGATGCACGATGTATGTGACGCTTGAACCGTGTCAGATGTGTTCCGGGGCAATAGTCCAGGCCCGCATCCCAAGGGTAGTCATAGGATGCATGAATCCCAAGGCAGGATGTGCCGGATCCATAATGGATATACTTCATGAACCCAAGTTTAATCACCAGGTGGACACGATCTACGGAATGCTCGAGGAAGAATGCTCCGAAGTGCTGACATCGTTTTTTAAAGCCATGAGGGTCAGGTTAAAAACGGAGAAGGCAAGCGGGTTAATGTAATCACAGGATAATGTTTGACATTTAAGCTTTTGATGGCTTATACTGATTCAGCAGTCCTGTATACAGGGAGCTTGCATAGCAGCCCTTCTTCGGCGGTGTTGAAGTTTGGGTCTTGCGCAATAGGAATCTACGAATCTGGTCAGGGCAGGAATGCAGCAGCCATAAGAAGAATCTCCTATGTGCCGCAAGGGTGCCTGGCGGAGTCGTCAGGGAGGTAACGTGTGCAAGTTCCCTATGTACGGGACTTTTATATTTGGATCATAGATACAGCAAAAAACGCATGATTTGGAGGAACGATTTATGAAATTCACACTGGATTGGAAAGAATATGCGACAAAAGCAAGACAGGCTGTTGCTGAAGGCAGTGTGCTTTTGAAGAATGACAATGCCGCACTTCCCATAAAGGAGGGAAGTAAGGTCGCACTTTTTGGCCGTATACAGTTTGACTATTATAAGAGCGGAACCGGTTCGGGCGGAATGGTAAATGCACCTTACGTGGTTTCAATACTGGATGCACTTAAAGAAGAGAACATAGAGCTTAACGATGAGCTGCTTAAAGAGTATGAGGCATGGGTGGCAGAACATCCTTATAACAAAGGTAAGGGATGGGCTGCAGAACCGTGGTGCCAGCCGGAGATGGAACTGTCCGATGAGACAGTAAAAAAGGCTGCATCAACAAGCCAGAAAGCGGTCATCATTATAGGCAGAACAGCAGGTGAGGATCAGGATAACACTGCAACAGAAGGCAGTTATCTTTTAACATCAAAAGAACGGGATATGATAAAAAAGGTCTGCGCTGCTTTCAAAGAGACCATCGTAGTATTAAATGTCGGAAATATAATAGACATGAAGTGGGTTGATGAGTTTAACCCCTCAGCAGTTGTTTATACATGGCAGGGTGGTTCAGAAGGCGGACACGGTGTCGCAGATGTGCTCATGGGAAGAGTGAATCCCTGCGGTAAACTTGCTGATACCATCGCATATGATTACAGAGACTATCCTTCTACCGCGAACTTCAATAAGGACAAGGATAAGATTGACAGGGATACAACCGGTCTGTTTAAGCGTGCAGGCAAGGTTGAGATAGAAGATGTAGATATATATGAAGAGGATATCTATGTCGGTTACAGATATTTTGAGACCGCTGCAAAGGATAAAGTAATGTATCCGTTCGGATTTGGACTCTCATATACGACGTTTGATACCGATGCGACTTTCTCTCTTGCGGAGGATGACAGGGTTGTTGTTAATGCGACAGTGACAAACACGGGAAGTACAGAAGGTAAGGAGGTTGTTCAGATATATTGTGAGCCACCTCAGGGAAAGCTTTCAAAACCCGCAAGGAATCTGGTTGGATTTGATAAGACTGATATACTAAAACCCGGTGAGAAACAGCAGCTCTCATGGACTGTTTGCATGTCGGATATGGCATCATACGATGACGGAGGGTATACCGGTCATGTAAACTGTTATGTTCTTGAGGCAGGTGAATATGTATTTTATGCAGGAACGGATGTAAGAAATGCTGTAAAGATAGGCAGCTTTGATCTGGCTGATACTGTAGTTGTTGAGCAGTTAAGTGAAGCACTTGCACCGGTAAAAGAATTCGACAGGCTTGTGATACGCATGGATGCAGGAAAAGCGGTTGAAGAAAAACAGCCTGTTCCGACAAGAAAGATCGATCTTAAGGCCAGAATAGAGAATAACCGTCCGGAAAGCAGAGAATGTACCGGTGACAAGGGTTACAAATTCGCAGATGTAATGCGCGGACAGGTTACGATCGAGGAATTCATAGATCAGATGACAGACCTTGACCTCATACATATGTCAAGAGGTGAAGGCATGTCTTCAAATAAAGTCACACCCGGTATCGCGGGATCTTACGGCGGAGTTACAAAAAGACTCAATGAGCATTTCGGTATGCCTGTGGCAGGACTTTCGGACGGACCAAGCGGTATAAGAATGGATTGCGGATCTGAAGCATTTGCTATGCCAAACGGAACAGCGCTTGCCTGCTCATTTAATAAAACACTGGTAGAGGAGCTGTACAGTTTTGCTGCAGAGGAGATAAGGTTCAATAAGATAGATTCATTACTGGGTCCCGGTATCAATATACACAGAAATCCTCTTAACGGAAGAAACTTTGAGTATTTCTCAGAAGATCCTTATCTGACAGGAAAGATGACTGTGGCGGTTCTTAAAGGTCTTCATTCCAAAGGAGTGACCGGAACAATAAAGCATTTCGCAGCCAATAACAGAGAGTTTGACAGGAATTTCCTGAATTCGATAGTATCGCAGAGAGCATTAAGGGAGATCTACCTGAAAGCATTTGAAATGGCTGTAAAGGAAGCTTCTGCTTACAACATAATGAGCACGTATGGTCTCATAAACGGAACATATACGGCAGGAAACTATGACCTTAACACAACGATCCTTCGTGATGAGTGGGGATATGACGGTATAGTCATGACTGACTGGTGGGCAAGGATAGGTGATGACGGTGAGGATGGAACGATCCAGAAGACCGGATTTATGATAAGAGCCCAGAACGATGTTTATGAAGTTACAGCTGATTCAGAGTCAAATGCAAATGATGATGATTCGGAAGAGATGCTTGCAAAGGGTGTTATCACGAGAGGTGATCTTTTAAGGAATGCCAGAAATATCGTGAGCAGCCTCATGAAGACTCCTGCTGCGGACAGGCTTGTGAACGGAGAAGATGATATAACACAGCTTAACAGACCCAAGTCATCAAGACCCACACCCAAGATCATGCCTGCAAAAGAATATACGGGAGGAACCCTTGAACTGGATGTATCACAGATCGATACGACAGCGGGACATGTTAACCAGTTCCCGATAAGGATAGACGGAAAAGGTAAATATCTGATGAATATGAAGATCAAGTCTGATCTGAGTGAGCTTTCTCAGACTTCGATGAGCGTATCCATCAACAATCTGTTCCTTACAACTCTCACCATTCACGGAACAAACGGCGAATGGATCGAAAAAGAGGTTGAATTTGAGGTGTTTGTGTCAATAGACAATTACATAGATCTTGCTTTTGCACAGACCGGTATAGATATTGACAGCATAACAGTGACACTTAAATACAATTATTAGGCTAAAAAAGGGGCTGTCGCACTAAAAAATGGTGCGCAGCCTCTTTTTTATGCTAAAACACAAAAACCAGACTTCGAAAAGCCTGGCTAATGCGGTAAAATATATTTATGCGACTAAACAAAATTTTACAAGGAGATTATACCG
>JAFZRZ010000049.1 GCA_017619635.1 Lachnospiraceae bacterium | reverse complement strand
TAAGGCGTTCATCGCTCCTCGATTTTGATACTTCTATTATACCAGAAAAAGTGCCTCAACCCCAGGTAAATAAAGGCTTTACGGCACTTTTACATGGAAAAATCCACGACTTTCGCCGTGGACTTTGTCTACACTCTGAAAGCCTGAATCACACTTCAGGCTTTTTCATTATCATGATCATTCAGATCATTTTCGCAACATGGATACTATCCACTCCGGATCAGGCGCTTTCATTTCCTCATTTAACGCCATCTCTTCCATTATTCCCTGAACCGTCGCCCAGAAACAGATCGATAAAAGCTTTGCATCCCCTTCTCTGAATATATCAGCCTCCTGACCTTTCTTTATGATAGTGGCTGTTTCATCTATTGTAGCTGTTGAAAGTGCGATATTTCTGGCTTCCTCCGGCATACCCGCTCTTCTTGCCTGCCCCATCAGAACAAACATATTGAAGACCCAGGGCTCATTTGCGGAATATTCAAACAGTCTCTTTAAGAATTCCGTAAAGAAAATCTGAGGAGGGATGTCTCCTATCTTTCCTATAGCCCCTGTTGAAGCGGCACCCATCTTAACAAGTTCCAAAAGCAACTCCTCTTTTGATTCAAAGTAATGAAACATAAGCCCCGTGCTCATGGGTACAGCCTCGGCGATATCAGAGATCTTTGTTTCATGATACCCTCTTTTGACAAACAAAGTGAGAGCTGTCATCAAAATGGCTTTTTTTCTTTCTTCCTTCTGTTCTTTTCTTGTCATGGTCTTTCCCTTTAAATATTTATGTCTCTGTGCTGTTTCTTAAGAAGTCTCTGTATTGCAAACTTACCGCTTGCTACAGCCACCGGAAGTCCACCGGGTGAATTGGTCCACTGACCTGCCAGATAAAGGTTTTCTATTCCCTTTAACTGTCCTTTGAGTTTCATCTGTTTTCCGTAAGGAGTTGTAACAAAACTCATATAGCTTCCATGATATGCATTGCAGTAACGCTCGTATGTGAGCGGTGTCCATGCATCCAAAAACTCCATATTTTCCTTTAACTGTGGAAACTCTTTCTCTATCCTCTTTGTCACTTCACAGACAAGTGCATCTTTTACCTTTGTGTATTCCTCACTGCTAAGATCCTTCCAGAAACCAAAGTCCTCATCATCTTGTGAGATGCATGTCTGAATGACCTGACGGTCACCGTTAACACACACAGGATCATATCCGTAAGTCTTTACATACATCCTTGTGAATGTCCTTTTTCCTACAGTGAGGGGCTCTATCTCGATAAACGTTGTCTCTCCTTCTGCCCTGAAATCCTTACTTACGGCATAGGCAACCTGGAATCCGCTTATTGAAGGATATTTCTTTGGCTCATCATAAGCAACCTTAAGCTCTTTGGGCATGTAGTCCTTTGAGATCAGTCTGTTAAATAAAACATGGGTATCAACTGTAGGTATCACATAATCTGCATTTGCAAACGAACCGTCTTCAAATTCCACTCCGGTCGCTTTCTTTCCCTCAATAACGATCCTGCTTGCTCCCTTATTATAGCATATAACTCCACCTAACTCCTTAAATCTCTTTTCCATTCTTAAAGACATCTGTAATGAAGCTCCCATGGGAACACCACCGTTTCCGTCTGCCATTGTCGCATATGATACCAGGAAGGAATATGCACAGTATTCCTTGGGAAGATAATCGCATATCATCCTCTGAAGAAGGGGAGATTTGAATCTCTTGCTGTAGTCCTCAAGAGAGATGTTGCCAAATTCCTTCATTACCTTCGGGAAATCCTTCATTGAGGCACCCATCTGTATATAATCCTTTATCCCCCACATTTCCATTGGCTTTCCTGCCGGGAAAATGCACTGTTTTGAATATTCAACATACTCTATAAACTTTTTTATCTCTGCCTCATCCTCGGGAGATATCTCAATAAGTTCTTTCTCGGTTCTCTTAAGATCATTCCAGAGCGTAACGCTCTGTCCATTGTATGAAGAAGAGAAAAATGCATCTATAGGAGCATACTGTGTATCATCGGAAAGTGCTCCGACTTTCTTCCATACTTCATAAAGCTCTGTACCTTTCTTTGTTCCAGTAAGCCAATGAATACAGTTGTCTATATGAAATCCCTTTCTGTTCCAGCCTATGCACTCTCCACCGGGGATCGCATTCTTTTCATATATCTCTGCCTCAAATCCTGACAATAATGCATATATCCCTGCTGTAAGACCTGCTACTCCACCGCCTATCACTACTACCTTTTCTTTCTTTGCTGAATTCATGTTTATCCTCCCTTTTACTTGTTGATTGAATTTGTGTTCATTGATTATGTATTCAATATAAAGCATCGAAAATCATTTGTCAAGCATTTTATTGAATTTTAATTCAACAAATTTTAATGCACGATAAAGGGGCCGGTTTCCCGACCCCTGCTCTCTTCCAAGCGTCACGTCTGTACAGCTTATTCCTGCACACAGATCTGTTCGCCAGGTTTCTTTCTTGAAAACCATCCTCTGAACACTCCTCCCTTAAAAAGTGAGATGATTGTAAAGAATATATCCGCAGCCAGTATAAATAAGAATGAAGGGAGCATTATCCTGGTGTAATGCTTTCCAAAACCTTTTCTCTTATTGATGCATGTGGCAAGCCATATATCAAAGATGATGATCCCACATCCAAGCACTAGTATCTCTGCCACATCTTTTGCAAATCCGACAGCAACACCGGTATCAAAAACTCCCTGATTTATCGCTGTTGTGATGAGATTTAACACAGTGAGTGCAAAGACCACAACTATCATGATCCTCATCACATTCATCATAACTCCTCCCCCTATGCCAAGACCTCCGCACCAGGTTATATTGCTTCTTATACAGAAGTTTTCCATTATCTGCATAAGAGGTTCGTTCTGCTTTCCTTCTATAAACCCGTTATTGGCAATAACATAAACATTTATCTTAATATCATTATCTTTGCAGAATTCTTCCATCTCTTTAAGGAAAGGAAGGACATGTGAAGGCACACCATCCACATATAGAGGCATTGCAAATACCACATTGTCGGCATCCCTGATTTCATTTAGTATATTTTCATGATCCGCTCTGGTCCTGAGTTTCAGTTTTTTCTTTTTTCCAAAAACAAATATCCCTGTCATTGTAGCTATAAAGCCTGATGCAGACAGCCTCTTCTTTGGACTGCAGTCTATAAACAGTGTTTTCATATATTTGATACCTCCAGATCTTCTATGGAATCGATGATCACCAGCTCTTTTGATTCATAACCGTAGTTTATCCTGTTTCTCTCCACCATCAGCTCCCAGGTTTTTTTCTCGTTTTCACTGATATCACCGTAAACTATAACGGTAAGTTTCCCTTTCTTTCCGTATCTTAAAGTATGGTGCATCTGTTTACCTCGATACGTGCTCATCGGAGTAGACATGCCGATCGCTCTGTCAAGTAAATTCTTGACCGGTGTGTCATATCCTCCATAACAGTTTTTACTGATAATGATAAGATCATCAGCCTGACCTATCACTCTGCTTATCTCATGAAGAGAGTCCTTCATTTTGCATGTGGCGGGATTTTTTGTCCAGCACTCAAAACACCCCTGACAGGGGGCATATTTACCGTTTGCCCATATAACCTCATCTGATATTTCCTTAAACTTTGTATCTTGTGATCCGTTACAATCATGTATGATTATCCTCATTTTGTCTCCTCATAAAAAAATACTTTGTATAAAGCCGTCCTTCTTGATTCGACTATATACAAAGTATCAGTTCATTTCAATGCATCCTCTACCAAGATGCATATATGAAGTAATAAGATGCATTTTCAGTGTCTGTCATTGTATTCGTAGAACATCTCATCCAAAAGCTCATCCAGTCCCGATTTATCTCCTCTTGCTGCTTTTATAAGCGTTCCGGTATTCTTAAACGCCAGCTTAAAATAAAGCCAGTCATCATTAAGATCATCATATTTTCTTGTTGAGTTTATAAGGTAGTTCTCCTTAAGAACAGTATATTTCTTTCCTTTCTTCTTTCCGTATCTTTTTAATTCCTTTGCTGTGGCGACATCCTCCATGGCTTTCATGTCGACAAATCCACCGATGGCATCAAATGTTTTCTTCTTTGCCCAGAATATACCACTGTAAAGTCCGGTGATCCCAAACGATACTCTGCACATAAGATCATTGCAAAAAAGCGGAAAAGAGTACCTTTCAAATCTTATGGGAGCTCCTCCTCCGATATACTCTCCGCTTTTAATAAGCTCATATATCTCACAAAGTGTTCCTTTAGTCATCCTGTTATCGGCATCTATGGTTACGATCACAACACCTTTCGCCTCATTGATACCTGCGTTTCTGACCTTTGCTATACACCTGTCTTCGTTTAAGACAACAACCGCTCCGTTTTCTTTTGCGATCTGTTCAGTCCTGTCCGTACAGCGATTGCATACAACGATGATCTCAACATTTCCCGGGAACATCTCAGCGGATCTTTTTATGGAATCGATACATCTCTTTATATATTTTTCCTCATTATGTGCCGGTATGATAACTGATATATGTGTTTTCATATATACTTCTCCTTGTTAACTCGAATTGAGTCTGTCGATATACTCTCTTAACAGCAGGCGTACATTTTCAAGCGGTTCTTCCATACCCCGATCCACCCATTTGAATATCACATTCCATATCGCACCCACATTGAATGCTATAAGATAGTCAGGCTCTAACTCTCCTATGAGTTTTTTGAACGGATTTCTCTCAAGGTCAGCACTTTCATTTAACCTTGGTATGATCTCGTTAAGCCTTAAAAGTAAGATATGCAACATATCATTCTTATGAAGAAGCTTAAGCAGTTTCCGGTTCTTATCGCAGAACTCAAATACTATCACAAGCGGGTCCGGCTGATCGAGAAGTGCCCGGCAATACTCATAAACCTTCATATTGATATACGCATTAAGCACATCGTCCTTAGAAGAAAAGTTCCGGTAAAACGTTTTTCTTACCAGGTCAGTCTCCATGATTATCTGTTTTACACTTATTTCATTGTAGGGATATTTCTCCATCAGCTTAAGTAATGCGTCTGTTATCTGCTGTTTAGACCGAATGGCTGACGGGTTCTTTGATTCATTCATGTATTCTCATTTCTGACACATATGACCGGGATTGTGTATCTTTTGACAAAAGCATTGACTTTAATTGATATCAACACTACCATAATTTAAACTTACACACTTGTGTCACATTTGTAAAGCAGAAAAATGTGTCGCTTTTTCTCCTGAAAGAAAGGATATTCTAATGAGAATAATAATAATTAACGCTAGTCCGAGAACAAACGGCCTCACAGCCACCATTCTTCATAAGATAGAAACTGCTCTGATACAAAAGAATGCGGATGTTGAATACTTTGATCTGTGTCTGCTTTCAATGTCTCAATGCAAAGGCTGCTGTACATGTTATAAAACGGGCCACTGTTTCATCAATGATGATGCTGAGATGTTATCAGAAAGAATAAAAAAGGCTGACGGACTTATACTTGGTTCTCCCACATATGCAAGCAATGTTTCAGGGCATATGAAATTAATGATAGACAGGGGACATTTTGTCATTGAGCAGTCACTGAAAGGTAAGTACTGTGTCAGTGTGGCCACAGGTGAAAACTATGGAAATAAGAAAACAAGCCGTATTCTAAATGATCTTATCCTGTATTCCGGCGGATATATTTCAGACAGCGTGACCATCAATGCGCCTTTTAATGATACTGCTCCGGTCTTAAAAAAGTTAGACAAACTCAGTTTACGGTCCGCTGACAGACTATATGATGCAATCTTAAACCTTAGAATCTATCCATTGCAGAAGATCTTTCACAGGATCATTTTTTCTGTTGGAATAAAACCTTTTGTCATCAAAAAAGGAAATGATTACAAGGGAGTGACAAATAGATGGAAAGAAACAGGGATAGGTGTTATCTGACAGCAAAGCGGTACACTTGTATCATTTTATGTTCTTTTGTATAATTAAATCCGCTGTAATGTGAATTTTTAAATCCAATCGTAAACAGTTTTGTACCAGGATCTTAAGGAGTGATACGTGAACATATCAAACAACCCTTCCGCGATCAGATCGCAAAAAGAAATCACCGATGCTTTACTCTTACTCATGAACAAATATCCTTATGGTGAGATAACCGTTAAACAGATCCTATTGGAAGCTAGGATAGCAAGGATGACTTTTTACAGGAATTATGAATCAAAGGACGATGTTCTTATCTCTTTGATAAAAAGCATCCTGCGTGAATACTTTGATATAGTAAATACGGGTAAAGTCGATCTGTTGACCACGATCTTTTCTTTTGCAGACAAATACAGATCTCTTATCCTTATTCTTGAAAAGAACAATATGCTCCATATCCTTTTACAATGTATAAATGATTATCTTCCAATGCTTCATAACAGCTTCTTTACCGATGATAATCCGTTTAACGTTTTGATGGAGGGACTGGACGCAGAATATATCATGGCACTAAATATTGGTGCCATCTACAATGTCATATCACTCTGGGTACACAGAGATATGACAGAAACCCCCGAAAGTGTCAGATCAAACATTGACCGGTACATAAAGCGTATCGGTCAATTGCAACTTAAAAACATATGATAAGGAGATAATGCAATGAACAATATCAGAGAGGATGCGATAAAAGTCATCAACGAGATAATGGAAAATTCAGATATCAAAGAGGGAGATATATTTATAGTCGGATGCTCATCCAGCGAAATGATCGGAAATCAGATGGGAACGTCAAAAGATGGAGAGACCGATGCCGCAGTTGATGCTTTATATGAAGTCATCAATGAAAGTATCTCTCAAAAGAAAGCTTATCTTGCTGTACAATGCTGTGAGCACTTAAACAGAGCCGTCGTTATTGACAGAAAGATAGCACAGTTATGCGATCTTGAGATCGTGAATGTCATTCCCCAACCTCATGCCGGCGGAGCTTTTGCCGTTAAACACTATAACAGTCTAAAAGACCCGGTCGTTGTTGAGAACATAAAGCAAAAAGCCGTGGCCGGACTTGATATAGGCGGTGTGATGATAGGCATGCATATACATCCTGTTGTTGTCCCCATCAGACTGAAAAACAAAAATATCGGAAGAGCGATCGTTTTAGCAGGAAGATACAGGCCCAAATACATAGGCGGTCAGAGAGCTGTATATGATACTTCACTTTTTTAAACTTTTTTGTAACCTTTTTCGTTTCCGGATTGTATTAATAGTGAAAGGCCTTACAAATGATCTTTAAAAGGGGAGAAACTCATGAGACCATCCACACAGGAACTGGTTGACAGATACAGGAACAATCTTTACGCTGTAGCTTTCAATGTTTGCAAAAACGCACAGGATGCCGAAGATGTCGTTCAGGATACATTTATCCAATACTATTCAACCAGGAAACAATTCGAAACGGAGCAGCACGTTCGTGCATGGCTGATAAGGGTAGCAATCAATAAAGCAAAAAATGTTAATAATTCTTTCTGGAGAAAAAACAAAGTACCTCTGGAAGAATATATGGAAACACTGGCCTTTGAGACCAAGGAATCTGCAGAGCTGTTTGAGACAGTGATGAGACTTCCGGAAAAGTATCGCATCGCCATTCACCTATTTTATTACGAGGATTACACTACCAACGAGATTGCAAAAATACTTAAGATTTCGGTAAGCAATGTCAAAGTCAGATTATCGCGTGGTCGTAGCCTGCTCAAGGAAACACTGAAGGAGGAATGGGAATATGACGAATAAAGAAAGATACAAACAGGCTTTTTCCGTATTGCATACCTCCGATGATTTTTCTTTGGAGGTAGAAAAAATGGCAATAATCAGTAGAAAAAACAAAATAAGGACAGCTGTTGCAGCAATCGTTGGCTTTCTTGCTCTGACACTCTTTACCGGAGGAGCATATGCAGCAAATGTCGGTGGTATACAAAGAACCATACAGTTATGGGTTCATGGTGATCAGACGACAGCCACACTTAATGTGGATGAAACTCAGGGAAGCTATTCTGTCAGCTATACAACTGAGACAGGTGATGAAAAAGAGATCTCCGGCGGTGGTGTCACAATAGACATGTTCGGAAATGAAAGACCCGTGACAGAGGAAGAGATCTTGGATCACCTTGACATGCCTGAAGTTACATACAATGAGGATGGCACAGTTTACGTTTATTACCGCGATCAGGCTATAGATATCACAAACAGTTTTGATGATAACGGTATCTGCTATACTCATGTAAAATCCGGCGACAAAGAATTCTTCATGACCATCAAATATAATGGCGGTTACGGGATAAATACCGATAAGTACCCAAACGCCAAAGACTTTAACTGAATTAGACAAACCAAAAGCTTCGGCTCTGTTTCTGTTCATACAGGGGCCGAAGCTTCTTTGTCTTAAATCTCAAACGAATAACAGACTAATCCATCTTATTCTTCTTTTTTTCCCAGTCACTGACAGCATCAATCCATTTGTCTGGTTCAAATACTGCAAGCTGGGCATGTGCATATCCGTCAAATTCCATTATATCAGTCTGAGGATTCTTCTCTTTTAACATTTTTGCTGCTTTTTTGGATACCGATTCATTTCCTTTTGTTCCGTGCAAAAAAAGAATATTCGGTTTAGAGTTTATTCTCCTTATATCCGTTCCCGCAAATATTGTATCGATCATATTTGTTATGGAATCCTCCTCCATACGGTCTGCCAGTTTAAAGAAGTCATCCAAACGATCTTCGGGAAGAAAGTTCTTTTTTGCACTTTCTATGACCTTGGAATCTCTTTTTTTAGTCTTCCTTATTATCGTTTTATAGTTGCCTTTCATTATCTTTCTTAAAAATCCTGACAGCTTAAGAAGCGGTGCACCGTCCAAAACAAGATTTTGGGTTTCTATATTTCCTCTCATGACTAGATCCGCAGCTATAGCACCACCCATGGAAAGACCGCATATCATATATATCTTTCCGTTTAAGTTTTCAAGTATATATCTCTCGATCACCTCTGCCTCTTTTTTAACTGATTCAAAGTGAGAACTCTCATCCTGAGTATGTGCATCAAGTTCAGGTATTATCACATAATGATCCTTTGAAAAATACTCTTTGGCCTCATTCCATATCTGCCAGGGAGTCAGCATTCCATGTATGAACAATACAGCTTTTTCTTTATTATCTCCAAATGTGTGAAATATCATAATCAATCCTCAAAAAAATCATATATCCTCTTGTTAAAATCTTTGGCCTCATTGTATGCCTCATGCGCAAGATCCTCATAAATGTAACATTCACAACCGATTCTTTCTGCTATCTCCAATGAGCCTTCTTTAGTAACGATCTTGTCTTTTCCTCCCCCCAATACAAGAACCGGACATTTTATCTCGTTTAGTCTTTCGTATGTCTCGCATGTCAAACACGCTTTGGCCAGTATGATGAATCTGTCTGTCGGCATAAACTTCTGAGTTTTGATGGATAAAGGTATGAACGCCTTATATTTTTTCAGATATGCTTCGGAAAAACTCTTGTAGGTATAATCCTGTGCTATCCTGATAAGATCTCCTTTTTTTGCCATCTCGATCCAGTTAGACACCACACTGACTGTAGTATCATTGTTCTTTGACAATGTGACCGCAAGGACCATTTTCTTAATAAGAGCAGGATGATTGATAACTATGTCCTGTGATATCATACCTCCCTGCGAAGCGCCGAACAGGTATATATCATTTAGCCCCAGATTTATCATCGCCTCTGCAGTATCCTCAGCTATATCATGTATCGTATATCCTTCGGTTATATTATCTTTTCTGTCAAACATGTACACGGTATAGTCTTTTGTGAATATGCGGTAATACATGGAAAGGATCTTTGCAGATCCCTCTATAGAGGAAAACCTGAGACCGGGGATCATCACAAGGATTTTTTTGCCTTTTCCAAACGATAAGTAATGCACTTTACCGCCGTTTACTTCAATATCTGCTTCTTTAGCATTACAAAACATGGCTCGTCTCCTTTCACTAAGAATCTCTGCCATCCAACATCACGATCACTGACTCGGCCAGACACGAAAACATCTCCTTTGGCTTATACCTTCCTTGAACCTGCTCAACTTTAAAGCAATCAGACAATACATAACCGGTCTGTATGCCATGATATGATGCTGTGATGAACTGAAGGATCTCATCGATCGTCTTACTTGGCTTAAGTGATCTTTCTTCTACAACACTGCTAAGATACTCAGTCATGGTTGAAAAAAGATATAAAAGAGGACTCTGTTCGTCATTTCCTAACTTTTCAGCAATATTTACTGCTCTTTTAGGATCACTCATCGCAAGCATGTCGCTGTAGATCGATAATTTTAAAAGATCGGTACCCACACTCTCCATCTGATCAGCAAGCAGGTCACAGATCTCATGTATCGCTCTTTTCCATTCTTTGGTACCGGCATGATCAAGTATCATCTTTAATCTGTCATCGATCCTGTTTTCTGAATTGATCTTCTTTATAAGATCATGCAAAACCTCATCTAGATCTTTGTAGTAGCGATATATCGCACCGTGAGAAAAACCAGTCTCGGCTATGACATCCTTCATCTCTACAGAGGTTATTGGTTTTCTTACACATACACGGTAAGCCGCATCTATTATCTCATTACGTTTCTTTTCAATATACTCATCATTTACTCTTGGCATAAAGGATCCTTTCTGATACTTTTTAGTGCACATAAAAATGACACCGTGTCACTTAATGACTTGGTGTCATTTTATCATCACAAAGATGTAATGTCAATAACGTAAGATTCAAAAATCAGAATATCATGTTTATGATAATGCCCGTTACACATGAAAACAGAATGACAAATCCCCAGTACATGGCAAAATGTTTTGCGCCGAGCACCACCTTTAAAGCTCCCAGATTTGTTATCTTTGTTGCAGGTCCGGTTATCATAAATGCTGCCGCACTTCCCAGACTCATACCATTTGCCAGCCAGTTCTTTATTATCGGTATGGTTCCTCCTCCACAAACATATAACGGTACACCTATGGTAGATGCCATGAGCACACCCCAAGCCTCATTTCCGCCAAACACCCGGGTGATCGCCTCCTGCGGAATGTATCTTTGAAATAAAGCCGAAAGTATTATACCGAGCAAAAAATACAAGCCTGTTGCTTTGAGATTCCTGTACAGATTCTTTAAAAACCTGAAAACCATATTTGGATCTGTATCCTTGTTCTTCGGTTCTTCAAAACTTTTAAAGGTAAAGAATGATCTCTTTTTAAAAGCAAATCTTATGATAAGACCTGCTACTATACCGCATATGAAGCAGGTTACTATCCTGACACACAACACCTTTATCCCCAGTGCCGCACTGTAGATAATAAGCTGCGGATTGAGCAATATGGAACTCATCATAAAAGATGCCAGCCACTCATCTTTGATACCGCCTTTTGAAAATGATGCAGCTATCGGGATAGTACCGTACATGCACAGTGGCGATATAACACCCAGCACAGATGCGAATACTATACCCACGATACTGCTGCCGTCGTCCTTCATATTTCTCATCATGCCATGTATCTTATCTTTGAAGAAAACAGATACAGCAGATCCGATAAGCATACCTGCCACCCAGTATCCAAAGATCTGACTAAACTGCAGTGTGAAATAATACCAGAAGTATATAAACTCCCTGTTTAGTATCTCCAACATATATATCCCTTACTCTGCAACACTCAACTCATCAATGTTTACCAGTTTGTATGCACGACTGCCCAGACCAATCTTCTGTGCATGTGTCAGAATGTGTATCCCGTTCTTTTCCAGTATCCTGTTTTGCAGGGAGCTACCGTCTTTGGCTTCAAAAACCTGATCCACACAGGCCTGATCGAGTGCAACGGGATCGGTTGACGCGAAAATCCCTATATCATGCATATCCACTTCGGCAGGAGTTGATACACAGTCACAATCGACGGAAAGATGGTTCATAACACTGATATAGACTATCCTCTCTCCATGTCCCTCGTAGTCAGACACAGACTTGGCTGCCTCTGCCATACTCTCCGTAAATACATCCTGGTTTGTTATCAGAGCTGCAAGGGTGATCGTTGGTTTTGTCAGCAGACCGCCTGAATGTATCCTTACTTTTCCCTCTCTCGAACCTATTCCTATGGATATATTCTTTAAGGCTCCGCCGAATCCGCCCATGGGATGACCTTTAAAATGGGATAACACCAAAACATAATCGTAGTTTGCCAGATTCTGTCCCACCCAGTTTTCCTTAAGGTGGTCGCCTCCTTCAACAGGGATCGTCATATATCCGAACTCATCCATGATATCCACTTGCGCGATTTCCGTAAATCCATGCTCCTTGGCCACCTGCCTGTGCATGGCAGTATCCGCTCTTTTTGATCCGGAATAGGCAGTGTTGCATTCTATTATCGTACCGTTAACACTTTCAACCAGATTCTTTATGAGCATGGGATCCAGATAATTGGGATTTCCTGCTTCCCCTGTTGATAGCTTGACTGCCACATTTCCCTTTGGATGAACATCTAGCGTTTCATATATCTTCATCAAGGCCTCAGGACTTATCTCATTTGTCATGTATACGACAGACGGCTCATCATGTTCTCTGCCCTCCTCATCCATGACATCAACGTTGTAGGAAACATGCGGTTCTATATCATAATGCATATGACGGGTATAGATAATGCCTAAAACACCAAATATAAGAATGATGACGAGTATGGTCATTAACACCTTTTTAAGCCTTGATCTCTTCATATGATATAAACGCCTCCTTATTGATAAATGCGCTGTAACCCATGTAATGATATGTCATTAACAGTAAGATCCTGTTCTTTAACTCCACCGGATCCTCATATTTCATGATAATATCAGATAAACCATAGATAAGCAGCTTGGCAACAAGTTCTTTGAACCTCTCATCCTTATAGGGAGAGTTTTCGGAAAACGACGTGGTAAACTTATTTGCGATAAGATCTCTGTCTTCCTCTCTTCCGCTTTTAAGCATAACGAGTATCCCGTGTCTGTTAGCTGTGACAACATCTATAATTTTGTTTGTGATCGCTTCTACTTTTTCACGCAGGCTCTTGTTTACAAAATCAGGTTTCATAAGTATGTCTGTAACCTGAAGAATGTTATTTCGTGAATCTCCTACAAGGGCTTCATATATCTCATCCTTTGAAGAAAAGTATCTGTATACATTACTCTTACTTATATAACATCTGCTTGCTATCATATTTAGAGATGTTTTCTTGTAACCGTATTTTATGAACATCTTTTCCGACACGGATAAGATCCTTTTATATACTTCCTCTTTTTTAACCTGCATAACGCCTCCAATAGCGACCGTTTGTTAAGTGAAATATATCAATCAGGTGCGCTATAGTCAATAATTTCAATTCAAAAGCGACCAATATATTTTCTTATTCTCTTAATGGGTAACATATATGGATCTGTCATAAAAACCGCTCATTCTTATTTTTGATTGACTTTTTTCCTGTGTATGTATATAATAACATTTGCGTTGATTTTGACGCGAACTGAAGATTGGTAGTGGCAATATTCAGGCTATGGAGAAATACTCAAGTGGCTGAAGAGGCGCCCCTGCTAAGGGTGTAGGTCGTTTGCGCGGCGCGAGGGTTCAAATCCCTCTTTCTCCGCTATAAATAAAACCGGGAAGAACATTCCCGGTTTTATTTATTTTATTCTATTCTTCGCAATATTCCTTTATTGCTGTCTCATACAGATTGTTTCCATCCTTATCGATAACCACGATAACCGGAAAATCCTTTACTTCAAGCTTACGTATCGCTTCTGCTCCCAAATCCTCATAGGCTACAACCTCACTGCTTGTTATCGCTTTAGAAAGCAACGCTCCGGCACCTCCGACTGCTGCAAAGTATACACAGCCGTTTCTTACTATGGCATCCTTTACTTCCTGCGTCCTTTTTCCTTTTCCGATCATACCTTTTAATCCGAGATCAAGCAGTTTCGGTGCATATTTATCCATTCTGCTAGCCGTTGTAGGTCCTGCCGATCCGATCGGTCGACCTTCTCTTGCAGGCGAGGGACCCATATAGTAAATGATATTGTCTTTAAGCTCTATGGGTAATTCCTTACCTTCCTTGAGCAGATCATCCATCCTTTTATGAGCCGCATCTCTTGCGACATATATGGTCCCTGTTATATAAACATAATCACCGCTTTTTAATTTCTCCGTATCCTCTTTCTTAAGAGGTGCTTCTATTCTGTATTCCATATATCTTTCTCCTTAGATGACCCTTACCGCATGCCTGTTTACATGACAGCAGATATTGACCGCTACCGGAAGTCCGGCGATGTGAGTTGGATAGGTCTCGATATTGACAGCAAGTGCAGTGGTCGATCCGCCCAGTCCTCCGGGACCGATACCTGTCTTGTTGATCTTTTGAAGCATTTCGATCTCCATATCCTTTACCCACTCAATATCCGAATGGGTATCAACAGCTCTTGTCAGGGCCTTCTTTGCAAGAAAAGCACATTTTTCGAACGTACCGCCGATACCGACACCGACTACCATCGGAGGGCATGCATTGGGTCCTGCATCCTTTACAGCAGAGAGAATGGCATTTTTTACCCCTTCTTCTCCATCGGCAGGCTTGAGCATATATATTTTGCTCATGTTCTCACTTCCAAAACCTTTGGGTGCTATAGTAAGCTTAACTTTATCGCCTTCGACTATTGAATAATGTATTACCGCAGGTGTATTGTCTTTGGTGTTTTCTCTTATCAGCGGATCTTTTACAACCGATTTTCTTAAATATCCGTCAACATACCCCTGTCTGACTCCCTCGTTGATCGCATCTTCGAGACTTCCGCCTTCAAAATGTACATCCTGACCTATCTCAACAAATACGACCGCCATACCGGTATCCTGACATATCGGTATCATATCCTCTCCTGCTATCTTAAGGTTTTCCTTAAGCTGACCTATTATCTGCTTTCCAAGAGGAGCCTTCTCGGTCTTTGCCGCATTTTCAAGCGCACATTTCATGTCTTCGGTCAAAAAATGGTTTGCCTCTATGCACATATCCTTTAATGCGGATGTCACCTGTGCAACATCTATGTTTCTCATATTTTGATCATCTCCTTTTATCCTGGGATCATATGAATCTTTGTATTCGCAAATCAATCTTAAGTATAAAAAAAAGGATTGCTCTTCGCAATCCTTTTTTATTTATGACTGATATTATCTCTGGTATACCATGATAGCCTGCTGCTGAAGTAGTTGATATGAACATTCAACAGCATCTGTCTTGGAACCACGTTTAACTGTCTGTACCGGTCTGATGAGCTGGTTATTTTTCCGGTTGTTGTTCTTGCCGTTTAAAATAGCGCTAACTGTCATATTTCTACCTCCTTGTAGTCTGTAAAACACATCATGTATAAAAGGCTGTGTCGATCCACAAAATAGACTATACACATATACCTTCAATCTGTATATCGGCAAAAATATGAATTACTTTAGCAAAAAATACAATATATTGTGTTTTTTTTATAAAAAACCCTAATTCTTGTGTTAATAACCCCTTATCTTGTCATCAGAATCGTCTTTGTTGTTCTCAATCTTTATGATCTTTACAAAATAACTGACGTCAGCATTCACCCTGACTTCCACCCTGTCACCTTCTTTATGACGCATAAGGGCTTTACCCAGCGGCGATTCGATACTGATCAGATTATTAAGAGAATCCCCTCTGACTGTCGTCACGATCTTATAGGTCTCTTCCTCATTGTCTTCTTCAAAAAAAACTGTCACCTGATTGTTGATCCCAACCTCATCATCAGCTGTGTTATCCTCTATTATCCTGGCAGTCTTTATCATCTTTTCAAGATAACGTATCCTACTCTCGTTCTGATTCTTGGCTTTTTTTGCAGCTTTATACTCAAAATTCTCACTCAAATCACCGTGAGCCCTTGCATCCTTAACATCCACCAAGAGCTGGGGTCTTAAAACCAGCTTTCTGTGATCTATCTCTTCCTGCATCTTGTCTATATCAGACTGTGTCAATCTGTCATTCATTTCTTATACCTCACATAGCTATACTATGGACCAGATCTTTTATTTTTTTAGTATGTTACTAAGATTAGCAAACTGTTCAAGTGTCAGCGCCTCTCCCCTGACAGTAGGTGAGAGTTCCATCTGCTCAAGCGCCTTTGTTACCTGTTCCCTGCTTATTCCAAGTCCTGCATTGGAAATACCGTTGGAAAGAGTTTTTCTTCTCTGATTAAATGAAGCCCTTATGAGAGCAAACATAAAATTCTCATCTTCCACGTTTACAGGAGGCTTCTCATATCTTGTAAGCCTTATTACCGCACTTCCGACATTTGGTTTTGGAATGAAACAGTTCGGTGATACCTCAGCCACGATCTCAGGATCGGCATAGTACTGTACCGCTAAACTAAGTGCACCGTAATCTTTGGATCCCGGTCCTTCCTTCATTCGCTCCGCCACCTCTTTTTGCACCATGATCGTTATACTCTTTAATGGCACATGGCTCTCAAACAGTCCCATAATGATAGGTGTGGTTATGTAATAAGGAAGGTTTGCAACCACCTTTATCGGCTTTCCATTATTATATTCATCACAGATAGCCTGGATATCCGTCTTTAGTATATCTGCATTTAAAACAGTCACATTGTCATATTCGGAAAGCGTATCCTCGAGTATCGGTATAAGAGATTTATCAATCTCAACTGCCACAACATGACGGGCATTTTCCGCAAGGTACTGTGTCATAGTCCCTATTCCGGGCCCTATCTCAAGAACACAGTCATCCTTTGTGATGTGAGATTCTTCGATTATCTTCTCAAGTATATGTGTATCGATAAGAAAGTTCTGTCCAAACTTTTTTTGAAAGGAAAAGTTATATTTTTTCAGTATCTCTATTGTATTGGCGGGTATTCCCAAAGATGCCATAACAACCTCTTTCTTCTATAATTATATGTGTCATGCTTCAGACTCTTACATCCTGAAAAATCTCTTTGAATTCTCACATGTGATATTTACCAGTTCATCATATGATAAACCCTTGAGCTCAGCCAGTTTTTCTACGACCAGATCAAGATAATAAGAGCAATTCCTCTCTCCTCTGTGAGGTGTAGGTGCCAGATACGGACAGTCTGTCTCAAGTAAGATCCTGTCTAACGGTATAATCTCTAATGCCTCGATAAGTTTTTTTGCATTCTTAAATGTGACCACACCACCTATTCCAAAGTAACAGTCAAGCTTTAAGAGCTCCTTTGCTGACTCCTTTGAATATGAATAACAATGCATATCGAAGGTCAGATCCCTGAATTGGGGTTTCATCATTATATTCAGTGTATCCAAAGCAGCGTCCCTGGAATGTATGATAACAGGTTTATTAAACTCCTTTGCCATTTCAAGCTGCTTTTCAAACCATTCCTGTTGGGTTTTCTTATCGGGATCGGGATATTCATCCAAAAAATGATAATCAAGACCGATCTCTCCGACAGCCAAACACCTTTCATCTTTGACCTGGGTCTTAAGCCATTCAAAACTCTCACTATTTAACTCTAACGTTTCACTGGGATGAACTCCCACTGCGGCATATACATCAGGATACTCATGGGCCAGTGCAAGAGAAGTCTTTACGGAACCAAGGCTTGCAGCTACATTTATAACAGTTTCTATCCCATGCTCTCTCATACCTGAAAGCAGTTCTTCCCTGTCATTATCAAATGCTTCATCATCATAATGTGCATGGCTCTCAAAAATCATAATAAACTCACTCTTTATCAAAAATAAAAAAATTATAAAAAATGTCTTGCAAAGATTTTTATATTATACTATAATACCACTTGTGCCGCAAATGACAGGCACGAAAATAATATGAGCGCGATTAGCTCAGTTGGTAGAGCACCTGACTCTTAATCAGGGTGTCCAGGGTTCGAGCCCCTGATCGCGCATCTTGAGGCACTGATTTTGCGGACTGCGAGCCGTGGGGTCGGTGTTTTTTTGCTCAAAAAAACGGACCTGTTAGTGATCATCTCACTTCAGATCCGATTCTTATATAACATATTTCTTTTATCAGTCTTTGAACCTGAACAGTTTCTTGTCAGGATATATCGTAGCGATCATTCCCAGATACAGCATAAACCAGGCCAGAGAAACAAGTACAGAACCTATGATATCGGTGATCCAGTGAACTCCGGAGATAATTCTTGTGATAATAACTCCTATTCCTACCAATGCACATGCTATCAAAACCATCTGTCTTGATTTCTCTTTTTTAAGTCTCATGGAAAACTGCTGTATAGCAGCCATCATAAATGTAACGGCAAGCATGGTATGTGATGAAGGATACGATGCTTCCAGTTCTCCCTCTAGTATTACAGGTCTGTAATTTATTATCACCTTTTCAAATACTATATATGTCAGCAGTGCACATGCATAAAGACCACACAATATATAAAGATCCTTATCCACCTTAGTGAAACCCTTCTTGATAAATAACTGCATGATACCGAACAGACCGAATATACCAACGGTGAGTATTGCAACATATCCCAACACTTCACTCAGATTGTACATCAGATCATTATAAGGAAGACTGTCAGATATAGCTTTGTTTAATGTGGCAAATCCCACTTTACTGTTTTCAGGACCTACCGGTGCCACTCCGATATACTTAACCATAAGTGTAAATATGATAAACAAACAAAAGAATACGGCTGATATAACAAAATACTTCTTATTAGCTTTCATGTTAACCTCTAAAACAATATGAAGGTGCCCGCTACTCAACGAATGAGTCGCGGGCACTATTGAAGGAATGAAGGTGGAACTAACTATTTAATGAGTAAATCAATCCGCCTCAAAAAAATAACTCCGGCGCTCGCGTTGCCGAAGTCTTCACTACTGCAACTGGCTGCCATACTCGAGGCCCTATAGTTTTGCGTCACAGCCTTTCGACTGCTTTGCCTTTGCCTTATCTCTTTGATTTACTGTAGCAATACTATCACATCTTTTTGACTTGTGCAACACCTTTTTTAAAAATTTTACTAATTTTTACCAAATTTTACATAATTACAGTTTTTAAAGATTTCTCTATTATTTTTTTGTTGATTTTTTTAATGAAATAATATAGAATGAGTTTTGCGTCAAAATCTGTTAGTATTTTGTTCGCCTCGGGGTGTGGCTCAGTTTGGTAGAGCGCTACGTTCGGGACGTAGAGGTCGCGTGTTCGAATCACGTCACCCCGATTACGATTTTAGGTCACAAATGCCGATAAATACGGCATTTGTGATTTTTTCTTTTACTCAAAAAAGTGGTTCCTAAGTGGTTCCTTGCCTTTAACCAAATACGCTTTCCCATTTTTCATCAGCCACGGGATCAAACTGAGCTAAACGCATATAATGAAGAGTAGTGGTTTTACATCTGTGACCACTGTTTTGCTGAATCGTCAATAAATCCATTCCGGCTCTTGCTTGTTCAGTCACTGCATAGAACCTAATCTTATGACTGCTAAGATACCTTATACCACATGCTTCACAATATTTCTTAAGATAATCGTTAAACTTGTTCGACTTTATTGTGGTTCCTGACTTATTTACCAGAATGAATTCACTGTTTGGATTAAGCGTTTTTAACTCTTCAAGTATTTCCTTAGCTTTCCTTGAAATGGGAAGTTTTCTGTCGCCATCTTCTCCTGACTTCGTATAATCAAGTTCCAAATGACACCAGTTGCCATCTTTATCCTTGCGATCCACTATTTGGTTATGGATATAGATTTGTCCTTTCTCTTCGTTGTAATCTGACCATCTAAGAGCCTTAAGTTCTCCTATTCTGACATCTAGGCAAAACATAAGTCGTATCCCCAGCGTATATACATTTTGTGGTATGCTTTCCAAGTAATCAAAGAGCATTTTTCTTTCTTCCGGTGTATATACTTTGTCCTTATTATTGACAATCTTACACTTAAGATTCCTTGTAGAAACAGTCTTGGCAATATTACTGGAGACAATATCATTAACTACTGCGTAGTCATAGATCATGTTAAAAATCCCCTTAAGGTTTCCCAATTCACTTCTAGATATCAAACGTCCGCCTGTATAACTCTTGTAAAAGTCATAAATCTTTTTGGCTGTCAACTTGTGAAATGGAACCCGTGTTATTGGTTTATCCTTATAATACTTATTCCAGGTGTTTATGTTTCTTTCACATGTTCTGGTAGTAATATCCGGATCATTTTTTCTTTCTTCGATCCAGCGATAAAACAAATCTTCAAGAGTAAGACTCTCATTATCTCCACACAGGTAAACATATAATTTATGCCACATCAGAAGTTCCGTAACAGCATATTGGGGTACTGGTTTGTCTTCCTCTATTAATGCCTTTGGTATTCTGGCTTTGTATTGTTTTTTAGATGGTAGATAATATACAACTTTTGATCCCTTACGTATGTAAGGTTTTAACTTTTCCATCACATCCTTTTTCATTTTTTGGAGTGTCATATCATATAATGCAGCATCCTTAGATGTAATTGTACCATTATCAACCTTCTCCAGCAAATCATACTTTTCCTCATCTGATAACTTACGAAACGCTTCTTCCAAAATCTTCTTGTCCTTCTTATGAAGAGCAAGTTTATCATTATCATTTGGCAGGCATAAGGAAGCGCTGCCACTCTTTTTGTCTAAACTCAACGAGCAGCACCTCCTTCCTATATTAAATTGTTATCTTATGACCTTCATTTTGATTTATTCGATCACATGGTCATTTCTACTCCGAGTTTTAGCCTTTTCATGATTTTCATTTTGTAACATATGACTTAATTCCTTCCTGTTATGTTCGAGTATTTCACAACAAGCAAGATTTGTGACCACTTCAGCATACGGTAGCTGTAATCTTTCTTTTTTTGCCACCAAAGAATCCAGCTCGTTTCGCCATTTTGTAACGGTTATCTTTTTATCCGGTTCTCTGATCATACTCTTAAGCTTTTCACGTAATACATTATACTTAACAAGTTCTACCTTATGCATACGTTCATAATTCTTATGAGCAAATCCTTTCAGAGACCAGTACTCTTTATTATTCTTGATAAACGGCTCATATTGATCATATACAGTAAGCAGATCTTTAAGATAAGATATACGTTCATTGACATCATTACGTTCTGACGTTATCTCTAAATATCTCTGTTCATTTTCAGCCTTGAAATCTTTCAGATCCTCAAAACTTGTAAAGCCTTTCTTTTCTACATATTGTTCAAGGAATTCCTTATCCTGAAGCCCTCTCCTGTCAGATATGCGCCTTATATATTTTGATCCCATGATCGGCAGATTCAATCTGTTGTTATTTCTCTTAGCGACTTCTCGTATCATATCTATGATCTCATTCTTGATAATCTTAACAACAGTGACCGGGATAGCTTTGATCGCTTCGAGTTCTTCTTTGGCTTTGTCATAAACAGCCCTTGCCGCTTCTATGATCGCATTTCTCGCTATGATATCACGATTTATATCTCCCCTTATCGTATGTACCCCTGCTCTTTCCATGGCACTTGCTTTTTCTCCAAGATGTATCTGGGGAATGATATCCAGTCCCTGTTCTTTGAATGATCTGTGCTCCCAGAAATTCTCTGTCATGCCCATCTGTGAATTGACCATATTTATAGTGTCAGTTATATCTTTTCTCCAGATCTTTGCATTCTCTTTACTGCTCCAGTCATTTGTAGATACCGTTGTGCATTTCCATTGTTTTCTGTTCTGCTTATCTACCTTCTGTTGCCCTGTCTTTTTATCGATGACCGGTATGCGTTCTCCGTTATCATCTGTAAGATAAACCTTCTTTTGCTTTGGCATCCAGTTCCCATGTTCATCGATCCCTCTCATGGTCAGTAAGATATGGCAGTGCAGGTTCCGTTGTCCTGTCTTTTTGTTCTCGGAATCATGTATGGCAAACTGGGCACACATACCTTTATCAACAAAGTTTCTCTTTACATACTCCCTCATAACTTCTGTGGCAAGTTCATAAGTCCATTCGTTTGGAAGCTCCACGCGATATGTACGAGCGAGCTGTGCATTATCCCCCTTCTCATTCACCTCAACACTGTTCCATAACACATATGGATCTTTATATGATTCCGGTGCATTTTGAGGTAACATCACTTCGGTATGGACAAGATCTTCTGAATACTTCGGATAGTATGTTCTTCCATCATATTCTGAATACATCTTTTCTCTTGAGATATACCCTGACTGCTCAACAGCCGAATGACCCCCATGACAGCCTGCCCCTCTTCCACATATCTGTACTCTTGTGCTTATGTTTTTGACCATAGGAGCACCACCTCCTGTCGTTGCGAAGCACACGAAACTTTCGGGAAACCGCCTTTAGACTTTGTGGATGGTGATGCTCTGTCCTTTAGAGTATCAGCAGACGCAAAGTTCACAAAAGGGTAGGTGTGTCTCACACACCGAAGGGGAAGAGTAGCTTCCCCTTTTGGCTGCCCGCGGCAGACAACTGCTCCATGCAATGGTCTCCGAAGGACGCACATACCACCTCTGGTGGTATATCTGTGCGCACCGAGAATATCTCGGTGAAAGAAAACAGTGATTCTTTCACCTGAGCTCTCATTCTTCCCCAACATCAATATCCCTGTCTTCTGTGATCTCATCCTCATCGTCGATCACCTCCGTTTCCTGATCAGTATCCTTTCTTTCACTGACTACGACTCTGATCATGTTTTGGATATCCTTGTTCTTAAAAGCACAGGCTAATATCCTGTTCATTTCCTGTTCCGAGAACTCATATGCCTCAGGGAAGTATTTGACAACAACACCTCCCATCATGAACTTATGATGATCCTGCTCTTTCCTAAGCTTTTTCCTTTCTTCGCTTTTTACTCTGTTCAGATTAGCCTGTGCCTGTCTTACCTTTTCTTCTGCCTGTAATACTTTCTTTGATTTTTCTTCTTTAGTCATAATAAATCTCTCCCTTCTTCATATATATTTTCTTGTTTTTGGGTACAAAAAAGACGGAGACGATAATCTGTTTAGATCATTCGCCACCGTCTTCGGTAAAATTTTTTACATATGTTTTTATATAAATATTTTTGTTTTCTATACGCTTGCTTTTATTTCTCTAAATACTTCCTTATAAAACTGCTTAAACTCATCATTCGTAACTACTTCATCTTTTCTCTTCAGCTCAATCCCATAAACATTTGCCATTATTTCTTTTGAATCGCCATATATTAAGTTTGGCTCAAATGAATATATCTTTGTATGAGGGAAATAAAGTCTCTTGTAGCACGTTAACCACCAAAAATCGCTTTCTGAAAAATCCATACCAAAACCAACTATATAAATGTCCCTTAGCAAAAATAAATCAATCCAGCTTTTAACAACAGGCTTTTCTCCTCTATTCTCACAAGCCTTATAATACGACATGTTTGCTTTTAGATAATCCTGAATAGCACTTATCTTATACCCATAATAATATTGGCTCATAACCATAGTTTTAGCAGTACATGCCTCTCCATGAATATGCCATATCCGTTTTTCATATTCTCCCTCATTCAGCAGATTGTATCTGTATAACATCATTTGGTTTTCTCTTTTTGTACCTTCTTTGGTTTTAAGTCTACTTTGATTTTGAGGGCTTGTTGAATAACTCGGTTTTATTGCCTTTTCTACTTCATAAGTGTAATTTGTTGAAATAATATCTGTGATAGGTGATTCAACTATATACTCACAAAGAAAAGTATAATATTCTTTTGATAATTCTAGACTGCATAATTCATTGCTTAATATTTTCATCGCTGAAAGCACATCGTTTTTAGTAGCAGCTGTTATCTGAAACGTTGATGGTAATTCTTTAATTTCTTCGTAGGAGTACTCGCATTGAAACTCTTTAATAGTTTTTTCTATAATTTTTCTCCAAGAATCTCCCTCAAAGGCTCTAGCAATTCCATTTCCTAACAATAAAACCGGTTTATCATCACCAGTAAGCTGTTTTACTGCTTTCATAAAATCATTCTCCTACCATAAATCTATAAAATGATATAGTTATAATTCCCTCACAGGTAACGACAATAAACTCAAACTAGTCATCTTCTTTAGATATCAATTTCCCACCATCTGTGACTATTCATCCTCCTATTTAATTCTATGTAAACCAAAATCTGACCAAGGATTATCCTCAGATGCACCAAAAGAATCGTCGGCAAAATATAGTTTATTGTTCTCCGGTTCATCACTAAAATCATAATCTGATAGTCCTAAGACCTTTATGTTTCCTTCATCATAACCTACAACCAAATATCCCCTTACATACCCGTCCTGATCCATAGCTACACCATTCTCAATGAATGTGTATACAATTGATCCACCAGCACTATATTTACGTCCCTCAAAAGTGTCCGCGATCGCTTTAATTTCTTTATCTATTCCATTCATCTCAGGTATTCCATAAATATTTTCTAATATTTTTGAAACACAAAAGCAACCGTCATCTCTCATATATAAAGCAATACACGCATCACAGTATTTTTCTGCATCAGGATTACCATAATCGGAAAGCTTTCTAAAAACATCATATAATTCTTTAATTAATGAATACTTAATGTTTTTATGATCCTTTGTTGCATATGATAGTAATGCCTTCGATAGTATAAATTGATCTGAGTGTTCAAGATAACTCAAAGATTTTAATAACTCTAAACTTTCTTCTACATTCCCTTGTTCTATTAACTGTAAAATATGTTGGGTGGCAACATTACTTATTGCGCTCATATAATCATTATTCCCCTCAACATATGAAAGAGTTTTTTCTTCTACTAACAGATTACCTCCTTCAATCTGCTGCTCTATATCACCCAAAGCCGAATCCACCATATATTGGGGAGAATCTTTATAGTCGTATAATCTTTCAAAAGCAATAATTGACTCGGAATAATTCCCAGCATTATATAATTCAATTGCAGTTTGATATTTAGTCTCTTTGGAAAGCTTTGATAACATAATAACCAAAAACACACAAACAACAATTGCAGCACCTATCAAAATAAATAATGCCACTTTCTTTCGTTTCTTTTTCAATGTCAGTTTGATTATTTTATCTGCTACTTCATCTTTCTTTTGATTAGCATCGTTCCATCCTGCTATCTTTTCAAACTCGTTTATAGCCATCCCAAGAACAGTTATATCCTTACTATTCATAAGACTAATAGCATGATCGTATATTTCTGTCTTACGCTTTTCTTCAGCAATTCTTCTTGATTCCGTTTCCTTTACACGAGATTCTTCTTCTTTTTCGTGCGCCTCTTCCGCCAGTTTTCTACATGTTTCAGATAAAGCTTTTGAGTCAGCATAATCCACTAACGCATCAAATAACTCTTTAGCTAGTAAATATCCCCTCTCAGTCGTAGAATCCTGCATTTTCTTTTTTGCTTGATCATACTTATATAACTCTATTTTAGTGTTACATTCCTCTACGACCTTTTTTGAATTCTTATAATCTCCTAACTTATCAAAAAGAGATTTTGCATATTGGTATTCCTTATCAGTTTCTGCTACAGAATACTTATTCATTGCTTCTTGATATTCTTTTTCTAATTGACGCCCCTCTATTGTTGCATTATATCCTTCTAATAATGTCTTTAATCCTTCATCAGCAAAACGTATTGCTTTTTGATAATTCTGCTCGTCATAAAACGTTTTTTCGAGAGACGCAAGGCTTTCTTGTTCGGAAACCTTTAGGTCAATCATCAGTTTATAAACATAAGCCTGCGAGCATTCAGCATCCAAATCTAGAATGCTTTCACAATATGCCGCAGCTGATTCCCAGTCTTTATCTTCTAAAAACAGTTTTGTTCTTTTTAATAATGAATCCACAGACGCATTACTATTAATACTTACTATTTTTTTCTGATCAACCTTAACTTGAGATTTGCTTTCATCATTATCTTGCTCAATAGATGCATTATATTCGTTTTGTGTAAGTACTTTTAAATCTCTAGAGCCACAATGCGGACACTTGTTAAAATCAACTACTTTGCTAGCACTATTGTCAGCACTCATACCCATAATTCCACCTGTAAGAAGTCCACCTCCAAACAGAGTTTCTGTAATACTCAACACATTATCAATTGTTGAACTCGTAGCATTAGCTTCACTCTTAATTACATCATTAGCGTTAAAGCAAAATATTTTCCCACATGCATTACATTTTTTTCGAAGCTCACCCTGTCCCTTTTCTACAAAGATAATCCTATGCGTGGAGTCATCGTACTTTAAATCTTTCCCCATATTTGCTGCTCGTGATGAACAATCACTACACACATCATGTAATTTCCCGTTAGAATCTGTAACCTTATATCTTAAAACTTTCATTGAACTAATTGGACTACCACAACATTCACACGTCATTTTATTCTCCTTAAGACAAACCTTTCAAATAAGTGTACTTTTTTGAACCACACTAAAAGTCACCTGTTAAGAGCTTACAGATGCCTGTTTTTGTTGATTTTCACATTATATTTTTATAAAATTGTAATTGTAAAATTATAAAGCTGGTGTTCGGAAAAGTACACAATTCCGAACAAAACTACGTGTTTGACAAGGTGGATTTTTCGTATGTCTTGGCCTTCCCGTAAAAGGTACTCTTGGGCATCCCACATTCTTTAGCAGCCTGATCTATCGTGATCTTCTTCTTTTTCCACTGCTGATATATTTCATAGAAGTTTTCAGGTAACGGCTTGGGTGTCCTGCCAAAGTGAACACCTCTTGCTTTAGCTGCTGCTATACCTTCTGCCTGCCTCTGACGGATCGTCACTCGCTCATTCTCTGATACATACGACAACAGTGTTAATACAAGATCACTTATGAAAGTCCCTAACAGGTTCTTCTCGCGTCTTGTATCTAGGATTGGCATATCGATCACATATATATCAACACGCTTGTCTTTTGTGATCAGCTTCCACTGTTCCTGTATCTCACCATAATTCCTGCCAAGACGATCTATGCTCTTGATATAGATCAGATCCCCTTCCTTTACCTTCTTTAGAAGCCTCTTATACTGTGGTCTGTTGAAATCCTTACCGGACTGCTTATCTATAAAGATATTCTCCTCAGGTACCTGCATCTCTCTCATCGATATGACCTGCCTGTCTTCATTCTGGTCTTTACTGCTGACACGAGCATATCCATAAGCGTTTCCCATGATCTGCACCCCCTTATGTATTCTTCTTTTTCCATACAATGTCATATCCAAGCACATCTGCGATATCCAAAGCCTCTGAATATCGAATAGTGCCTCTCTTCAACTTCCCTGAAAAGTTCGAAAGACTCCCACTCCATTTATGAGTGACTACAAGTCTGTCCAATGTCTCTCTCATCGAAAGCCCTTCTCTGACCATGTACGATCTGATCTCTCTTCTTATATCCATGAAGACTCCTCCCTTCTGTTGCTTATAATGTTTTGCACCACCTTCCGAATATCTGTCCTGTCCCCGCTCTTCCCATAGGTTGCCTACGACAACGTGCCTGCCCCGCTCGCGCGAATCCTGTTCGCGGTCTTCGCTTCACTCTTGATCGAAGGGCGTACTTTTATCGGTGTGGCTATGAAATTGTCATGGTTCTTGCGTTTTGCATCTTCAACATAACAAATATTCACACCTCTTCCCGTATAGCCGAATAGTCGGTAAAATATCATTTTCGATGAAAAACCGACATCTCGGATAGAGCTTTATCTTTGGTAGGGATATGATGATTTTTGTGGTAAACTGAATAGAGAGGTAAGCAAGAAATGAAAGCAGATATAACAATAAATGAACGGATAAAAGATCTAAGAACAGAACGGGGGCTTACTCAAAAGCAGCTGGCTGATGCTGTGGGGATAGCATATTCCACATACGGAGACTATGAGCAGGATGGTTATTTCATACCTCATACGGCTGTTATAGCCTTGGCTAAATACTTTGGGGTAACAACAGACTATCTGCTTGGCCTTAGTGAAAACCATATCCAGGTCAATACATCTGTCAAAGACCTGCATCTGTCAGATAAGGCTATAGAAGTGATAAGTGATGAGCATACCAACTCCAGACTTCTCTCTGAACTCATCACACATCCCGGCTTTAAACAGCTCCTTACAGATGCCGAGATCTATGTCGATGGATACTTTGATCAAAATATACAGAACAACAATTCACTATTGGATTTCGCAAGAAAAAAGATAGCTGAAAAAGAAATACCTGCTGATAACTTCACAGGTACAGTAGAAATGATACATGTTCATCAGAATGATTATTTCTCACATCTTTTAGCCAATGATTTCCTTCCCATATTGGAAGATATAAAGAATAGTCATAAAAACGATCTTGAGACTTCTGATGGTGGTTATACAGCTGAAGATTATGAACGGGTAGTTGAAAATACAAAAGGAAAATCCGGCATTAGACGCTTGGGTGCGATCATAGTCGAGTTGCTGAAGATCAACCGCTCTTCTATCAACGAAGAAAAGCTCGATAATCTTGTAACAAAAGACGGACTTAATGAGGAAGCAGCGACAGAATTGATAAGTAAATCGCCAATTGTTGAGCCTAATGCCCGTAAAAGACGCAGAAAGAAATGATACATGATTTGTATACAGAAAAATATAAAACAACAAAAGAATTAGAAGTGGTTCCTAAAGTGGTTCCTAAAAAAGAAGGATGCTGCAAACCTCCTTTCTATGGGCTTTTTTAGGTTGGGGGATTTTTCGAATCACGTCACCCCGATTCAGTAAAATCAAGGGTTCCAGGAATTTGGAACTCTTATTTTTTTGTCCAGTTCCAATATTTGTTCCAATATTTTCCATTAATCCTTTGATTTATCTTAATCATACGCCTCTGATTATTCTGCATATTTATTCATCGGACATCTCTATTTAATGTAATTATATTTCTCATCACATCAGATACTTCTTTCTTCGCAGTCTGATCTTTAACCATTACGCTGTATATACTATCTGCCAAGATAATCTACAATACGTAATACTTCAACTACGCTCGTTTTCACAATGATAATAAAACTTAATACGTAAAACAATACTCTGTTGATCTTTTCTTTCTTACAAATAGCCGACACAACTCCTATTAACAGGGCCAATCCGCCTAATGCACACAATATTGCAAGAGGGATATTCATCTGCTCAAATGATACTGCCATCGTATCAGCAACACTGTCTTTTATCCCGCTTAGCGCAGACATAGCCGTTCCCATCAGAACAGTTATTATTGCTGCCTTTTTCCATTTTTTCTCGCTTTCTGATTTTTCATAGTTTTGATAAAGAACAAAGCAAAAACCAAAAACAGAATTGTTGATAAAATACTAGGTACATTTCCAAAATATAAACTAAACATTATTTTTCGACGTCCCTCGGACGCACCTCCTTTAAATTTTTATTAACACTTATATTGACACCAAACCGATCAACCTTGCGATATTACCGGTCTAGAAAGCTTCTCACTGCCTGGCAAAATTCCTCCGGCAATTGTCCCTGCGGAGAATGACCACATCCATCAATAAGAACCATATCCTTACTTGGAGCCGTTATCACTTCATAGTATTCTTCTATAGGTCCGACAGGACAAGACCAGTCTTCTGAACCGGATATAAAAAGCACGGGAACTATAAAGTCCGTACTTCTCTTATATGCATTAAAGGCAAGCAGATGATCTATCAATGTTTTTTGCAGATTCTCGTATGTCGTATTGCCAAACATTGTTGATATTATAAGGAAATACCACCTGAAATCATCAACTCCGGTATAAGGTGAAAAGAATGTTGCTGCTGTAGATACATCTTCCGTCACTGATACAGGATGATAAGCTCCAGTGATGTTATCCAATGCAGACATATTAGCTACTGTCGGCTCATTTACAAGAGCCTCATATGCTTTCTCCATTACAGCCACGTCATCACCTGCTTCTTTCGCCTTGGCCAGAGCATCTTCATAAGAGTATGTATATGCATACAAATCCTCTTCTATTACTTCCTGCCCAATCCCCACATATCCCGAAACCTTTTCGGGATGATCAAGTACATATTGACTCCCCAGCAGGCTTCCGTATGAATGACCCATAATGATCACTTTATCCTGACCATACTTTTCACATGCATAATCTACCAACGCATCAAGATCTTTCATTGCCTGATCAAAAGAAACCGTACTGTTATCAGGATCTGTTTTGAAATTATGATAATAGGTTCTGCCACAACCTCTCTGGTCCCATGAGATAACGGTATAATCATCAGTCAGATAATCAAGCCAGCAATAATCTGTGCTGGTTGTTGGTGCTCCCGGTCCTCCGTGAAGACTGATTATGACAGGGTTGGATACATCATGACCAAGTGTCAAGATGTATTGCTCCTGGCCGTTAAGCAATATATATTCAGATTTATTTATCCCGCCCCTGTAGTCTATCGCACGTTTAACCTGATTTATATTTCTGCCGGTGATCACTATGACAAAAAAAGCAATAAGAACTGTCATGATCACGTAGATAATAACCTTGGGTATGGAAACAAGTATTCTTCGCACAATGTGTTTTTTGGGCCTTGGTCCGCATACTTCTTTTTTATGCGTAAGATGTATTCCTATATGTCCTATTCCAAATATTACTGAGCCAAAGATCATCAGAATGTTTCCACCATATATCCCAAGAAGGAAAAAAGCCACAACAGGAAGTGTAGCTCCCGCAGTCGGGATTCCAAGGATTCCCTTATATAAATCCTTCATTGTCTTTTCACTCTTAAAATATCGAATCCAGGAAATCTCATAGAGAATCATACATAATAAAGAAACAAGTAGCACTGATAACCAGAAGTTCCATCCCTTATAGTTAAAGTCAGAGAAGATCAATGCCACGGGTGTAACAACAAACTGCCCAAATCTCTCCAAAGCTATCAGAACTTTATTATCAGCTGTAGTGTATTTCTCATAATCCTGAGGCTTATTTCTTGTCCATATATAATTGGGAATAAACAGCATGATCAGCCAAATCAATCCTATGTAAGAAAAACCAAAATACATAAGTTAAGTCCTCCTCTTTTGCTTTTTCTTATGTTAGACGAGTAAGCTTTAGATTCGTTACAAAAGAAATTGAATGAGGGATAAAAATCCTGTTCTAACATTTTTAAATCATTAAATTTTATTATGTATTATTGCAGTCTGTATTATGGCATAACATACCGCAAATTATTATAAATATGTAAAATAATGTGATGATATTTTATTACATCCGAAACTCTTGGCTGTCAGATCTTTTACCATGACATATATCTTTAGTCTTATATGCTATTATATAATAAAGCAAAAATAGTCGAGAATTATCCATTAACAAAAAGCTACTATATGCTCACAAGGAGTTAAGCCAATGGATGAACAAAGAGAAGCTGTCAGATCGATGCAGGATTATATCAACGAACATATTCATGAAGAGATAACGATCAGTGACCTGGCAAAAGCATCCGCTTTTTCACCTGATCATGCAAGAAGATTGTTCGAAAAACATCTGAATATGACACCGGCAGTTTATATAAGGCGCCTAAAACTGTCAAAATCCGCATTGATGTTAAGAGATGAAAAAATAACGGTTCTTGATGTTGCCATGGACATGGGTTTTGGAAGCGTTGATGGTTATCAGAGAGCTTTCAGAAGAGAATTCGGTTGCAATCCAAAGGAATACTCATCAAGTCCGGTTCCGGTATGGCTGTTTACTCCTTCAATGATCGTAGATAAAGAAAGGAAAGTGAGCAAAATGAGTGAGATCAGAAACGTATTTATCCAGGTGATCGAAAAGCCTGAAAGAAAAGTCATTATCAAACGCGGTATAAAAGCAGATGAATACTTCAGTTATTGTAATGAAGTGGGCTGTGATGTGTGGGGTCTGCTGACAAGTATCAAATCCATAAGCGGTGAACCGGTATGCCTGTGGCTTCCCGAACACTTAAGAAAACCTGTCACAAACATATATGTACAGGGGGTTGAGGTTGAATCTGATTATTCCGGTCCCGTTCCTGAAGGATTTGAGATCATCGACCTCCCTGCAGCAAAATATCTCTTATTCAGAGGAGAACCATTTGCCGATGAGGATTACGAAGCTGCGATCGGAGAGATATGGGAAGCAGAGAAAAAATATGATCCTGCATTTATAGGTTATAAATGGGATGATATGAACCCAAGGATCCAGCTTGAACCCAGAGGTAAGAGAGGATATATCGAACTCGTACCCGTTAAGGAGATATAATATTCCAAAAGGCATGCCCGTAAGCATGCCTTTCTTAATGTGAATCATTATTCTGATCTTCTTATCCGGATATTTGTTAATGCACACTGACCACTTATATATTCTTTTGGTTCTCTTAAAATATGCTCAGTGTTCAGTTTTCCTTTAGAAAGATTCAAGCAACTGCTTTAGTGAATCCTCAACGTTTTTGGTGACAGACTGCATCATGCTTATTGAAGAGGTCGTCTCTTCGGATGATGCAACAAGACTTTCTGAACGCCTGTTAACACTGGCAACGATCTCAGTCAGACGGTCAGCTTCCTCAACAAGTCTGTTGATAGTCTCTTTAATATCATTGTTATTCTTATTGCTGTCATCGGCGGTTACTTTTGAATTCTCTGCCAAAGTCTTTATCTCGTCAGCAACTATCGCAAATCCTCTTCCCGCCTCACCTGCACGTGCAGCCTCTATTGAAGCATTGAGTGCAAGAAGATTGGTCTGATCAGATATTGCGATTACATTTGCATTGTTTGTCTCGAGATTTCTCAGATTCTCTTCTATTATAGAAAGAACCTCTCTCATGTTGTGAGCAAACTCATCAACATCAGCCATTGATTCCGATATACCGGTCGTCTGATTTGCGTTATCCTCACTTATCTTTTCGATCTGAGAAATAGCTTCAAGCAGGTTTCCGAAGTTCTCATTTATACCTGAACCCAGTGATATCTTTTTCTCATTCATCTGATCGTGAGCAAGCTTTACTTCTTCAGCGAGCTGAACAGCCTTATCCTTCTCTTCATATGCTCTGTCTTTGATATAGTGAACACAGTTATGATGATGACTGAAACCGTTATAGATCGCTATAGCCATATCCTTACATGTATCGTATCCACAGCATCCGCAGTCTATATGACGGTTTTCAACAGAGTCTTTTTTGAGCTTATGATATATTGTCTCCAACTCGGCATCAGAAGGAACACGGAAAGCACAATCCTTGCTTCTGTCTGTATACTTTCTTGTAAAGTCATCAAGATTAAGATCAGCAAACTGTTTATTTAACGCCTCGATCCTCTTCTTTGGCGGAATATTCCTGCCCCATGCAGATTTCTTTGAATCATTCTTGCTCGATGAACGGATCTTCTGAATATTGATGAACACATCCTCATTCATGGTTTTCCTGTTATCCACACCTGTTCCATACAGACAGCCATTGGTACAGTTGAGTGCATCAACAAACAGATACGGTGTTTTTCCGTTTTTCAAACGATCCTTGTTTCGGCGCAGATATTCATACATATGATGCTCGCCTTCCATCTGACGAACATAAGCATCCTCGCCCAAAAGCCAGTAAACATTTTCCTTAAGACCACCCGGCATAGGATAAATGGAACCAAGACCATACTCTATCTCATCGGTATACGGAGTTGCACCGTTTACCGGATTCTCTTTCAAATATGCAACAAGTCTTGAAAATGTAAGGTTATAAGAAACGATTCCCTTGTTGTTGGGATCGTCTATCTCATTTTTCTTTGCGATACAGGGACTGATAAATGCCAGTTTATCATTAATTTTAAGGTATTTCTTAACATATATCGCTGAACACATCATGGGACTTTGTACCGGCATGAGCTTAGGTAACAGCTCCGGCAGATATCTTTCGATATATCCGACTACAGCCGGACAAGGCTGTGATATACTTCCGTAGTAGTTTCTTTCAGTGATGTATTTTATATATCCCCAGGTAGTTATATCCGCACCAAATGACACACTGATAAAACGATTTACTCCAAGCTTTTTAAGCATACCCAGATACTTCTCGTATTCACTCGGATAGTTTGCCAAAAATGCGGGTGCTATCAAAACAGATATCTTTTCTCCACGCTTAAGATCCGAAAAGAATCTGTCAACATCGTCTTCATATTCTCTTGCGCCATGCTCACATGCATCTATGCATGCACCGCACGCAATACATTTCTTTGGATCAACTTCTATTACATTTCCTCTGTCTTTTTCAACAGCGACATTCGCACCTATACAGCTACAGGTTCTTATACATTTATTACAACCTATGCATTTTTCATTGGTTCTGATCAATCCCATATTAACCTCCTGCAAACGGATCTAAATAATTAACAAGCAGTTAAAGAGTTACTGATACAGGATATTATCTCACATAAATCGGTTTTTGTGTAAATAAATGCATGAAATGTCAATATTTGTACATGAAATACAACTGATTTTCAGGAGTGCTCGTACACTCACGCTGACATTATTGTCATGTCAGCTCCCTATTGTTTTTCATCTTTTATATTTTTTAGAATATAGGATGATCATGCTGACTATACTGATAACTGCTATGAAGAGTATGTATAATATCATCCCTTTTACATCAACATTTTTTCCAAACATACAAGCATTAAATGTATAGACATCCCTGACAGAATTCACAAACAATCCGCCATCTACACCTCCAATGTTGCTGTCTATGTGATCCAGGATCCCGTTCATAAGAGTATTTCTAAGAAGCATGGTTGTATGACTTGCGGGAAATACATTGCATACAGACTGAACACTTTCAGAAAACTGCGATATCGGTATATATGCGCCGATCACAAAGCCCGCTACAGCGGAAAGGATACCGAAAAAAGCTCCGCTTGCAGATGATGTTTTAAAGAAAAGCACTATATTCATAAAAAGTGCTGTTGATGAAACACATCCGAGTATTATCACAAGATAAGCACCAAGAACGCTGCCCGCTTTCATATGAAGATCCCCGGATATCCTAAGTGTTATAAGTCCGACTGTCATGATAAATCCAGTCATCAGTATCGCACTTATGCTTGATGCCAGAAAATATGACAATATGATCTGTCCTCTTGATACGGGTGTTGCAAGTATATCCTGATCAACATTATTCTCCCTGTCACTTACAACTGTAGTAAGGCAGTTAAAAGGAACGGTTATCATGGCTGTTCCCAGTATCCCCACAAGCAGAGTTATATTCGTAAGTGTATCCAGGTCTGCATCCGATATGCGGGCCTTTAACAAGGGCACTCCTGAGACAACACTGTCTATAGCATCGACAAAAGTCCCTTTCAAAAACAGAAGATATAATGCAAAAACTATTATTGATGTCAAAACTGAAAAGACTACCGACTGCTTATCTTTAAAATATACCAGTATATTCCTCTTTGTTAATCCTGCACACATTCTCATGCCTCCATCTCCCTTCCTGTCAGATTTAAGAACACATCATCCATTGTTCCCTTGATGACCTCATAATCAACTATCTTGTTTCTGTTTTTATATATCATATCCGTGACGGATCCTTTAAAGAGTACATTGTAGTGATCTGCCTCATAAGACCATCTGTAATCTCTTATCAGATCCTCGTTTTCACTGGTCTTGTCTGCATACCATATCAGTTTAGATGATGCAAATGAGCTTTTTAACTGAACCGGTGTCCCTTCTGCTATTATGTGTCCCTTTTCCAAGATCCTGACATCATCTGCATTAGCTGTTTCTTCCATATAGTGTGTGGTAAGAAATATCGTGAGTTTCTTTTCCTCTTTAAGTTTTCTTATATGGTCCCATACCATCTTTCTTGATCTGGGATCAAGCCCGGTAGTAGGCTCATCCAAAAAAAGTATCCTCGGATCATGGATGAGTGCTCTCACAATATCAACTCTCCTTCTTTGTCCGCCGGAGAGCTTTTCATACTTTCTGTTCCAGATCTCACCGATCTCAAAGCTTTCCATATACGGTTCCAGTCTTGTAAGTATCTCTTTCTTCTTCATGCCATAGTAAGCTCCCCTGGTCAGCAGGTTTTCCCCGACTGTGAGTTTTTTATCCAGCACGGAATTCTGAAATACTATACCTATGAGTTCTCTGATCTTATCATCGTCCTTTGACAGTTCATGTCCGAATATCCTGACTTCTCCGCTTGTCTTTCCCAGTATCGTGCAAAGGATATTTATTGTTGTTGATTTGCCTGCGCCGTTTTCTCCCAGAAACGCAAACAGATCGCCTTCATTCACATCAAACGATATATCGTCTACCGCTGTATGTTCGTTATATCTCTTTGTAAGATTGTTAACAGTAATCGCTTTTGTCATAATGTCTGACCTCCTCCTTAAGTTCTTGAACGCACTTTATCACAGTATTTTGGGCAAAAAAAGAGCAACCCGACCAACATGCATATACATGTGACCAAGTTGCACTTTTTATTGTTTTCCCTAAAAGATCACTCTTCGTCTCTTATCTCGTCAATGGCTTTATTAATCTTCTTTTCATCCGACTTCAACATCCAGTTGGATGATATCCATACAAAAGCGTATATGATTACGTACATTATGACTATAGGTATATATTCATCAAGCGCTGTATACCATCCAAACAGGTATCCGCACAAACTTACTATGGCAAAAACCGCAATAAAATGCAGGCATACCCTTAAATATCCCTCCGATCTGCCGCTTACGTCATCATATGTAAGAAACAGTGTTGCAAGCGAGCACAAAAAACCGGCAAAGATTATAGACAGAGGTATATACCATTGCCACTGAAAAGAAGTATTACCGTTTGCTAAAAACTGCAATGCAGTCTGCACACCGACTCCGAACAAAATGCCCGTAGATATCATCAGTGTCTGATTAAAGATCATTTTCGCTTTGTTCATATCATACCCCCAGCTTTCTCTTAAGCTCCTTTACATATCCTCTGGATATGATGAGTCTTTCACCGTTTAGAAGCTCCGCATTCATTCTGGCATTCATCTCTGCTTTGACAGATCTTATCTTTCTGATATTCACTATCATGGCCTTTGAGCAGCGAAGAAAGTTGACACCTAAGATATCCTCAAGCTCATATAATCTGTATTTTGTCTCAAAACAGCCATCCTTTGTGTATATATATGTCCTTTTATCTACCGATTCGACATAGTATATACTTCCCGCCTTTATCATGACAGTGGTGCCATCCATTATCGCCGGGATGCTCAAACCGTTATTCTTCAATATGTCTATGGCATTTCGTATATCATCGGTCACACTGACCGCTCTTATAACAGCGCCTTCATCATCATATGAAGATGCCTGTTTGAGTTCAACTTTCATATCATCACTCCAGATTGAGTCTGTTTTTCATTATCCACTGGGTTATGAAGTAATACAAACCACAGGCAATATATACTATCACTATAATCACGAGCATAAATGTTGCCCTTGTGGTCGGATCATCAAAATCTCTGAATTTCTCGATAAGTTCCCTGTAATTGTATATATTGATCAAAGTCAGAAAACTTCGCAAGATCCTGGCAATTATCTTTATGCCAAAATATGCACCAATCGATGCAAGCACTTTATTTCTTGCGGAAAACTGACCTATGCTTATCGATACATAACCTAAAAGTATGGAATACAGAGCCATTCCCAAAAGCAGTATCACTACCAGAACAACATCTGTTGCCACAAGGTTCAGATTCTTTACCATATAAATGATATCCTCAAAACTAAAGGACATCTTCATGATACCCAGGATTATGACAATAAAGCTTATCACGCGCCATATGAGAGCCACAAGCAGCTTTGAAACTATAAGCTCATTGTGATTAACGGGCAGAGTATGCATCAGATAACCCTGGTCTGTATACATGTTTTTATAGAATCTCACATAGAAATAAAACGTGGCTGCTAAAGATAAGGCAATGATACCGAATGCATACAGCAAGATATATATCGCATATATAAAACCGCCAACATCCATTTCCTCGAGTATTTCGAAGTATTTCTGTGTGGAATGTGATCCTATTAATGAAAGCACTAATACTGAAACGTTCAGAATGGTCATGATCAACCAGGAGTCTTTCCATTCATGTTTAAACAGATTTCCTAACATGCGAACACCTCCCTGAAGTACTTGTCGACTGTCTCGCCATGCTCTTCACGGATAGCTGCCGCTGTACTCTGAAGTACAACATGACCGTCTTTTAAAAAGATGACATCATCAAGTATCTCCTCGACATCAGAGATGAGATGTGTGCATATAAGGACCGATGCTTCCTTATTGTAATTATTTATAATAGTACGGATTATATAATCTCTTGTTGCCGGATCCACACCTGCTATAGGCTCATCGAGCACATATAAACGGGCATCCCTGCTCATGACAAGTATAAGCTGAACCTTCTCTTTTGTTCCCTTTGAGAGAGTTTTTAATCTTGCTTTTTCATCGATATTCAGCGCAGCGAGCATCTGTCTTGCTCTTTCTGGTCTGAAATCGGCATAAAAATCCGAAAAGAAACCTAGTATGTCAGATACTGTCTTTTGCGCTTCCAGATATGTACGTTCCGGAAGATAAGATATGATCTTTTTAGTCTCCGGTCCGGGTTCATTTCCGTCTATGATAACCTGTCCTTCAGTCGGTCTTAAAAGACCGTTCATCATTTTAATGATCGTTGTCTTTCCGCTGCCGTTAGGTCCGAGCAGACCTATTATCCTGCCACTTTCGATCGAAAGATTCAAATCGGATACAGCAGTCTTGCCACCGGGATAGATCTTAGTCAGATTCCGGCATTCCACCAAAACACTCATTTCCCTTTTAACCTCCCTGAGATTCTATTCTACAAGCTGATATTTTATCTAAAACATCTTATTTATTCTAACATACGACAGATCAATAAAAAAGATGGCCTCAGCCATCTCTTTTATCTTACGGTATCAAATTCCTTGATGATCAAGTCTTTTACTTCGTCCTTACCCATACCAAGCGATATTCCCAGTTCCCCCAATAGGATATCCTCAGCCGCATGAAAATATCTTTCATCCGTACTGGTGGCTTTTTTCCCGTCCGCCAATCGTCTTTCTCTTCTCTGATACAACGATATTATCATCTCAAAGAGTGATCTGGTGTCAGCGGATCTTAGTGTCTCCGTAAATTTCTGTTCTCTCTCCTTATCATTCTGTATCCAAACAGGCTTCATTGTGGTAGCTTCATCAATAAGCTCCTTTGCCTCCTTGGATGAAAGAACTCTCCTTAAGACACTCTTGTCATTGTCTACAGGAGTGAATATCGTGCTTCCCCTTGTAAACACCTGTGAAAGGGTATAGTACTGTCGGTCTGAAGACATGCCCGGTATATCAATTGGTCCGATCTTATTGACTTTGCAAACACCTTTGTTACCGTAAACAACATATTCACCAATATCAAACATGTCTCTCCCTTTCTGTAGAATTGTAAAACATTTGCCCATATATAACCATTTTAACAGAAATTAGGAGATGAAGTAAGCTATTTTAAAAATTTTTTAGCACGTTCGTATTTTTCGTCAGTATATGGTGGGTACTTTAAGTCAAAATCCCGGCCTGATCTGTTGATCAGAGCACTCTTGGTGTTTGAAAATGTATCAAATGATGCTTTTCCGTGATATTTTCCCATACCGCTCGCTCCTACACCGCCAAAAGGCAGTCGAGGATTTCCCATTTGCACGATAACATCATTTACGCAGCAGCTTCCGAAAGCCAGTCTTTCTATCGTACTGTCAACGAATTCACGATCTCCTGAGAATATATAACAGGCCAGCGGTTTTGGTCTTCGGCTTATGGTATCGAGAACATCATAAACATCATTGTAGGAAATGATCGGTAAAAGAGGTCCGAAAATCTCTTCCTTCATTATCTCACTGTCAAATGTCTCATTCGGGAACAGAGTGGGTTCTATCTTAAGCTGTTTGTCATCAAATCTTCCTCCAAGTAGCTCTTTCTCACCCATGATATATTTGGTCAGCCTCATGAAATGATGCATGTTCACTATATTTGGATAATTCTCATTATTAAACGGATCCCTAACCATCTCGTTGGAGTGTTCCCTTGCTTTTACAAGGAATTCCTCCTTAAGAGGTGCAGGAAGAACAACATAATCAGGTGCGACACAGGTCTGTCCTGCATTCAAGATCTTTCCCCACATGATCTTTTTGGCTGCCAGATCTATATCCGCATCAGGCCCAATGATACAGGGACTTTTGCCTCCCAGCTCCAGTGTGACCGGAATAAGCCTTGATGCTGCCGAGCGCATGACATTTCTTCCAACTCTTTCACTTCCTGTAAAGAAGATGTAATCATAGTCTTGAGATAAGATCTCATCATAAGACAGAGCATCCTCAACAGCATAAACAAATCTCTTGTCAAAAGTGCTGTTTATGATACTTGTCACTACTCTGGCCGTATTTATGCATTTCTTTGAACACTTGACCACAGCACAGTTTCCTGCAGCTATGGCTCCCACAAGCGGTATAAGACTTAAATTTACGGGATAATTCCAGGGAGCTATGATAAGACAGACGCCATATGGCTCCTTAAACACGTAGCTTTTTGAAGGAAACAGTGCTAACGGCGTTCTTACACGTTTGGGTCTGGACCACTGCTCGAGATGATTGATAGCCAGATTTATCTCTGCTTTTACCTGAGAAACCTCTGTCACATTGGCTTCCATCTCACATTTTCCAAGATCGGCTCTTAGAGCAGAGTATATGGCAGGTTCATTGTCACAAACAGATTCAAGGAGTCTCTCCAGAGCTTCCTTCCTGTAATGGATATCCTTTGTGACACCCGACAAAGCATATTCCTTTTGCAGTTTTACAATGTTTTCAAGAGTCATGCGTTTACCTGTTTGATGATCTTTAATCTTCCCTGTTGTATCTTATCCCCAATATATGCACCTATGGTATCATCGGCGGGATTTATTAAAATTCCTATATAATGTCCCTTAAACATTTTATTGAGGCGTTTGTGTATCATCTCATCTCCAATACTGTATGTAAGTTCTTTTTGTATTGGATGAGAATGGGCGAATCCCAGGAATATAAGACCTGACTGGCCCATAAAATCTGTCCTGTCATCGCTGAAATAATAATTCTCTTTTATTATCTTTGTTTCTTGTTTTGCCTTTTTTATTATCCTTTGATCAAAGATGGCATTATCCTTGTATCTCAAATGACCGTCATCGGGAAACACATATCTGACAACATAGTCTTTTCCAAGTTTAAAGCCCACCATTCCCATCTGCTGTTCGTACATGGACAACGGATGTTTTCTACCCATATGAAAATAGTCTCGCATATCCTCATACGCTCCGGGCTCTATATAAACAGACGGTGCATCTTCTTTATCAAAGATCTCTTCTAACTCAAATTTACCATACTTTTGCTCCAAGAATGCAAAGTATTTTTTGTGCTGCTCTTTCTTAAATATCCTTTTATAGCAAAATCTTGGACTTTGTGTATCAAAATCAAAAGTATGCAGACTGTCTCCGGCGCAGTCTTTCTCATATGCACATCCCTTGCATTCATCGGGAAGTGGTCGGTTTCTAAAATATTCAAACCCTTCATTCCAGACTTTACTGAAGGAATCTCTTTTAATATTCCCCTGTATGAGATCTGCTCTTCTTTCCACATTCGGACAGACAAAGATATCACCGTTTGATAAAACGCTGGCTGCCCATATACCCGCAAAGCAGAAAAAATCATGCCTGTCTGCTCTATTTGAAAAGAAATGAGGACAACCCCATTGTATCGGCAGTTTTCCTTCTTTGTTCTTTTTATTAATAAACCAGAAAAGAAACTCCATCTCTTCTTTGGTCAGCATCAGATCGGGATAATCCATGGCGCGTCCTATCGGATCCATAAATCCGACACGAATGGAATCAATTCCGATCAAACTCATGATATCGTAGATCTGGGGAAGTTCATAAACATTTTTATGATTAGCTGTAAATGTGATCTGTAATTCGTCAAGAAAATCTGCTTTTTTGAGCTTTTTTAAAGCTTCAATGACTTTTTCGTATCCGTTGGGGATAAGCCTCAGTTCATCATGTGTATCTTTAACACCGTCCAAACTGACAGTTATGGTCTTCATTCCTGACCGTTTCATCTTTTTAATGACATCATCAGTAATGAGTGAGCCGTTTGTCACCATCCCCCAGTCAAAACCGAGTTTTGTCACTTCAGTCATGATATCAAAGAGATCCTTTCGCATTAAGGGCTCTCCTCCGGATATATTGACCATAACATCTGTGCCGATGTTTTTCTTTATATCTTTTAGAGTATTTAGGATATCATCTTTGGTGAGTATATCTTCACCGGTTGTATCACAACGGCTGCCACACTGTTTACAGCCCGCATTGCACCTGGACGTGATCTCAAAGAGCAGACATCTCAGATCGTAAGTTTTTTTCATATCTTTCAACCGATTCTTCTCTTTTTGAGATTAAGCTTCTTTATCCTTTTTGAATTCGGACATCCGTAATAATCCATCACATCTTCATATTCCTGGGGATCATCATTGCCTCCGGAACTTCCTGAGCAAGCAGAAAGGAACAAAGCCATGGAACTGATCAACAACATAACACCCAATACAATCTTTTTCATATGTTTTCTCCTATCTGTGTTTTCTAAGGTTCAGTTTCTTTACTCTCTTTGAATTCGGACATCCGTAATAGGTTTCCATATATTCCTGCTCATCAGAATCATTGCTACTTCCCGAACATCCTGACAGAAACAAAAAAAGTGAACTGATTATCAACAATACTCCCAATACCGCTTTCTTCATTACATACCCCCATTAACTTCTAGTTAGAATAACAACATGTACGCCAGAACCAGCAAAAGCCCTGTACATGCCAGAAACAGGCCAAATGACATGGATCTTCCTATGATGGATGTGTTCTCCTTATAATATTTCCTGAATATTGCCAGCTTATGCTCCACCTCAGGCTCCATTGGATGATAAGAGAGCACGTTCTCATTTAAGCCTCTTATGATATCATCCGCTATACCACCGAAATAGTGGGTAAGCTCATCTCCTTCGGTAGGCTCGATCGGTAATTTCGCATCCTTGTATATAGTCTTTCTCAGTAACAGGATAGTATAATCCATTATCCTGTCTAAGAATCTGCAAACGAAAACACTTATATTCGGAAGAACAATGAGCAACAGAGGTCTGTAGAATGAATTCTCAAGATCAAGGAATTTCGGCCATCTGTCAACATATTCACCGTCTTTCATAAGTAACTTTCTCACCACTGTAAGATATAAGAGCGCTCCTATGACTATCGAATACATGGCACCTATAAGATTTGTTCCGGAAAAATAGTGAACTCTTGCTCCTGCCTCGGCTGCATGCATAAATCCTTCACCAAGATCTGCTATACCATCACTCACAATGGTAGGCAACATACCGGATACCGGCATATATACGGCACTTAATGTAAGTGCGACAGCAGAGAGAGGATTCATATAATCCTTCTTATCATCAAATTCTTTCTGCTTTTTGTCTGAAGCGTTCTTTTCAATAAATACCGCAACAAACAATTTGGTCATGTAGCAGACAGTAAGACCTCCGCTTATTATAAAGATCCATTCTATCGTCTTCATTCCTGCCACATTTATCATATAAGCCGAAACATGACCCTCTGACATTGCATGGGTATACTCAACGATCGCCTCATGCAGCAGGGTCTTACTTATATATCCATTAAAGAGCGGTATTCCGCCTATACCAAGCGCTCCCATAAGGAATATCCCCTTAAAAAGCGGTTTCTTTCTTCCGAATCCTCGTATCTCATTAAGATCAAGTGCATGCAGGTTCATATATACAACGCCTGCTGCCATGAACAGGCACAGCTTTATCATACTGTGGTTAACCATGTGAAGCAGGGTTCCCCTTACAGCTAGCATATTTTCATTCGCCAGAAGATCCTGCATTCCTATTCCCACCAGGATAAATCCTATCTGTGAGACTGAAGAACATGCAAGTGTGCGCTTAAGATCGACTGAGAACAGAGCAAGAACAGCTCCCAAGAACATGGTTATAACGCCGATACCCAGTATAAGTGTGCCCCATTTAACATCTTTTGCAAATATCTCACAGCTTATGACAAGCACACCAAAAATACCTGCTTTGGTAAGAACACCCGAAAGCAGTGCAGATGCGGGTGCCGGAGCCACGGGATGGGCTTTGGGAAGCCATATATGCAAAGGAAAAGCACCTGCCTTTGCTCCGAAACCAAAAAGGATCAGACAACCGGTCACATATAATTCCTTTGTTCCAAGGTAGGGCTGTATCGCACTGTTTAAAGCATCTATTCTTAGCGTTCCTGTCAGGTTATATAACATCATGAGACCCATGAGCATCACAAGACCACCCATGACTGCTATAGCCAGGTATGTCTCACCGGCTTTCAGGGATTCTTTTCTCTCATCCTGAACTACCCAGACATAGGAAGTGAATGACATGATCTCAAAAAACAGAAAGGTGGTTATTAGGTCTGCCGAAACAAATACACCCACTGTTGCCACATAAGTTAGGATCGAGAATATATAATATCTTAACTTATTGCTGTAATGTGCCATGTATTCACGTGAAAATGACATGCTCATCAGCCACATGAACGTGGCGATGCACACATACAGAATCCTGAAACCATCCATTCTGAAACAGAGGCCAAAATCACATATATTCATTATTGTAAGATCATATGTATTCATATAGTTACCAATCCTTACAATCCTGCTATCTGCTTAAAGAAATCCACAAAAGGCTGACTATACAGACCAAACACAACTATGCATATGGTAAATATAATAAGCGGCAATAACATCAAAGCATTAGGATCGCTGTAATCCTTTATCTTGCTGTCATCAAAATCCGGCCCCGGCTCAAAGGCTCTCATCACTATACTCATCATATATATCGCGGTAAGAAGTGCTGATACCAAAAGTGCACCGATCCCCACATATGCAAGAGTGTTACCGCTGTCAACAGCTGCTGTTGCAAGGTTCCATTTGCTTATAAATCCCGCAAGTCCCGGGACACCCATAAGTGCCAGGGATGAAACCGTAAATATAACAAAGGTGACCGGCATCTTTCTTCCCAGTCCGTTAAGTTCGTGAATATAATGCTTTTCTGTCTGATGCATGATGGCTCCTGCACAGAAGAAGGAACTTATCTTCATGAGTGCATGGAATACCAGATGAGTGACAGCACCGACAAGACCAAGCGGAGTCATAAGCGTGACTCCAAACAAAATGTACGAAAGGTTACTGATCGTCGAATAGGCCAGCCTTCTCTTAAGATGCGTCTCTTTAAGCGCTTTACTGCATCCGTACACTATCGTAAATATGGTAAAGCCCATGACAACATACTGGGCTATGGTGCCTCTGACAAAATCTGTACCGAAACTGAAGTAGGTTATCCTGATGATCGCAAATGCTCCTGATTTTACGACTGCAACAGCATGTAAAAGTGCAGTTACCGGTGTGGGTGCGACACCTGCCTGCGGCAACCAGCCACAGAACGGAAACATGGCTGCTTTTACCGAAAATCCCATAAAGGTAAGGACATATATCAGCTGCAGAACACCGACTTTGCTTCCCACCTTATCCATATCAAGCACTCCGCCAAATATGAAACTGTTTGACGTGCCGTAAGTTATGATGAAGATCATGCCTATGAAAGCAAATGCAGCTCCTCCCAAAGAGAAATACAGATATTTTCTTGCTGCCAGGATAGCTTCTCTTGTAAGGGTATGTATAACGAGCGGAACGGTGACCAGAGTCAGCATCTCGTAGAAACAGTACATGGTGATAAAGTCTTCTGCCATCGCTATACCCAGAGTCACTCCGTAAGTCATGGTATAGAACATAAAGAAAACACTCTCACGTTTCTCTTTGGTCATGTATTCAAACGAGTAAAGCGTTGCAAGTGGCCACAAAAATGCGATCAACGCCGAAAAGACCGTTGAAAGACCGTCTATCTTGAACGAAATGGAAAGATCACCGGTAAATCGTATAACCTCACATGCTTCACCGCTGTTATTCATCAGCGTGAAAAATACAAGAGCGGTATTGATCAAAACAAGAGTCTCTATGTAAAAACATCTTGCTTTTCTGTGTTCATCTTTTATAAGCGGTATGACAAGCCCTCCCAAAATGGGAATGGCTACCACTATGATCGGCAGATATCTGTTCATCTTCTGCCTACCTCCTATATAAAAACTACATCAACATCCCTGCTAGCTGCCTCAACATATCTGTCAGAGGCTTTGGCCACAATCCGGGTAGTACGCTTAATATTGCAAGTATCACAAGCGGTATGCTCATAAATGGACTGATCTTTATCTTATCTGTCTCACCTTTAAAATCTTTTCCCGGTAAAAATCCCTTTATAGTGATCGGAAGCAGATAACCGGCTGTAAGCAAGGCACTTATCAGTAAGATAGCAGGTCCGATATAGGAGCTGATACCTATATTACCTTTTAACGCTCCTATGCAGAGATTCCATTTACTGATGAATCCTGCTGCCGGAGGAATTCCGATAAGAGAAAGACTTAGGAAAGTGAAACACCACCATACAACAGGCATTCTCTTTCCCATACCTGTCAGTTCATCTGTGTATTTTCTTCCTGTTTCATGAATGACTATACCTGAATAAAGGAACAGACCGGTCTTTATGATCGCATGGAACACCACATGGCAGATCGCACCGACAAAAGCAATGGGGTGCATGACCATGAGACCAAAGATTATATATGATGCCTGACTGACTGTTGAATAAGCCAGTCTCCTCTTTAAAAGCCTGTCTCTGTATGCAAGCATGGATCCTGCAAATACCGTGATCATACTCATGATAAGTACGGTGTTCTGCACATATGTGCCACGGATAACATTCGGACCGGCTATGTAATAAACCGTCCTGATGATACCAAGGATACCGCTCTTTACGATGATACCCGATAAGAATGCACTTGCCGGTGCAGGTGCAACTGGATGAGCAGAAGTCAGCCATGAATGCATCGGTAACATGCCACCTTTTACGGAGAATCCCAGGATCATCAAGAATACAGCAAGCATCATTATGCCACGGTTATCCGGGGTTATATTCCCTTCGAGTACACCACCCGGGGAAAACTCTATGGTCTTTGCATTGCTGTATACAAAGTAGAACCCGAATAAGACCATGTATGCACCACAAAGTGAGTAAAACAGGTATTTGAGTGCGGATGTTATGGCTTCCTTGGTTCCGTCATGGAAAACAAGCGGAACAGACATAAGAGTCATCAGCTCATAAAACATGTAAAATGTCACAAGATTTCCTGCCAGATCAAGACATAAAAGTACTATGAGAGTCATAAGATAGAAGAATGCATATCTTATCGTCTTCTTTTCCTTCTTGAAATAGCGCATGGAATAATAGGCACACAAAGTCCATATGATGAGAGTCGTGATACCAAATATCACAGAAATCTCATCACATTTGAATATTATGGGCAATCTGTCTGTAAGATTGAAAAGGACATAAGTACTGTTGTCCATAAAAATCTCCTTATATCAGATCATGAAAACATCTCCAATCCTCTGGTTATCCAGTCTGTAACCATTGAACTCATAAGTCCGAGGAAGAAGTTGATGATAACAAACAAAATAATAACAACACTGTAAAGCTTCTGGTCTTTCATGGTCAGAGGCTTATAAATGGATGACTCTACCGGTGTATATATCCTGATAACAGTCTTTAAGAAATATATAGCGTTAAGGATCGTGCTTATTCCCAGTACAATAAGTACGGGAAGCATCTTATGCGGATTCCTGAGCGCAGCCTGGGCAAACAATATCTTTGATATGAATCCGGCAAATGCGGGCAGACCGACCATTGACAGTGAACCTATGGTAAAACCGATACCTGCTATCTTATTTCTGAAACCGCTTCCGGTGGCCTCATTGAAATGTCGGCTTCCTCCCGAAACCTCCGTAAGTCCGATCGCAGATATGAACAGCAGAGATTTTGTTGCAGCATGAGTAAGTATATGGAATATACTAGCTATCATACCGACTTCAGTACCAAGACCAAATCCCATGTAGATATAACCGATCTGGGCAACAGATGAAAACGCTATCATCCTTCTGATGTCTGCTTCTTTCATGGCAGACAGTGAACCAAATATCATTCCGGCCAGACCGAAGATAAACAGTACATTTATGATCTTGCTGTTTCTTATGATCTCAACACCGATAACGCGATAGAAGATCTTTATCAGCAGGAATATATAACCTTTTGAAACAAGGCTTGAAAGTATCGCGGCTGAACTTACAGTTGAATAACCGTATGCATCAGGCAGCCATGAATGGAACGGGAACAGCGCACTCTTTATGGCAAGTCCCACGCATATGAGTGATATAGCCACCATAAGCGGGACATTATAGGTGTCATAGTGAGATATAGCCTCTATGGTCTCCTTGATATTGCTCATTAAAAGATGACCCGTTATATCATAGAGCAGGCATATGCTGAGCAGTATCATACCTGAACCGAGAAGGCTCATGATCATATATCTGACAGCAGCTTCTATGGTCCTACCGTTTTGTCTGATCATTATCAGTCCGCAGGCCGCAATGGTGTTTATCTCAATAAAGACATATGCGGTGAACAGGTCATTTGTATATACGAGCGCCAAAAGTGAGCTTAAGAGCAGATCGTTTAGCACATAGTATAAAAAGATCTTTCCCTCTTCCACTTCATCATGCAGTTTCTTCTCACCGCCCAAAAGAGAAAGAAGCATGATTATTCCGAATGCTGTAGCCATAAAGGTTTCAAGCATACCGGCTCTAATCTCATTTCCCCAGGGCGCCGGGAACTTACCCATCACATATACAAATGAGCTTCCGGTCGCAAGCGTGTATACAAAAGTGGTCGCACTTAAAGTTATCACAACCAGTAACAGTACGGTATTTAATACCCTGGCCACTTTCTGCTTTAATCCCGAGCTTATGATCCCTGCAAAAAGACATAACAATATGGAGACTGCCGGAAAATTGCAAACCATATCCATCACAGTCCCTCCTTCTTAAGTCTCATAGATATCTCATCCAGATTTAAAGTGTGATATCTTCTGTAAAGTCTGACAGTCAGAGAAAGCATAAGTGCGGTAACAGAAACACTGACTACGATACCGGTGAGCACAAGACCGCTGGGTATCGGATTAATATAGGCTTCAACATCCTGTATACCATCAACAACTATAGGTGCTACCCTGCCCTCTATATATCCTTTTTCAGCTAAAAACAGATATGTACCGCTGTCCATGATGTTAAGACCGATTATCTTCTTTATCAGGTTCTTTTGCAGAAGAAGATTCGCAAAGCCTATGCAGAAAAGAATCATGGATACGGCTTCACCGTAATTGGCAAGCAGATTAGGTCCCATCTTATAAGCCTCCTCTTCTGAAAAGTGCATAAAATGCATACATTGTGCAGGCAACCTCGATTCCTACCGCGATATTTATTGGAAGGATGATGCCACTGCTTAATATATGCCCCGGAATACCAAGCGGGATATGGTTTTCTATACCGTTGGCTCCTGTTATATAGAAATATGAACCGATAAGACCATACATGCAAAGTGCTGTGATCTTAGCGACTTTATAAACATTTTCATTGAACCACTTTGCAGTCCTTGTAAAGCCCATGGCATTGGCATAAAGACACATGCCGGCACCTAAAATGGCACCGCCCGAAAAGCCTCCGCCGGGTGATATATGACCGTTAAGTATTATATATATACCGAAGATGAATATGACAGGGCATAAAATACGTGCTGCGAAACGAAGGATAGGATCGTTCATCGGGGCATATTTGGTGTTCTGTACCTGTTCTTCCTGTTCCTTAAGAGTTTTTTCATCAAGCATCAGCATGATCATCACACAGCAGGTAGCTATGAACAGCACATTTGTCTCTCCGAATGTATCGAATGCCCTGTATGTAAGTATCATACCCGATACTATATTTACGGCTCCCGTCTCCTGAAGACCGTTTTCTATATACCTTTGCGCAACAATGTTGTTATCGGGATTCGAAGCGTTTCCAACCGGAGGAAGGTAACTTACGACATAAAGCATCACGCCTATTAAAAGGATGGTGAATATGACGCTGGATACCTTATAGAGTTTGTTGAATATCCTGACACCCATGTTTTTGTCACTGTCATACAGATGTCTCTCAACCTTCTCGTAATCGCGCATATGCTTCATGACTGTCTGAAAGTCGTCTTTATGAACGCGCTGTGGTTTCATCTCGATATCACCGGTGATCATGGGATCATCGGTTCCGTCCATCCACTCTTTTAAACTGAAATCCTTGGTGTCTCTCTTGGAAAATCTGAGTTTACTCATTCTCTTCATCTCCTTTCATGGCACGGATATTCTTAAGCGTTATAAAGAAAAGCAAACTGGTTATACCTGCGCCGACTGCTGCCTCAGTTATGGCAAGATCGGGGGATTCCAAAATGATCCAGATAACCGACATGATCAGGCTGAAACCCATGTATATAAGTATGGAATTAAGCAGATTCTTTGAAAAACTTACAGAAATCGCACATGCTATAAGAGCAAACATAAGAATATATGCAATGGTGCTCATTTACCGATCTCCTCTTTCCTTAAGTGCTTGGTTACATTCTCATTTGTTGTGACTTCAAATTTGGCTATCAGATGTGATGCAGCCGGAGATGATATCCACAGGAAGAAAACCACAAGCAGAAACTTGGCCGTGGTATATGAAAATCCCGTTATCAGCATCAGTCCGCCCAGACACAGGGATAAAGCCAGAGTGTCGCCTATGGCAGCAGCATGCATCCTGTTTAAAACAAACGAAAACCTGAAAACGCCGTATATCTCAATGATAAACAGTATAAGACCGCTGCTTATCAGCAATATTGCAAAAAAGTATCTGATATAATCCAGTATTCCCATATCACTTATCTCCTTCCTGCTTACGCTTGTTGTAGATTCCCATATATATCGTGGTAAGTACAACAACCGCCAGAAAACTGATCATGGCATATATGATACAGATGTCTGCCAGATATCCTTCATCCAAAAGTACCGTGAGTATGGCAATGATCGCTATCGTGATGGTACCCATCATATTTACACTTACAATTCTGTCTGCGATCTTTGGTCCGATAATGGCTCTGACCAGGCACAGGATCAAAAGAATGCTCAGTATTATTACAGCAGTGATAAGAAATTTATCCATGGACTTCCTCCATTCTGTGGAGTATATCCACTATCTTTCCCTCTGCGATGCCATCGGTAAATGACTCATCAAGCGCATGAACCGTATATGTGTCACCGTCAACATCAGCTGTGATCGTACCGGGGGTAAGAGTTACAGAATTGGCAAACAACACCTTGCATATCTCAGACTCAAAATGAACATTGAATGTCACAAGAACGGGATCTATATCGTATCTGCTCGAAACGATAAGTTTCATTGTAGACACGTTTGCTTTAATGATCTCGACGACCAAAACACCCACATAAGCGCAGAAATATCCCAGTCGCTTGATCATCATGATGTCTTTCTTAAAAGAAAAATCCAGGCATTTGCAGGCAAAAAGATACACAAGCCCTGCAATGACAAGACCAAACAGAGCAATCTCGAGAGTGAGATTACCGTTAAATATTATCCATAACAAAAAAAGCATTATATACATATCTTTTTCCTTATAATGTACTTGCAGATCTTGTTTCCGAGTGCGGAAAACTTGTGCTCATACTCAGTCATTATATTGCCGACATTCATTTCTTCATTGTTATGAAGGTCATATGTGTACTGAACCATGTCAAAACCACCGGGTATGATCTCCTCAAACGCAAAATCAAAGAGAGCTCTGTTGTCAGTCTTAAACTCTATCTGTCCGTCATCAGAAAGAATAACCCTGAATCTTTCAAGGAACTGTCTTGAAGGAAGTCTTCTGGCAGCATGTCTTGCTTTGGGCCAGGGATCAGAGAAATTAAGATATATCCTGTCGATCTCCTTTTCTCCGAATACTTCACAGATTTCCGTTGCATCAATCAGTATAAAGGTAAGATTCGGAAGATCAAGCTCCTCTTTCTTTTGGACAGCTCTTATAAGAACGCTGCTGTAACGTTCGATACCTATGTAATTGATATCAGGATAAGTGGCAGCCATCTGCATGAGAAACTGCCCCTTACCCATACCTATCTCAATATGAATCGGATTGTTATTACCGAAATATTCATTCCAGCATCCTTTATGCTTTTTATAATCCTGTACCACGTGCTCACTGGAAGCTATATACTCCTCGGCACCCTTTACATGTTTTAAGCGCATCGCACAAAACCTCTATAATATCATTCATTATAAAATCGCCTATATTTTACACCTTTTTAAGGATTATTAAAAGGATAACAATGACGAATATAGCCCCGCTCACTGCCCTTATTTATACATTTTTGCGTATAAAAAAGCCCATGTATCAACAAGGGCTTTGATCTGTGGTTAAACTGTTTATTTTTTCAGTTATCTGGATTGCTTTTTCTTTCCGGGATCGCAAAATCCGGATGCTCCAAAAGCCATGCGGTCTGAGGCATACATGTAAGCATTGAAAGATCATCTTCAGATAGCTCAAAATCAAACACATCAAGATTTGCTTTCATATGCTCAACCGACGAAGCCTTGGGTATGGGCAGTATACCTTTCTGCAATAGAAATCTTAGGCTTATCTGCTGAATGCTCTTTCCGTACTTTTTAGAAAGACGCACAAGTATGGAGTTACCTATCGTTGCATTCTCCCTGCCTCTTCCAAGCGGACTCCATGCCATTGGAAGCACTTCATTTTCTTTACAGAATGCGACTGCTGCCTCCTGTGAATAACCCGGATGTAATTCCATCTGATCCACAACAGGTCGTATTGTGCAGTTATCCAAAATGTTTTTAAGATGATGCGGTAAAAAATTACTGAGACCGAGTCTCTTTACAAGACCTTTCTTTACCATCTCTTCCATGGCCTCCCAGGTCTCTATGTCAAGCTCTTTCCATTTTTCATCGTCAGCACCGGTCTGTCTTGGCCAGTGCATCATATAGATATCAACATAATCCATCTGCAGACGGTCAAGTGACTTTTCAAGAGCTGTTTTTGCATTTTTAGTTCCCATCTCATCTATCCAGAGCTTGGTCTCGATAATAACATCGGATCTTGATATCCCGCTTTCCTTTATGGCACTGCCTAAAGACCTTTCAGTTTCATACAAAGAAGCTGTATCAAAGAAACGGTATCCGCAGTCAAGAGCTTTAAGGATAGAGGCCTTGTTATCCTCAAATTCCTCATTGTATGTACCAAAACCTATTCTGGGTATCTTTGTTTTGTCATTCAATGTGTAATATTCGTTCATACCCTCACTCCCTGTTCTTCATTTTGCTCAGTTTGCTTATCATATTGGCCATAGAAAGGAAATTGTCTGCTTTCATCAATGCCATACCCTGATTCTCGTCTCCAAGGACGACAAGACTGTCTCCGGGAGAGATATTAAAAATCTTTCTTGCCTTAGCAGGTATAACGATCTGTCCTTTGTCACCGACAGTCACCATTCCAAACAGATGCTTTCCTCTTGGTGCAAGTCCAAGCCCCATATTGTCATCAGGTTCATGGTTGGCAAGGTCATCTAAAGAAACACCCAAAACCTCGGCCAAAAGTTTGCTCTTTTCAAGATCGGGAAGAGATTCTCCCGATTCCCATTTAGCCACAGCCTGTCTGGTGACTCCTACCTTTTCAGCCAGGTCTTCCTGGGTCATTGACATTAATTTACGCATTTGAACAAGATTTTCGTTAAACATTTTTGCTCCTATCTTTCTTTTTTATTCCAAGTACCGCCCACCTGAAAAACGGAATCCTCGATATCAGCTCATACAAAACAAAAGAAGTGACAAATCCTGATATCAGTGAAAGCAGATATACAAAAACTGCCGGTAGAATATGACGGCTTCCTATAAACACTGCGATTATCGATATACCAAGATAATGGAAGATGTATATGCCAAAATTATGCTTGGTCATAAAGGTCGCAAACGCATTCGTTTTATCAAGATATCGTGCCGCACCTCCCAGAAAAGCTATTGAAGCAAACCATCCGAAAGATGTAAAAAGAGGATACCTGTTAACCGGAGCATCCGCGTAATTCCCCCCAAAGTATTTATAGCAGAATACAAAACCAAGGATGATCGCTGCCAAAAGAAGTACAAAAAACCATTTCTTTAATACTTCGATCACCTCTTCATGTGAAAAAACAAAATATCCGAGGAAAAAAGCAGCCGAATAATATCCGAAACGATACACACATATGACCGGAGTGTTAAGTATCTGTGCACAGCCAAACACTAGAACATTCATCAGTACGATAGCAATGATCCCGGTCTTTTCTCCCAGGTTCCAAAGTCTGTCCTTTTCTATCTTTCTGACAAAAGCAAGAACAATCGAAAGTATCCACAAAACCTGTATATACCAGAGCACTCCTATTCCGCTGACTGCTAAGATCAGGTATACCCCTATTAAAGGAAGCGAGGATAACAACGCCTGTGAATCCGTAGACAGTGTAGTATTGAAATATCCCTGTATAAACTGGAATGCTAAAAGTCCTATGGTTGAAGGAACCAGAAGTTTATTTGTCCTGCTCTTTATAAATTCCTTTTCGCTATGGTTATCAAGATAGAGTCTGGAACTGATCCCTGATACCATAAACAGTAAAAACATGAACCATGGATATACCGCATATTGGAACACGTCCCAATACTGAACATCTACATTGGTTATCTTTCCAAGAACACCCTGTATACCCTGACCGTTGTACATATAGATCACATGATATATGACAACCAAAACCACCGTGATCCAGCGGATATTGTCAAGATAGTGCCTTCTAACATTACTGCAATTATTCATAATTGTACTCCATTTCTGTATTGTACCACATTTGCAACTATTGTTAACATTATTATATTTTAGTGTTTACAGCCAGTCCACCAACCAAAGCATACATTTACATATGATTTTTGTTAATTTTAGTTGCAAAACATACAGATAAAAAACAAATTTCTTTATAGAGAATTATGTATAAATACTCTATAATGGAACATATTTAAAAAAGAGGGGTGAGTATCATTAAAAGGGAAAGTACATTCAGACAATTAAAGTATGCCTTAAAGCAGATCTGGGATGCGGACAAGCTGCTTTTGGTGTTCACGCTGTTCAAAAACTCTATTGAACAGATCTTCTACGTTTTCTTTTTCGTTTATCTGACGAAATACATCTTCAACTGTATCGAAAGAAATATCGAATACAGCAGGCTTTTTAAGTTCCTTATAGTAGCCTGCTCGCTTCACGTTGTCATTCATTTTATATGCGGGTGGTATGAGACTTACAGAAAGATAAAAACTCCCAAGATCTATAAGATGATCTTCTATCGTGTCATGGATATATCCGATCAGCTAAAGCTTAAGGATTACGAATCTCCGGATTTTTATGACCGTTATGCAAGAGCTCTGGACAGATGTGTTGATTCCGCGATGGATCTTGCGATAAAGACAGGTGTCTATATCGGAAATATCGGTTCCACCGTAATGTCTCTTTTCATTGTTCTTACAGTGGATCCGGTCCTTCTTATCTTCATGGTCATCCCCATGATCGTCAGCCTGTACTTTGGAAAGAAAAACGGCCAGTGTAACTATGACAGAGAAAAGGCAATAACCAGAGACAAACGTACCGCTGACTATGTTAAACGCATATATTATGAAAAAAGATATGCGGCGGAAGTCCGTCTTTTCGACATAAACTCGATTATGATGGACAAGCAGGAAAAAGCCGTAAAGCAGATGGAAGAGATCTCTTTGAAATACCGCATGAAGTCTGCTTTCTACTCATTTTTGATGAAAGGCAGTTATTCCATACTCGCCGGGATCGCAGCATATTTCTACGTTGTCTTTAAGGTTAAATACGGCAACGTTTCGGATATATCCAGCTATGTCGCAATGATCACAGCCATGGCTTTTTCTACAGACCAGCTTAAAAATGCTGTTGAAAACAGGATCTTCCTAAACAACGAGTCAAAGCTGTTTAAGAACCTCGAAGAATTCTTGGAAAAAGACAGGGAAACGGAAGAGAAAAAACCTGATATCGGTGAGATAAGAAGCATTGAACTTATAAATGTCTCATTTACATATCCTGGTGCCAAGAAAAGCACGATCAAAGATGTAAGTTTTTTATGGAATAAGGGCGAAAAACTTGCTATTGTCGGTTACAACGGCGCAGGCAAGACAACTCTTATCAAACTTATCATGGGCCTGTATCCCGTTACTGAAGGTAAGATCTTAATAAACGGGACAGATATAAATGATATAGACGGCGATTCATACAGAAAAAGATTTGGGACCGTATTCCAGGATCTTCAGGTTTTTGCCATGCCTTTGGTTGAAAATGTCCTGATGAGAAGTCCTCAGAATGATGAGGATTATGAGACGGCCAAAAAAGCTCTTAAGGATGCTCAGTTTGATATTGAACATCCCGGTCTTATCAATGGACTTGATACCATAGTAAGCCGAGAATTTGATGAGAACGGCTTCATACCATCCGGCGGTCAGGCTCAAAAGATCGCTATCGCAAGGGTTTTTGCTCACCAGCCTGATATGGTCATACTGGATGAGCCATCTTCTGCTCTCGATCCTCTGGCAGAATACAACATGTACAACAATATGATGCGCCTGTCCCTTGGAAAAGGCGTGATCTTCATATCTCACAGATTATCTTCTGCGAGAATGGCAGACAAGATATATCTGATGAAAGACGGTAACGTTGTAGAAAGCGGTTCTCATGACGAGCTCATGGATCTGAAACAGCATTACTATGAGATGTTCATGCTCCAGGCCGAGAATTATCAGGACAGCTTACCGGAAGAGATGTTTAAGGGGGCGGAGGCGTTTTATGTCTAATAAGAATGAAAATAAAGAAAAGATCACTATCAGGCGCCTTATCGGAAATGTTACATACATGGTAAGATACGCCGCAAAATACGACAGACCGCTTATCATTCGCATAATAATCCTAAATGTTCTGCTGTTAAGCGGTATGGCTGTCAATGACACATTTATCTTAAAGATGATAATAAACGGACTTACAGGAAAGGCCCAGTTTGAGGACATTGTCGTTATCCTTCTTATATCACTGGTGCTTGTCATGTGTCTTGAATGGATACATCAGCTGTTAAACGAATGGGCAAAAGCAAAGCTGATACCCTTAAGCGGACGGATACAAAGAGACCTCATAGAAAGAAACAGCCTTAAGGATCTGATCTATTACGATGATCCCGAAAACTATGATAACTATACAATAGTAGCCAACAATGCCGATTATCTCATAGAGCAGACAGTATTGCTTGTGAGTAAGATGCTTGGCGGTGCGATCGCGCTTTTGATAGCAGCTGCCATGATCTTAACCATAAATCCCGTACTGGCCATTTTCCCGGTATGCGGATTCATAGTCAATCTCATGACCCGTTTCAAGATAGAAAAGATACACTATGACTGGTTCCTTGAGTACAAGATAGCTTTAAGAAAAGCTGACTATTCAAAGAAAGTATTTTATCAGCCAGAGTTTGCAAAAGAATGTAAGTTAAATGATGTAAAAGAGCCTTTGAAAAAACAGTTTGATGAAGCTATTGAGGAGGCTGCCAACGCAGGAAGAAAATACGGCCCTCCCCTTACCTGGGTATCACTTATCAACTGGATCTCCGTATTTACAGTATTTTCCTTCTTTGCGGTACCGGCTTACCTTGGATACCTTGCTCTGGTCATCAGATCCATCGCTCTTGGTGAAGTCGCTTCAGCCAACAATGCCGCAAATATAGTCAGAAGAAACTTAAATGAGATAAATTACTGTCTTGTTGATTTTCAGGAGATCGGTCAGTACGGCGATAAATTCATAAAAATGATGGAGTACAAACCAAACATCGAAGTGGCAGATGGTCTTGTACCCAACAAAGGATCGGAAGCATTGGAGCTTTCTCATGTGTCTTTCCGTTATCCAAATACCGAAAAAAATACCCTTAACGATATCTCCATAAAGATCAATCCCGGCGAAAAGATCGCCATAGTTGGAGAAAACGGCGCCGGAAAAACAACATTCGTTAAGCTTCTGATGCGTCTTTACGATGTAACACAGGGAAGCATAAAATACGGTGACCACGATATCAGGGAATACAATACACACGAATACCGTAAAAAGATCAGTGCAGTATTTCAGGATTACAACATATATGCTGCCACTATAGCAGAAAATGTGCTTTTAAGAAAATATGATCCAAAAGATGAAGCGGATGTACTCGCTGCGCTTAATAAAGCAGATTTCTCAAAGAAACTCCAAAAACTTCCCGATGGTATCAACACGCAGCTGACAAGGGAATTCAGTGATGAGGGTACAAATCTCTCAGGTGGTGAAAGCCAGAAGATCGCTATTTCCAGAGTCTTTTTGAATAATGAGGACCGTGCGGTCTCAATACTTGATGAACCTTCATCAGCACTAGATCCGGTATCGGAATATAAACTGAACAAAAACCTTATAGATCATGCGGAAAATGACACGGTCATCTTTATCTCGCACCGCCTTTCAACAACACGAATGGCAGACAGGATATATCTGTTTGAGAAAGGTTCTATCATAGAACAGGGCAATCACGAGGAATTGATGCAGTTAAACGGAAGATACAGGGAGATGTTTGACAGACAGGCAAGGAATTACATTGTGTGATATACTGATTCTGTCACATTGATCACAGGATGGAACTGGTATGAAAAGAACGGCAAAAGCCATTTTTTCAATCTTAATATCGATCTTTATAGCCGCCAGCATACTTCCGGTATGCTCTTTTGCGACCGAACCGGATATTGATGCCGTGATCGAGGAAAGAAAGAACATCCCGATAGAGAGTAATTCTATCCCCAGCTGGCCTGTAGGTCCTCAGACAAATGCACAAAGTGCGATGTTGATAGAGGCTAAGACAGGTATCGTTCTTTACGAGAAAAACGTACATGAAAGACTGTATCCTGCAAGTATAACCAAAATCCTTACAGCTCTCATAGCTTATGAGCATTGTGATATGGATGAGGAAGTTACTTTTTCATATGAAGCGGTCTCTTCAATAGACTGGCGATACGATGCAAATATGGGCATCAATGCCGGTGACAAGATCACCATGGAACAGGCACTTCACGGTATGCTCGTGGGATCTGCCAATGAAGCTGCATATGCGATAGCTGAACACGTTGCAGGCAGTGTTGAGGATTTCGCCGATCTTATGAATGAGAAAGCGACATCTCTTGGATGTACCGATTCTCATTTTGTGACACCAAACGGCATACATGATGAAAACCACTATACATCAGCACATGATATGGCACTGATAGCACAGGCTTTCTTTTCTAATGATTACCTGGCAAAAATATCGGGAACATCTTCCTACAAAGTTCCCAAAACAGATACTCAGCCCAATGATGAGATGGTCGTATATGCAAAAAGCAAACTTTTTCCCAATAAGGAATATGCTTATGAAGGTCTGATTGGAACAAAGACAGGCTATACCGAATCTGCAAGACAGACACTTGTAAGCTGTGCTGAAAGAGACGGTCTTAAACTGATAAGTGTTGTCATGAAAGATGAGGCTCCTTACCAGTATACGGATACCATTGAACTGTTTAATTACGGTTTCAGCAATTTTGTAACATTCAGGATCGCTGATAAGGATTTAAGATATGTAATATCCTCTTCAAATCTGTTTGATACCAAGAACGATATTTTTGGAAGCAGTGATCCCATCCTTGAGATAAATCCCTTGGATGAGATAATTCTCCCTGTCGGAACGGATCTGGATAATACAGAATCAAAAGTCGTTTATGATGATCTTAACGATAACGAGATCGCCAGGATAAACTATTACTATTCCGGAACATATGTGGGAAATGCTTCTGTAATTCCCTGTAAAAGCCTAATTCAAACACCCGGACTGGGTGATGACACTATCAGTGATGAAGATGATAACAACGGTCCCGTATATATAAACATCTACAAACTCTTGGGCATCGTTATCCTGACAGCTTTTGTTCTTTCGCTTGTTTTCATGCTGATATCGTTCATCAGAGGCGGAAAAAGAAGAAAAAAGAATAAACCTTCTGTTAATAATAGCAAAAATCTGATAAAATTTAAGTAATATACTGGTGATTACGAGTTGATCACACAACAGATTAAGGCAAGGAAAAGCCATGAACTACATAATCTTTGACCTTGAATGGAATCAGGGGGTATCTCACGGAGAAAAAAGAGATAAGAAAATGCCCCTTGAGATCGTGGAGATAGGTGCTGTAAAGCTTAATGAAGACAGAGAGATGATCAGTGAGTTCTCTGAACTTATAAAGCCTCAGATCTACCACGAGATGCACAATATCACACGTAAGATCATACATATACAGATGGAAGAACTGGAAAAAGGCAAGCCTTTTGAGGAAGTAATGCCTGCCTTTTTGGATTGGTGTGGTGATGATTCGCTGTTTTGTACCTGGGGTGCTCTTGATCTTTTGGAGCTTCAGCGCAACATGGCTTATTATGGTATGCCCCCGCTTTCTGACAGACCGATAAAGTTCTACGATATTCAGAAGCTCTTCAGTTTTGCTTATGAAGACGGTAAAAGCAGACGTGCCCTTGAATATGCCATAGATCTTCTGGATATTAAGAAGGATATTCCTTTCCACAGAGCATTCTCGGATGCATATTACACGGCAAAGGTCTTCGATAAGATAGAAGATCCCGCAGTCCTTGAAAGATTTTCATTTGATATATACACACCTCCGGAAAGCCGTGAGAAAGAGATAGAAGTCATCTTTTCCGACTATGCCAAGGTCATAACAAGGACATTTGAGGATAAAAAGAGCCTGATGTCCGCAAAAGATGTATGCCAGCCTGTTTGCTATAGATGCAGAAGACGTCTTGCACGCAGATCTAAATGGTTCACCCCTAACGGTAAACATTATTATTCTGTGGGTTACTGCTTCAAACATGGCTTTATGAAAAGTAAGCTCCGCATAAAAAGGGCTGAAAACGGCATGACATTTGCTGTCATCACCCATAAGTTCATAAGCAAGGATGATAGAAAACTACTTATCGAATGGCGAGATGAGATATTAAAGAAAAAAGCAGTGAAGGTTTGATACTTTCACTGCTTTTATTATTATCCCTTTTCGGAATTGTGGGTTCAATAGAGTGCTCCAATGAGATTCTTTCTCCTAAAAAGGTACTATATAATATCAGATATGTCTGTGATAAAGTCAAAGTAGGTACAGTAAATTAACAGAAGAAAGGAAATGCCATGAAAAATATAAGATTAATTATACTTGGAGAGCTTTTATTGTTCTTAGGGATATTTTTGTTTAATCTTTTAGTAGGAAGTTGGGGATTCTCTGCCATCGTCTGGTTTATTGATCTGCCTTCATTATTGCTAATTGCATTGATATTGTTTCCCGGATTAGCCATCATGGGGGCATGGAAGGATTTCTTCAAGGCATTTTCAGTTGGGATTAAGCCGTATAGTCTGTTGCAGCTAAAAAACATAATTGAAGCTGTGGATGCAGCGCAGAAACTCACCATATGTGGAGCGCTTTTTGCAATTATTATATCTGGTGTGCTGATAATAGGAAGATTCGATCCTTCTACCATGGGGCCCAATCTGGCAGTTTGCTTTCTTTCAGGATTCTATGCAGTTATTATTGAGTTTTTGCTTCTGCCGCTCAAACTGAATGCAGAGCGCAAGATGAATGAAGAAATGGACATGGGTGAATGACACAATTCGAAATCTCAAAAGACCAATATCTCAAAATTGCTCAGAAATTTGGCCTGACAAAACGCGAGCTGGAACTGGGCTTTTTGAAGGTGTCTGGTTTTTCAAACAGAAGAATTGCAAATATGTTTGGGATTTCAGAACAAACCGTAAAAAATCATTTTACACATATTTATGAAAAAACATGGGTTCCTGGCAGAAATGAATTTAGAGATCTATTTGCACCAAATGACAATCCTCAATGATGGTTCGCATTATTGGTATAAGGCACTTCAAGTTGATCAGGGAAAAGCATTAGGGACACTTTTCCGAAAAGGGATTTATTATTTACTGCATAAATACATCCAGGTTTTCCGGACAGATGATTCCCTTATCTGTTTCCATCAATAATCTGTCATCTCTTGTTACATATACGTCTTTTATCTCTGAAGAGCCAAGACAGCCGTACGGAAGGGTTTTATTCTCCCCGGTATTCAGATCCATGATCACCATTAAAGGAAGATCCTTTTTATCCTTTACCATTTCATGTCCGGTACAAAGGACGATCACCCTGCCTTTTTCAACTGATCTTAACCATCCTCTGAAACACTCAACTTTTCTTGTTTTTTTGGTCCTGACATTCAAAATGATAAGAGATCGCGTCTGTATCTCTTTTGAACGTGAAAATTGCTTTGGTTCAGCGAATGCAACTTCCTCATCATTTATCACAAATACATTCTCCGGTCCGTGCGGTGAAGATTCCATTTTGAAAATGCATTTATTGAAGCCCTCTTTTTTAAATAATCCTCCCTTTGTCCATTTATATATCTTTCCCTGTATCAGTACAAATAGTGAATCATCCACCATGAAGAAACAGGATGTCAGGCTGTAATCCACGGGGAATTCCAAAACCGTGATAAGCTTACAGCCACCGTTTTTCGCATCTTTTATCGTATAAACCCTGTTAACTGTTGCCAAAAACAGATCAGAACCGTACCATATACAGTCACAGGTGCTGTTTGAGGTAGGATTTTGTTTATCACGCTCTATCCTGCATATGATCTCCCATTTTGAGATATCTTCCAGGTTTTTCCCGACCGCAATGTATGAGGTATGATCTTTAAGTCCGCTGCTTACAGATTCTCTTGCCGGATTATTATAACAAACGGCATAATAGCCGTCCTTTTGGGCCAGACATTTTATTAACTTTGGTGTTGTATGTATAATGACAGGCTGTGGGTCAAAATAAAAAATATCACTAAATCCGCCTTTGTTATCATCTGTCAGTGAATGAGAATAATATATCCGATCAAGAGAAGATGACAAGATCCATTTATCCTCATCCCATTTGATGACAGTGCCTTTTATCTGTTTGCCAAAATCGTTCCTTTTTGCAGGACTTCCCGCCTTTTTCCTTGGCTGGAGCATGCACTTTGTCTTCCTTTTTAATCCCTTCATTTTGCTGACAAAGTCATCTTCCTCATCTGCCGGGATTATTGTCATAACATATGAATCGCTGTCTTCTTCTATAGTATAAAGCAGATGAGATGTTGTGGAAATCTCCTGTCCAAAAGCTTTTATCACATCAAGAGTCTGTTCCATTGAATAGTTCTGTGCAAAAGATGTCATGTCATCAGAATCCAGTTTTGGAACCTCATCTCCGAATGCTTCTTTTAACGCATATAATATATCTTCACTATCAGCTTTATAATCCACTTCAACGATCTTGTAGTTTTCAATCTTCTCCATAATTCATCCCCAAAGATACATGAATTACACTAAAACAGTTCATCCAGCAATATATAATATCTGATCTTATCCATATCAGGCTTTATACCCAATGCTTCAAAAAGCATAGAAGATCTGACATCCGGATACACCTTCCCGCCATAAGCACCTTCTGCATTCCATCTTAAGCTTCTGTAACACAAGGCTATATCTTTCCACTTGTCTGCGATCCCGATATCGTTAAGATCGATAAATCCGCTTATTCTGTCACCGTCTATAAAGATATTTGGAAGACACAGATCACCATGTGACAATACCGGCTCGTAATCAGGTTTGTTTTCGTAAAGCCAGTCTAAAAGATCCGCAGGATCTTTAAATCCTCCCTCACCAAAGGTGTTTGGCTCCGCATTTTTAATATCTACCAGATTATTCTCAACCCGGTATCTGGCTTCTTTAAGTTCAGAATCCAAGCTTATGATTCTCGGGCAATCAGAAATATTCACACTCCAAAGCATATTTAATGCCTCTGCCAGCTTCTTTGTCAGTATCTGAGGCTGGGATAAAAACTCCTCATCACAGCTCATCTTTCCTGTTATCCTGCTCATCAGCAGGTACTGAAACTCTGAATCCTCTTCATAGCAGATAACCTTTGGAACCTGCACTTTCCCGTCAAGCCAGCGCATCATATTTACAGTCTCATCAGTTTTGTCACACTTATTCTCGATCTTAAGCACATAATCATCAAAAACAAAGATCTTTGCTTTTGACATCCCTATATTATTTAATCTGAATTCTTTTCCTGATACGATCTTTTTTATATTTTCCGGCAAAATAAGGTCTTTAATCATCACTATTTCTCATTTTCGATCTTTTCCAGTGTATCCTGCAGTACTTCTTTCCTTAATTCTGTGAGCCATTCGGAAAATCCGACCACATCAAATGCATATGTTTTGTTAAGTTCATATTCGTTTTCAGACCATGTGGAAATAGGCGACTCATTATGCTGAATAACTGCCTCCAGTTTATCAATAGCTTTATAAAGTCTGGCTTCTTTTGTCTCAAGAGCCTCCATTTCCTTATATAGATCACTTAGATCATCAGATATTTCTTTAGGTAAGGATGAAACCCACTGACCAAGCAGATCATCCTCTATCATTCTGTCTGAATCTGTCTTTATAAAAGTAGGGATATCTCCGGTAAAGCATTCTCCCAGATCATGTATCAGACACATGGCAACAACCTTGTCTATATCAATATCCTCAAACTCATGTCTTAACAAAAAAGCCATTAAAGACATTCTCCAACTGTGTTCTGCAACACTCTCTGTTCGTCCTTTTGTTGTAGTACAGTGCCTGGGAGTATCCTTCAATCTCTCTGCCACATGCAGTATTTCCAAATATTCTCTTGCATTCATGCTATTTCCTCAAATACTTAAACGTTTAACCATTATTTCTTATAAGCTATCGCATCTATCTGGAATCTGATCCCTTCTCTTATAAAATCCGATGTAAATGCCTTTCTTGTCGGATATTTTCCGTTAAATCTGCTTCTTAATACATCTGCAAGATAATTCAGATCCTCAATATCCTTAAAAAGACAGTCCATTTTGACCACAGACTCAAGAGTCAGTCCCACCATTTCCAAACGTTTTTCCAATACATCGATCGCTCCGTTGATCTGTTCCTCTATCGATTTTCCTTCATTGGCCATGCAGTAACCTATAAAAACGTAGTCACCTGCTTCTATAACAGTTGAGTCTGCCCAAAACTCATCAACTTCAACTCTTTTTATATCTGACATATAACCTCCCTTTTATGACTTCCAGATGCTTTTAAAGATTTCACGCTTTTCACCCTGATAGTCGTCTACACCTTCAAAAACAGCCTCAAATCCGCTTTTTTTAAGGACATGCTTTGATGCAACGTTTTCACTTAGGCAGATACCGTGAATTTCCTCTGTACCCACGATTTTGGAAATGACAGGTAAAAAAGTCTTTACTGCTTCTGTCGCATACCCGTTTCCGGTATACTGTTTGGCGATATGATAACCGATCTCCCAGATCCCACCATCCAAAGGGACCATTTGAACATATCCTATATTCTTACTGTCATTTTTAATGATCACCGGATAAACCAAAGGTCCTTCAGTACTGCCATACTGAGACATCAGAAATTCTATTGTTTCTGCTGCATCTTCCACAGTCTCGAACACCTCATCAGGAACAAATCTTCTGTTGTCCTCATCCAGAGAGTTCTTATGTACATCCTCTGCCATATCCATTGTAAACTCTGTGATGATCAGTCTATCAGTTTCTATATTCATATAATCATCTCCTTTTATCCTAATTTATCATTTTACGGGCGGTTTCCATGGTTTCGGAGTTAAAAGAGTGGTACGTCCGATATCAGGGAGCACATCATAGATCAAACATCCCATCTTTTCTTCAAAATACTCCTTGATCCCAAAAACTGTATCCCATCCTTTTATATAACCTTCCATGATCCCATATCTTCTGGTGACATCCACAAATCTTTTTTCAAGGATCACGAAACCATAATCAACAGCGAGTGAATCACATATCTGTATAAGTCTGTCATAGTCATCCGCCTGATGATTTACTATATATTCCTTAATGGCTTTTTCATTCCCTGTCTGTGGTTCATAATCAAATTCATCCTTCATCAAAGGATAAGAATGGGTCATACATATCTGCGCAGCCTCATCCCAACCGTTCTCCATACAGTACTTATATCCTTCATAAACATGGGTCGGGATATCTACAATACCGACTCTTCTTCCAATATCGTGCATAAGACCCAGTATATATGCTTTATCCGCATCCATCCCAGGTATCTTTTGTGCTATATTCCTAGCTGCTACACCGGTATTAACACAATGCTTAACCCATGGTCCGGGATTCAATCCTTCAGCTGTCTTAAGTTCCTGTAGTGCCTGATCTATTGTTGGTAACATTTAACCCCTCCTATACTACAACAAATCCATTATACCAAATAAAAACTCCGATGTATCGTTATTAAACACACCGGAGTTCTTTAATCCTCTTATTGAGTTGTTATTTCGTCCACTTCTCTTTACTGCTCTGAATTCTTTTTCCACAGACAGTTTTTCCTACAGTTTATGATATTGGCTAAAGCTACAAAAGCAAGTCCCATGGTTAAGTATGACTGTGAATTATCTCCCGTTTTCATTGATAAAACAATAAAAATGAGACCTGCCAGTGCTAAACATATCCTTGTTAATGCAAAATCTTTCTTTTCACTTAATTTCATTTTTGTATCCTCTTGTGATCTGTTTTTCGATACGCTTATCGTATCGCTTGTTTCTGATCACATCGTATACCCAGATATGACTGTTTAGAAGGACACAAAACGAGCAAATGCCCATTTTTTCAAATGTGACACGACTTGTCCCATGATAAAAAAGCTGTTAATCAATATCAAAAGATGCTTCCTGCCACTTATTTAGCCAATATAACTGATAATCAATAAATCTTTCATCAATACAGTCTATTCCGTATATCTCAAGTATTGTGGCCTGAAGCTGAAAATGTCTGATCGCCACCCAGTCAGGAAAAGACAGTATCTCTTCATTACTGAGTGTATGATATTTTGAATATCCTGAAAGAAACTCTCTATAAACTTTTTTTGTTGTATTGATATCTTCTGGTTTCAGATCAAAATAGTCCGTCATATCACACATGACCATTACATCAAACATGATCGGAGCCTTACAGACAGTATCAAAATCCACAAGATAAATCTGTCCATCCGGATTCTGCAAGAGATTTCCTCTGTGAAGGTCACCATGACATATTCCCGCCTTTAGATTTTCAACTTTTTTCCATAAACGCTCACCCAATTCTTCGTAAGCTGAAAAATCTTGATATTTTTTCTTTTTGAGAAAATCCAGATACCGTCCGATAAAGAATTCTTTACCGCGAAGAACAGGTTTAATCGGATATTCATCCATTAGCTGGTGAAATCTGCCTATCAGAGATCCTACTTCTGATGCACATTCTTTAAGATCGGGTTCTTCTCCGTCTATGAATTCCATGAGAATGATCCCTTTATTCTCACCGTCAGTTACAGTTTCAAAGATCGCATCACCGTTTAGCGTCAGAATTATATCAGGAACCGGAAAGTCGTTTTCTTTCAAATATCTCATAACGGAAACCGACTGTCTTACAGTATCCAAAAATGAGGGATTAATAACTTTTAGCAGATATTTTTCTTTTCCGTTAACGATATACGTATGCCCGCCGCCTTCTCTTAAAAATTCCAGAGCTGGTTTTTCTATACAATATTGTGTTTTGAGTATATCAAGTAACTGGTTTTCAATCATGATAATACCGTACCTCATATTTTTTATACGCTATCAATATCTCTCATCGTCCTAAAAAAATAATAACATGACATGGTGCAGATTACTCCAAAAACATAAATCCAATATTCTCATGATATTTACAGACAATAAACCATCATAAACTCATTACGGGAAAATGCTCCCATTTCCCATGAGTACTCTTATAAATCCTATCACAAACAAATGCGCCGGATAGTAGAAATAGAAAAACCATTTCATACCCTTCCATTCCCCTCTTTCTCCGTTATACTGCTTCAAAACCAGCAATGATAACAATGTACACATTTGCAGGATTCCATAAGCTTTATCCATAAAGATAAAGTATACTGTTGCATAAATAGCGGTCCATATCAGCAAGGTAACAGACTGTTTCTTAAAATCACCGCGATTTAGGAATAAATATACTGGACACATGGCTGCTACCGTAGACCAGTCCGAAGGGAAAGTAATAAAACAGATCATGATGACCAATAAAATCTTAAGTCCCTTTGGTAATCTGTCCGTCGTAAATATGACCATCAAAACCACAGACCACGCAAGTGACCACATTACGCTGGTCATATTGAATAATCCGGTTGGAATAAATGGTATTCCCCCTGCGAAGTTATAAGCAAAATGAGATATCAGAGCAAAACCAAATAATCTGGCAATATATTTATTTACATTTCGGGTGTAATGGAATCCCTCAGATATGAAAAACCACATAATAGGGGCTGTCAGTCTTCCTATCACATGTAAAAGCATGACAAACCATATTTTCTGACATCCCGGAAAAAGAAGCCATGTCACATGATCTATTGTCATTGCAATAATAGCGATTATTTTTATCTGATTGGAATTTAAACCTGTTTTCTTTATATTATCCACTCTCGTCCTCCATTATGAATTAATCTTTTTCAATGATTCACATCTCGTTATCATTGAAGACTCCTGCTTTATCACTAAACTTAAAGAGAATATATTCCTATACCGGGTTATTTTCAAGTCGATTTAAACCAAGTTGCATTTTATCCCGCGTAAGATGCATTTTCCCCGATATATCAGGGCTGATCGCAGTATTTTCAATCTCGGTTAATACAGATAAAGAAAAGCGGAAACTCAAAAAAGCACAAAAATAAGGAGCCATTTCTGGCTCCTTCGCGTTCCCGACGGGAATCGAACCCATAGCTAGCGCTTAGGAGAAAAAAGCTCACTCAAAAAATGTAGAAAGGGAGCGGGTTCCCATACCACACTATTGAAAACTCACTCACTTACTCACTCACCCGAGGCGGCAGTTCCACCTTCGCAAAAAATAGCGATTGCCTTAGGCGATTGTTATTGTATCATGAATTTAATTTGAGTTGAATCCTTGCTATATATCCTTAACTCCGTTATTAATGGTGTTTTTTTATGATTATCGCACCAATTAGGAAAAATAAAGCGGCAATCAAAGTGCATACAAAAATGTTTATTGGTGAAATAATGCCTACTAATATTATTATCACCGCTAAAACAAGCATAATTATGCCAACCGTTTTCATTCTTTTATCTCCTTTCCCGAACAACTAAACTTTCTTTTACATATATAAACACTACCCAAACACAAAAGAGCCGCCAATGAAAAATAGACAACTCCTGCCGTTTGATAAGATGTCAAAAATAAGTTCCCTATTCGCAAAAGTCTCGGATCTGTTATTGAGGAACTGTTTAAAACCTGCACTGGCGTGAGATATCGTATCTGCGCTGCCACTCTAAACTCAGCCGGAATTGATAAGAACATATCCATCATTAGTTCTCCTTTCCGCAGCTCATCTGTCAGTCAGAGCTGCACCGCTCCCCGGAAAGGTTCGAGCGGTATTCAACTATCTATTATTTACATCAGTCCGCCACCCACAAATGTGCCGGTTTCATACGCTGATAATATCCCTGCTACTTTAGGATCCGATGGCATCTGTAAGAAATGGCTAAACTCCGAAATACTGTTTGCCTTAAACACTTTATCCCCATTCAGAAAATCCGTGTATGCCCGTCTCTTCTCAGCCGCTTCCCGTAGCCATTTTTCTTCCAATTCCTTCTTTTCAGCGGCTTTCTTGTCTATCCTTTCCTGGATCTTTTTCTGCTCTCCACGCTTTGACCAGAAGCTTCCTTTTGATCGCGCTCCCCAAACCTTGTCACCAGTTCCGTTCTGATAACCATTCGACCAACTTAAACACCGACATTCCGCTTTAGATGCCCCAAAACTACAGACACAACAGAGAGGACCTGTTAATGCTCGGTTGCCACTTGAATACTCATTGCCAAGCATACCCTTAATGCTATCCATAACCCATTTCTCATACTCAGGATCTGCCTGCATTGCCTTGAAGCCCTCATCAGAAATTGAAATAGCATAGCTGTCGCAAGAATGGGATGAATGTATGTTATATTTAGAAATCGTGTCATTAATATATTGCTTATATTCTTCCAATGTCATATCCTTTGTGGAAACAGCTGCTGTTTCCTCTAATATACCAGCTGTTTCCACTTTTGAACTTAGCGTAGAAATAAAGGAATCCTTTTCACCGATTACAGTCCCGCTATTAACTTTCGAACCCTTATCCACCGATGTCTTAGCTGTAACAGATTTGATAAAGCTGCTATAATAACTCGTCATTCCATTTACATTGATCGTATTGTTCATATCATCACCGACCTTTTCTTATAAATCCGAACCATTAGGGATTGATACCCCAGCTCCATAAGCTGTTAACACACTTTCTGGGGTATCTCCAAAAGCAAATATCCCCGATCCAAGCATCTGCTCATTTAGCGCTGCTTCTATACTTCTTTTTTGATAGATTTCTTCCTGAATACGCCTACGTTCATCTGCGGCCTCTTGACTCCGCTCTATACTTTCCTGTCTTTCTTTAGCTTCTTTCTCTCTCTTCGCTTTATGATCTGCCTCGACCTTTGCCTTATATTCAGGTGTTTCTTCACAACTACAATAATATGTCACTGTGCCGTCTTCGTGAATTGTAACTCCACTCGTGGTCATTCTAAGATTGTGTGCTCCAAAGAACGCCTCTGTTGCCGGCAAAGAATCAAAATGCTCCTGTATTTTCTTCTCATAATAAGTCGCCTTCTCTGGATCATTTGCCATCTGCTCCAAAATATTAGGTGCGATTGCCACATTCCCGGAGCCGGCAGTTCCGCCGGCAAATCTATCCATGCTATTCTGATCTTTTCCAACGCTTGTTACTGTAATCGGACATCCAAATTTACTTTGTAGGCTGTTTTTATAGGCTTCTACTACGTTATCTGACGATGTTGCTTTATTCAGCGAACTTGCAAAATCGGATGATGAAACCGACTTATTCCTGATCTGATTTGCATAACTGTATGCACTTGCCACTCCGCCCAAACTGCTGATATCCACATTCTACCTCCATCATTATATAAAAAGCACCTGTAAACAGGTATTTATCAATCCCTTGATTACAGATGCTATCCTAGCTTTATCAGTTATATTTATTTTATCGGTCAAGGTCACTGTTTTCTTAATGTTTTTGTTAAGAAACATATATCTTCTATCACGCTATTCTAGTTATTATATCGGCGCATAAAGCTTGTTTATTAATCCCAGATTATAAATCCTAGTTGATTGTTGATTGTGTTTCACTTCCGAAAGCTTTCAGCAATAGAACTTCTTTTTAGTGTGAAATATGCTTGCTATAGCTCCTTATAGTCAATAAGATCCATAACGGGATTTCCAATACCGCCATTAGTATAATGAGATATGGTGTCCAGATTGAAAATGAACCAATATTCAAAAACTTGAAATCGATAATATCATATAAAATACCGTTTTGTAGTCCTATTCCGCCCGTTGGGAAAATGACTTTTAAGTAATCTGCTATATTATTAGGAAGTACCCACCCAATCGCCATCGGAAGAAAGCATACTACATAAGAAAGAATCAAAGCTATCATATTCTTTGATACTTTCGAAGATATAAATAATGTCAAACAAGTGCTTGATATTATCATTATTATACCGGAAATTCCCAGCATCCATATTAGTTGACCGATATTACCATTTACAAGGCTAATCACGGAATATAGTATTTGTATGGATGTCTTCATTCCTGGTTTACCCCAAATTAACAATATCATTATTCCCCATAACGAAAGACATAGAATACATAATCCGAGTGAAATAATAATCGAAGAATAAATCTTAATTGTCGCCAGCTTCCGCCTTCCATCTCTGGTACATCTCAAAATATCGTCAGCGCCGGTTTGGT
>JAFZRZ010000048.1 GCA_017619635.1 Lachnospiraceae bacterium | reverse complement strand
GTGTGAAAGAGTATGAAGACCCTTTTAAGGGTTAAGTCGAAGTAGTACAAACGCCCATTCATGGGCATAAGCAACGCGTCAAGTGCAATAGTGGCTTGAACGGAGAGAAAGGCAAGGGCGCCTTGAGACGCTGTCGGGAACTAGGGGGTTATACCCAGCGCCTCTAGCCACCCCTTATAGGGGTGGTGGCGACTGTGCATGAATCAGAAAGACCGATCAGTAATTCAAAGCAAATACAAACAAAAAGATGTTTGAGGTTACAAGCATAAAGATATTAAGCATATACAGATATTTTTTGTGATGTGACAAACTTAATGCTACCATTGAGAATATAAGAACAGATGCGATATATCTGAAATCGCAGCTGCATGTATACGGATACTTTATAACGAATGCGATGAAACTTAAGATCACCGTACAGAACGCTGAGAGTAAAAATACTCCAAGCTGGGCATTTTTGTTTATCAGTCTGATAAATAAATATAGGATAAACACAAACATCACTATGGCTGTCAAAAGACCGGCAATTATCGTGATACGTGAGAATATAAGACCTGTATTACCTGTATCGGGACGCATCTCGCCAAAGAGCGAGGTCTTAAGGGTTATTAGCCATACATTTGTGCTGGCTTTTGCATATTCACTGTGAAAAGGATATTCAAGATCGAGTGTTGTCGGTATAAAAAGACGCTTTATCAGGCTTACATTTCCCATATACTGCAAAGAGTCTGAGTTTGCTGATAAGATACCTGGTTTCTCGTGGAATCTTACAAGGTTTCTTATGACAAACGAAAGACCTATCGATGCACATACGATCAAAAAGAGAAGATATCTTTTAAACCACGTTATAAGATCTTTCTTTTTTTGCTCATTATCATCTGTTTTAAAAAGCATGATGATGTGCATAAGAAAGAGTATTCCTGTAGGAAGCGCATATATACATGCATTGAGTTTGCAAAGAGCACCAAGTCCCATAAAGAGTGCGATAAACAAAAGATTTTTGGTGTTCTTTTCATATATAAATGAGATACAGAAATATATCGTTAAAGCCGTCATCATGAGTGTGATCATGTCATTGTTAAGATAGCCTGACATGAATATGAGTGAAGGGTGAAAACACACTACTGAAAGAGCAGGGACAGATACTTTATCATCATCGCCTTTAAGTTTACATAATATCTTATACGATACAATGCATAAGATACCAAAGTATAAAAGAGTCAATACCTGGACACTTTCAAAGGCAGTGGCATACTCTATGCCGAGAGCCAGGTTTATTGATACGATCACGGATGCCAGGATATGGTGAAGAGGCGGATGATAATAGGCGAACACGTCAAAGGGTGCAAAGTCAGGCATATGTCTGTTCTTTACGAAGTATTCTATATATCCGAGGTGGCCGCCGTTTGTGATGCCGTCGTCAAACTGTGTGATATTACCGATATCGTGCTGCCTGTCATATATACCTGTGTTAAGCACGTACCAGGAATGGATGAGCATGCCTGCGAGTATAATTAGCATGGGAGCATATTCACCGGTTTTTTTTAATCTAATCACAAGTGCAAAGACAATACCGAATACCAAGACATAGATACCGGCGATGATCAGCTTTGTATATGTATGAAATCCCTCAAAGCCGAAAGCCTGAAGGATGGCGGTAACGATACAAACCGCGATTATGCAGATAAATGACTTTTTTGATGTGTTCATTTATGCTTTATACCTTTCACAAAAACAACCATAAAAGATTATATAATAAATCACTCATATTAACAAACTTGAGACAGATGCGTCTGTTGTGGTAGAATATGCGTTATGGAAGAGAACAGGAAGAAAAAATCAAAGATCGGGTATTTCTCATATCTGATCCTTGCATATGTGTTTATGACAGGTTTCTTCATCTGTGCCAAAACGACTACCTCGGACATATGGTATGATGAAGTCTTTTCGGTAAAGTTTGCACAGTATTCTCTTGGGGATATGTTACGCATGGCGGCTAGGGATGTTCATCCGCCGCTCTATTACATGTATCTTAAAGGATGCATGTCTGTATTCGGGTTATTTGGTGCCTCTCAGATACAGGCCTGCAAAATCGCCTCATTTCTGCCTTTTATAGCAATACTTGTCTTTGCGTTCACCTGGGTGAGAAAAAGATTTGATCTTCAGACTGCAGTGCTTTATTCACTGCTGATGGCAATGATGCCTCAGATGGCCACATACTATGTGGAGATACGCATGTACAGCCTTGCTCTTATGTTTGTAACATTTGCGTATGGAGCCATGACAGATATACTTAATAAAGAAGATGAGAGCATGATAAGATATGCTGTTTTCTTTTTGATGTCTTTGGCTGCGGCCTATACACAGTATTTTGCATGTGTCGGTATAATCGCAGTTTACATAATGCTACTAATCGGTATGATACTAAATAAGAGACCGGTAAAGCCGGTTCTTATAATGATAGGTTTATCGATAATTACGTATATGCCCTGGCTGCCTTCTATGTACAGGCAGATGAGCTCCGTGACGGGATCTTACTGGATCCAGCCCATGACTCTAAGGAGCATACCCGGATGTCTAAAGTTCATCTTCCTTCCGGATATCGCAAATGTGAAGTTCGGATATTTTGTCGCAGGTGTGATGATACTCATGTGTGCGGCTTCATATGTGACATTTTTGATAAAAAAACCAGATAAGACAGAGGTACTGTCGGTATTTTGCGGCCCCATAGCCTTAGCACTGATAGTAGCGGTGGGATTTGTGTTCTCTATAATGGGAAGTCCCATATTTACATACAGATACATGATACCTATGTTTGGCATACTGTATCTTAACATAGCCCAGACCTTTGTTTATAAAAAGAAGGACAGCATTGTATATGCAGTCATGCTGATATGTGTGATGGCAGGCTACATATCATTTGGCGGCTTTACTGCGGAGGAGAATAAGAAATCCGAGGCATGGGTTAATGCAAAAGAGGTGCTTTCAAATATAGAAGAAGGCAGCAATGTGATCACGAATTTTGATCATGTGACGACTATCGCGGCATTTTATCTTCCCAAAGATCATATATATATCTATGAGGGAGAAGTTGTTGATGTGATAAAAGATATGTTCCCTGGATGTGATCCTGTTGATGATGATGCGGTAAAAGCGCTGGTGGGATCCAAAACAAAGACTTATTTTTTAGGAAGCTTCAATGTACGTGATGAGATAGTTAAAAACTGGGAAGATATGGGTATTTCCTGTGAGTACACGGGGGAATGCCTTGTTGAGAGATACTGGTTCAATATATATGAACTCAGTATAAAAGAAGACTGATTGATATGAACAGATTAAAGGAAAATGCAAAACAACATAAGGGCCTTATCGTCCTGCTCATTGCGATGGCAGTCTCTTACGGTCACAGCATGTTTGTGAACAGACCGTGGTATGACGAGCTCTATACATATTATTACTTTGTATCTAGAGGCCCCGTATATGCTGCCATTCACTGGCCGGTTCCGAATAATCATATGGGTTATTCTGTCCTGGCTGCTTTTGTTGACCTGTTTGGAAACAGTTACCTTGGACTTAGGGCAGTCTCTGTCATTTGCTCAACGCTTAATATATACCTTATATATAAGCTTGCAAATCATATCGATAAGAAGTATGAACTTGTGTATCTGGCATGCTTTATAGGAGCATATATGCCGTATTCGCTCGCTTTCCAGGGAAGAGGATATGCGCTTTCAACCACATGTCTGCTCATCGCGATGAACATGCTCATGCTTATAGCGTTTGATAAAGACAGGTTCATATATTATGCAGTATGGACAGTGTCACTCGCATGGGGACTCTATACGATACCAAGCAGCACCTACTGGGTGATCCCGGTATGCCTTACAGGCGGTTTCTTCTTGCTGGCTTTAGGAAGATACAAAAAGATGTTTAAGCTTATCGCAGCTTCTGTGGCAGGTGCCCTCATCACATTTTTCATGTATTCGCTGGTGTGGCTGGCTATAGGATCAAATCTTCTTAGCAAGGAGGAGGACAGCGGCTTCTTCGGAATGTACCAGCTGGATGTTATAAAGTCATCACCCACAGCTGCCTTTAGCAGGGGAATGCAGTACATGCTGGATACTCCTTATATCCAAAGCTCAGACAGAAAAGAGGTCGTTACGGGCCTTTGGGGATACTTTGAGAGCCTGTTCGATCAGTATTATTCATATACCGAAAGCTATATGGGCAGGGTGACATGCATAGTCTGTGTGCTTTCAGTCATCTTTGCAATTGTTTATATCGCAGGATTCATAAGAAAAAAAGAAAACAGGGATGATAATGAAAAGTCAAGGGAATTCATGAGTGGAGTCATAGTGGCTGTCTTTGGCATATCGATCCCTGTTATGCTGATCGTACAGAGCGTGCAGCCATACCTTCGCGTATTCAGTTTCTTTGCAGTGATATACGGAGTGATGACACCGTTTTTGGTATCCCGGATATTTAAACTCTTTAAGAAGTATTTAAAGAGAGAAGACAGGGTTTATCCCATGGCTGAGCAGGGCATATATTTTCTCATGTTCTTTTATGCAATGGTCGCCGTGTTCATCTTCACATGGTACAGACCATCAAGGATCCAGCTTGCCGACAGGGAGAATGATATAGCCGATGTGCTTAAGGTGATGGACGGGGATCCGCATGAGATAAGCAGCATTTACTACACTGATGATTTTCAGAGATTTGTGCTTAAATTCTATTACGATATCGAACCCGAGGAAGCTTCATTTGAGGAGGCTGAATATGTTATCTTAAGTAACGCATTCCTTGAAAACACTGAACAGAGTGACTGGCCGATGCTCATATATCATGACTCGTTTGACAGTGATTATCTTATGGAAAACTTCGAGGTCAAAGGTGAGACAAAAGCCTACAGAATATATCGCAGAAAGTGAGAAGTGGGGTAGGATTGGACAGATACCACTAAATATGGTATGATGTTTAGCGTATGTTTTTTAAACGTCATGCGTCCGTAGTATAATGGATAGAACGGAGGCCTCCGACGCCTTTGATGCAGGTTCGATTCCTGTCGGACGCAGTCTAAAGGAGATTTGTTTTGAAGATAGAAAAAGATAATGCCGCAGTCAAGTGGTTTAAGGACGTGGCAAAACTTATTAAAGGTAACAAAAAGAACACGATCATAGTAGCTGCATTTGCTCTGATCGTTATCGTTGGTATAGTCATAGGTGTTGTTTCAGGAAAGAAACCTGACCAGGAAGTTGTAGCACCTGAGACCGAGCAGATATCGGAAGATTATGTTATCACCGATGAAGCGATGCAGATGGATGCCTTCCCTGAAGTCAACGACCTTATGAGAAAGTATTATGATGCTGCGGCAGCAGGTGATGTGGCAACGATCGAGTCCATCAAGTCATCCGTTGATGAGAAAGAAAAGATCATCATCGAGAAGAAATCGGAATACATCGAGAGTTATCCGACTGTGACCTGCTATACAAAGAGCGGTCCGGTGGCAGATTCATACATGGTATTTGCTTACTATGAAGTAAAACTCGTTGACTACGAAAAAGTAGTGCCCGGTCTCAATGCATGGTATGTATGCAAGGATGCAACCGGAAAGCTTTATATCAATGATGACGAGCAGGACGAGAAGTTGGCAAATTACTGTAAGATCATATCCGTACAGGATGATGTTGTGGATCTTAACAACACAGTAAATGTAAAGTTTAACGAGGCTGTTTCGGAAGACGAAGAATTGGCTGCCTTCCTTGATCTGCTTCCTTCTCTTTTAAGTTCGGCTGTGGGCGATGAACTCGCAAAAAACAGTGAGGATGCCCAGGTGGATACAACAGAAAGCGGTGTGGATACTCAGACCGGTGAAGATGTACAGGTTGTTGAGACCGTAGAGAAAAAAGCAAAAACAACAGATGTCGTCAATATAAGAAGTTCCGATTCAGAGACTGCCGATAAGGTCGGAAAAGCTCAGAAAGGTGATGAGTTCATCGTACTTGAGCAGAAGATCAACGGATGGTCAAAGATCATATTCAATAACAAAGAATGTTATATCAAGACCGAATATCTGCAGATAGAGGGTGAGGAACAGCCTGAAGAAGAGACACAGCAGGCTGAAACAAAGACTGATGAGGTGACGGATGAAGAGGCCGCTGCCAATTCACCTTCAAGCGGAAAAGCAAAGGCAAGAGATACCGTTAACATCAGAGAGAGCGCTTCGACCACTGCTGACAGAGTCGCAGTTGCCTATAAGGGTGAGGAAATGACCGTTGTTAACAAGCAGGCAGATGGCTGGACCAAGGTGAAGTTTAACGGAAAGACAGGATACGTTAAGAGCGAGTATCTCGAATAACTAAATATTAGTGATTGACAGGCTGCTAAACTGGCGGCCTGTTTTTGTTTATATTGCACAAAAGTATCTCTATCCACTTTAATGTTTTGGTAAAAAATGTTATATTTAAAATAGCACCTTGTTGACAACTCAAATATGACAAGAGGATTATCTTATGATCACATGGAACATTCAGTATATATCGCGTTCAAGACTTTCCGGCACACTCGAACAGCTGATGCTGGATTCGGGAAAGGGAGATATTTTAATTCGTATACATACAGCCATCCACTTCGGTGATGAGGCGGTTGAGCTGGCTCGTTTCATAAAAGGACTTGTTCCGAATGCACATATAGTAGGAACAAGCACGTCCGGTACGATCAATGCAGGAAAGCTGAGTAACAATCAGTGCATCATATCTGTTTCCAGGATGTCTACTGGCAGTGTTAAGACTGCCATGATACCCACACACGATGAAAAAACGGGAAATCCGTACTCGACGGATCTGTTATGCCAGTCTGTAAAAGAAGAGGTACTGTGTGATGACACAAAACTTCTGCTCACATTTGTGACTGCGACATTTCCGGGGATACTGTCATTTATTGATAAATGTAATGAAAGATTCCCGGATGTTAAGATGATGGGCGGACTTGCGAATGTCCCTGATATAAGGACAGACCGTTCGGTAAACAGGGGATATGTCTTTAATGAGAACGGTTACACCAATAAAGCTGTGCTCGTTGCATCCATAAACGGAGATAGTCTCGATACCATGATGTCATATGTCACGGGAGCAGAGGTCATCGGAAATGAGATGACAGTAACTGATTCCTTCGGTGAATGCATCCTTTCTTTGGACGGAAACGATGCAGCTGCAGAGTATCGCAAGCGTGTTGGCGGAGTCCTTGGAAAACATGCTGATTATGCATATGTATTCCCTTATGTGTATGCCGATAACGACGATACACCGTTTCTTGTCATGTACGATGAATCAAAGAGCCTGGATGAGCTCTATCCAAGGGACGATCCGAAATATATCGACATGTACAGCGAGCATCCGGATGTTGCCTCAACATGCAAACGTGAGCTCATAAAGGCTACCCATGAGATATCAAACGGAAGGATCATAAGGCGTGCCTTCATACATGACAGAAAGATAGTATCTGACAATCAGAAGATGTTTAACAAGGTATCTTCTTTTGAGAAGGCTCAGACCCTGTTTGGTTATTCATGCATAACAAGACCGAATATATATTCCAACTGTGCGAAATGGGAGATCTCCATATATGAGAACACCAACATATGCGGTTGTCTTACGGGAGGAGAGATCTACCATAACGGTGAAAAGAATGTATTTGCCAATTGTGCGTTTGTTGTGGCTGCTCTTGGAGAGGAAGTTGAGGCACAGGCTTTTAATCCATATGTCTTCCTTCACACGGAAATACTTGGCAAGGACAATGAGGAACTGCTCGGATACCTTACGGCAATGGAGGGTTCGAGAAAGAATGCCGATGAGTCGATCAAGGAGTTTATCCATGAATGCGCAAGCAAGCTCTTGTATTCAAATGATACCGGTATCATGAATGTTGCGGCCATGAACATGGACATAAAGCTTAAAGGTTATGACCGTATCTGCATGATAAGCGTTCTTGATATAGAGAGCATGAATACGGTGTTCTCGGAAGACTTCATAGATCTTACCTACCGTAATTATGTGAAAAAATGCAAACTGTTTGCTGAAAGCAAGAGATATCACATCTACTGTGAGGAAAAATGGCATCTTGCCATCGGTGCACGTTCGTATATGGTGGATCTTAATGAGTTTACCAGGGACATGGAAAAACTCCAGAAAGAGCTGTTTGCCACCAATGACGAATACATCTCTATCATCCCGCTTTTCTGTGTCATAGATAACTGCACAGTCGAGAACATGACAGGAGTATACAATAACGCACGTCTTACGATGATGACAAAGAACATACAGTTCTATGTTTGTGATGCTAAGACGAGCAGACCCGATGATGTGATAATAAGAGAAAAGTATCACATGGTGAATGTGATCAATTATGCTATAGCAAATGATCTGATCGTTCCACAGTATCAGGGTATATACAGCAACAGCAGTCAGCATATAGAGCATTATGAGTCTCTTATGAGAGTTATGGACGAGGACGGCAGGATGTATTATCCTAATTCATTTTTGGATGTTGCGCGTTCGTTTGGCATGCTCTATGACAGTATGTCAAAGATCATGGTTGGAAAGGTGTTTGAGCATTTCAGGGATCTGACTAACAAGAGTGTTAGCATAAATTTGGGTATCCGTGATATCAGAAACAGGGATATGACCGAGTTTATATATGATTTTCTGGGTACTGCTCCACATCCTGAAAACTTTGTGTTTGAGATATTGGAGAATGAGGATATCGATGATTACAGCACTATCATAGCCTTTGTTGACAGAGTACATGAACTTGGAGGAAAGATAGCTCTCGATGACTTTGGAAGCGGTTTTTCAAACCTTCAGCATGTGATGGATATTCACTTTGATTATCTTAAGATAGACGGATCGATCGTAAGGCGATGTGTTGAAAACAAGGAGGCCGAGAATCTCATAGCATTGATATCGGGCTGGAAGAAGCTTTCGGAGAGAGAGATAAATATCATAGCTGAATTTGTTGAGAATGAGGATATACAGGATAAGATGGTCAGATACGGTATAGATTACTCACAGGGATTCTTATTCTCGAAACCATCAACTTATATAATCGAATAGTCGCAGTCATAATTATAAACGGTGCACATTATGCAAGATGCAAACAATGTAAAGACAATAGCGGTTATAGCCGGAAACATATCGAATGAATTCTGCAGGGATCTGGTTGAGGGTATCAGGAATGCCATTCCCCCGACAGGTGGGATCAATATCGCAGTCTTACCCGGAGAAGTGCTTATAAGGGGTAAGAGGACTGAGAATAACTGGCAGTACGATGCCATGTTCAACGGAATATACAGCCTGGGTTACCAGTGCAAACCCGACGGACTCATAGTCTTTGGCGGTAGCATGGGATGGATAGTTGAGGAGAAGGACTTCAAGGAGTTTTTGGATTCGTTCGGGGATATACCAAAGGTCGTTCTGACATCAACCATTGAAGATCAGATAACCGTCAATTATGATAATGAATCCGGTATCAAAGAAGCGATAGATTATCTTGTTAATGCCAACGGATTTACGAAGATATGCATGCTTGGAGGTGTTGAGACCAATCCGGATGCCGTAAAGAGAAAAGAAGTATTCATAAAATGTCTCGAGGAAAACGGACTTCCTTTCAGAGAGGAGTTCTATGAGCCCACCAACATGTCCACTCATACGGAGGAACAGGCAGAAAAGCTGCTTAACAACAATCCTAGAGTGGAAGCTGTCTTTTGCGTGAATGATACATCTGCGGTAGGACTGTACAATGTCATGAAGAGCAGAGAGCTTATACCGGGCGAAGATATAATGGTATTCGGATTTGACAATACCAGGATGTCAAGTGAGATGGTCCCTTCTTTAAGTTCTGTCGGTGCCGATGATGTTACTCTGGGTAAAAAAGCCGTTCAGCTTCTGATAGATATGATGAACGGAAAAGAGGTGGAGAGCGCATTGGTAAAGACAAGGCTTTACGGAAGACGGTCTCTTCCTTATGAGATGTATCAGTATACCAACAGGGAACTTTTGGAAGTAAATGAGACATTTATCTACAGGATGTTTGATGACTGTTTTTACAGATACAAAGCAGCATCGATAAAGAGTTCTGCGGTAAACTTAAGACGTCTGTATTTTGAGTTCATCTCAAAGATTCTTCAGGCATATAAAAACAGATATATGCCTTATGAGGATTATGAAGAGATACAGCGCATGATAGATGTGTTCTTTGCAAACGGTGCAATGGAGTATACCGATGCGGAAAAACTCATCGACTGCACTAACAGGCTTCAGAATGCGATAAATGTGATCCAGAAATCACCTGCTGTGATCTCAATGATAAACAGTCTCTTTATCAGGATGAGGGATGAATGTATCAGACAGATATGCAGGACCAATACAACTCAGAGAAACTCATCATTCAGCAACATAAAAAGAATGAGAGAGCATCTGGTCATAGGTATGGATTATGCCGGTGACAGGGAAAAGGTTTTGACAGCATATATCAAGAATCTGAGCCTTGAAGGGATAGAGAACGGCTCCCTGTTCATGTTTGAAAAACCTATCGAAAGAGAAGACTATGAGATCGTAACCTATCCGGAGGAACTGTTCCTTAAATGTATAATAAAGGATGGTGATGTTTATCTGACACCGCCTGACAGGCAGAGAAAGAAAACAAAGGATCTCTTAAGGCTGAGCTTCGATCAGTCAAGGCTTGAGAGCATAGCGGTATTTCCTGTTTTCTATGAGAGGATCACATATGGTCTGCTGCTGTGTGAACTCAATGACAAGGCCTATAACATGGGCGGACTGATAGCCAGCAGTATAGGCATCAATATGAGGTTGTTGCTTGAGACGTGATATCTCATGTGATAAAATATTTGTAGGTGGCAGCAGTGTTTTTGGCTGTCTAAACAATAGTTTGATTTAGGCAAGGAGGACAGTATGCAGGATTATAAGAAGATCGACTATTCCAAGAACAAAGATGTAGTGCTCCGTTATATTCCGGGACACTTTGTTACACCAAATTCACATGTTAATTACTACATGGATCTGAGTGATATGAAAGCAAGACAGCGTGAGGCAAGAGCGACCGGAGAGGAATTGGCTGAGATGTACCTTGCCAGTGACGTTATCGACACGATCCTGTGTCTGAACGGTATGGAGGTAATAGGGGCATATCTGGCAAACAAGCTCACCAAAGCCGGAATGATATCTGCAAATGCCCATAAGACCATCTATATAACCAGCACAGAGTATAACACCAGCGGACAGATGATGTTTCGTGAGAACAATCAGCATATGATAAAGGGTAAGAGAGTACTGGTGCTCATCGATACCGCGACCACAGGTGAGACATTGAGAAGTGCTCTGCGTTCGGTAAGATTCTACGGAGGAACACCGATCGGAATATCAGCCATCTATTCAGTGGCTGCAAAGATCGATGACATACCGATCAGATCGCTTTATTCCACAGCGGATCTTCCTGATTATGCCGGCCATAATTTTGAGGACTGCCCTTTATGCAAGGCAGGTATACCGATAGACGCTATCTGTAACGGTTACGGCTATTCTACATTATAATGGATATTGGAAGACAAGGTCATGCAGCTTAATGAATTAGAGACAGGAAAGAGTGCACGTATAATCTCTGTAGGAGGTGAAGGTGCATTAAGACAGCATCTTTTGGATATGGGAGTGATACCCGGTATCGGGGTAAAGGTTGTTAAATTTGCCCCGATGGGTGATCCCATGGAATTAAAGATACATGATTATGAACTTACTATCCGTCTTGCCGATGCGCAGAAGATAGCGATCGAGCCGATGGATAAAGATGAAGAGACAGACGAAGAAGAATATAAACTCATTGAACATCCGGGTCTGGGTGAGGGAGGAAAGTTTCATTCAAAAGAAGATGAAGCACCTCTTTCAGAACAGACCCTTCTTACGTTTGCTCTTGTGGGAAACCAGAACAGCGGAAAGACGACTCTGTTCAACCAGCTTACGGGATCGAATCAGCATGTCGGTAACTTCCCCGGTGTTACGGTAGACCGTAAGGACGGACCCATAAGGAACAAACCCAATACCAGAGTAACGGATCTTCCCGGAATATATTCCATGTCACCGTATTCAACGGAAGAGATAGTATCCAGAAACTTTGTTTTAAATGAGAAACCGACAGGTATCATAAACATACTTGATGCCACGAATATAGAGAGAAATCTTTATCTTACCATGCAGCTTATCGAGATGGATATCCCGATGGTCGTTGCTCTTAACATGATGGATGAGGTGAGAGAAAACGGCGGTACGATAAACATCAATAAGATGGAGCGCATCCTTGGTGTGCCTGTAGTGCCAATATCGGCTGCCAACAATGAAGGTGTCGATGAGCTGATATCCCATGCGATGCATGTGGCTCATTACAGGGAAAAACCTCTTGTTCAGGATCTGTGTGATGAGAATGACAAAGGCGGAGCAGTGCACAGATGCATACATGCCGTTGCACATCTTATAGAGGATCATGCATCAGCGATAGGTATGCCTTTAAGATTTGCCGCGAGCAAGGTGATCGAGGGAGACAGTGAGATATTAAACGCGTTAAAGCTTGACAAGAACGAGCTTGAAATGCTGGAACATATCGTTATCCAGATGGAGAACGAATGCGGTATGGACAGAAGTGCCGCCATAGCCGACATGAGATTCTCATTTATCATGAAGGTTGTAAGACAGACCGTAAAAAAGCCTCGTGAGAGCAAGGAACGTGCCCGCAGTGAGAGAATCGATAAGATCCTGACCGGAAAGTATACTGCGATACCTGCGTTCATTCTTATAATGGCTTTGGTATTCTGGCTGACATTTGCCGTTATAGGTGCGGGATTTCAGAGTCTTTTGGAGACAGGCATTGATGCACTTACCGGACTGGTCGATAGTGCACTCACATCAATGAGTGTCAATACGACCCTGCACAGTCTTGTCATAGACGGTATATTTGCCGGCGTGGGAAGCGTGTTATCATTCCTTCCCATAATAGTAACACTGTTTCTGTTTCTGGCTCTGTTGGAAGACAGTGGTTATATAGCCAGGGTTGCCTTTGTGATGGACAGACTCTTAAGAAAGATAGGTCTTTCGGGCAGAAGTATAGTTCCGATGCTAATCGGATTCGGATGTACGGTGCCTGCAGTCATGGCAACAAGAACACTTCCAAGTGAACGAGACAGAAGGATGACGATACTGCTCACACCGTTTATGAGCTGTACAGCAAAACTTCCCATATATGCATTCTTTGTAAATGCATTTTTCCCTGATCATGCAGCACTTGTAATGATAGGGCTTTATCTGCTCGGTATAGTCACGGGTATATTGGTGGCCTTCTTATACAGAAAGACACTGTTTAAGGGAGATGCCGTACCGTTTGTGATGGAACTTCCAAATTACCGTATGCCGTCTGCCAGGAATGTTTCCCAGCTTTTATGGGAAAAGGCAAGGGATTTTTTACAAAGGGCATTTACCGTTATACTTATTGCTACCATAGTCATATGGCTGCTTCAGAGTTTTGATATTCATTTTAACATGGTGGCTGATTCACATGACAGCATACTTGCCATGCTGAGCGGTCTTGTGGCTCCGCTTATGAGACCGGCAGGACTTGGAGACTGGCGTATATGCACATCTTTGGTGTGTGGTTTCATGGCAAAAGAGAGTGTGGTATCCACACTGGAGATATTGTTCGGAGAGAGCGTGAATGTGGCTATAACTTCAGCTACGGCAGCCTCATTACTGGTGTTCTCACTGCTGTATACTCCTTGTGTGGCAGCAGTTGCCGCGATAAAAAGAGAACTGGGGACCAAATGGGCAGCATGTGTTGTGCTCTGGCAGTGTGCCATAGCATGGATCGCAGCCGCTATCGTGCAAATTGTATATACAATATTCGCATGATGTTCTTTCTTATTAAATATATGAAAAAGAGTTACTTATTTGTTACACAAAAGTGCTATAATATATAAGTGAGTTTGGTTTAGCAAATCATTGAAGGAGATTGGGATTATGAATGGTAAGGGTAAGTCCAAGGGACTGAACATGAGCAAGATGATGCTTATGATGGCGCTCATCCCCATGGCGGTGGCGATCATCATACTTGCGATCGTAGCTTATTTCAAGCTGGTGGGAGCTATGGAAAGGCAGATATACAACAGCTTAGAGATCGCTTCATACGGATTGAGAGATTACTATGAGTGGGACATCATTAACAGAGGCGGTATCGAATACGAGACCGATTACATTGATTCAATGGCAGAACATGACGTTGATCTTACGATGTTCAAGGATAATGTCAGATTTGTAACATCTATCCGTAATGCACAGGGTGAGAGAATAGAAGGAACACAGGCAAACTTTGCTGTATGGGAAGCCTGCCAAAAGGGAGAAGATTACACATCTGATGACGTATTGATAAATGAGATCGATTACTATGTATATTACACACCGATACATAATGCTGACGGAAGTACATGGGGTATGGCATTTGCCGGAATGAAAGCAACAAGTGTTCATCAGCAGGAGAATCAGCTGATGATAGCCGTTTTGGCAACTGCGTTATTCGTATTTGTAGTGTTTGGTATAACGGTTGCTCTTATAACCAAAAAGGTTGTCGGACCACTGGCTGCGGTGGCTGAGAATATCCACAGTATAGCCGAGGGTGATCTTACAAATCCTGTTACCACAGTATCAAAGCTTGCAGAAACCAAGCTTCTTATAGAATCAGCTGACAGACTGCAGAATTCACTTAGCAGTGTCATAAGTGATATTAAAGATTCTTCTGCTATGCTTGTTAACGGTATCGATGAGGTTTCAGCACTTTCTGAACAGACTGCAGACGGAACAGCTCAGATCGGTATAGCTATGACCGAGATCTCTGACGGAGCCTACACTATTGCCGAGAGTGTTCAGGATATCAATGGTAAGGTCATCGATATGGACGGCATAATAAGTGATATCTCACAGAATGTCGATGTGCTTAATGACGGCGCTAAGTCTATGAGCAAGGCAAATGATGATGCTGTAAACTACATCAGAGAGATGAATGAGAGCAGCAAGCAGACAACACAGGCTGTTGAGAATATCTCAAGGAGTATCTCGCAGACGAATGATGCTGTTTCAAAGATCACGGATGCTGTTAATCTCATAACTGACATATCAAGCCAGACCAATCTGTTGGCTTTAAATGCATCAATTGAGTCTGCAAGAGCTGGAGAAGCAGGAAAGGGATTCGCTGTTGTTGCTGAAGAGATCAAAAAGCTTGCTGAGCAGAGTAACAATTCAGCTTTGGAGATAGCAGATATAGTAAACGATATAAGCCAGCTTTCAGATACATGTGTAAGCATGTCGGATGATGTACGTGAAGCAATTAACAAGGAGCAGGAGCTCATGGGCGATACAATGGCCCGTTTCGAGGTTCTCGAATCAGAGATCGGCAAAGCTGTTAATGAGATAGAGAGTATCGGTGGAAAGACAAAGACTCTTATCGAGATCAAGGATGTCATCACAGAGAATGTCAGCAACCTTTCTGCTGTATCTGAAGAGAATTCGGCATCAAATGAAGAGATAACAGCGTCTCTTGGTGATGTTACAGATCATGTAAATACGATCAGTGAAGATAATAGGAGCATGAACGATCTGGCCAAAGGTCTTGCTCAGATGGTTGAATACTTCAGAGTATAATGCTAAAGTTTAATAAAGATCACAAGACCGTCACCTGTGGTGGCGGTCTTATGCTGAATAAGTAAAAGAGGGGAAAATGAAAACAAGGATCAGAATATCAATACTGTTATGCGTATTGCTTTTTATAAGTACGCTCACAGGATGCAGCACTTACAAGGCAGGAAAGATAAAAGACGGAGTATATACAAACACAAGACTGGGGGTAAAGATAACTCCTTCAGGTGACATGAAATATTTGGAAGATCCCATGGAAAGCATGGATTATGCAGTCAATCTAAGTTACACTTATCTAAACGGCGGAAAGGATTCATTTCTGGCTGAGTATGCACTCGACAGCAGGAATGCGGGACTTATGGTCGTCAGTGAGGATAATGTTAAGGGTTTTACAGCAGATGATTTTGTTACAAATATAGAAGATCAGTTAAAAGAAAAACTGTTCTTTACATACAAGACAGAAACAAATGAGAATGTCACGATCGCAAACACGACATTCAGGAAGTTTGTCATCGACAGTGATGATAATAAACAGGTATTTCTTATAAAGGTTATGGATGATAAGATCATATACATCTATATATCCGCAACAAGAAATGCGATCAAGAACGGTGTACTTGATGAGTACTATGCGACAATCACTCCGATCGAGTAGGAGATCATATTGAAACCAGATCTTAAAAGCAACGTGGCAAATGAATACAGTATAAAGAAAGACTATGATGTGATAGTCGTAGGTGCGGGACCGGCAGGCCTTATGGCAGCGATAAGCGCATCAAGGGGTGGTAAGGATGTCTTAGTCGTTGAACAGAAGGATATCCCTCTAAAAAAAATATACGCTACCGGTAACGGCAGATGTAACTTCACGAATCTTACGTTTGATGACAAAGTGTTCAGGGGTCAAAAACCTGAGTTTGCATATGAGGCATATAAAAGGTTTGATAATAAAGCACTTATTGAGTTCATGCGTTCTATCGGAGTCATCAGTAAGGATATCTCAGGATATGTTTATCCGTACAATGAGCAGGCCAGGACTATAGCACAGGCCCTTTTGTTTGAATGCAGAAGACTTCATGTTACGATCTTATGCAGTTCAAGAGTGGTTGACATAATAAAAACTGATGACAGGTTTGAAGTGACCACTGAGAAAAAAGACCGTTTTGAATGCAGAGATATCATTGTGACTGTGGGAGGAAAAGCAAGTCCCACTCACGGAAGTGACGGCAACTTAAATAAGGTCATAAGAAGACTTGGACATGAGATCATCCTGCAAAGACCGGCACTTGTTCCTCTGACATTTGAGGATAAAAAGTTTTCTGATCTTTCGGGTGTCAGATTAAAATGTAAAGTCACGCTTCTTATTGATGGTGAGAAAACAGAAGATGAGACAGGAGAGATCATCTTTAACAAAGACAACATTAGCGGCATACCCGTGATGCAGTTAAGCCGTTATGCCACAAAAGCATTAGATGAGAAAAAGAGTGTATCACTTAAACTCGATCTGTTCCCTGATATGGAAGAAGTGGAGTTATGTAAACTTGTCAACAACGCTGATAAGGATATGAGTGTTTCAGAGGCACTCGGACTTCTTACAAATGAGAAGATGGCGCAGCTTATCGGCTCACTTTGCGGTCTGGAGAATAAAAGAGTCTGTGAAGCGTCAGAAAAGATAAATAAAGCAGTTGCTATGCTAAAAGGTATAAACGTTAAGATAAACGGAGACTGTGGCTTTAACAGAGCACAGGTAACATCCGGCGGAGTCTCCCTTGATCAGATAAACTCCGACATGGGTTCAAAACTTGTTGACGGACTTTATTTTGCAGGAGAGGTACTCGATATAGACGGAACCTGCGGAGGTTATAATCTTCAGTGGGCATTCACCTCCGGATATATAGCGGGGAGTGCGGTATCCGGTTTATCACTGTGACAGGATATAATCTTTTGATATGCTCCACTCACCGAAAATCTGTGAGCTCCATTCTTTAAGTTTATCAACAGTCAGGTTAACACCGCCCCAGCTTCTGATGCCGTGTTTGCCTGCAAGTTCATCTGTATAATCTTCGAGAGGATATACTCCTTCGAATCTCAAAGGACCGGAAAGGTATTCCATTACAAGAGGAAGCACCCCGGTCTTATTTTCATCTATATATACTCCGTCTTCGGTCACATGGAATACGACCCAGGCCATACCCTCCAACATGGACTGACCGTTCTGACCGGTGGATATGTAATTTCCCAGTGAATAATAACACAGACATCTGTGGCCTGAAGCGGTTGTGATATACGTTACAGGCTCGGGTACATGAGGATGTGCTCCGATTATAAGATCTGCACCTGCATCAGCCATCTGGTTTGCAAATTCAACCTGGTATTTTGTGGGTTCAATGGCATATTCCTCCCCCCAGTGAGGGCATACTATTACCACATCAGCCATTTCTTTTGCTTTCTTTATATCATCCAGTACGGCAGGATCGAGTCTGGTAAGATCAAGTTCCCCCGTTTTGCTGCCTTCCTTTGTGGCGCACAGGATGTTCATATAACCTCTAACGTTTGAAGGTACTGCACCAAGGTTTGGACCGTATGTGTAGTTTAGTATCGCAAATCTGATCCCCTCTATCTCAAGGATCGGTATATCGTGAAGCTTTTCGGGATCATCATGTATTCCCACAGTGAGCACACCGGGATGTTCTTCCCATACCCTGTATGCATTTAAGAGACCGTCAAGTCCCTGATCTATCGTATGGTTTGATGACTGCAAAACAACGTTGAAACCTGCTTTTTCTATCGCATCAGCCACTTCGACGGGAGAATTGAAATAAGGGAATCCGCTGAATCCTTTTTCATTACCTGCCATTATGGTCTCCTGATTTATGATGCTGATGTCAGCCTTATCAAGAAAAGGAGCGATATCCTCATATAAAAGATCAAAGTTATAGCCGCCTTCAGGAAGCCTTCCGCTGTTTACAAGTCCCATATGCATAAGGTTATCCCCCACAGCCATGAGATTGATGTCATATTCCTCAAAAGGCGGAGGTGTGGGTGTTGGGATGGACTCGATCTCAACTTTTACTATGTTTGGATCTTCATCCTCCTCGGGCGTTGTTTCATCTATGATCACATCTGAAGTTTCTGCAGAGATCTCGTCTGAGTCAGAAGAGGTCTTTATGAGTTCTTTCCACTGCGGATATGTGACCATCACACCGATGAGCAGTGTGGCTATAAGACTTATTATGAATACTATTATGGTTTTCTTGCGCATGTTATATTGATACCTTAAAAGTATCGGCTCCCTGATGATATTTTCAGATAGATAGTTTATCACAATATGCGATTTTATGATAGAATGAAAAGGAAATTGGTCGTTTATGACTTATGCGGGAGTAACACGATATGAAGAATATAAAAAGAATACTTTTGATACTCATTATGAGCCTTATGTGTATGTTTGCATTCACAGCCTGTGAAAAGGAAACTAATGAGGATACTGAACAGGTGGAGACAAAGAGTGAGGATGACGATAACGGGGATGATGACAATACAGAGACCGAACCTGTCAATGTAACCCCGGAATCAAAAGAACCGGATGAGACAAAGATGATCCCCGTGCTGGTGCATGATGATGTGCACTGTTTCCTTATTAATGACGGTGAGAATGCAAAACTGATCTATGAAGCCAAGGACGGAAACGAGTTTATAACAAAGACAGAAGTTATCGGTGACTATGAGTATATAATCCGTCATGCATATGATCTGGGCGGATATGAACTGCTGGTATTCGATAAGGAAGGCAATAAGACAGATACTCCCGTCATAAACACAAACTGTGCATTCATGAGCGTTGTTGAATATGAAGGTAAGATCTATATAGACTGCACTTCATACAAAAGCTCTACTGAAGATGCGGCTGATGAGATATATGTTTATGATCCGGAAAGCAAAAAGTGCGTTCATGACAATAAGATGCAGGAGCTTTCAAGAAAGATCCATAACAGCGGATATGCATTTTTGATGAATGAGAACAGTCTCATGAAGACATTGGAGGCTTTTAAAGGTGATATCTTTGCCGCGCCAAGTGATTCGTCTGGTGGGGTATGCCAGTTTGATATGGACGGTAACAAATCAAAGAATGTCTTAAAGATGCCAAACAATTCGTATGTGAATGCGATAGCGGGAGATTACATATGGGCTGTTCACAGTGACTGGCAGAACGATCTTTATGAGATCATGATATATAATCTAAGGACCGGTGATTATTCGGTGATGTATAACGGTGATATGTCATCCAATCCTGAAGTCACGGCAGCGGCAGGCGGAAAGTTCTACGGATATGTATGTGCCGATGAATATTTCCATCCCGACATGACTCTGTTTGAGTATGATCCTGAGACTAAAGAGACAAAGAATCTCATGCAGGCCAGTGAGAATCCGGGAAGTGCCGGATACTACTATATGCCTTTTTACTCAGGACTGGCTGCAACGGATGATTCGGTATACTATATCGAATCCAACAACGGAAAAGCCATATGGAAGAGATTTGATCTAAATGACGGAAAGCTGTATGATACGACAGCTGTGGCTCATGAGGCAGGCTGGTCCGATTATGCTGATGTCACAAGTGAAAAGGACCTGTTAAAATTCCCGGGGACCGATCTTATCTGCTATAAATATTATCTGGAAAAGACAACTATAAAGGACAGCGTCGAGCATGCAGCCGAGATAAACAAGGTATTATCTGACCGGTATGACAGATTAAAAGAAGGGGCAATATCAGATTATGAGGGTATGCAGAGCGATGAGAGCTGGGGAAAGGATTATACATATTACTGTTCTTCAGAATGGTCATTAAGCGATATTAAAAAGATAGGATCACATTATCTTGTCATTGATTACACCGGTTATGATTATTACGGCGGTGCACACGGCATGGAGTTTAATGAGCATCATCTGTTTGATCTTAATACAGGAAATGAGGTCGAACTCGCCGATCTGTGCGATATGAACGATGACACGTTCAAAAACCTGATCGCAATGAAGACGGTCGCAAACTGGAAAGAGGACGATTCACAGTACTATGAGTCATATGAGTATAATCCCGATTATGCAAATGAGCTGTTTGACAGTGTCAGGGAATATGCTTCAAAAGATATGGCTGTAGGTTTCACTGAGACCGGTATAGTGGTGGAATACACTCCTTACCAGTATGGCCCTTATGCATCGGGATACATATATGTTCCTGTGAGTTATGAGGAATTGGGAATAGATATAAATAAATGACAACAAACGAGATATTAACAGAGCATTACAACAAGTTCAACGAGGATAAGAGGCTTAAGTCCAGACACGGGCAGGTGGAATTTCGTGTCAGCATGAGATACATACATGAGTATCTTAAAAAGCTGGGACCTGATGCAAAGATACTTGATGTAGGTGCAGGTACGGGAGCTTACAGCATACCTCTTTCTGAAGAGGGATATGAGGTACATGCCCTTGAACTTGTAAAACACAATGTGCAGAGACTTAGAGCAGCAGGCAAACAGGTCCATGCACTTCAGGGGAACGCTCTTAAACTCAGTAAGAAGTTTGAAAAAGAATACTTTGATCTTGTGCTTGTTTTCGGACCGATGTATCATCTGTTTTCTCACGAGGACAAGTTAAAGGTTTTGAGTGAAGCTTCAAAAGTCCTTAAAAAGGGCGGGATAATGATGGTGGCATACTGCATGAACGATTATGCCATCGTTAAGCACGGATTTATCGAAGGGAATATAAAGGAGTCTGTCCATGATAATAAGGTTGACATAAACTATAATGTTATGTTAACAGAAGATGATATCTATGATTATGTGACGATCGAAGAGATAGACAGACTGGCTAACGAGAGCGGACTAATCCGTGACAGGTTATTCACTCCAGACGGTCCGGCAAACTATATAAGAAACAATCTCAGAGATATGGATGAGGAGAGTTTTGAGCTGTTTGTAAGCTATGTTGAGACCATAGCCGAGAGAAAAGATATGATCGGAGCAGCCGCCCATACAGTAGATGTTCTGATCAAAAAGTAACAAGCTTTAGAGGTTGACTAGTCAGCCTTTAAATACTAGAATATATTTTAGCGGTTTAAAGCGTAAAACAATATAAATTTATATACAGGAGAAAAGAAATGCCTATTACAGAGATCTTAGAAGAGAATTGTAAAAAATACGGAAATGATATATGTCTTGTTGAGATCAATCCTGAGATCCAGGAAGCAAGACATGTGAGCTGGAAGGAGTATGAACTGATAGAATCAAACCCTTCAAACTTCTACAGAAGAGAGATCACATGGAACGTATTCAATGAGAAAGCAAACAGATTTGCAAATCTTTTGTTAAGCAGAGGCGTAAAGAAAGAAGACAAGGTTGGAATACTGCTCATGAACTGTTTGGAGTGGCTTCCGATCTATTTCGGAATATTAAAGACAGGAGCCATCGCAGTTCCCTTAAACTTCCGTTATGCTGCAGATGAGATCGAATACTGTGTAAATCTCGCGGAGATAAATGTTCTGGTATTCGGACCTGAATTCATCGGCCGTGTGGAAGAGATAGTTGAGAACATAAGCAAGAACAGGATACTGCTCTATGTGGGTGACGGATGTCCTGAGTTTGCAGAAAGCTATGACAAGCTTACGGCAAACTGCTCAAGCATTTCACCTGACATCAAACTTACAGATGATGATTACGGTGCAATCTACTTCTCGTCTGGAACAACAGGATTCCCGAAGGCTATCCTTCACAAGCACAGAAGTCTGATGCATTCATGCAAGGTTGAGCAGGCTCACCACGGACAGACAAAAGATGATATCTTCCTTTGCATACCTCCTCTTTATCATACGGGAGCAAAGATGCACTGGTTCGGTTCATTCCTTGTTGGAGCAAAATCTGTTCTGTTAAAAGGAACAAAACCCAAGGCTATCCTTGATGCGGTAAGCAATGAGAAGTGTTCGATCGTATGGCTTTTGGTACCGTGGGCACAGGATATACTCGATGCCATAGACAGCGGTGAAGTAAAGCTTTCAGAGTATGATCTTTCACAGTGGAGACTCATGCACATAGGTGCACAGCCTGTACCTCCGAGCCTTATCGCACGCTGGAAGAAGGTATTCCCGAATCATGAATATGACACCAACTACGGACTCAGTGAGTCCATCGGACCCGGTGCCGTTCACCTTGGTGTTGAGAACATACACAAAGTCGGTGCTATCGGAAAAGCCGGATACGGTTGGGAGACAAAGATAGTTGACGAGAATGGTAATGATGTTAAACAGGGTGATGTCGGAGAACTCTGCCTTAAAGGCCCCGGTGTCATGGAGTGTTACTATAACGATCCCAAGTCTACAGCAGAAGTCTTAAAGGACGGCTGGCTGTTTACCGGTGATATGGCTATGGAAGATGAGGACGGATTTATCTTCCTTGTAGACAGAAAGAAGGATGTGGTCATCTCAGGTGGTGAGAATATCTATCCTGTACAGATCGAGAACTTCCTTCGTGCGAATCCGAAGATCAAAGACGTTGCTGTTATAGGCGTGCCTGACAGCAGACTCGGTGAAGCAACACTTGCCGTAATAGAATTAAAAGACGGTGAGGAGAGCAGTGAAGATGAGATGAATGCTTTCTGCCATAAGCTTCCCAGATACAAGAGACCGAGACATATCGTATTTGCCGATATACCTCGTAATCCTACCGGAAAGATCGAAAAGCCGAAGCTTAGAAAGATCTATTGCGGTGAGAGCGTAGTCGCAAAACAGAACAGAGGTTAGTTTAATATATGAGTATGGGAAAAAAGGGGATTGAGGCTTTCAGAGCCCAGATGAATGATCATTTTGTTGGTAAAGGTGAAACGGTGGACAATGTCCTGACCTGTTTTCTTGCAGGCGGTCATGTCCTTTTGGAGGATGTTCCGGGTGTCGGAAAGACCACACTTGCAAGAACCTTTGCCGGGTCTTTGGGACTTTCATTTGGCAGGATCCAGTTTACGCCGGATACAATGCCTGGTGATGTCACGGGACTTTCAGTTTACGATATGAAAAAAGGCGAGTTCACTTACAAGGCAGGTGCGGTGATGAAAAACATCATACTTGCCGATGAGCTTAACCGTACCTCGCCAAAGACTCAGTCTGCTCTTTTGGAAGCAATGTCTGAAAACCAGGTGACTGTTGACGGAAACATAATAAAGCTCCCGGAGCCTTTTATGGTCATAGCGACACAGAATCCGGTAAGCTTTATGGGAACATATCCGCTTCCCGAAGCCCAGCTTGACAGATTCATGATGCGTCTATCCATCGGCTATCCCTCTGAAAAAGAGGAACTGCGTCTTGCTCATGCAAAGATGGACGGAAAGAGCATTGATGATGTTAAACCTGTTCTTAATATTGAGGATATAAAAGAATATCGTAAATGTGTTGATGAAGTTCATATCAGCGAAGGTATGTATTCATATGTATGGCAGATCATAGATGCTACGAGAAATGACGGCTGCTTTACGCTTGGGGCTAGTCCCAGAGCAATGCTTCACCTTTTACAGGTGGCAAAGGCAAAGGCTTTCCTTGACGGAAGGGATTATATAAAACCTGATGATGTCAAGCAGATGGCCATACCTGTTCTTTCTCACAGACTTATACTTACAACTCAGATGCGTCTTCAGAAAAAAGAAAGTGCGGATCTTTTGAAAGCACTCATTCTGAAGGTGTCTATTCCCATGGAGACAGGACATGAAAAATAAGGTTTCGCTTATCATAGCGGGACTGTTTGTGCTTTCTCTCGTGGGAATCTCTTTTTTTGGAGGTCCGATCACCTATATCTTTTTCTTTTCGGTGATCTTAGTCCCGCTGTTATCCTACATATATATAATGTGCGTGATCCATTCCGTTAAGATATATCAGAGAACGGATGGCAGAGATATGGTCTGTGGTACTCCCTCAGACTTTTATATCACGTTGCAGAATGAAGGATGGTTTTCATTCTCTTCTTTGCGTATCAGTTTTTTCTCTTCATTCTCCGGGATATCGGAGATAGATGACGGCGTTGAATATGAACTGCCGCCTCATTTTTCCATTGTTAAAAAGACGAAGCTTCTTTGTCGTTACAGAGGTACATACTGTGTCGGGATCAAGCAGATCGTGGTAAAGGATTATCTTGGTCTTTTTTCAGTCACCTATAAGATAAAGGAGCCCTTAAGTGTTATTGTCGCACCGGCCATTGTTCATCTTTCTAAGCTTGAGGGAAAGGAAATCATGTCAGATGCTGACCGTGACAATATGTTAAAAAAGACTGAGCCTGATATACCGGTACGTGAATATGTTAACGGTGATGACATACGTTTTCTAAACTGGAAAGCAAGTGCCGTCATGCAAAAATACATGGTGAGGGAAAGAAAAGGAGAGGAAAAGAGCGGTGTTGCGATAATAATGGATTCGGGGCGCTATTCATCATCAGAGGAGATATATCTTCCGATGGAGAATACCGTGATGGAACACAGCCTTGCCCTTACTCTTTACTATGTGGAGAACAACATCCCCTCAGACGTGATATACAAAGCAGATCATGTCGTAAACACACCCGTGCATGACATGGGAGGGTTTGAGACTCTTTACAGTCAGATGTGTGATTTCTCTTATCAAAAAGATTATGATATGTGTCTGTTTGGCGATGAGTTAAGAGACCGGGGAGGTCTGTTTGGATACCGTATGCTGATATTTGTCGTTTCAAAACTGAACGATCAGATATACGATGCGATCAATGAGATCAATACAGACCGTGTACCGGTCAGGATATATGTGGCTTGTGATGATACAGCAAAGGAAGACTTAAAAATGCCAGATGCCAGAATGGAAGTGATCGTGATAGGCAGTGATGACGGCAGTAAGGAGGGCGCATGATAGCTCAACTTATTTATGACTGTCTTTTCTTCATACCGCTTGCTGTCACGCTCTTATCATTTGTGCATGGCTATATCGAACATACGCCGACAAATGCGGCATGGCTTGTGATAACACTGCTTACGGCAACCTTCCTTATGCTCATAAAGCATCTAAAGATCAAAGGAAAGGCTGTTGTATCAGGTATACTGCTTGCCCTCATGCTGGCGGTTTGGGTTTTCATGCCATCGGGTGAGAGGATCGATCTTATAAAAGATCATATCTTTATACTCTGGGAGATCTTACTTACAGTTGCCTGTCTTTTTATAAGTGAGCTGTCCTCACGTTACAGGGTCATAAGATATGGGCTTTCCGTTTCAGGACTTGTTCTGCTCATAGCATCGCTTATAAGAAGAAGTGAGGTGACAAAGATAAGTGTATGCATGATATTCATATTTTTGCTCGTCACTGCAGCTGATGAATATCAGAGAAGATCAGATAAAGAAGGGGATGTTGAGCCAAAGAAACATCTGGCTGCAATCTCACTTTTCATACTCATACCGTTTATCCTTATCATGTTCATACATATCCCGAGTGAGCCTTATGGCTGGGGATTTGTAAAGAAGATATCACAGATAGTAAAGAGCCAGTACATCATGGTCAGTGAGAATCTTTTGGGAAAGAACGGATGGGATTCCGATTCCCCTGTCATAGGGTTTTCAGACAGAGCTGAGCCGGGAGGTGATCTTTCGCATTCCGAGAGGACTGTCATGCAGCTTATCACTTATTCCCAGAACGATCCGAGAGTCTATATCATCGGAAAGACCTTTGATACGTTTGACGGGCACACCTGGGATAAGAAAGATGACAGCGATTCACAGGAGCGTCTGATGGACACTCTTGAAACGCTTTGTGCAGCGATGGACTTTGTGGGAGATGAGCCTTTAAACAACGTTGTAAAGAGAGCCTCGATGACATTTGAGTATAAGGATATGCATACCTTATGCTTCTTTACACCCGCCAAGTATATAGCGGTAAGAGGCGACCTTGACGGAACAAGGATTTCGGGTGGGGATTACACCTTTGTAAACAGAAGAAGCTCACGACTTCCGTATGAGGCTACTTACTACAGGGTAAACAGAGACAGTGAGATATTTGAAGAAATGGTAAACACACCTCACAGTGTAGATAAAGAGGGATGGGAGAAAGCAAAAAAGGAGAGTGTTCTCACTACACAGATAAGTTATGAGGATTATCTTTCCTATCATGATGATATCTATGATAGATATCTTCCGGATACATCTGTATCTAAAGATATGCAGTTATATATGGAAGAAGTCCTTTCGGGAGCTGAGAGTGATTATGAGAAGCTTTTAAGAATAGAAGCCATGTTTGAGGACTTTAAATACACTGAGAATCCCGGAGATCTGCCGGATACCATAAAGAATGAGTCTGATTTTCTGGACTATTTCATCCTTGAAAAGAAGGAAGGATACTGCACATATTATGCATCAGCTTTTGTCATCCTTTCGAGATACTGTGGCATACCTGCCCGTTTTGTACAGGGATTCAGGGTGCCTGTCGGAAAGACGCGTGACATAGATGTAAGTTCAAATTATGCTCATGCCTGGCCTGAAGCATATATAGACGGTGTAGGCTGGTTCACATTTGAACCGACACCGGGTATGAAGAGTAAGGTATCATGGGAGTTAAGGACCGGAAAAGAAGGTAATAACTCAAACCTTGAGACAACGCCATATATACCTACGGGAAGAGTAGATACAGATATTTCTGATGACGGTATTGGTGAAGAAAAACGTATAAGACTTCGCTGGTATATGATAGTCATGCCGATAGTCGCGGGACTTACTTTCACTTTGCTGGTATTTGCGACAGACAGACTCATCAAGGAAAGAAGATACAAAAAGATGGATGAGAGAGGAAAGGCACAGTGGATATGCAAAAACTGCCTCGATCTCTTAAAAAGAAAACATCTTGGAAAGAACAGGGAAGAGACTCTCACTGAATATCGGATGAGGATAAAGGATCTGACAGATGAAAAACAGCTTGAGTTTATCACCATATATGAGGATATCCTTTATTCTGACAGACAGATAAGCGCTGATGAGCGAAAAGAGCTCGAAAGGAGCTATGTTTTATTAAGAAAGAGCTTATCGGGTAAGAAGATAGTATAACTTTTTCAATGAACCACCTCAAAATGAGGTGGTTTTTTGTGCATTTGCATATAGCCAAAGGGATTTTCAAGTAATATGATATGAAGTTGTCGGCTGTTTTTAGATTAAATATGGAAAGATAAAGGATATGAAAGAATTTACCCCAAAGCTGTTTGATGTGATGAAAAAATACAATGCGAAGCAGTTTTCGAAAGATGTGATAAGCGGTATCATCGTTGCGATAATAGCACTTCCTCTTTCGATAGCTCTTGCTCTTGCTTCCGGAGTGGGTCCCGAGCAGGGAATCTACACCGCCATATTCGCAGGATTTGTTATAGCCTTCCTTGGAGGCTCGCGTGTACAGATAGCAGGTCCCACGGCTGCGTTTGCCACTATAGTCGCAGGGATAGTCGCAAAGAACGGTATGGACGGACTTGTGATCGCGACCGTGATGGCAGGTATCATCCTTATAGTAATGGGATTCTTCAAATTCGGAAATCTTATCAAATATATCCCGTATACGATAACCACTGGTTTCACATTCGGTATCGCTGTCACGATCCTTATCGGTCAGATAAAGGATTTCTTCGGAATGACATTTTCAACTTCACCTATCGAGACTGTTGAAAAGGTAGAAGCGATAATCGAAGCCATTCCTACTATAAATATACAGGCTCTTATAGTTGGTATAGTATGTCTGATAATCCTGATAGTATGGCCTAAGATAACCGAGGTGGTACCAGGATCTCTTATCGCTGTTATAGTATCTATCGTAATGGTCAAAGCTCTTCACATGAACGTTAAGACCATCGGTGATCTTTATGAGATATCAAACAAGCTTCCGCCTCTTACAGTTCCGCATGCTGATCTTCAGACGATAAGGATGCTTTTACCTGATGCATTCACGATCGCTATACTCGCAGGTATCGAGTCATTGCTTTCATGTGTTGTATCAGACGGTATGATAGGAAGCAGACATAAACCCAACATGGAACTCATAGCACAGGGTGCAGGTAACCTTGCAAGTGCTCTTTTTGGTGGAATACCTGCCACAGGAGCCATCGCAAGAACAGCAGCCAATATAAAGAGCGGTGGACGTACACCTGTTGCCGGTATGGTGCATTCAGTCACTCTGCTTATCATACTGGTAGTACTCATGCCTTATGCTGCATGGATCCCCATGCCTGCGATCGCTGCGATCCTTTTCATGGTTGCCTACAACATGAGCGGATGGAGAGAATTCGTTCATCTTTGCAAATGCTCACCAAAGAGCGATATCCTCGTTCTTGTGCTCACATTTGTTCTTACTGTTGTGTTTGACCTTGTTGTTGCCATAGAGGTTGGAATCATCCTGGCTTCACTTCTTTTCCTAAGAAGGATGAGCGAGGTTACGGAAGTAAGAAGCTGGGAGTATCTGGATGAGGATTATGATGAGAACAACGATCCCATGGCTCTTTCTTTAAGACAGGTTCCCAAGGGTGTCCTTGTTTATGAGATAAACGGTCCCATGTTCTTTGCAGCTGCAGACAAGTTCATGCAGATAAACACAAAGAAAGGTGTAAGAGCTGTCATACTCCGTATGAGAGGAGTACCGGCACTTGATATCTCTGCACTTAGAAGCCTTGAAGCGATTCATGAGGTATGTGAGAAGAACGGTATAAGACTAATCCTTTCACATGTCAATGAGCAGCCTTTGAGCGTTATGAAGAAGGATCATTTTGATGAGAAGATCGGTGCCGAGAACTTTGCGGCGCATATAGATGATGCACTCGCGATGGCAGCAGAATAATAAATATCATTTTTTAGAAAATCTTAATACAATAGGAATTGATTTATGTTATAATTTTTGATAAGCATTATGGTGAAGATCATAATGCTTATTTAGTTATTCACAGTGTAATGACTTAAAGGGTTGATATAGATATGAAACTAAAGGGAAGTATTAAGAAAACAGCGTGTCTGATCGTACTCGGAACGCTTTTTCTGTCAGGCTGTGGGAACGGCAAACAGGGAGAGTTCACGCAGGCGGGATATGATTCGATAGAGAACAGTCAGTATTCTCAGGCTATGGAATCATTCAACAGAGCACAGGAGAACGGTGAGGACGAACTGATGATAGCACGCGGCAGAGGGATAGCCAGCTATTATCTTATGGATTACCATGCGGCTGTTGATTATTATCATGAATCCATGACATATACGGGCAGCAATGTCACTGATATGGATTATGATCTTAATTTCTATCTGGCTGCAGCGTACGAAAAACTGGATGAATATGAGAATGCCATAGCAACATATACGGCAATACTCAATCTTTCGGACAAGGATGTTATGGCCTACTACCTTAGGGGAACCGATCATCTTAAGGTGGGAGAGCACGATGAGGCTATAGAGGACTTTGAGAAAGCGCTCACTCTCGATCCCAACAACTATGATCTGAGGATAGAGGTGGCAGGCAGACTGTCAGAGAACTACTATGAGGAAGAAGGTATAAAGTATCTTCAGAATTTCCTTGTTGATAATGAAAAGAAACTCTCAAGTTTTGACAAAGGCCGTATCTATTACTACATGGGTGATCTTGACAATGCCAAGGTCTATCTTGAGGATGCAAGGGATGATGACGACCAGAATACCGTTTTATTCCTTGGAAAGACTTATGAAAAACTGGGAGATTACAATTACGCTGCCAGCGTATATGACAACTTCTTAAAGAGACATCCCGAGAGTGCGGTGATCTATAACCAGATGGGACTGTGCAAACTTGAGTCCGGAGACTATGAGGCGGCACTTAATGCGTTTGTCAGCGCAAAGAATATAGAGAACAACGGATTGGAACAGACACTGTCATATAATGAGATAGTGGCTACTGAATATCTGGGTGATTTCAAGAAAGCAAAGAATCTGATGGCATCATATCTTACAAGCTATCCTGATGACGATGCGGCGAAGAAAGAAAACGTATTTCTTTCCACCAGATAGACATAAAATTATCGTATAAAATGAGCCTTTCAGGCGGTTTTGGCCACAAATCCCCTGAAACAGGCTCTTTTTTTATGCCACTATATTTAGGGAAAGTTTACATAAATAAACACAATATCTTGTGTTTTTTGTTGACTTTTATACTAAGTGATGTTATCATGGCTAATGTAGGGCGCTTTTCGGGTGTTCCTAAAATATTCTATGAGGAAAGTCGGGGTTATCTATGTTTCAGGTAGTAAAAAGGGACGGGGAAGAGACAGAGTTTGCATTGGCAAGGATCAGTGATGCGATCATCAAAGCTTTCAATGCTACAGACGCTTCATTTACCAATGATGTGGTAGATTTGCTTTCACTTCGTGTTACTGCTGATTTCCAGAGCAAAGTAAAAGAGAACAGAATAGCTGTTGAGGATATTCAGGACTCTGTTGAAAGAGTTCTTGAACAGGCGGGGTATACCGATGCGGCTAAAGCTTTTATTCTCTATCGTAAGCAGAGAGAAAAGCTTCGTAACATGAAATCAACCATTCTCGACTACAAGGACGTAGTTAACAGTTATGTGAAGGTAGAGGACTGGAGAGTTAAGGAGAACTCCACCGTTACCTATTCTGTCGGAGGACTCATTCTGTCAAACTCCGGTGCAGTCACAGCCAACTACTGGCTGTCTGAGGTTTATGATGAGGAGATAGCAAAAGCTCATCGTAATGCAGACATACATATACATGATCTGTCTATGTTAACAGGTTACTGTGCAGGCTGGTCATTAAAGCAGCTTATCAAGGAGGGACTCGGTGGTATCACTGGTAAGATCACATCAGCTCCCGCAGCGCACCTTTCGGTTCTTTGCAATCAGATGGTAAACTTCCTTGGTATCATGCAGAATGAATGGGCAGGAGCTCAGGCATTTTCATCATTCGATACCTACCTTGCACCTTTTGTAAAGGTTGATAACCTTACATATAAAGAAGTTAAAAAGTGCATAGAGGCATTCATATACGGTGTCAACACACCTTCAAGATGGGGAACACAGGCACCTTTCTCAAATATCACACTTGACTGGACCGTTCCAGCAGATCTGGCAGAGCTTCCCGCTATCGTTGGCGGAAAAGAAATGGATTTCTGCTACAAGGATTGTAAGGAAGAAATGGATATGGTCAACAAGGCATTCATCGAGACCATGATCGAAGGTGATGCAAACGGCCGCGGATTCCAGTATCCTATCCCTACATATTCTATAACAAGGGATTTCGACTGGTCTGATACAGAGAACAACAGACTTCTTTTCGAAATGACATCAAAGTATGGTACACCATACTTCTCAAACTATATAAATTCCGATATGGAACCTTCAGACGTAAGATCTATGTGTTGCAGACTTCGTCTGGATCTGCGTGAGCTGCGTAAGAAGACGGGAGGCTTCTTTGGCTCAGGCGAGAGCACAGGTTCGGTGGGCGTTGTAACGATAAATATGCCCCGTATCGCTTATCTGTCAACTGACAAGGCTGACTTCTACAAGCGCCTTGACAAGATGATGGATATAGCAGCCCGTTCCCTTAAGATAAAGAGGGGTGTCATAACGAAGCTGCTCAATGAGGGTCTTTACCCTTATACACGCAGATACCTTGGTACATTTGACAATCACTTTTCAACCATAGGTCTGGTTGGTATGAACGAAGTAGGGCTGAATGCCAACTGGCTGCGTGCGGATATGACTGACAAGCATGTTCAGGAGTTCACAAAGGAAGTCTTGAATCACATGAGAAACAGACTCAGTGATTACCAGGAGATGTACGGCGATCTGTACAACCTCGAGGCTACACCTGCAGAGTCAACAAGCTACAGACTTGCAAAGCATGACCGCAAGAACTGGCCCGGTATCAAGACTGCAGGTAACCAGGGTGACACACCGTATTACACGAACTCATCACACCTGCCTGTCGGATATACATATGATATATTTGATGCACTTGATATCCAGGATGATCTTCAGACTCTGTATACATCCGGAACAGTATTCCATGCTTTCCTCGGAGAGAAGCTGCCTGACTGGAAGGCTGCAGCAGATCTCGTAAGAACGATAGCTGAGAATTACAAACTTCCCTACTATACACTGTCACCTACATATTCTATATGTAAGAATCACGGATATATCGCAGGTGAGGTAACTCAGTGTCCTCATTGCGGAAATCCTACCGAAGTATACAGCAGGATCACAGGTTACTACAGACCTGTTCAGAACTGGAACGACGGAAAGCTTCAGGAATATGCAAACAGAAAAGTATATGACATCGACAGATCTGTTCTGAAGCGTCCCATGAGTGCGGTCGTAACATTAAAGGATGTTGAGGACGATCTTCCTCAGGTTGAGGTAAATGCACCTCAGGATGTGATGTATCTGTTCACAACAAAGACCTGCCCTAACTGTAAGCTTGCAAAAGAGTATCTGAAGAATGAGAAATATGTTCTTATAGATGCCGAAGAGAATATGGAACTTGCCGGCAAATACGGAATCATGCAGGCGCCTACACTTGTGGTGGTAAATGAAGAAGGATTCAAGAAATATGTCAATGCGTCCAATATAAAGAAATTTGCACAGGAACGCTCAATGGCAGTTTTATAACAGATTCCAATACATTAAAAGGCAAGCATATGCTTGCCTTTTTCTGGGGTTTAGATATAAAGGAGAGTAGTTAGACAAATGATCAACAAACTTATTGCAAACATCAAAAAAACACAGGCTCCCATAGTTGTCGGATTAGATCCCACAATGAAACTCATACCCGGCTTCATAATGAAAAAAGCCATTAAAGAGCATGGTGAGAGTTTGGAAGCAGCAGCAGAGGCTATATGGGAATACAACAAAGGCTTAGTGGATGCGATATATGAATACATACCTGCAGTAAAACCGCAGATCGCGATGTATGAACAGTTTGGACTGCCGGGACTTGTGGCTTTTGATAAAACGGTAAGATACTGTAAGGAAAAAGGTCTTGTTGTCATCGGAGATATCAAAAGAGGCGACATAGGCTCGACATCAACAGCATATGCGATAGGACATCTCGGTGGTGTTAAGATAGGCGATACAGTCTGCAGAGGATTTGATGAGGATTTTGTTACTGTAAATCCTTATCTTGGAAGTGACGGAGTAAAGCCTTTCATAGAAGTATGTAAGGAAGAAAAGAAGGGTATATTTGTACTTGTTAAGACTTCAAATCCAAGCAGCGGTGAGTTCCAGGACAGACTAATCGGGGATAAGAAACTCTTTGAACTTGTCGGAAAAAAAGTTAATGAATGGGCAGAAGAATGCATGGGAGATGATTACTCTTATGTAGGAGCCGTTGTTGGTGCCACTTATCCTGAAGAAGGAAAGATAATGCGTGAGGTTATGCCAAAGAGCTTTATCCTTGTACCGGGTTACGGAGCACAGGGAGGTAAGGGCAAAGACCTTGTTCACTTCTTTAACAAGGACGGACTCGGAGCGATCGTTAATTCAAGCAGAGGAATAATAGGAGCTTACCAGCAGGAGCAGTATGCGTCATTTGGTGAGGAAGGTTATGCCGAGGCTGCACTCGCAGCTGTAAAAGCAATGAAAGAAGATATAGCACAGGCATTGGGATAAAGATATCCTGAAAATGTTTGATCGAAAGGAAAGTATTATGGAAGCTTATAAGCAGGAATTTGTAGATTTTATGTTGGATTGCGGAGTTTTAAAGTTTGGTGACTTCACATTAAAGAGTGGCAGGAAATCACCTTTCTTCATGAATGCCGGACTGTATGTCACAGGTGCTCAGCTTTCAAAACTCGGAGAGTACTATGCAAAGGCGATTCATGACAAATACGGTGATGATTTTGATGTTCTCTTTGGACCCGCATATAAGGGTATACCGCTTTCTGTCGCAACGACTATTGCATACAGCAAGCTTTACGGAAAAGAGATAAGATACTGCTCAAACAGAAAAGAGGTAAAAGATCACGGTGATGCCGGAATACTGCTTGGAAGCCCCATAAAAGACGGTGACAGGATCGTTGTTATCGAGGATGTAACAACATCCGGAAAATCTATGGAAGAGACCATTCCGATCGTGAAGGCTCAGGGAGATGTCAAAATCGTTGGCCTGATGGTTTCTCTAAACAGATGTGAAAAAGGAAAGGGCGACAAAGGCGCGCTTGATGAGATCAAAGATCTGTATGGTTTTGATACGGCAGCCATTGTATCAATGGATGAGGTTGTTGAATATCTGGTTGAGAAGAAGATCATAGATGATGAATTAAAAGGCCGTATAGATGCATATTATGAGATGTATGGGGTAAGATCATAATCTATGGCTGGAAAATATATTTTTACAGATAAAAAGCATTCTGTACAGGCCGTTATGTCCTCGGTACTCGGAGTGATAGCTGTTGCGTCACTTATAATAGCCATATACAGGACATACAAGATAGGAGGTATCGCTACCGAACGATTAGGGGGGACGGGAGTGATGATACTTCTGTTTTCGACGGTCGGACTTATCCTTGGATATATTTCCAAAGCAAAACCGGATGAGTTCCATCTCTTCTCGTATATCGGGATCGTGCTTAATATCATGGCTCTTTTAGGGGTGAGTTTTGTACTGTACGCTGGTGCATATGGAGTGTGATATGAACTACAGCTTCAAGATGAATTTGGATGAAGATACATATGAATATTTGAAAGAAAGACATGAGCTGGCGATTGAAAGGATACGTTCCGTCTGTGACAAATGTGAGACGGATGACAGGTATTATCCCTACTTCAATCAGGTAGCTCTGTTTTTGCGTTCTGTGGATGATATTCTGACGGATGTCTTGGGAGGATTCTATTTCAAAGCTCCTATAAGCAGGAGGATAAAGACAAACAAGGATCTGTATATCGAACTCAAGCAAAAGTATTATGAGAACAGCTATCTTAATCCTTCCTATGCCGTAAGGCGACTGGGGAAGGAGACAGGTCAGATACTCTCTGCTGTTTATGCTGAATTGAGATCGTGCATAATTTATGCATACAGCGGTGATATTCAGCAGGTACTCATAAGAGAGGAACTGTTCCTTGAGATATACGGCATGTTTGTAGGTGCAAAACAGGAGAATGAAGAAGCACCAAAGGCTGTTGAAATAAAAGAGGCTTACAGGGCATTTGCATATGATTATCTCGATCTTATGCTCGAGGATTCTCTAAAAAAGAGTTTTGCTGATACTGAGAGCCTTCCAAAATCCATAGTAATGGAAGGCGATCTTTCAGACAGTGATTACCTGTATGACTACGGCGAATATATATCTGATGTTGAGCTTTCGATGGCCACATATATGGCCACACTCAGTGATGAAGATATAAAGCTTATGGCTGATACGTTCACTGAAGGTTACAGAAAAGGATTTGTTGCAACAGGAAAAGACATAAGCATTAAAAAGACTGTGGAGATACGATATTTCCTGGGCTTTGAGAGAGTGGTAAGACAGGCTGTTAAGAACTTTAGAGAGATAGGACTTGAAGCCATAATCCATTATTCAACTCCGAGTTTCATGCTTGGCAGGAGTGTGATCAAAAGAGGTATAGAGAGCACATCTGTTAACAGGCAGTTTGAATACGATCATGAACATGACAAGGTTTTATATTTTGATCATGGTTTCATGGAAAGAAAGCTCGAATGTTACAGAGACAGTCTTGAAAAGATAAAGGAAGAGGCAGGTGTGTACGGCGGACCTGCATGCATAGAAGGCTTTGGTGAGAAAGCCTTTGCACCGGTAGATAAAGAGGAGAAGACCACTCTTGATGCCGATACAAAGAAACTGCTCACACGCTACACTTCAAGAGCGGGAGAGATCCTTAACAGATATGTGAAGGGCGAGGAGAGAAGCTTTACGATAATAGCATTCCCCACACCTGCGATCGGTGAGGATTTTGAGGATATATTCAAAGAGACCATCGGGATCAACACATTAAACTATGAGCTGTACAGGGATATACAGCAAAAGATCATAGATGAACTTGATAAAGCCGATCATGTCCATATCGTTGGAATGAACGGAAACAGGACGGATATAAATGTCAAATTGGTTGACATAACAAATGCTGACAAAGAGACCAAATTCGAGAACTGTGTGGCTGACGTGAACATACCTGTAGGAGAAGTTTTCACATCCCCCAAACTTGAGGGCACACAAGGTATCCTACATGTCAAAGAAGTGTATCTAAATGGCATTCAATTCGTCGATTTGACACTGGAATTTAAGGACGGAATAATAGATAATATAAACTGTGGGAATTATGAGGATGAAGAAGCATGCAAAAAATTCCTTGATACTTATCTTTTATTCAATCACGAGACTCTTCCGATAGGAGAGTTTGCCATAGGTACGAACACCCTGGCATACAGTGTCATTAAAAAGTATTCACTAGAAAAGATCATGCCAATACTTATTGCCGAGAAGACAGGGCCTCATTTTGCTGTGGGCGATACATGTTACTCACACGAGGAGGATGTTGAGACATTCAATCCTGACGGCAAGAAGATCATAGCCAAGGAAAACAGCTTTTCGGCTAAGAGAAACGAGGATCCTTCGGCGGCATATTTGAACTGTCACACAGACATAACCATTCCGTATGATGAACTGGGAAGTGTAGAGGCTGTGACAAAAGACGGTGAAGAGATAAGCATCATAAGAGAAGGAAGATTTGTGCTTAAAGGAACTGAACAACTTAATGTCCCGCTTGACGGGATGTGATCATAACAGGGGAAACATAAGCAAAGGTTACGAAAGGAGAGTATTATGCCACAGGTTGGAATAGTAATGGGAAGTGATTCGGACATGGCTGTAATGTCCAAAGCAGCGGAGATGTTAGACAGGTTCGGTATCACATATGATATGAATATTATATCGGCACACAGAGAGCCGCAGGAGTTCTTTAACTATGCGAACAATGCCGAGGAGAGAGGATATAAGGTCATAATCGCAGGTGCAGGAATGGCAGCTCATCTGCCGGGAATGTGCGCAGCTATCTTCCCGCTTCCGGTAATCGGTGTTCCTATGCATACGACAAGCCTTGGAGGAAAGGATTCTCTTTACTCCATCGTTCAGATGCCAAGCGGTATACCGGTAGCTACGGTAGCAATAGGCGGAGGAGCAAATGCAGGTATACTTGCCGCGAAGATCCTTGCCACATCTGACAAGGCTCTGTTAAAGAAGCTTAAAGATTATAAAGAAGAATTGAGAGAGCAGGTCGGAGCAAAGGACGCCAAGCTTTCTGAAGTCGGATACAAGAATTACAACAAATAAATGATCAAAGGAGACGATTATGGATTACAAAAAGGCCGGAGTTGATATTGAAGCAGGCTACAAGTCGGTTGAGCTGATCAAGGGATTTGTCAAAGAGACAAACAGACCCGAGGTTATCGGCGGACTGGGAGGATTTGCCGGAGCATTTTCCATGGAGAAGTTTAAATCAATGGAAAAGCCCACACTGGTATCCGGAACAGACGGATGCGGAACGAAAGTAAAGCTCGCATTTTTAATGGACAAGCATGACACCATCGGTATCGATGCTGTTGCCATGTGTGTGAACGATATAGTCTGCGGTGGCGGTGAGCCTTTGTTTTTCCTGGATTATATAGCATGCGGAAAGAACTATCCCGAAAAGATAGCAGCCATCGTTAAGGGTGTGGCTGAAGGTTGCAAGCAGGCAGGATGTGCTCTTATAGGAGGAGAGACTGCTGAACATCCCGGACTCATGCCTGAGGATGAATACGATCTGGCCGGATTTGCTGTTGGTATCGTTGATGAGAAGGATATCATAACAGGTAACGATCTTAAAGCAGGCGATGTTCTTATCGGTCTTGCATCAAGCGGTGTTCACAGTAACGGATTCTCGCTTGTGCGTAAAGTGTTTGAAATGACCAAGGAAAGCTTGGATACATATTATGAGGAACTGGGTGGCAAGCTCGGTGATGTGCTCATAGAGCCCACCAGGATATATGTAAAAGCCTTAAAGGCAGCTGCTGATGCAGGAGTCAAGTTAAAAGCCTGCAGTCATATCACTGGCGGTGGATTTTATGAGAACGTTCCCCGTATGTTAAAAGAGGGAACACGTGCCGTTATCAAAAAGGATTCATATCCTGTTCCTCCGATCTTCACACTGATGAAGAATAAAGCCGACCTTGATGAGGATATGATGTACAATACCTTCAATATGGGACTCGGAATGGTGATAGCTGTTGATAAAGCCGATGTTGACAAAGCAATGGAAGCATTTGCATCAGCAGGTGACAAGCCTTACGTTGTAGGTGAGATAACAGATGGAGAAAAGGGAGTGACCTTATGTTAGATATTGTTGTCTGTGTTTCGGGAGGAGGCACAAACCTCCAGGCCATAATAGACAAGGTTGGATCGGGAGAGATCACAGGCGTAAGGATCGCAGGTGTGATATCAAACAATTACGGTGTCAAGGCGATAGACAGAGCACAGAACGCCGGAATTGATGCAAAGGTTGTTTCTCCAAAGGATTTTGAGACAAGACAGGAGTTTAACAAAGCTCTTTTGGAAACCGTAAAAGCATGGAATCCGGGACTCGTTGTACTGGCAGGATTTCTTGTTAACATACCCGAAGAGTTTGTTAAGGAATTTAAAGACAAGATAATAAATATACATCCGTCACTCATACCGTCATTTTGCGGTAAAGGTTATTATGGACTCAAGGTCCATGAGGCTGTACTTGCAAGAGGTGTCAAAGTCACAGGTGCGACGGCACACTTTGTGGATGAGGGAACCGATACCGGTCCCATAATCTTACAAAAAGCAGTGGAAGTCATGCCGGATGACACCCCGAAAGTATTGCAGCAAAGAGTCATGGAACAGGCAGAATGGGAGATCCTTCCGAAAGCGATCGATCTTTTTGCTAACAACAGACTTGAAGTAACAGACGGAAAAGTATCAATAAAGAACAGTTAAAGTGTGTATCATGGAGGTTCAAGTGAAAGTACTGATAATTGGCGGCGGCGGAAGAGAGCATGCCATAGCCGTAAGCATGAAAAAGAGTAAGAGAGTTGATAAGATATATTGCGTTCCGGGTAATGCCGGTATCGCTCAGATCGCAGAATGCGACACGTCCATTGGAGCAATGGAGTTTGACAAGATCGTGGCATATGCAAAGAAAGTGAATCCTGATCTTGTGTTTGTGGCTCCGGATGATCCACTTGTAGGCGGACTTGTTGATATTCTGGAAGCTGAAGGCTTCAGGACTTTCGGACCAAGAAAGAATGCGGCTATCCTTGAAGGAAGTAAAGCTTTCTCAAAGGATCTTATGAAGAAATACAACATACCTACAGCAGCTTATGAGACATTTGATGATGCTGATAAGGCTCTTAAATATCTCGAGACTGTTGACATGCCGATAGTACTTAAAGCAGACGGACTTGCACTCGGAAAAGGTGTTCTTATCTGCAACACACTTGAAGAAGCAAAAGCGGGAGTAAAAGAGATAATGCTGGATAAGCATTTCGGCGATTCAGGAAACAAGATGGTCGTTGAAGAGTTTATGACAGGCAGAGAGGTTTCGGTTCTCTCATACGTTGACGGAAAGACCATAAAGACAATGACATCCGCTCAGGATCACAAGAGAGCCCTTGACGGAGATCAGGGTCTTAACACAGGAGGCATGGGAAACTTCTCACCCAGTCCTTTCTATACAAAAGAGGTTGATGATTTCTGTCAGAAATATATATACCAGCCCACAGTTGATGCTATGGCTGCAGAAGGAAGACCGTTTAAGGGGATCATCTTCTTTGGACTTATGTTAACCGAAATAGGTCCCAGAGTCCTTGAATACAATGCGCGTTTCGGAGATCCCGAGGCACAGGTTGTTTTATGCAGACAGAAAAACGATATAATGGATGTTGTTGATGCATGCATAGACGGAACACTTGATAAGATAGATCTTCAGTTTGAGGACAATGCGGCAGTATGTGTTGTGCTTGCAAGTGAGGGATATCCTGTTTCTTATGAAAAAGGCAAGGTTATAACAGGCCTTGAGAACTTTGAAGGCAAAGAGGATTACTACTGTTTCCATGCCGGCACAAAGGAAAGTAATGGACAAATAGTGACAAATGGTGGTAGAGTATTAGGCGTGACTGCTGTAGGTAAAGACCTTAAAGAGGCCAGAGCAAAAGCCTATGAAGCCACAAAGTGGGTCGCATTTGATAATAAATACATGAGAAGCGATATTGGTAAAGCAATAGATGAAGCAGAAAGGGATTAGGAAAATGGGATTAAAGAGAGCAGTTAGAAGCATACTTGCGGTGTCTGTCGTTACGACAGCCATATATGTGGGTGCGTTTGGTGCGCTTGCTGCAGGAACATGTAAGGTTTCAGCAGATGCAGCAAAGATCAGACAGACAGCCAGCACATCTGCAGAGGTAGTCGGAAGCACAGTAAAAGGAAGCAAGCTTGATGTCCTTTCATCTACAAAGGACGGAGATGGATATACATGGTATAAGGTATATGTTGACGGTAACACGACCGGATACATAAGAGCTGACCTTGTAACGGATGTTAAAGGTGATATCTCTACAGAGTCATCTTCTTCATCTTCTTCCGAGAAAAAGGAAACAACACAGTCTACAGAGACAGAGACTGAAACAGTTACTGAAGTTACAACAACCACTGTTGAACCCTGTGAGTTCACAAGCGGTGTTACCACTGATGCAGTCAGTGTAAGAGAATCAGCATCAACAAAGTCTAACAAGAAAGCCACAGCTGAATCAGGTCAGGCACTCACCATCACAGGTCAGGCTACAGGAAGTGACGGCAAGGTTTGGTATCAGGTAAGCTATGACGGAGTAAGCGGATTCATAAGATCTGACTATGTAAATACAGCTGTAGAATCTGAAAGCGAAGGCGAAGAAGCTGTAGAAACCGAGGAGACAGAAGTTGAGGAGACAGAACAAACAGCACCTGTTTCTGTTCCCAACAGTGATTACGAGCTTAAATATGAGCCTAACAATGACGGTGTTGATACATGGTATCTCTATGACCATATAAAAGGCACACGTCAGAGTATCGACAATATCAATGCTGTTATGCAACAGAGTCAGTCTATGCAGACATCTGACAATGCGGATGCCTCAAAATATAAGAAGATCATCATAGCAATGGGTGTTGTTATATTCATCCTTCTTATCGCTGTTGTGATCCTTTTATTCAGATTGAAAGATTCTTACGAGGATTGGGAAGACGAAGAGGATCCTTATGAAGCTGATGATGAAGAGGAGCCCGAACCGGTTCGTGCTGCTACTCCTTCAAGATCAACTGTAGCTTTAGAGGAACCCGACGATGATATAAAGATCGTTACCAAGAAGAATAAGCCCAAGAAGGCTTCAGCAATAACAAAACCTTCCAAGGCACTTCAGGCTGACAGAAAAGAAGCATGGCAGTCTAAGAACTTCCTTGATATCGATGATGACATGGAGTTTGAATTCCTGGATATAGATAAATAATCTGTTTTTATGAAAGAATACACCGAGAATGCGAAGATCGCATTAAAGCATGCAAAAAAATATGCAAAAAATCTCCATCAGTCGTATGTTGGCACCGAGCATATACTTTTAGGCCTCATTAAAGAAGGTGAGGGCCTTGCAGCCAAGGTTTTGACAAACAACGGAGCCAAGCTGGATACGATCGAGGAGTTGGTGCGCGATTTTGTCGCACCTGACGGCGGAGCAGCTATCGCTGAGCGTGATGGTTTTTCGCCACGAGCAGTGATGGTCCTTGAAGAAGCAGCCAGACAGGCTGACAGATTCAATTCCGATATGATAGGTTCAGAACATATATTGCTGGCTATCATAAAGGAGGGAGAAAATGTCGCAGCCAGACTTTTGATAACCATGGGTGTTAATCTGCCCAAGGTCTATGCCGAGACACTTATCTCCATGGGAGAGGACGGCAATCTCTATAAAGAGGATCTGCCTATAAAGCCTGCAAAGAAAAACGGCACATCAATGCTCGACCAATACAGCAGAGATCTTACCAAGCTTGCCTCAGAAGGGAAGCTTGATCCTGTTATAGGCAGAGAAGGTGAGATCAGCCGCATGATCCAGATCCTAAGCAGGAGAGTTAAGAACAATCCCTGTCTTGTAGGTGAGCCCGGTGTTGGAAAGACTGCTATCGTGGAAGGACTCGCACAGCGTATAGTTGCTGGTGAAGTTCCCGATACTGTAAAGAATAAAAGAGTTCTGACACTTGACCTTTCAGGTATGGTCGCAGGCTCCAAATACAGAGGAGAATTCGAAGAGAGGATCAAGAAGGTCATGAAGGAGGTCATCGAGGACGGTAATGTGTTACTGTTTTTGGATGAGCTTCATACACTTATCGGCGCAGGCGGAGCTGAGGGAGCCATAGATGCTTCAAATATACTCAAGCCCAGCCTTAGCAGAGGTGAGATCCAGCTTATAGGTGCAACAACGCTGGTTGAATACAGAAAGTATATCGAAAAGGATGCCGCACTTGAGAGACGTTTCCAGCCTATCACTGTGGAAGAACCTTCAGAGGAAGAGGCGATACGTATCCTAAAGGGAATAGCCCACAAGTACGAAGAGCATCATAAGGTCACTATCCTTGGATCAGCCATAGAGGCGGCTGTCAGATTATCTGCAAGATATATAAATGACAGAAATCTTCCGGATAAGGCCATAGATCTTATAGATGAGGCATCAAGTGCCGTAAGACTGTTTACAGCACATACTTCATCAAAGGTTAATGAGATCGAAGAAGAGATAAGAAAGATAGATTCGCAGATCGAGAATGCGATAAAGCTTGAAGCTTTTGCGCAGGCAGGAGAGCTTAAGAGGACCGAAGACGAGCTTATAAAGAAGTTAGACAAGGTCAAAGCGCAGGAAGCAAAGAAAGAGAGCAAGAAGCAGTATGTGGTCACAGAAGAGGATATCGCTGAGGCTGTATCTGCATGGACCAAGATACCTGTTGCCAAATTAAGCGAAAAAGAGACAGACAGACTGCTCAAACTTGAGAGTATACTGCATAAGAGAGTAATAGGCCAGAACGAAGCTGTTGATGCAATATCAAAGGCAATGAGAAGAGGAAGAGTCGGACTTCAGGATCCCAAGAGACCCATCGGTTCATTTTTATTCCTCGGTCCTACCGGTGTAGGTAAGACAGAGCTTTCAAAAGCCCTTGCAGAGGCTATGTTTGGGTCAGAGGATGCACTTATCCGTGTGGACATGTCGGAATACATGGAAAGTCATTCGGTATCAAAGATGATTGGTTCGCCTCCGGGATATGTAGGACATGATGACGGAGGACAGTTATCGGATAAGATAAGACAGAATCCTTACAGTGTGGTTCTGTTTGATGAGATAGAAAAGGCACATCCCGATGTGTTTAATATCCTGTTACAGGTACTTGATGACGGTCATATCACAGATTCAAAGGGACGAAAGGTTTCCTTTAAGAATACTGTTATAATCATGACGAGTAATGCAGGTGCCATGAGGATAATGGAACCCAAGAATCTCGGCTTTGCAAGCAAAAATGATGCTCAGAGAGATTACGAGAAGATGAAAGAGGCGGTAATGGAAGAGGTTAAGCGCATGTTTAAGCCTGAATTCATCAACCGTATCGATGACATCATGGTATTCCATGCACTCACTAACGAAGATATGCATGATATCGTAACGCTTCTGTCTAAGAATCTTACAGACAGATGCAAAGATCAGATGGATATAAAACTGTCAATATCACCGGCAGTAAAGAAATTCATAGTGGAGAAATACACCAATCTGAAGATGGGTGCAAGACCGCTTAAGAGAGCCATTCAGACAGAGATAGAAGATAACCTGGCAGAACAGATACTTTTAAAGAATATCCAGCCCGGTGACAATGTTAAGGTCGGGGTCAAAGATAAGAAGATCATTTTTAACAAAGTATAGTTTTTTATCTCACAATCGGTTATAATTTATATGTGGGTTGCAGGCAGATAAAACGCCTGTTGACTGATACGGAGGTAAGCAAATGGCAGCAAAAAATTTAATAACGGTTGAGAGTGACAACTCTTTGAGCTTTGGGGATTACACGTTACCACAGAAGTCCAAAGTAGAGGATTTTCCTTATGAAGGCAACCTCATGAAGGTTAAGACCTTCAATGAGATCACAAAGCTTGAAAAAAACGGTATGTTTGTATATGAATCCGTTCCGGGTACCAGCGTATACGGTTTCGCAGAGCATGCTGACGGAGTTGAGTTTTCTGTTGAGGGTGGAGCAGACGAGGATGCACAGATAACCGTAGGCCTTGAAGATGAGACGGAATACGAGATTTTCGTTGATGATGCAAGCGTTGGCAAGGTTAAGACAAACCTTGGAGGTAAGTTGAATTTCAGCCTTGATCTTAGTGGCGGAAAGAAAAAAGTAGTAATAAAGAAATAATGGTATCATTGAATAGTTGCCCATCTGTTAAGTCAGATGGGCATTTCAATATACAGATGCAGTGATCATAGGAGAATCGAAGTAAATTGGCTAAGAAGGATACTCTTGTATATTTTTGTAATGAATGCGGATATGAATCAGCCAAATGGATGGGGCAGTGTCCGGCATGTAAAGCCTGGAACAGCTTTGTTGAGGAAAAGGTGGATAAGAAGCTTCTTGCTTCCCAGCACTCAAGGATGGCCAGGAGCGAATCAAAGCCGGTATCATTTGGTGAGATAGACATGAAGGAAGAACAGAGGACTGTCATCGGTATCGATGAGCTCGACAGAGTCCTTGGCGGCGGTATAGTCGCAGGTTCTTTAACCCTTGTCGGAGGAGATCCGGGTATAGGCAAATCAACACTGCTTTTACAGGTGTGCAAAAAGCTTTCGGATGCAGGCAGACACGTACTGTATGTATCGGGCGAGGAGAGCTTAAGACAGATAAAGTTAAGAGCGGTAAGGATCGGTGACATGAGGGAGAGCCTTAAGCTTTTATGTGAGACAAACCTTACTGTCATAGAGGATGTGATAAAAAAGACAAAGCCGGAAGTTGTTGTTATAGATTCCATTCAGACAATGTATGATGAGGAGATAGGTTCCGCGGCAGGCAGTGTCTCACAGGTAAGGGAAGCAACTTCTGTTATGATGCGTATAGCCAAAGAACTTGGCGTGAGTGTCTTTATCGTTGGTCATGTCACAAAGGAAGGCACTGTTGCAGGTCCAAGGGTTTTGGAGCATATGGTTGATATCGTGCTTTATTTTGAAGGTGACAGACATGCCTCCTACAGGATATTAAGAGGTGTTAAGAACCGTTTTGGCTCCACTAATGAGATTGGTGTGTTTGAGATGAAGAATGAGGGCCTTATAGAGGTTCCCAATCCCTCGGAATACATGCTTAACGGTAAGCCGCAGGATTCAAGCGGATCAATAGTCTCATGTTCAATGGAAGGCACAAGACCGATCCTTATAGAGATACAGGCTCTAGTCACAAGAACAAGTTTCGGGTTCCCGAAAAGACAGTCTGCCGGAAGTGATACCAACAGACTGAATCTTCTTATGGCTGTACTGGAAAAGAGACTCAATATGCCTCTTTCAGATCAGGATGCATACGTGAATATCGCAGGCGGGATAAAGATAACAGAACCTGCCATCGATCTTGGTATAGTGCTCGCTGTGGTCTCAAGTTACAGGAACAAAGCTATTGATGACAAGACCATCGCATTCGGTGAAGTAGGATTAAGCGGCGAGGTAAGAGCCGTATCACAGGCTGCGGGAAGGGTAAATGAAGCAAAGAAGCTGGGCTTTAAAACCTGTATAGTGCCTTTCGGATGTCTGGATGCCTTAAAGGATATAAAGGGCATAAAAGTCGTTGGTGTCAAGAATATAGCAGAGGCCATAGATGTCATATAAAAGGGACATTTTAAAGGTTTTTATAAAGTTTCAAATTTGTCTTGCATTATTCAAAATGCTTTGTTATAATATCGTTTGTTGAGCAAAAGCTCAGGCACAGGGGATTGGTCAAATGGTATGATAGGGGTCTCCAAAACCTTTGGTGGGAGTTCGATTCTCTCATCCCCTGCTAAAGAGAAGTTCGGAATACCGATTTTACGCGGTTTTCCGGGCTTTTTTACTTTTGAGAAAAGCAAAGTTCCACATATGTTCCACATTGTACTCAAAAATGCTTAAGCATTCTGGAATTTACGATATTATAACTTTATGTAGCATGAAAATTTTGGAGACACCTATATAAGATTATATCATGTTGCAAATGAAAAATAATGGTTTTAGAATTGGAGTGTAATAGGTGAATGGAGTTTTATGGGAAATGAGGGAATGTAAATGAGGTTTGGGCCGATAACATTAAAGGACAGGAATGGAAGAGAAGTTGTCTTAAGAAATGCCGAACTTTCAGATGCTGAAGATCTGATCAGGTATCTTAAGATCACTACAGCGGAAACACCTTATCTTATAAGAGAACCTGATGAGGTGACCTTAACTGTAGAACAGGAGAAGGATTTTTTGCAGTCTGTCATCGATGATGAGAGATCATTATTGTTAATAGCCACTGTAGACGGCAAACATGTCGGAAACTGTTCACTTATGAGCGTGGGACGATACAAGAGATACAGACACAGATGTGATGTTGCGATAGCACTTTATCAGGAATACTGCGGAACAGGTATCGGAAGTCTGATGTTAAATACGATATTTGAGATCGCTAAGGAAAACGGATACGAACAGGCTGAACTTGAAGTTATAGCTGAAAACAAAAATGCCATTGAGTTATACAAGAAACTTGGTTTTGTGGAATACGGAAGATTTCCGGACAACATGAAATATGCTGACAATACATATGTGGATGCATATTGGATGATGAAGAAACTTTAATAACTGGATAGTAAAAAAGAACACCCCCATTATCACAATGGGGGTGTTGATGTTTATATGAGTTTCTATATGTTTTAGTTATCTGACATAACAGATGACAGAAGATATACGAAAGGAGAGTTCCAATAAATGGTAACCTCATTTGTTGAGAAACTCTGCGTGGTGTCTGCATAACACTTTGCAGGAGGAGTATCAGCCATTACTGACTTGATATATGAATCCTCAAGATTGCCGTCAGGACCACCGATCACCATACCCGGCATCGGCTTGCCCATTGCTACGGAAGGTCTGTGGTGAGGATTGACCGCACTCAGTGAACCGTAGCCTGTGAGGAAGCAGTAACCTGTAGCGTTCTGTCCCAGTATATATGAAACCTGATCATATACAGCCTGAGAGTAAGCTTTCTTGTCACTGTCACTGGCATCATTTGCTGCCATCAGCATCTGGCGTGCATATGCGCATACACTTAAGTTTGAACCCCAGCAGTAGTTCTTTCCAAGATCGACCATATATCCGTCAGTCTTGCTGTTGTTCAGGAATTCCTGGGCATTATTTTTAACTTCATTACGTATCTTTTCTGCAAGTTCAGGATTCTGTTTATCGGCATCAAGCTTAAGATATGCTATGTTACCGTAGCTTCCCATGCTGTCCCAGCCAAATCCGTGGAGAACATACAGATCGAGTATATCCTCTATGTATGTCTTATATTTTTCTTCACCTGTTATGGTGTAGAGTTCAACAGCAGCCCAGTACATCTCATCCTTAAACTGACCGTCAGGATATTCACCTGTTGTGATCTCTTCAGGATTCTTAAAGCCTGTAGCGCTCTTGTGTTCTTCAAGGTAAGAGTATGCTTTCTTTGATGCTGCAAGTGCTGTTTTTGCAAATGCGGGATCAAAATCGGCATATATAACAGATGCTTTAGCCATGACAGCTGCGAAATCGCCTGTTGCCGTATTTGAGATAGGAGATACAACAAGCTCTTCTGTCTCTTCCTGAGGCATTACAAATTCAGGGAATTCTCTGCAGGTTACTTTGTGGTATACACCGCCTGTTGAAGGATCCTGCATCTTGAGCATCCAGTTGAGCTCATAAGCTGCTTCATCAAGTATATCCGGTATTCCGTTGCCACTTTCCGGTATTCCAAGATCATCTGCAGCCCAGAGTTCAGGGTAGTCTTCATATGCAAGTAAGAGATCGGCTACCGTTGTGGCTCCGGCTACAACGTATCTGCCGTAGTCACCTGCATCATGCCACCCGCCTGACACATCGATATATGAATTGGTTCCATATATAAGAGCTTTTGTATCATGACATACAGGATGAGCAAATTCACCTGCTATATCAGCAGTCACTTCAGTTCCGCATCTTTGTTTGTAGAGCATCAGGAAACTGTCACGAAGCAACTGATCATAAACATCTTCACCTATTGTGAAAGGATATGACTCATCACCGTTTGATACAGCTACTACATAGGTTCCGGGAGTCGTGAAATCACTGAAATCTGCCTGGTAAACCTTTTCAGCAGCATACTGTGCATCAACGGGACCGGTTAACTTTCCTGAATAAACTTCTTTTCCTGAAGTATCCTTCAGAGTAAATGTTGTATCGATACCCTCGCTTCTTATAACAGCTGTCTTACGAGCAGAGGGCTTGAAACCAACCTGATTGAGATTTACGTTACGGCTCATATCAACAACCTCGGTTTTGATAACATTTGAATCATCCAAAAGGACAACTGAAACATTATCTATAGTTATAACATGAGGATCCAATGTAGAGACACCTGTAGGCGTTCCTAAGTTAAAGCAAAGTCTCGGTGCAACATCGGTTTCTTTTTCCATGGTGAATTCCCATGAATAATGCTGCATGCCGGGGGTTATGTTCACATACTCACCAAAGTAAGGGTAGTAGTCACCGCCGTTTAACTGAAGACGTGCTTCGATCTGTCTTTCCAAAGTGGTATCCAGATCAAATGAGAACTCATATACACCGCCTTCATCAAGTTTGAATCCGTCGTAATAGATCTGAACACCGTAATCTGTAGCACCGGCTTTCGAAATGTCTATCACACCCTGTTCATTTTCTGCTGTGAAATCACATGTGCCGCCATGATTAAGATAGGTGTTCCAGTTTTCGGTACCATCGCTGAAGTCACCGTTTACGATCATGTTGACACCTACGCCCTCACGTGGTGCTTCGGGTTCTTCATCAATAGTCTGATCAGTCACATCTGTCTGGGTCTCGTCAGAAGGAGTAACATCCTCAACCACCGGTACATCCTCCGTGACAGGAAGGGGTTCTTCCTGACCCTTTGCGCATCCTGTCATTGTAACCATCAATGCAAGAAAAAGCGCATAAAAACGTTTTCCATAGAATTTATTCATAATAAAATTCCTCCCACTTTAATACCATGATAACAGTTTACCCAATTCTGAGGGTAACTGCAATGTCAAATGCATCAGTAAAAGTAATTTATGCACATCAGACAAAAAAGAATTGATATATTCTACGTTTTACCTATTGTAATATGTACATTTTTTAAAAGCATACACTAAAGGGACTTGACATTTAACTGTATTGGTACGATAATACCAACAAATACATACCCACAAAGCGTTGACGAGGACAGTAGCCTGTGAAAGTTCACAGAGAGGGGTGCCGGTGCAGGTATTTAACCTGACAGGCTGGAAGCATCCTGATACGGAAACAGAGTGAAGACCACCTCCGAGCGACCCCAATCCGGTCCGTAGGCCTACGTTACAGGCAAATCAAGAGGTCGTCATATGACAGACGGCAATATGGGTGGAACCGCGGTTTATATCGTCCCATACACTAGATAAGTGTATGGGATTTTTTTAATTTGATTAAGGAGGAAAAGAATTATGAGTACGATCATGTTAACGGACGGAAATATCATCGAAGGCGAATCAGCAGAAGGTCTTAAGGTGATTAGACATACATGTTCACATGTACTTGCAGAGGCAGTAAAGAGACTGTATCCGGAAGCAAAGCTTGCTATAGGACCTGCCATCGATGACGGATTCTATTACGATTTTGATGTTGCAAATCCGTTTTCAAGAGAGGATCTGGATGCTCTTGAAGCTGAAATGAAAAAGATCATCAAGGAGGGCAACAAACTTGAGCGTTTTGAACTTCCCAGAGCAGAAGCGATAAAGTTCATGGAAGAAAGAAACGAGCCATACAAGGTTGAGCTTATAAATGATCTTCCTGAGGATGCAATCATCAGCTTTTACAGCCAGGGTGAAGGTTTTACGGATCTTTGTGCAGGACCTCATCTTTCAAGTACAAGAGCAATAAAGGCATTTAAGCTCATCACTTCTTCAATGGCTTACTGGAGAGGCGATTCAAACAAGGCAAGACTTCAGCGTATCTATGGTACGGCTTATACAAATAAAGAAGATTTAAAGGCTCATCTTGACCGACTTGAGGATATCAAGATGCGTGATCACAATAAACTCGGACGTGAGATGGAACTGTTCACGACTGTTGATGTCATCGGCCAGGGACTCCCGCTTCTTATGCCCAAGGGTGCAAGAATGATTCAGAAGATGCAAAGATGGATCGAGGATCTCGAGGACAGAGAGTGGGGTTATGTACGTACAAAGACGCCTTACATGGCAAAGTCTAACCTCTATAAGCTCTCAGATCACTGGTTCCACTACAAAGACGGAATGTTCGTATTAAACGATGACCTTATGGGTGAAGCAGACGAGCATGAGGATCAGAAGTTATACAGCGATCCCGATGTTGCGATGAAGAATGCACAGGAGCATGTATATACGGATGAAAAGGGAAGAGAGGTTATGGCACTTCGTCCCATGACGTGTCCTTTCCAGTATTTTGTATATAAGGCTAAACAGCACAGCTACCGTGATCTTCCTTATCGTATGGGTGAGACGTCTACGCTCTTTAGAAACGAGGATTCAGGTGAGATGCACGGCCTTACGAGAGTAAGACAGTTTACGATCTCTGAGGGACATCTTGTATGTACGCCTGAACAGATCGCAGATGAGTTCAAGAACTGCGTAAAGCTCGCTAAGTACTGTTTGACGACGCTCGGACTTGAGGAAGATGTAACGTACAGAATGAGTAAATGGGATCCCAAGAATCCCGATAAATATCTCGGTACGGCAAAAGACTGGGATGTTGTTCAGGACAAGATGAGAGAGATCCTTGATGATATAGGACTTGTTTACACGGAAGAAGACGGCGAGGCTGCTTTCTACGGACCCAAGCTTGATATCCAGGCAAAGAACGTATACGGCAAGGAAGATACGATGATCACGATCCAGCTTGACATGTTCTTAGCTGAAAGATATGACATGTATTATATCGATGCTAACGGTGACAAGAGACGTCCTTATATCATTCACAGAACGTCCATGGGATGTTATGAGAGAACGCTTGCATGGCTTATCGAGCACTATGCAGGTAAGTTCCCGACATGGCTTTGTGCCGAGCAGGTACGTATCCTTCCGATATCAGAGAAGTTCGAGGGATACGCTGAAAAGGTAAGAGCAGAGCTTTCAGCAGCCGGCATAGATGTAACGGTTGATAACCGTTCAGAAAAGATCGGTTATAAGATAAGAGAAGCAAGAATGGATAAGCTTCCTTACATGCTGATCGTTGGTGAGCAGGAAGAAGCAGACGGCCTTGTATCTGTTCGTTCAAGATTTGAAGGTAACGAGGGACAGAAGCCTCTTTCAGAGTTTAAAGCTCAGATACTTGAAGAGATCGCAACAAAGGCGATCCGTAAGGAACTTCCCGAGGAAGAAAAAAAGAGATAATATAGCATAAAACTGTTGACACACCGGTTTTGTTATGTTATCTTATCAGAGGTAAAAACAAAGCAGAGTATCCACTCTCACCTTGCGGCGAAAGCTTCAAGCGTTAAGATTTTTCCTTTAATGCATGTGTAATCATGCGTTGTTTGGACGATTTAAGTGGATAGTTATGCTATCCACTTTTTTATTGTGTAAGGTTATTTGGAGGGTTAAAGCCATTAGCGAATTATTCATTAATGAACAAATCAGAGACAAGGAAGTTCGACTCATCGGAGAGGACGGAGAGCAGCTCGGTATCATGAGCGCTAAAGAAGCTCTTGCAAAGGCTGATGAAGCCGGTCTTGATCTGGTGAAGATAGCACCTACTGCTAAGCCGCCTGTATGTAAGATCGTTGATTACGGTAAATACAGATACGAGCTTGCACGTAAAGAAAAGGATGCTAAGAAGAAACAGAAGACTGTAGAGATCAAAGAGATCAGACTGTCACCAAACATTGATACCAACGATCTCAACACAAAGGCAAATGCTGCAAGGAAGTTCTTAGCAAAAGGTGACCGAGTTAAGATCACTCTTAGATTCCGAGGACGTGAGATGGCTCATATGAATACAAGTAAGCACATACTTGATGATTTCGCTGAAAGCTTAAGTGATGTTGCGGTCATTGAGAAAGCACCTAAGGTTGAAGGCCGTACCATGACTATGTTTTTAACTGAGAAGAAATGATCAGTTATCATAAGGATCCGAAAGGAAAGGCAAGGAGGATAAAGTTATGCCAAAGATGAAAACAAGCAGATCGGCTGCTAAGCGTTTTAAATTAACAGGTAACGGTAAGTTAAAGAGAAATAAAGCTTACAAGCGCCATATCTTAACAAAGAAGACAACAAAGAATAAGAGAAATCTTAGAAAACCTGCTATGACAGATTCAACAAATGTTAAGAATATGAAGAAGATTTTACCATATTTATAAGATCGGTCGATGAAAGTTTTAGGAGGATAGAAAAATGGCAAGAATTAAAGGCGGTATGAACGCTAAAAAGAAACATAATAGAGTATTGAAACTTGCAAAGGGCTACAGAGGCGCAAGATCTAAGCAGTACAGAATTGCTAAGCAGTCTGTTATGCGTGCACTCGCAAGCTCATATGCAGGTAGAAAAGAGAGAAAGCGTCAGTTCAGACAGCTCTGGATCGCTCGTATCAATGCAGCAGCTCGTATGAACGGTATCTCTTACAGCCAGTTTATGCATGGTCTTAAGCTCGCTAATGTTGATATCAACAGAAAGATGCTTGCAGAGATGGCAGTTAATGATGCTGAAGGTTTTGCAACACTTGCAGAGCTCGCTAAGAGCAAGATCGCATAATAAAATACAGACAGAAAAATCTGTATTTGGTGTTGACAAAAGTACATCATTTTTATATACTAGCATAGTCGGATTTGAAACAAAGAAAACTTTGTTTCAAATCCTAACATAAGGGATCTTAGCTCAGCTGGGAGAGCATCTGCCTTACAAGCAGAGGGTCATAGGTTCGAGCCCTATAGGTCCCACTAAGACTTCAATTAAGGAGTCTCATATGGCGAGATAGCTCAGTTGGCTAGAGCATGCGGTTCATACCCGCAGTGTCGAGGGTTCAAATCCCCCTCTCGCTACTAACTGTTTGGTCCGTAAACCCCAGTAAAATCAAGGGTTTGCGGGCTTTTTCATTTCCGACAAAAACGCGATTTTTTGGATACACTTGGATACACTTTCGATTTTGACCAGTTTTCATCTATATGATGAAAATTGAAAGAAGATTCAAGTCCCCCTCTCGCTACTAACAATTTGGTCCGCAAATCCTTGAAAACAGAGGGTTTGCGGCTTTTTCATTTTTCAGCTGAAATGAGCTTTTTTGGATACTTTTGGATACAACGGGGTTCGACGTAAGGAAAAACATCAGTTTTTCATGCCTTTTTGAAAGTAAAAATATTTGATGCCCCCCTCACGCTACTAACAGTTAAGTCTGCAAACCCTTGAAAACAGAGGATTTGCAGGTTTCTTTTGTTCTCAAATGGCTTCCGGATTTTGGATACACTTGGATACACATGCTGTAGACAGCGCTAAACTCATGATTTCCTGGTTCTCTTTTTCGGATCTGAGATCAAAAGAATAATTCTTGGCTGTCGTAATTGTTGATTTGTGTCCGACCTGTTCAGCTATGGATTCAAATGTTAATCCGGCATCGCGCAGGAGAGATACATAGGTTGCTCTGATCTTGTGCATAGATTTTCTTGGAATGCCAATCTGTTTACAATACTTCTCAAGTCTTAAATCAAGAGCGCGGTCATGGATCTTATCTTTTTCTTTGATAGAATAGAAGAGCCATTCCGTAAAAATGTTATTAGTAACGGAAGTTGTGATATCTGTGGAAGACCGATATTCTCTCAATACTGTCCACCACACGAAGACTGGGATGGAGACGGAAAATGTGACCATTGCGGTGTGATCTGCGCAGATGCACATGTTCATGAAGACAGGGATAGTAACGGAAGTTGTGATATCTGTGGCCGTATGACTGCAAATCTTGGGTGCCCGCCTCATTATGATAATAATGGAGACAATGAATGTGATAACTGTGGAGTGATATTTAAAGGTCCACAGGTTAACAAAAACAAGCCCAAAGACGATGACAAAAACAAGAAAAATCCTGATGATGATGACAAGGATAAGAACAAACCGAAAGATAACGACAAGGATAAGGATAAGCCCAAGGATGAAGACAAGAATAAATCAAAGGAGAAGAACGATAATAAATCCAGCGTAAGCCGTACATGGCATCATGGGCATACTCACATAGATGACAACAGTGATGGCCTTTGTGATACATGTGGTAATATGATAAACAAGACTAATGCAACTGTTATAGCTGATAATGGAGAAATTGTCTCTACAATACCCGGCTCGTTTAATGCGCAATCCGTAGCAGGTGCAGCATTTACAACTCCAGCTACACAGGCAGCCCAGGAACTGGGATTATCTGCAGGTGAGAGTTTGAATGTATCTACATGGGATGTAACGTCTAAAAACAGTCCATTGGCATTTGAGAGCCTGGAGAATGCAGCTGCATTAGCAGGTGGAGAACTTGGCCCTGCTATACAGGTCAATATCAATAAGACATCCGGTGGAAAGCAGATACCGTTAAGTGAATCTAACGGTCAGTTAGGTATGACTGTTGGTATTCCAGATAGTTTTTATAAAAATGGCGGTATATATGCTGTAGTCCATGTAATCGAAGGTGGCTCTGCAGAGATACTTAAAGATACTGATACAGATCCAAACACAGTATCATTCAATGCAGATGCTGGAAATGGTGCTTATGCACTTGTACGTTTGAAATAGATAAGTGTCCGATTTTTGAAAACGTGTTGACTTTCTAGACAATATCTCCGATAGTATAATCAGAGGTTGATCTCTCGAGAAGCACACTCGTAAAAATGTTTTATTTGCCGGTGAAGTGGAATCCGCGATGGGAGGCGGTGAACATGGAGGTTTACAAAGGTGGCAACTTACCATAGCCCATCTTAGCTTCGGCGAAAGAAAGTTGCATATTATGATGATAAAGCCCTGCAGTTGCTGTGGGGCTTTTATCGTAAAGGGAGAATTGAATTCACAAGACGTAGAAAGGATAATCAAAGTTCTTGAGGGTTTGCCAAACTTGTTGAGGGTCTTTCGTGAGGGTTTGGCATGAAAAAATAGCATAGTTTTTGAGGGTTCTTCGTGAGGGTCTAAGATGAGGGTCTTTCGTGAGGGGCTAACTTGAGGG